>DASCMS010000056.1:0-16280 GCA_036011085.1 Candidatus Latescibacterota bacterium
GACGACCCGGTGGGTGGCGCCTGGTTCAATCGTGCCAGGGCCGCTGACCATCTCGGGCTCTATGCCGAAGCCCTCCAGGCGTACGGTCAGGCTCGCCGCCGGCTCGGGGCCGATGAAAGGTATCACGGGTTCGCGCGACAGGCGGGAGAGCGATTGGAGCAGCTCCGACAGCAACACCCGGAGTCGGCGCCATGAAGGTCTGCTTCATCAGCGCTCAGTATCCGCCGCTGTCGCGGACCTACCGGCGGTTCCAGTTCGCCAGGCTGCTGGCGGCAGGGGGGTGCGATCTGGAGGTGGTCACCCACGGCAACATCTCGAAGGCGCTGGGCACCTTCGTCGACGATCCGGACATGGTGATCGACTCCACCTGGCCCGTACACCGGCCGCGGGCGGTGCCTTGGTACCTGACGGGAGAGGTGCTGTTCCGTCTCGGCCTTGTCGCCTGTCCCTACGTCAACTGGGTGGCCCCGGCGGCGCGGAGTGCCAGCCGCATCGTCGGCCCGCAGGACGTGGTCTGTTCGGTGTACCCGCCTCTGGCCAACCACATCGCCGCCTACCACACGGCTCGGCGCACCGGCTCCCGTCTGGTGCTCGATTTCCGTGACGAGTACCTGGGCCTGTCCCACGGCCCCCGCCGCTGGCTGGCACAACGCTGGCAGAAGCGTTTGCTCGAACGTGCGGATCTGGTCTCCGTCGCCACGGACAGAGTGGCTGAAGGGTTCATCGGTCAGGGGCTTGCAGAAGAGCGCCTTCACCTGACCGAGAATGGTTATTGGGATGCTCCGGAGGCGGTGGCGGGGTATCCGGTGGACGAACCTGTCCGTGTCGTCTATATCGGTGCCCTGTCCGGCGCCCAGGCCCCGGAGATCCTGTGCGAGGCGATGGCGATGCTGCGACGGGACGCACCACGACAGGCCGAGCGCCTCGAGGTGGAGATCTATGGGCCGGACAATCCCTATTGCCGACAGGTCCTGCTGCCTCGGCTCGGACAGGGAGTCACGTATGGTGGTTACCTGTCTGCCGCCCGGGTCACCGAGGTGTTGTCGGGAGCGCATGTGGGATTTCTGTCGCTGGCATCCTCGGACTACGCCTACGCCGTTCCCGGCAAGCTCTACGACTATATCGCCCATTCCCGGCCCGTTCTCGCCAGTCTGCCGACAGGATCGGCCAGGGCCCTGATCGAGGGGGATGGAATCGGCCTCGTATCCACCTGTGGCGACGCCGCCGCCCTGGCCCGAAACCTGGAACAGCTCGCCGATCCCGGGTTGTGTCGAAGATTACACGAGCGGGTCGTCGCCGTGCGGCCGCGGCACGCCGCGGCGCCACATTTTCTGTCGCTGGCGGCAAGGATTCTGTCTCTGTGATCGGCGTGACAGCCTCCAGCTGGCGCTGGGCTCCGGCGCTGGGCCTTCTGATCGTTCTCGTCTACGGTCAGACCCTGACCCACGGGTTTCATTTCGACGACGATCATACCATCGTGCACAATCCGTCGATCAGGTCCCCGGTAGAATGGTCGGTGGTGTGGTCTGACCCCACTGCGTTCTCACGGACACCCGGCGCCGGCATGTTCCGTCCCCTCCTGCTTTCGAGTTTTGTCGCCAACTACTGGTGGTCGGGCCTGGACGGCTGGAGTTGGCACGCCGTGAACGTCGCCCTGCACGCTCTGGTCAGCATGCTCGTGGTCCTGCTGGCGCGGGACCTGGGCTGTCGTGAAGGCCCGGCGTTGGCTGCGGGCGTGCTGTTCGGTCTTCATCCGCTGGCGGTCGAACCGGTCAGCTACATCAGCAGCCGCTCAGAGTCTCTGGCGACACTGTTCCTGCTCCTCTGTATTCTGGGGCATATCCGGGGTCACAGGCAGGACGGCACCCGGCTGCACAGAGCGCTGTCGCTGGGGGCGCTGGCCGCGGGCTTGTGCTGCAAGGCGACGGCTGCCACGGCGCCGCTGCTGATCGCCGCCTACGAGCTCTCCGTGTCCCGGGCCGGTGGGCGCAAGGTGGCGCGGCGCACGGCGCCCACGGCGGTGATCGGCATACGGGCGTGGTGAAGTGTGGGCTTCCGATCTGGCACTGTGGCAGGATGCCGTGGATCGTGGGCCGCGCATGGCCCGTTCTCATCTGTATCTTGGGGATGCCCGCGTCGCTGCGGCCCGACGGGAAGTGCGCCCTGAAGCGGTGGCGCGACATCGGGAAGGGGCGCGTTCCGCCTACGAGGCAGTCGTCACTCTCGACCCGGTGCAGCGGATGCTCACTCTGCAGGCCCACAACGGACTCGCCATCCTCGAAACCGAAGCCGGCGACCTGTCCGGTGCGGAAGGGCGCCTGGCCCGCGTTCTGGCCGAACACCCGGACTTCGTGGATGCCCTCGTAAACCTCGGAGGAGTGTTCTATGCCCGTGCCGGAAAATCGAGGGGCGCAGACGGCGAATCTCTCGAGCGGGCGACACAACTCTATGAGCGGGCACTCGATCTGGCACCCAACCGCTACGAGGCCCGGCTCAATCTCGGCGCCTGCTACCATCTTGCCGGTGACCTTGCCCGGGCACAGGCGGAGTATGAAACGGTCGTCGGGCAGGCCCCCGACAGCGGCACCGCCGCCCTCAACCTGGGACTCCTCTACCTGCACAGATCCAGCGACGAGCCGACAGGCGGCTGGCGTCAACGTGCCCGAGGACAGCTGCAGCGAGCCGTCCGCCTGCTGCCGGGGAATGCATCGGCACGACGGGCGCTGGAAGCTGCGCAGGAAACGGCCGAATGATGACCCACACGATGAGACCCTGGATGCTCGTCCTCGCTGCAGGTCTCATCGTGTGGGCCGGCACGCTGCACAATTCGTTCCACTATGACGACGTCCACTCCGTTGTCGACAACATACATCTCCGCATTACCAGCTTCGCTGCCATCACGCAGGCCATCCCCACGTATCTGACGGATCCCGGTACCTTCTCCATCGACGCCGACAAAGGCATGTACCGGCCCCTGCTCGTGACCTCCTTCGCCCTCAATCATCTCGCGGGTACCTGGCTCGGCGTCGGTGGCTACGATGTGGTGGGATTCCACGTCGTCAACCTGGCGCTGCATGTGGGTTGTGCCCTTCTGGTGATGTGGCTCACGGGTCTGCTGGGCGGCTCCCGCCGCGCCGGCCTGCTCGCCGGCGTGCTGTTCGTTCTGCACCCGGTGGCCAGCGAGCCGGTGAACTACATCAGCAGTCGCAGTGAGAGCTTGTCGGTACTGTTCTATCTGCTTGGCGTCTGCCTGTACCTGCGCGCCGAATCAGGGAACAGGCGTTGGCTCTGGGGGGCCTGGCTGGCCATGGCAGCCGGCCTGCTCAGCAAGTCGACGACGATCACGTTGCCAGCGGCGCTGTTGCTGCTGGACCTGTTCGTCCTCTGCCGCGGCGATCTACGGCGGCTCGGGCGGCGGCTCCTCCATCGTCATCTGGGAGGCTGGGTCGTGGCCGGCGTGTACCTGGCCATCATCAGCGGCAATGGCTGGCTGGGACGGTCCGTGGCGCAGGAAGTACGCGGTCCCTGGGAGCAGGCCCTGACCCAGATGAAGGGGGCTGTCTACTACATAATGCTGCTGGCGACACCGGTTCGGCAGAGCGTGGAACCGCAGTTCGCCGAACAGACCCACTTCAGTGTGGAAGTGGCCGGCCCTCTGCTGCTGCTGCTGTCCATGGTGGTGGCCGCGTTCTGGCTGGCGCGCAGCGCCTGCTGGCGGGCGCTCTTCCTGCTGTGCTGGGCGTGTCTGCATCTGCTGCCTACCCTCGTGGTTCCACTCAACGTGCTCGTCAATGAGCGCCGAGCCTACGGTCCCATGGCCATTCTCTGTGTCGGCGCCGGCATCCTGCTGGCGTCTCTCGGCATGCGGCAGCAGCGCCGGGTCCTGGCCTGGGCCGGCTGCCTCGTCCTGAGCCTGCTCTCCATCGAACGGAGTCAGACGTGGGCGGACGAATTCAGCCTGTGGGAAGATACCGTACGCAAGGCACCGCTCATGTCGCGAGCCCACCTGTACCTGGGCAACGCTCACAAAGACGCGGCGCTGCATACGCAGGACGTGGCGACTCGCTCACGACACTGGCAGGCGGCGTCCGAATCCTACGCGACAGCGTACGAGCGGGCTCGGGATCTCGACCTGCAACTGCGGGCTCTGAACAACAGAGGAGGGGTGCACTTCGCCCTGTATAGCGAGAAGCGAGCAGGAGGAAACACACGGCGAGACCTGGACGTGGCAGAGCAGCTTTTTCGGACCGCAGTCGAGAAGAGCCCCGATTACGCCGATGCCATCATCAACCTCGGCAGCACCGTGCTGGAAGCGGCCCGCTGGGCGAAAACACGGCAGGCGAGACAAGACTTGCTCAGACAGAGCATCATCTTCTATGAACGTGCCCTGCAAGTGCGCCCTAACCACTACCAGGCCCACAGCAATCTCGGCGTGGCCAACCAGGATCTGGGTCATCTCGAGGCTGCCGAACGCCACTACCGCCAGGCCCTGTATCTCCATCCCGGCGACTGGCTGACGCTGAAGAACCTGGCCAGCGTACTGCTGCTACTGGCCGATCGAGACCTGGCCAGTGACACGGACGAAGCCGCTCGTCAGCGTCTGGTGGAGGCTCACCGAATGGTCCAACGGGCGCTGAGGCTGAATCCGGCGGTGGCGAATGGTCGGCAGGTACTGGAGGCGATCGAGTCACGACTGCGCACACTCAAGGAGAGAGACTGAACGTGCTGCGGATCGAGGGGGTCAGGCAACAATGTGCCCTGCTGGCGATCCTCGTCCTTATCGTCTACGCCAACAGCCTTGATGGCGGGTTTCACTTCGATGACCATCACTCTGTCGAACGCAATACTGCGATCCGGACGCTGGCAGCGGTGCCGACGTATTTCGTCGATGGCGGCACCTTCTCCGCCGACCCGGATGTCTCGATGTACCGGCCGCTGCTGCTGGTCACCTACGCCCTGAACTACGCGCTGGGAGGGGGCGACCCCTTTGGCTATCACCTGGTCAATGTGCTGTGCCACATTGCCTTTGTCCTGCTCGTGTTCCTCGTCGGTCGGCGACTCACGGGAAGGACCGTGCCCATGTGGTGGGCGGCGGCCATGCTGGCTGTGCATCCGCTGAACAGCCAGGCGGTCAACTACGTCAGCAGCCGCTCCGGAATCCTCGCCGCCGTCGGCGCCCTGGCAGCGCTCTATCTCGGTACCGTCGTCAGCCAACCCCGGTTGCTCTGGGCCGGTGTCAGTCAGTTTGCGGCCCTGCTGGCCAAGTCCACAGCGATCGCCGGCGCCGGCCTGACCGCCCTGATGCAGGTGGGACGACCGGGCCGCGGACACATGGGGGCCGTGGTGGCGTCTCTCACGGCGTGTGTCGCCTACGTGGGTGCCTCCTGGCACAGTGGGTTCTACGGGACCGCCCTGGACGGATTCATCCGCCCGATGGCGACGCAGGTGCCAACCCAGTTCAAGGCGCTCGCATACTACATCTATCTGTCCATCTGCCCCGTGCGGTTGAGCATCTCCCATCCGTTCTTCGAGTCCAGTGCACCCGAGCCGGCCGTCGTCGCCAGCGCCTTGCTGACTCTGACCCTGCTGTGTCTCGGGGGCCTCGCATGGCAGCGCCGAAACCTGGCAGGTTTCGGGCTTCTGTGGTTTTATGGCGGCCTGGCAATCACCAGCGTCGTGCCACTCTATGTGCTGGTGAGCGAGCAGCGCGTCTACCTGTCGCTGGCGGGTCTGACGATCGCCGGTGCCCAACTGTGGCGGACACTTCCCAGAACTGTCGTCATCGTCGGACTCGCCACCCTGGCGACTCTCACCGTGCAGCGCAACGCGGTCTGGCAGGACGAGCTTGGTCTCTGGACGGACGCGGCCCGACTCGCCCCGACCGAGGCGCGGGTGTGGGCCGGATTGGGGGAGGCGTGGTACGATCTTGGCGAGGCCGACAGCGCCGCCGTGGCCTACGACCGCGCCATCGAGTTGCGGCCCGAGGCCGAGACGCCGTGGAACAACCTGGGGGTAGTCTACGAGGAAGCCGGGCATACGAAGCAGGCGGAGGACGCGTTCCGCAAAGCACTGAGTCTGCGTCCCGGCTGGCCGGAAGCACAGGCCAACCTGGGCAGGCTGTTGCTGCACTCAGGGCGGGCTGCAGAGGCCCGGCCCCTGCTCGGCCGGTCTGCGGCGCGCAGTCCGTCGGCGGGGGTTCTGGTGAACCTGGGTGTCGCCGCGGCGCGGGTGGGGGAGATGGATCTTGCAGCCAAAGCGTTTGCTGACGCTCTCGACCTCGAACACGGGCACGTGGACGCTCAGGTGAATCTGGCGGCACTGCGGCTCGATCAGGCTCTCAACATGGCGGCGTCTGCGGAACAGACCCGCTGGCTGCAGGACGCCGAACACCTGTCGCGGGCGGTTCTCGAGGCGGCGGGGGAAGAGGAGAACCTGACGGCGCGACTGAATCTGGCTGCCGTTGCCGCCGCTCAGGGCAGGCGGAAAGAAGCCGGCCGGCAGTATGAGGAGATCCTCCGTCTAGAGCCTGAGTCGGCGCTGGCCCATGAAGGATATGGCCGACTGCTGCTTAACGTGGGGAATCCTCGTGCGGCCGATGTTCTGCGGCGCGGGATCGAACTGGGGGAGGTGGGTGTCCACCAGGAACTGGCAGGATCTGGGCCTGGCCGAAGCCACCCGCGGACGTTGGGGGGCGGCCATCGATGCGTTCGGCGAGGCGGCCGATCTCAGTCCCGAGGATCCGGCGCCGCTCTACAACCTGGGAGAGATCAGCTTCCGGCGTTGGCAGGAGACGCGGTCGGATGACCACCGGGCCGCGGCGCGCTGGCATCGCACTGCCATCGAGGCCTATGGCTCTGTCGAAGGACTGCAACCCGGCTTCCGCAGTGTCCGGCAGCGACTCGCAGAATTGGGCGACACACCGTGAGTTTGCGGATCGAGACCAGCCGTTGGGCGTGGCTTCTCGTTCTGGCTGTCGCTGTCGTGCCTCATCTCAACGGCCTGGGCGGCGGCTTTCACTACGACGACGAACATGCGCTGGTACGCAATACACATCTGCGCCAGCTGTCGGCGATTCCCGGGTTCTTCCTCGACTCGGCGACCTTCTCCGCCGAGCCCGACATGGCGATGTACCGGCCTCTGTTGCAGACGACGTTCGCCCTGAACTACGCGCTGACGGGATACGACGCCTGGAGCTGGCACCTTGTCAGCATCCTGCTGCACGGGCTGGCCGCTGCCGCCGTGCTGGCGTTGTTCCGGCATCTGGTACCGGCAGGCGTGGCCCTGGCGGCGGCGCTACTGTTCGCCGTGCACCCTGTGCATTCACAGGCGGTCAACTACCTGAGCAGCCGTTCCGAGACCATGTGTATGGCCCTTGTCCTGTGGGCACTCGTGCTGTTGCAGACTCGCCGGATCGGCTGGAGTGTGTTCCTCTATGGTGCGGCGCTGTTGACCAAATCAGCAGCCGTCGCCCTGCTGCCCGTGGCGGCGCTGCTGCAGTGGCGACAGGCTGCAGGTCAGCGGCGCTGGCGAGAGTTGCTGCCACACGTTGGCATCACCTTCCTCTACGTAACGCTGGTCAGCGTCGAGGGTTTCCTGCCACGCTCGCTGTCGCAGGATGTCCGCCCATACGCGGAGCAGATCTGGACGCAGACCAAAGCCCTCGTCTACTACATGCAACTGACAGTGGTTCCCCTGGGGCTGAGCGTGGAACATGATTTCGCTGTCTCCGGTGGATTCTGGGACCCACCGGTGCTGCTTGCCGGTCTCGTTCTTGCCAGCGGGCTCTGGCTGTACCGGTCGGCGCTCCGGGGACAAGTGTCGAGATTCGGGCTTGGTTCGTTGTGGTTCATCGCCGCCCTCGGAGTACCCTTCCTCGTACCTCTGAACGTCCTCATCAACGAGCACCGACTCTACCTGCCGCTGGCCGGGTTCGCCCTCGCCGTCAACTCGCCACGGCTGACGCGGTCGCTGCCGAGGCTTCTGCCCGTAGCAATCTGTGCCGTATTGGGATGCCTGACGATCCTGCAGAATCAATTGTGCAGAATGAGTTAACCCTGTGGACCTCAGCCGCAAAGAAGGCTCCGAACTCTTTCCGCTCATGGAGCAATCTGGCGCTGGCATACCATGCGGATGGCCGACGGGATTCGGCCGAGTCGGCCTACCGCCGTGCCCTCCACCTGCATCCTGGCCACGCCCGCGCCTGGAACAACCTGGGGCTGCTGCTCGAAGAGTCAGCCCGTCCCGAGGAGGCGCGGTCAGCCTATGGCGAGTCGGTTCGGCTGTCGTCGGTCTTCTCCGGACCGCTGACGAATCTGGGACGTCTGGCGCTGGCTACCGGTGATGTAGAGGCCGCCGAGCTGGCTCTGACTGCGGCGCTCGAGCGCAACAGGCTGGACGTGGACGCAATTCTGCATCGGGGGCGTCTGCTGCAGATACAGGGCGCAGCCGACTCGGCGCAACACCTGTACGAGCGAGTGCTGGAGTTGGATCCCGCGTCCGCAGCGGCGGCCAACAACCTGGGGTTGCTTCGGGTAGAAGAGGGTGAGCGGGAGGCGGGGAGAGGCTGGCTGCATCGAGCCCTGGGCGCGGACCCGGATTATGAAGGAGCGGCGGTGAATCTGATGTTGCTCGACCTCGAGGATGAGGGCGTGACATCCCAGGATGCCTACCGACGGGTTCTGGACCGCTATCCGGGACGTGCCGAGGTCGGGTTCGATCTGGGAAACCTGTTAGCCAGAGCAGGCGAGTGGGAGGAAGCGGTCACGGTGTATGAGACGGCGGTAGCGGCCGGGACCTACGTCCCCGGGCTTCACGCGGCGCTGGCCACGGCCTGCCACGTCGTCGGGCGTCGGGAACAGGCATTGGCTTCCTTCCGCCTTGCCGCCCGGGAGAGCCCCCAGGACGTTCGGATATGGAACGGACTCGCGGCGGCGGCGGCGGCCAGCGGGCAGTTGGGACAGGCCCGACAGGCCAGCGCCCGGGCCCTCGAACTTGATCCTGACAACCACCGTGCCCGGGCCAACCTGGACCGCCTCAACGGCTCTGTGATCGAGGCGGCCGGAACCTGGGAAAAAGACGGTAAGTGACAGTTTGACAAGAAGATGGGGCACCTGTAAGTTTCTCTGATTCAGCGATTCCTGCCCCCACTAGACTCCGTTTCCCGCACCTGTCCGCACGACGGCTCTCAGCCCCGGCTCGCGACGCGTCAGCCCATGGACCAGTCCCGCATACGCAACTTCTGCATCATCGCCCACATCGACCACGGCAAGTCGACACTTGCCGATCGGATGCTGGAGATGACGCAAACCCTGACAGCCCAGCAGATGCAGGCCCAGGTCCTCGACAGCATGGATCTGGAGCGTGAGCGCGGGATCACGATCAAGGCCCATGCCGTGCGCATGCACTATCAGGCCGGTGACGGACAGGAGTATCAGTACAACCTGATCGACACGCCGGGCCACGTGGACTTCACCTACGAAGTGTCTCGCAGCCTGGCTGCGTGCGAGGGGGCCATCCTCGTCGTCGATGCTACTCAGGGTGTCGAAGCGCAGACGGTGAGCAACCTGCTACTGGCCATGGGCCATGATCTGGCAATCATCCCCTGTGTCAACAAGATCGACGTCGACGGGGCCGAGGTGGAGGCCGTGGAGCAGCAGATCCTCGACCTGATCGGCGGCGAACGTGACGAAATCCTCCGCATCAGCGCCAAGGCCGGAACCGGCGTGCCCGAGGTTCTCGAGGCGGTCGTCGACAGGATCCCGCCGCCATCCGGCGACCCGGAGGCGCCGTTGCGGGCCCTCATCGTCGACTCCATCTACGACCAGTACCGAGGCATCGTCTGCTATCTACGGGTCATGGATGGCACACTCCGCACCGGTCAGAAGGTCCGTTTCCACTTTACCGGCCGCGAATACGAGGTCGAGGAGATCGGGGTCCTCCGCCTCGGACGCCACAAGACGGACGAGTTGGGCACAGGACAGGTAGGCTACCTGGCGGCCAACATCAAAGTCCTCGATGAGGCCCGCGTGGGCGATACCGTGATGGACGGGGCGCGCTTCGAAGGTGTGGAGCCGCTGCCCGGGTATCAGCCGCTCAAACCGATGGTGTTTTCCGGGCTGTTTCCCGTGAACCCCGACCACCACTCGGACCTGCGGGACGCACTGGAACGTCTGCGGCTCAATGACGCGGCTCTCAGTTTCGAACCAGAGAACTCTCCGGCTCTCGGCTTCGGTTTCCGCTGCGGCTTTCTCGGCCTGCTGCACATGGAGATCGTACAGGAACGGATCGATCGGGAGCACAACATCGACATCATCACCACGCTGCCGAACGTGCGCTACGAGGCGGTGCGAGACAACGGCGAGGTCTTCGAGGTCGACAACCCGGCGGAGCTACCGCAACCGTCTGAACTGAGCGAGATCCGAGAGCCGATCCTGGCCGCCCAGATGCTCGTACCGAGTGAGTACATCGGTCCCATCATGCAGGTCTGCAACGAGCGGCGGGGCACCTATATCAATACCGAGTACCTGGACAGCACACGCGCCATCCTGCACTACGACCTGCCGCTGGCCGAGGTGGTCATCGACTTCTATGACCGCATCAAGTCCGTGTCCCGGGGGTACGCCTCCTTCGACTACGATCACAAGGAGATGCGTGCCGGCCCTCTGGTCCGGCTCGACATCCTCATCAATGGCGACCTGCTGGATACCCTGGCCGTGATCATCCATCGGGACAAAGCCTACGAGTGGGGGAAACGGCTGTGCTCCAAGCTGAAGGAGCTGATTCCCCGGCAGATGTTCGAAGTGATCATCCAGGCTGCCATCGGCAACAAGGTCATCGCCCGGACGACGGTGAAACCCTTCCGCAAGAACGTCATCGCCAAGTGTTACGGCGGCGACGTGTCGCGCAAGCGCAAACTGCTGGACAAGCAGAAGGAAGGAAAGAAGCGGATGAAGCAGGTGGGCAGCGTCGAGATTCCACAGGAAGCCTTCCTCGCCGCCCTGCAGTTGGAAGAGTAGGCGCCGACCGCGCCAGTGGCCGGCTTGGGTGGGCAAGCAAGGGACAACGAGGCGGAAGACGGCGCGGCGGGCGCCACGCCGTTCGGCGCAGTCATCGAAGGCGGCGACGCGGCGGCGACACCGGCTGATCATTCTGGGCGTCGTCGTCGTCGGTTCGGCCATCGTACGCTCGTGGTTTCTGCAGGGCTACACGATTCCTTCCCGTTCGATGGAGGACACCTTGCTCCTCGGCGACAGTGTCCTGGTGGAGAAGGTGTCAGCCCACACGGTCGAGCCCGGTGACGTGGTCGTCTTTGAGTCTCCCGAGGACCCCGATCGCACGTTCATCAAGCGCTGTATCGCGGTTGCCGGGCAGCGGGTGGAGATTCGCAGCAAGGTGGTCTACGTCGACGGCGAGCGTCTCCCGGATCCTCGGTATTCGAAGTACCTCGATGCGCGCATCTTGGCGGCGAACCGCGGTCAACGCGACAATCTGGCGGCACGAACCGTGCCCGCAGGGCAGCTGTTCCTGATGGGGGACAATCGCGACAACAGTCGGGACAGCCGTCACTGGGGATTCCTCTCCGTGGAGGCCGTTGTCGGTCGGGCTATCATGATCTATTTCAGTGCCAGAGAAGAGGATGAGGAGTCCGGGTTCGCAGCTCGCCTGGCGTCGCTCCCCGGACGTCTTCGGTGGCAGCGGATCGGCGCCTCCGTCCAATGAGTCACGTCACTCCCAGGCGTCTGGGACTCTACGTCCATGTTCCCTTCTGCCCGCAACGCTGCCCGTACTGTGCCTTCACCGTCGTCACGGGACGTGAAGACATGATCGAGCGATACGTTGAGGCCGTATGCTCTGAGATTGCCAGCTGGAGGGATCTGCAGGACCGGGGTGGGCTCGATACGGTCTTCTTCGGTGGAGGCACACCGAGTCGGCTCGAACCGGCCCATCTGGCACGAATCCTCGATATGGCGGCCCGGGAGCTGGGTCTGCGCTCCACCCCGGAGATCACCATCGAGGCGAATCCGACAACGGCAGAGGCGGGACGATTCGGCGACTTGCGCGCCGCTGGCTGCAACCGGCTGTCTCTCGGCGTGCAGTCCCTCCGTGACGACAGCCTGCAGCGACTGGGACGTATGCATTCGGCAGCCGATGCCGAACAGGCCTACCATGTGGCCCGCGGGGCGGGCTTCGACAGCGTCAGCTGCGATCTCATCTTTAACGTCCCGGGAGCCCCCGCCAGCGACTGGACCGCGACCCTGGCGCGTGCCGTGGAGCTGGGCCCCGATCATCTGTCGGCCTACGCTCTTTCCGTCGAGCCGGGAACACCCTTCGAACGGCGGCGTCGAGAGGGAGATCTGCCCGAAGTCGAGGAAGACGCGGATGCGGCGGCGTATGAGGAACTGGTTCAGGTGCTAGTGGAAGCTGGGTACGAACAGTACGAGATCTCCAACTTCGCTCGTGCCGGACACCGCAGCCGACACAACTGGGACTGCTGGACCGGGGGCGAATACATCGGCGTCGGTCTCGCCGCCCACAGCTACCTGGCGGGCAGCAGGTTCTGGAATGGTACCGGCCTCGACGATTACATCCGCTGCGTCGGCGAAGGCGGCAGCGCCAGGGCCGGCGAGGAGTCGCTGCCTCCGACAGAGGCTCGTGGCGAGGCACTGTGGCTGGGCCTGCGAACCTGCGAAGGGGTACGTCTGACCACCGAAGAAAAACATCGCTTGGCGACATCCGATCTGTGGCGCCATCTGGCGGCCAGCGGCCATGTCTGCTTCGCAGGGGAGCAGCTGCGGCTGAATCCGTCAGGGCTCGCCGTGGCCGATGCCCTGGCAGTGTCCGTCATCGATGTCGTCGTCGAAGACGTCGACGTGGCCGCGTGACCATTGGCAACGGGAGTGAACGGAGATTCATGAATCGTCCTGATCGAGATCGACACCCGCCCGCGCGCGACCTGGCCAGGATGCCAGGCAGACGTCGCGCTCCCTTGTGGCACGTGGTGCTGTCCCTTGCCGCCTTGTTCGGCACGGCAGTGGTCGGCCACGGCCAGTCACAGCTGGCGACGATGGATGACCTGCGAGAACTGGAGGATCAGCTGAACGCACTCGGCGAGCAGTTGCACGCCCAGATGCCGGATGTGGTCCTGGGAATGGAGGCCTTTCGTGAGATCCTGGAGACGGGCCGCTATCTCGTGGGACCCGGGGACCAGTTCGTCCTCCTCATCCCCGGACTGGAAGCGCCTGTGTCCTTGCCGGTGACCGCCGAGGGCGGTCTCCTCATCCCCAGGGTGGGTCGTGTCCAGGTTGGCGGTCTGCGACTGGCAGCAGCACGGGAGGCGATCCTCGATGCCTGCCGGACACAGCTGCGCTCGGGGGAGATCAGCCTCGAGCTCGCCCAGCTGCGCACGTTCCCCGTGTCGGTGACCGGCCTGGTGAATGAGCCTGGCGTGAGTATTGCCAGCGGCGTCGAACGGGTCAGCGAAGTGATCCGCAAGGCGGGGGGGCTCACGGGTGGCGCCTCGCGGCGTGGTATCCGGCTGATTCGCGGTGGACGTCTGCAGGGCGATGAACGAGGGCGGATCCAGACCTACCTGGAGTCGATGGAACAGCCCCACAAGGACAGTCTCGAAGTCCTCAGGATCGACCTCACGCTCTTCCGCACCACAGGGCTGACAAGGCACAATCCGTTCGTCGAGGACGGCGATCTGATCGTGGTGCCGTCCAGGGGAGGGACCATCCTTTCACGCGAGGCGTGGCGGCGTCCGGGCTCCTACGAACATGCCCCCGGGGACCGCATCAGTGACCTGGCGGCACTGTCTCTGGGGCCAATGCCGAACCATGACCCGGAGAACGTGTTCCTCTTCCGCTATCTCGATGGCCGCTGGCAGAGCCCGCAGCGTGTCGATCTGGCAGCGGCCCTGGCGGGCGATCCCGACGCCGATCTGTTGCTGCAGCCGGCGGACTGGCTGGTGGCACGCTCGCTCCCCGACTACCAGCATTACTCGACGGTCCTCGCCGTCGGCGAAGTCGTTTACCCGGGCTCCTACGTCGTTGACGAAGAGGGCAGCTACCTCAAGGATGTGCTGGACCAGGCCGGTGGGCTCACGGAGAGTGCCTCTCTGGCGCAGGCACGTGTGATACGAGATGTTGACGCCGCCCAGGTGAATGACCCGGAAATGAACAGAATCATGGCCATTCCCCCCGTAGCCTGGGACCGAGAGGAGAAGCAGTACTTCAACATGAAGAGTCGCGAAAAGCAGGGCCAGATGGTGGTCGATTTCATCGAGCTTTTCGGCGACGGCGAGGCCGAGCAGAATATCCTGCTGCATCCCGGAGACGCGATCGTCGTACCGCGCTCGCTGGAAACTGTGCTCGTCAGCGGCCAGGCCGCCAACCCGGGAGCGATCCCGTACGTTGAGAGCTATTCAGTTTCCGACTACATCGCCCGTGCCGGCGGATTGGGGTGGCGGGCTTCGAGTGACGTGGTCGTCATCCAGGCCCGTACCGGCGTCCGCAGGGATGCCGACGATGTCGACTTTCTCGAGCCCGGCGATCGCATCTGGATCAAGGAGAAGCCGGTGCGCGACCACTGGGCCATCTTCACGCAGAGTATGCAGGTCACTGGCCAGGTGGCGACCGTAGTGCTCTTATTCGTCACGATCCTCAAATGAGCGACATGGCATCCTCAACCGACGACCACAACCTTCTCGATTACATCCATGTCCTGGTCAAGTGGCGGCGGATGCTGATCACGGGCACCCTCGTGGCCGCGGTGGCCGCTGCCGGTGTCAGCTTCCTGCTGCCGGAACGCTGGACGGCACGTACCAGTCTACTGCCCCCTGATGAGGAGAGTGGGGGACTGGGACTGTCGATGCTGGGCGGCGGCGCCAACTCCGTGATCCCGCCGGGGCTGGCCGGACTCATCGGTGCCTCCACACCCTCAGAGAGATTGTTGACCCTGCTGGACAGCCGTCTGCTGCTCGGGTTGGCCGTGGACCGGCACGGCCTGGTCGGGGAATACGAGGCACTGCACCGTGACCACGCTATCGATATCCTGACACTGAACGTCGAGCGGGAGCTGGGAGGGGGAGGGGATGGCAGTCTCGCCATCGAGGTGTCGGCTGGCACGCCCCAGCTGGCGGCAGCGCTGACGAACACCATGGCAGCCTTGCTGGACAGCCTCAACCGGGGGTATCGGACAAGGCAGGCCAGCGCCACCCGGAGATTTCTCGCGGAGCGACTGCATAGCACCCGCGGCGAGCTGGCGCAGGATGCCGGTCGACTGCGAGACTTCCAGAACGAACACGGCATCGTCGATCTGAAGGCCCAGACTGCCGCCGCCGTCGACGTCGTCAAGGGGATCGTCCTCGAACTGTCCCTGCTGCAGGTGGAGCTCGGTGTCGTGTCGCAACAGCTGGCACCGGAACATCCAGACCGGAAGGTCCTCGAGCTGCAGGTCGGCGAGCTGCAGAAGCGCCTGCGCTCCCTGGTAGGCGATCTGTCCACCGAGATCGGTGACAGCGTCGTCGAGGACAGTGGCCTCGGGCCACCCCTGCAGCGGTTGCCCGACCTGATGCACGAGTACGCGGCGCTGACCCTCGAGATGCAGGTAAGGGAACAGATCCTCGCTTTTCTCGACGCCAAACTGGAGGAAGCGAAATACGGCGAAGCACGCAATACGCCCACATTGCAGGTCCTCGATCTGGCGACACCGCCGCACACGCGCAGCTTCCCCCGTCGAGGGATTCTGACCGTGGCCGGTGCGGGGACGGCCCTGGTACTACTTACGCTGCTGGCGTTCGTCCTGGAGGCGTGGCAGAAGGGAAGCGCCGCACAGCAGGACCGGCTGGCGGCGATCCGGGGCGAGTGGCGCCAGTGAGGGACCACCCAGCCCTGACAGCGGCCACGGAGAAGGTGGCCGAGATCGCCATATCGTCGATATACAGGGTAGGCGGAGTCAGATCCGGTCCGTCAACCGGCTCAGTATCGGCGGCACAGCGCTCCGGGACCTCACAGGATGCCCCGGTGGGTGCGGCCAGACCACGAAAGGGTGAAGCGCGAGGTGGGTATCTCGATCCCGAAACACCTCAACGTAATCGGCATGAACTTCAAGCGAGAATACAGCCTGCCCAGCCATATGGAGGGCGACAATGGCCTGCCGCGCAGCCGCGAGGAGCGGCTGTTGTGGATCCGGCGCAAGGTGCAGGACGGCTACTATGAGGAGCCGCACGTGATCCGTGCCGTGGCCGACGCCTTCCTCGAGCCAGGAGAGGGGCGACGGGC
>DASCMS010000057.1:0-115434 GCA_036011085.1 Candidatus Latescibacterota bacterium
ATCGCATATCATTCTTCCAGTGGTCTCTCCGTGAACTCTCAGAAGAACTCGATCCACTGGCTCAATTGGAGAGATGGCGAGGTGTGTCGCGGCAGACCACTCCGCGGATGGCGAAATGATCCGCGGCGGCCGGCGCCACGGATCGCGTCCGCCTGGAGAGGCTGTGTCGCTACGTGATTCGGCCGCCCCTGGCCGCCGGGCGTCTGCAGATTCTGGATGCTGAAGGCGGACGGCCTTCGCATGTCGCTTCTTCGCTGAAGTCCGTCTGGTCCGACGGTACGTATCAGATCGTGTTGTCCCCCGAGGAATTGCTCGAGAAGCTGGCCGCCCTGAAGCGCCTCGCCAAGTGTTCATTGGTGTGAAGTGGCGCGAACGTCGTCAGCGTAACTCCGGGTCGGTTGCCCGACGATACCCAACGGAGTGTTAATCCGTTGGGTCGTCAGTGGTAGGAGGTCACCGAATGGCTCCGTGTGTCACCAGCGTGTCAGCCAGAGCACCCAACAGTAGGGGCGGCAGACAGATGCCTAGCGAACGCGCAGAGGTATTCTCCGATCCGCAGTCCCAAGAGAGGGAAGTGGCTGCGCCCGTTGACGGGGGACGATCAGTTACGCCAGCCCGCGAGGACGCCGAGGGAGCAACGAGCTCGCTCGGCGGGACGCTCATCAAGGTCCTTCACACGAGGACGGAGAACAGGAACACGGTCGATCGCGTCCATCTGATTGAGCATCCAGGAAGACGCAGCCAACCAAACGGCCCCCACCGCTCATTCGTCGCAGTAGGGGCCGTTTAATGTTATTGGAGGCGGCGCCCGGAATCGAACCGGGGATATGGGCTTTGCAGGCCCTTGCCTTACCACTTGGCCACGCCGCCTCTTTCAAAAGCTTGGGCAGACAGGAGAAAATACTGGGGCCCAAAATCCGCGTCAACGGCGGCCCGTCATTTCACCGGCTCACCCCCGTCCCTATATTCAAAAGCGCCCCCCTCGCCCCTATCCCTCCCCGGACTGGATCGCCCTTTCGCCCATGCGCCCATATCTCGATCTCGTGCAGCATGTTCTCGATGACGGTACGGACCGTGCCGATCGGACCGGCACCGGCACGCGGGCTGTCTTCGGCCACCAGATGCGCTTCGACCTGCGCGACGGCTTTCCCTGCGTGACCACCAAGAAGCTGCACCTCAAGTCCATCATCCATGAGCTGCTCTGGTTCCTGTCCGGCGACACCAACATCGGCTACCTCAAGGAGAATGGCGTCAGGATCTGGGACGAGTGGGCTGACGAGAACGGTGACCTCGGTCCCGTGTACGGCAGTCAGTGGCGCTCGTGGCCTACGGCCGATGGCGGTACCATCGATCAGATCACGAATCTGCTGGATTTGATCCAGACGAATCCGGACAGCCGCCGTATGGTCGTCTCCGCCTGGAACCCGGCCGAGATCGAGCACATGGCCCTGCCCCCGTGCCACTGCCTGTTCCAGTTTCAGGTCACCGACCGCCGCCTCAACTGCCAGCTCTACCAGCGCAGCTGCGATGTCGGCCTGGGTGTTCCCTTCAACATCGCCTCCTACAGCCTGCTGACGATGATGATCGCCCAGGTCACCGGCCTCACGCCCGGGGACTTCGTCTGGACCGGTGGCGACGTCCACATCTACCACAACCACATCGATCCCCTGCGCGAACAGCTCTCCCGCGAGCCCCGCGAGCTGCCGCGCATGATGATTGAGGATCGTGGGCAGGACCTCTTCGGTTTCGGCTTCGACGACTTCAAACTTGTCGGCTATCGCCCCCATCCGACGATCCGCATGGCCATCGCGGTCTGAGCACGGCCGGGAACGTTGTGATGCCCCCCCTGATCGTCGCCATCCAGGGCGAGCTCGGCAGCAACAGCGAGCTGGCCGCCCGTGAGTACTTCAACGGCCGCGCCGTCGACATTCTGCCCTGCCAGTCCTTCGACGATCTCTTTGCCGCCGTCGAGGACCGTCGCGCTGGCGCTGCCATGGCGCCGGTGGAAAACTCACTGGCCGGCAGCATCCACGAGGTGTGGGATCTCTTCCTCGAACACCACCTGCCCGTGGCCGGCGAGATCCGCCTGCGTGTCATCCACTGTCTGATCGGCCTGCCGGGTGCGAGCCTCGCCGACGTGCGACGCGTGCGCTCTCATCCGCAGGCACTGG
This sequence comes from Candidatus Latescibacterota bacterium, assembly GCA_036011085.1. Lineage (GTDB taxonomy): Bacteria > Latescibacterota > UBA2968 > UBA8231 > UBA8231 > UBA8231. The sequence continues at coordinate 2,172 of DASCMS010000057.1, forward strand.
CCCAGTGTTCCGACTACCTGGCAGCCATGGCTGACGTTCAGGTGGAAGCCGTGTACGACACGGCGGGAGCCGTGCAGATCATCAAGGCGGAGGGACGGCGGGAAGAGGCCGCCATCGCGCCGGCACAGGCCGCCGCCGACCATGGCATGCAGATCCTAGCCAGGGACCTGTCAGCCGCCGACAACTTCACGCGCTTCCTCGTGTTGGGAGAGGGTGTCGCCGGAGGCGGTTCACCCAGAACGTCCGTCATCCTCGAGATGGAACACACCGCGGCGGCTCTGCCGGCCGCCCTGGCGTCATTCACCGGACGCGGGATCGAGATCCTCAAAGTCGAGACGCGCAAGCGCGTCGGCCAACCGTGGGCCTACGGCGTCTACCTGGAGTTTGCCGGACCTGCTGACGGTGCCGCGGCGCAGGCCCTGCAGGAGATCTCCGGTTTTGTCACCAACGTGCGCCTCGTGGGCACCTACCCGTCCGGGATCGCCGCCGAGCCCCGCCTGCACACTCGGTAGACAGACAGGCAGGTACAGTCCTCTCCTCAGTCGGCGGCCGGGTGCACGACCTCCGGCATCGACTCGTCCACGCGCCACGTTCCCAGCTCGCCGTCCCCATCCAGATCGGCGTAGACGACGACGGAAAAGCCCCGCGTGGGGTCGTGGCGCGCTTCATAGGCATACTCTTCCAGCCATGGCAGGTAGGCCCGGTACAGCGGGTCGTCGGGGGCGAAATACTGGCCATGGCGGGCGAAATGATCCGCTTCCATTTCGTAGAGCTGCATCAGTCCGGCTTCCAGCTGGATCTCGCGGGCTTCTGCCGGCGTGATGCGCGAGAAACGGGCGATGCCGATGCCCCCCAGGATCGCCAGGATCACGAGGATCTCCGCCCACAGCAGCCAGCGCCTCATTGCGCCTCGCCTGTCGGGTTGACCTCAACCGGCGGAGGGGCGGGCGGCAGCGGCAGAGCCAGGCTCATCGTGTCGCCCTGTTCGAGTTGCACGTCGCCGTGCAGGACGAAGGGCTCCGCCTCGCGGTAGGGATCTTCCAGCTGACCGGCGTCCCAGTCACCGTCTTCGTTGCGGTCGAGCCACGCCGACACCGAGTACTTTCCCGGGGCGAGAGAATCGAACCGGAAGCTTCCCGTCGAGTCGGCCATCGCCGCCATCCCGCCGGCCACTGCCTCGAGTCGAATCCGCGCTCTCCCATCCACCTCATCGGGCCAGAGGCTGACACCCGTGATCGTCGCCAGCGCCTCGGTGGGCAGCAGATCGAAGGTGACGGCAGCCGAGCTGTCGTCCGGGGCGAGACCGGCCAGGTCCTGCAGACCGAGAAGACTCAGCTCCATGTGCCAGAGACCGGGCGCAAACAGGGTGTCTGGCGTGAAGGTCATACTGGTCTCCGAACGCCAGATCCATTCACCATCGGGAGAGGATGTTGAATCGACGCCCGTCCAACCCGCGACGGCCCGGGTCGTGTCCATCGCTTCGCTGAAGATCACGTTCACCCTGGGGGCTGAGGCCACATCTCCGGTGGGTTCGACACGCACCACCCTCGGTGCTTTGCTATCCTGGCGTGCCGTGCCGCGCAGCTCCACGTCTTCTGTCTCCAGATCGATACCCGATCGTCGCACACGAAGAGAGTACGTGTGTCCCTCCTCCTGCAGCGAGGTCCTCACGTGGATTCTCTCCGCATCGGCAGGGTCGCGGTAGATGCTCTCGATCGACAGACCGCCCATCTCGATGTCGAGATCATCGACCTGGACGGCCCGATCGAACACGACCAGCACCCGACGTCCTGTCACAGCGCTGGCGCGCACGACTGCCGGCTGTACCTGCCGACGGGCCAGACGCTGATCCCCCGCCGCCGTCGCACCTTGGCCGGCCACGTCGACGTCTGCCGACGGCAACGCCAGAGGTTCGCCGGAATCCGGTTGCTGATTGCGATTGCCGTCGACGAAACCGATCACGCGGTACTGCCCCCGCGCCAGACGCTCGAACCGGTAGGTACCGTCCGTCCCGGTCTGCGTCACGTACGCCGGATCGTCGGTGGCGGTACGCCCGTCGAAGCTCGCCAGATCGTAGGCCCAGACGTAGGCGCCACGTTGCGGCGTGTTGTCGGCGCCGATGATCCTGCCTTCCAGTTCTCCGGAGTCGAGCTGCTCCCCGGTGGCAAAGGCGAGATGGAAGGAGTCCTCGAGGCGATTGCCCCGCAGATCGCGGCCGTCCGTGCCGACGGTGACCACGTAGGTGCGTCCCGCCGTCAATCCGCCGCGTGGCTGGATACGCAACTGGCGGCCGCTCCATTCCATATCGATCTCCACCCGGGGCGCCACGAACACGGCCTGCTCCACGCGCTGCCGATCCATGGCCTCGCTGAAGTCGATGGTGACGATGGCCGACGCCGGCACCGAGGCGGCGTCCGCCGCCGGCGAGTGGTCGATCACCGTGGGAGCCGTGCGGTCCACCGGGCCGCCTGGTGGACGCGCCTGCTTGGCACAACCGGCGGCCAGCAGCGTCATAAGCGCGAGAATTCCGATCGCTGCAACCCTCATGCTCTCGGGTGCGCTTTCCTGTATCGCGCCACCAGATCCTCTGAATCTACCGTCGCCGCCACGGCTACACGCACGCTGCGCCGGCCCAGCAGGGCCGCCACCAGACCGGCGTCGGCGCCAGCGTCGACCAGGTGCCGCTCGCAGGCTGCCCGCAGCGTTCCAGGCCCGTGGCGACGACGGGCCCTCTCGTGCTTCCACCCACCCTCGGACCGATCGAGAACCCGCAGATAACGCTCCACGATTCGCTGTACGGTCCGTGGCCGCAGCCGGCGTCCGCGGGCACTGACGAACAGCGCCCCCGCGTCGACCTGGGTCATTTCGCGGTCCACTAGCACCTCGGCCCGCTGCAGCAGGTAATCCCGCAAGGCGGCCGTCCCCGGCGCCCCCAGGGGGGCCACGGAACTCGGGGTATCCGGCGTGCTCTGCCGTTGCACCTGCAGGCGCTCGCCGGCCAGATCCAGGTGGCTGAGGTTCAGGGCCAGCAGTTCGTCCAGGCGCAGACCGGCGCCATAGAGCAACTCCAGGATCGCCCGGTTGCGGGCGCCGGTAAAGGAGTCCCGTTCCGGTAGCTGCAGCAGGGAGCGGATCTGTTGGGGCGTGAGGGGTGCGGGGTCACTGGCCGGCTCCTCGGGCCGGACACCCAGGGCGGGGTTGTCGGGCCGCACGCCGGCACACTGCAGAAATCGAAAGAGAGAGCGTATGGCCGCCAGCTTGCGGGTGATGGTTCGCGGCTGTCGGCCCTCGACGGCCAGGTGTTCGCAGAAGGCCTTCACGTGCTCCGCCTCGATGGTGCTCACCGTCGGTCCGGCGATGCAGGTATGCAGAAAGCGGGCGAACTGGCTCAGGTCGGTGGCGTAGGCCTGTCGTGTGCGCGGCAGAACGCGGTCACCCCCCGATGCATCAAGGTCGGCGACGAACAGATCGACGCCGACCTCGGTGGCGGAACGGGGGGAGAGAATTGGCACGGACACGCTCCTGCGCCCGAGATTCAGTCGTTGATTACGCCGCCTGCGAATCCTGGGTCTCTGCAGCCGCTGTCTCGGCACCCTCCGGCTCGGCCTCGGGGGCCTCGAAGCGGGTGTCACAGACCTTGCAGTGCAGTGACGCGGTGCCACCGCGACTGGCTTTCTCGTAGAGTATGGGCGCCTCGCAGTGGGAGCAGGGACCCGCCACCGGCTTGTCCCAGCTGGCGAACTTGCAGGACGGGTATTGATTGCACCCGTAGAATACCTTGCCCTTGCGTGACTGCTTCTCGACGATGTCCCCCTTGCTGCATTCGGGACAGGTGATACCCAGTGAAAAGGGTTTCACATTCTTGCAGTCTGGGTACCCGGAGCAGGCCAGGAAACGGCCGTACCGGCCCGTCTTGACGACCATGGGCTTCTCGCACTGTTCGCAGACCTCGTCGGTTTCGGCCGGCTCGCGGTCCTCTTCCAGTGGCTTCGTGTTCTTGCACTGCGGGTAGCCCGGACAGGCCAGGAAGCGCCCGTTGCGCCCCCACTTGACCACCATGTTCTTGCCGCACTCCTCGCAGACGACGTCGGTCTCTTCCTGGAAGGATTGCTTCAGTTCCTTGCGCCGCGCGTTGGCGTCCTCGAGGGGGCCCTTCCACGAGCCGTAGAACTGGCGCACGGACTCGACCCAGTCTTCCTTGCCGTCCTCGATGCGGTCGAGTTTGTCTTCCATCTTGGCTGTGAACTCGACATCGAAGATGTTCGGGAAGGTGGCCACGAGAAACTTGTTCACCGTCTGGCCGCGCTCGGTACCCTCGAAGTAGCGGTTGTCCATCTTCTCGACGTATTCGCGGTCCTGCAGGGTCGAGATGATCTGCGCATAGGTGCTCGGCCGGCCGATGCCCTTGGCTTCGAGTTCTTTGACCAGCGACGCCTCGGAGAACCGGGCCGGAGGCTTGGTGAAGTGTTGCTCGGGAAGCAGTTCCTTCAACTCGAGGCTTTCGCCTTCCTTGAGGTCCGGTGGCACCTGACCCGTCTCCTCCTCCTCCTCCTCCTCTTCCTTGCTTTCGGTGTAGAGCGCCGTAAAGCCGGGAAACTTCACCGACGAGCCGGTAGCCCGCAGGGTATACTCGCCCGCCTCGATGTCGACACTGGTGATGTTGAGCACCTGCGGCTCCATCTGCGAGGCGACGAAGCGCTTCCAGATGATGTCGTAGAGCTTGGCCTGATCGGGCGCCAGGTACTGTTTCATCTTCTCCGGTGTGCGGGCCGCCGAGGTGGCGCGGATCGCTTCGTGGGCATCCTGGGCGCCGCGGCGTGTCTTGTAGACATTCGGCTCCTTGGGCACGTACTCCTCGCCGAACTGCTTGCCGATCTGCTCGCGCACCTCGGTGATGGCGTCGTCGGAGATACGGACCGAGTCGGTACGCATGTAGGTGATGAGACCCACCGTCTCACCGCCGCCGATGTCGACACCTTCGTACAGTTGCTGGGCTACTGCCATTGTGCGTTTGACGGTGAAGCGTAGCTTGCGCGCCGCATCCTGCTGCAGTGTGCTGGTGATAAAGGGCGCTGCCGGCCGGCGGCGCTGTTCCCGCCGTTTGACCGACTTGACATGAAAAGTCGCCGCCTTCAGATCGGCGACGATCTTGTCTGACGTCTCCTGATTGCCGATCTCGACTTTCTCGCCTTTGTGCTGCAGCACGCGGGACTTGAAAACCACCTGGGCTTCACCCGTCTCGTGCCCGAGCAGAACATCGATGGACCAGTACTCCTGCGGCTCAAACTTGGAGATTTCGTCATCGCGCTCGCAGATCAATCTCAGGGCGACGGACTGCACGCGGCCGGCGGACAGCCCGGCGTGGATCACCTTCCATAGTAGGGGGCTGATCTCGTAGCCCACGAGCCGATCGAGGACGCGCCGTGCCTGCTGGGCATTGACCTTGTCGAGATCGAGATCGCTCGACTTGCCGATCGACTCGCGCACGGCTTTCGGCGTGATCTCGTTGAACAGGATGCGCTTGATGTCGGCTTCCTTCGGCGAAATCGCTGCCGCCACATGCCAGGCGATGGCCTCTCCCTCGCGATCGGGGTCTGTTGCCAGGTAGATGGTGTCAGCCGAAGCGGCCGCCCGTTTCAGTTCGGTGAGAATCTTGCCCTTGCCGCGGATCGTCACGTAGCGTGGTGCAAAGTCCTTGTCGACATCGACGCCCAGTTCCTTCGGGGGCAGATCACGCACGTGACCCATACACGACTTCACGACGAAATCCTTGCCGAGGATCTTGTTGATGGTGGTCGCCTTGGCCGGCGACTCTACAACTACCAGTGACTTAGCCATTCTCAGTGATTCTTTTCAGTGAATCTGGTGTAACAAAATTGAATACGGCCCAGGCTCAGAGCCCGGGCCGCCTGTTCTCAACATACAGACGGGCTCGGGGATCCGCAACGAGTCCTTGACGCCTATGGGTCCTATCTATTATGTAAAACAACAACAAACGACGATTCCCTTGAGGAGCCACAGCCGTTGATCCCGATCCGCAGCGCTGCCGAAATCGACAGTATTCGCGCCGCCAGCACCATCGTCCACAGCGTGCAGATAGCGCTGGAAGCCGCCGTCGCGCCCGGCGTCTCCACACAGCAGCTCGACGAACTGGCGGAGGCGACGATCCGCGATCGGGGCGGCATCCCCGCCTTCAAGGGGTACCACGACTTTCCCTCCAGTATCTGCGCCTCCATCAATGCCGAGGCCGTCCATGGTTTCCCCCGAGACGAGCCCCTGCAGGACGGCGATGTGGTCTGCGTCGACGTGGGGGTCAAGCTCGACGGCTGGTTCGGCGACGGTGCCTTCACCATCGGTGTTGGCCAGATATCCGCAGAAGCGCGTCAGCTGCTGGCTACGACCCGCGGCGCTCTCGATGCGGGTATCGAAGCCGCTGTCGCCGGGGGCCGCCTGACCGATATCTCCCACGCTGTGGAGCTGGCCGCCACAGCCGGCGGCGCCTCCGTCATCCGTGAGTACGGTGGTCACGGCATTGGCCGCGGCCTGCACGAGGATCCCCATATCCTCAACTACGGTCCCGCTGGCCGGGGGCCACGCCTGAAGGTGGGCCACGTGTTCGCCATCGAGCCGATCCTCAGCCTCGGTTCCCCCGAGGTCGTGGTCGCCGAGGACGGCTGGACGACGGTGACCACCGACGGCAGCCTCGCCGCCCACTTCGAACATACCGTAGCCCTCACCGCGGACGGTCCCAGCGTACTCACACTGCCGGCCGGTCAACCCGCCGTCGGCGTGCCTGCCTGACCGGGCAATCCCCGACTCCCTTGAAGATCACCTTCCTCGGCACCGGGACCTCTGTGGGGATTCCCCGCATCGGTTGCGAGTGCGCTGTGTGCACCTCGACGGATCGACGCAACAAGCGCCTGCGCTGCTCGATTCTCGTCGAGTACTTCGAGCACGCCATTCTCGTCGACACCCCGCCCGACCTGCGCACGCAGGCCCTGCGCCACGACGTATGCAACGTCGACGCCGTGCTCTTCACCCACGGCCATGCCGACCACCTCCACGGACTCGACGACGTGCGCGCCTACTGCTTCGGTAAGGAAGAACCGATCCCGGTGTATGGTGATCGTCCCACCCTCGACCGCATCACCCGGGTCTTCGACTACGCCTTCGATTCGGCCTGGGCCGAGGCGGTGCCGCGCCTGTCGCTGAACATCATCGAGGCGGACCTCGAACTCTTCGGCCTGCAGGTCCGTCCCATCCCGATCATCCACGGCCGCCTGCCCGTGCTCGCCTTCCGCATGGGCGGCTTCGCCTACGTCACCGACTGCAGCGAGATCCCGGAAGAGAGCATGAACCAGCTGCGCGGCCTCGACGTCCTCGTCCTCGGCGCCCTGCGTTACCGGGAGCACCCCACCCACTTCACCATCGACGAAGCCCTCGAAGTCGTGGAACAGCTGCAGCCCCGGCACACCTACTTCACCCACATGGCCCACGACCTCGATCACGAAGCCACCAACGACTACCTGCCCGACCACGTAGAACTGGCCTACGACGGCCTGGCAATCAATGTTTGAGCCCTGCGGGCTCTTGGGAGTTTCGGGCACGCTACGCGTGCTTGAGGGTTTCGCCAACAGCGCGAAACCCTACCTCGGTGTTTCCGCCGTCGTGTACTCCGGCACGACGCAGAAACGGCGCCACTCCCTCACGGAAAACGGCGCCGCTCCGATTTGCTTGTGAATCCCTGCTCGACTCAGTAGCCAGCCAGAATCGAGTTTCGCGCAGTTTGCGAAGCTTGGGATCTCCGACCTATCCGGGAATCCCCCATGGAGTTTCGCGCTGTCTGCGAAACTCCCAAAAAGTGCTAAGCGCTTGCGCTTAGCACTTCGACCACCCGCAATGCTTGCACGTGAGACAGCTCCCCTCATGGGCCACCGTCGAGCCGCACTCGGGACAGGTCACCATCGTCTTCGTGCCACCCTCGCTCGCCTGCACCGGGGGTGCGTCGTCCGCGTGCGCCGGGATCTGCGCCACTACACCACTGGTTCCGCCCTCCCGGCGTTTGACGTAGCGCTCCAGAGCCCGACCGATGGCGTCGGGCGTCGACAGGATGAGTTCGCCATCTTCCCACACCGGGCTGGGACCGGAGATGCCCTTCAACTGGCCGATGATCTCCTGCGGATCGATACCGGCACGCAGGGCCAGCGACATGAGGCGGCTGATCGCCTCGGACTGCGCCGCCGCGTTGCCACCCGCCTTGCCTATGGTGCTGAAGATCTCGCACAGCCCTTCATCGTCCTCGTTGATCGTGACGAAGATGTTGCCCTCGCCGGTGCGCACGCGCTCGGTAACGCCACGAGTGACGGCGGGACGCTGTCGCGGGTGCAGTCCGCTGCGCCCCTCGACGACAGGAGGCGCCTCGGGGGCCTCCTCCTTGTCCGAGCGCAGAATACCCTCACGGCTGCCCTCGCGGTACACGGTGACGCCCTTCAGCCCTTCCTTGTAGGCGGTGACATAGATGTCGGCCACCGTCTCCACCGAGGTATCCTCGGCTAGATTGATCGTCGAGGAAATGGAACTGTCCGTGTAGCGTTGGATGACGCCCTGCATCTTCACGCGGAAGTACGGATCGATGTCGTGTGAGGTGGAGACATATTCGGGCAGGTTCTCATCGTCACCGAACAGGTCGCGCACCAGCGGGTGGTAGACCTTGTATTCGCGGAAGCTCTCGCCGTCGGATTGCTTCACCCGGCGCGTGTAGCTGGTGCAGAAGATCGGCTCCACACCCGACGACGTCTGCGCCACGATGGAGCCTGTGCCGACAGGCGGTACCGTGATCAGCGTCGAGTTGCGCAGTCCGTGTTCGCGAATCCGGTCCTGCATCTGCTTCGGCAGGCCCTGGATGAACTTGCTCTTCGACAGTCCCTCCCAGTCGTACAGCGGGAAGGAGCCCTTCTCCTGCGCCAGATCGATGGACGTCTCGTACGAGTAGTAGCAGATCGTCTGCATGATCTTCTCGACGGCGTCGAGGGCTTCATCGGAGTCATACTTCATACCCATCTTGACCAGGGCATCAGCGAGGCCGGTGATCCCCAGGCCGACGCGACGATCCGAGGACACGGACTCCTCGATCTTGTCGAAGGCGTGATTCGGCATGTTGTAGTCGATGACGTCATCGAGGAACCGCGTCGCCACGCGCGTCGACTCGGCGAGATCTTCGTAGTCGAAGGTGCCGTCATCGTGAACGAACTTGAGAAGATTGAGGTTGCCCAGGTTGCACGCCGTGTACGACGCCAGGGGCTGCTCGCCGCAGGGATTGGTGCTCGTCAGCGGATTGGCGTACTCGACATTGTGGTACTCCTTCATCGTGTCCCAGAAGATGATCCCGGGCTCGGCGCTGGAGTGAGCGTTGGTGATGATCGTATTCCACAGTTCGCGGGCGCGGACGGTGCGATGCACCTTGCCGCCCCAGCGCAGATCGAAGTCGGTGTCATCCATGACCGCCCGCATGAACTCGTGGCTGATGAGCACGCTGATGTTGGCGTACTGCACCTTCGTCCGGCTGGAATCATTCTTGATCGTGATGAAATCTTCGATGTCCGGATGGTCGACACGCAGCGTCAGCATCAGCGCCCCGCGGCGCCCCGCCTGGGACACGGCGTTCGTGCTTTCCGACAACAGATTCATGAAGGCAGTACAGCCCGGTGACGCGTCGACGGTGGCGTTTACGGGGGCTCCCTTGGGCCGCAGGATCGACAGGTCAGTGCCCACGCCACCACCGGTGCGGTAGACCATGGCCGACTCGCGCAGACAGCTGTAGATCCCTTCGAGACTGTCCTCCCTGATGGGGATCACATAGCAGTTCGACAGGGTCGGCTTGCGCTGCGCTTCGTCCCGGCCGGCGCCGTGCATGACGCGTCCGCCGGGAATGAACTTGAAGTCGATGAGCAGAGAGAAGAAACGATCGTACCAGGTTTCGGGATCCTCTTCCACGGAAGCCATGGCGCGAGCGATGCGATCCCACATCTGCAACGGTCCCGTCTCGCCCGGGGCGAGATACTTGTTGCGCAGGACATCGATGGCCAGGTCGTTGTCGCCGTAATAGTCCTCGGCGTCGGCGGCCTGCGCCAGGACTTCATCGTGACCATTACGCTGGTAGCCATTGCCTTCCAGCTGGGTCAACAGATCCTCCAGACGATGCACCCCTGCGGAGCGGGACTCGGATGCGGATTCGGGTGCGGAATGCTCTGACGACATGAACGGGACCCTCCCTAGATCGACAAGAAACGGGCAAGAAACGGTAAAAAACGGGCAAAAAAGAGCCCCCGTTGTCGAACGGCCACTGGGAGCGGGACCCGACAAGACTGGAGCCAGACATACTGTTGAAGTAAGGAAATGTAGCCGGGGAGAGCGGCCGAAGCTGCAGCCGACAACCACAACATCTTGTGGCCCTCACGACAGCGATGCGAATATACAGGCCCACATTCGGCGCTGTCAAGGTTTTTGTGTCGCCGCGCACATTTCGTCAAAAACAGACAAAAAAAGGCCCTCGCAGTCCTCAGGATAGAGGACCGCGAGGGCAGGCCAGCGCCCGTCAACAGGCCTGACGGTCAGTGCATTCGCAAGTGTCTCAGTTCGCCAGTTGTTCCAGTTCGCGGACGAAATCCTGGCGGTCCTTGAACTGTCGATAGACGGAGGCAAAGCGTACGTAGGCGACATCGTTGAGGGCCTTCAGCCGCCCCATCACGAGTTCGCCGATCTGATGGCTCGGTACCTCCTTCTCGGCCCGATTCCCCAGATCCGCCTCCACCTGATCCATCAACTCCTCCATCTCATCGATGGACACGCTCGTCTTGTAGCAGGCCAACTCGATCTTCTTCTGCAGCTTCGCCCGGTCGAAGGGCTCGCGGTTGCCGTCCCGCTTGATCACGGTCAACGGCGCATGTTCGATGTATTCGTACGTGGTGAACCGCTGGCTGCAGCCGACACACTCACGGCGGCGGCGGATGGCCTGACCATCTCGGCAGGACCGCGAGTCGACCACCTTGTCGTTCTGATTGTTACAGTAAGGACAGCGCATGTTCGTCTACGACCTCCGAGAGAACCCCGGGGGTCGGGGTTCGGTGCAGCGGGGAGTGTCGTGGGGGTGGTCATCCGAGAAAGAGGGGGTGGACAACCGTCCTTAATGTAGTGGAAACACCTAGATATGGCAACTTGCCTCAGTTGAGCTGGAACCGGAAGGGCAGCGCCACCCAGACCTTGACCGGCTTGTCGTTCTGGATCGCCGGTGTGAAGGTCCATTTCCAGGCCGCCTTCCTGGCCGCCTCGTGGAACACCTCGTTGCCCTTGAGGATGTCCACGGCCTCGACCTTTCCCTTCTTGTTCACCAGCACCTGTACCGTCACGGTACCCGTGATCCCCGCCTTGCGAGCGATCTCGGGGTATTCCGGCGCCGGGTTCTTGATCGGTTCCGGCTGCTTCTCGACACGCCAGATCTCGACGATCTCCTCTTCCTCCTCCTCGAGATCCACGCCGGCAAGATCCGCCAGGGGCGGCGGCGGCGGCAGGTCGTCGAGGCCGAAATCGAGGTCGGTCTCCATGATCGTCGCATCATCCGGGATATCGTCGCTCTGCGACGCGATGGGTACGACCGGACGGGGCGGCGGCGGCGGTCGGCGTTCCTGCCGCGTTTCCGGGATATCCTCGATCTGGATGATCACCTTCTCGGACTTGCTGTAAGCGTCGGCGTCGAGATCGGGGAACAGCACGACGAAGGCCATCAGCAATACCGTCGAGATGCCGAAACAGGACCAGAACGTCCTGGAGTAGTTCCGGCGCAGATCGGCCTCCGGGGCCTTCAGGCGGACCAGTTCCGCTGGTCTGGTCAGCGGCATCAGGAGTCTTTCTCGCGATCGGTGGCAAAGTTGACGCGGAGGGCTTCGACTTTCCGCAGTTCCTGGATGACGTCGGAGACGACACCGAACTCGGCCCGACCGTCGGCTTTGACCGATACGATCAGTCGGGGGTTCGCCGTCAGCTGGGCATGGATGATGGAGCCCACCTGGTCGAGTCCGACGATCCTGTCGTCGATGTTGATCGCGCCGTTGGCCCCGACCCAGACGCTGGTCACGTGCCGGCGCATTTCGAGCTTCTCGATCTTTTCGGCGTCGGGCAGTTCCACCGGCAGACCGCGGTAGCGGACGAACACGGTGGAAACCATGAAGAATACAAGCAGCAGGAAGGCGATATCGGCCATCGACGCCGTCGGCACGGTGGCACCGACGCGGGATTTGCGGGCGAATCTCATCCTCGTCAACCCCCTTCCGGTTCGGCGATCGAGATGCGCGTCGCCCCGGAGAGTTTCAACTCGTCGAGCACATCGACGAAGATCCGGTACGTGGCCCCACGCTCGGCTTTCAGCGACACGATGAGCTTGTCGTTGGCCGCCAGCCGCTGCTCGATGCCAGCCCGCAGATTCGGCAGGGCCACCATCGTCAGCTGCTCGTTCTCGAAGAAGGCGATCTGATCCTGCGCGTTGATCCACACGTTACAGATGTTCTTCTCCCGGACCTGTTTCGTCTCCGCCACCGGGGGCAGATGCAGGGTCAGCCCCTTGTCCTGGTTCATCGTCGTCGTCACGAGGAAGAAGACGATGAGCAGGAAAGCGATGTCCGCCATCGACGATGTGGGGATCTCCGCGGGAACACGGCTCCCGCGCTTGCGCAGGTTCACGATTCCTTGGCCTTCAGCTCCAGTTCGGTGAGCACGTCGATGAAACCCGCCGTATGCTCCTGCATGTCGGCGATGATCTTGTCGATACGGGAGGCAAAGAAGTTGTAGCAGAATTGGATGATGATACCGACGACGAGGCCGGCCGCCGTCGTGATGAGCGCCTCGGAAATGCCGCCGGCAACCAGGGACGGCTCGACGTCACCGGCGACCTTGATCGCCTGAAAGGCGCCGATCATGCCGCTCACGGTCCCGAGGAACCCGACCATCGGCGCCAGATTGGCCACCGTCGACAGCCACACCATGCCCCGCTCGAGAAAAGCCATCTGTACGGCACCGGCATTCTCGATCGTCTTCTCGACATTGTCGACGCCACGGTGCATGCGCAGCAATCCGGCGTGGATGACGCTGGCCACCGGGCCGCGTGTCTCCGAGCACAACTCGGCCGCCTGCTTTGCACCACCGTTGCGCAGCGCCTCCTCGAGCTGCTGGAAGAAACCGGAAGCATCGATCGCTGCCTGTGACAGGGTGTAGAGCCGTTCGAGGGCGATGGCGACACCGAAGACCAGCAGGAAGGCGATGGGATACATCGCCCATCCCCCGTCATTGAAGAGCTGCACCATGGGAAGCCTCTATCAGGGAGTGGTGGATTGTGTGTTCGATACTGCGCCGGCGTCGGCTGCGCCGTTCTTGGCGCCCTGACCGAAGAAGGCTTTCCTCAACTTCTCCTCCTCGGTTTCGGGCGGACGGATCTGCCAGATGCGCTGCTGTGCCACAGAGGCCCAGTTGGGGTCTTTCAGAGCCACCTCGTACTCGGCGATAACCGTATCCTCGGGGGCGGCGTTCTGCTTCAACAGATCGCCGCGCAGCACCCGCAACTGGGCGTCGGCGGGGGCCTGCCGCAGGCCACGCTGCAGCCACCTGTCGGCTGCTTTCAGATCATCACCATTGAGATGGATCTGGGCGATGGTGGCCACCGTCTCCACATCCTTGGGCTGGCAGTCCGCCATGCCTTCGAGGCCGGCCAGTCTCATGGAATGGTCGCCGGCCTTGTCGCCGAGTTCCGAGATACGGACGAAGTGAGAATAGCGTCCCGCCGAATCGATACGGGTCAGTCGCTCCAGTGTCGCGCACGCGCCCTTGTAGTCCTTCGTCTCGATCTGCAGGTCTACCATTTTCGACAGCGACTCGACCTGACCGGCGCCACCCGACCCGTCGAGCTTCTGCCGCCACGTCAGAGCCTGAGCCGGATCTCCCAGATCGTCGTAGAGTACCGCCAGCAGTTCGAAGAGCTCCTGTCGGGGCGCCGAGGGCGTTGCTGCATCTTCGGCGAGGGACTGATAGTGGGCGATGGCCGTCCTGATCTTCCCGGCGCGCCGGTACAGATCTGCGATCGTGCGTCGATACCCCCTGTACTTGGCCTCACCCGGGTTGGCGCTCACCAGGGGGCTGAGGTACGTCCATGCCGTATCCGGTTGGTTCTGTCCGGCATAGACCTGGAACAGCAGCAGCTTGGTGTTGGCGTGTCTCGGCTTGAGGGCAGCGGCGGCCAACAGCGCGGTCTTGGCCGCCTCCTGATCACCGAGAGCCAGTTGCGCCCTGGCCAGATAGTAGTGGGCCAGGTGATAGCCAGGTTCGAAGGTCAGAAGTTTCGTGTAGTACTTGACCGCATCGGCGTGATCCTTCTTGTCCCGTGCGGTCTTGCCCAGGAACTTGTATTTGCGCACCGAATCGGCCACGGCCAGCTGTTCGGCCACGGCCAGCTCTTCGGCCGCCGTCTGCCTCGCCGACAGAGTGACCGCGAGGCCGATCAGGATCAGGAGTGCGAGGTTGGTGCGTGGAGGCATCTGCTCATCTCATGGGTTACCGGGCGCGGGTAATATACCCTCTCATGTGCTTGTATCAACTAAAGATAACCCCGACGACACATCCGCCATCGGTCTACCAGTCGTATCCCGAACCCGGCTCTCCCAGGGGCGCCAGGGCCGCCCACAGGCACCGCATGAACAGCTCGCCCAGGATCAGTCCGAAGAAGAAGGGCCGCAGAGAGCGGTATGTTCCCGCGCCTCCGTAGCGTACGACCAGAACCTTGATACTCCAGCCGACCAGAGCCGAACCCCAGAGCAGTCCTCCGAGGCCGGTAGCATAGACGAAACCCGCCGGGTGGAAGGGCGAACGCAGAAACCACTGCCTGGAGGCGGAGAGCAGAGCCGTGATCAGGGCGCCGAATCCGACGGCCCCGAGACGATCGCCGTCCGGATCACCGGGTTCAGCCCCGGATTCGGCATATATATATTGAATGTAGCGTCCGAGCCGGGCCATGGACCTGGCCCCTCCGTTCTGGTCCAGCGCGAACAGACCCCGGTCATAGATCAGTTCCAGGGCGAAGATCGCGCCGGCAGCCAGCCCGACGACGGCCCCCACGGCCAGCGTGCGGCCCACGCCGTGCCCCCCCGACTCCCGCGCGAGGCGCTCCCCCTCCAGATGCAGTGGCAGCCAGAGGGTGACCGTGCCGAAGGTGAGCAGCGTCAGAAAAGCGAAGGCAATATAGGTCGATGGCCCGAACACATCGGGGCCAGTGCCAGCGACGAAGTAGAACAGATTCGGGATCAGCAGCCAGGCGCCCAGAACAGGAAGACCGCCATCGACCCGGAGCCGCGTCACGCCGATCACGGAAAGCAGCAGGAGTGCACCGTGCGCCACACTCATCTGCACGGAGGCGCCGGCCAGCCAGGTCCACGACACCAGCACCGTCGACCCGATCAGCAGGGCCATCCAGGAGGACCGCTCCTCTCCCCATCCTGCCACGGCGGCCCGCCATGAGCTGCCGAGACTGCGGCGCGCCGCCCACAGGCTCAGCAGAGCCAGACACAGAATCCCGCCTCGGGCCTGCGCCTGCAGGTGCGGCGGAAAGTTGGGCCACTCCCGCCACTGACCACCCACGCCGATGAACGCACCCTCATCACCTGTCCTGCCGATGAGATCCACCAGGACGAGCTGCAGCCGTGTCGCCAGATAGAAAAACCACGTACTGAAGGAGACCTCCACCGCCATGAGATAGACCACCCCGACCAGGAGGGGCGAAACCGAGAAGCGGAAGCGAGAGGTGTACGGCGCCATCGCCCGCCAGGGGTCATCGATGAGCACCTCCCGCAGATCGAACCAGGTGGGGATCGTCCCGGGAACCAGGAAATGGTGATCGAGGCCGTTGACGCCGTAGAGGATGATGGGCACTGCTGCACCGGCCCAGAGTCGGCGATCCCGCAACAGACTGCCACCGTTGTCGACAAGGGCCGACGGCAGGTCAGCCAGCGGCAGCCGCAGGCGCTCCTCCCCCAGCCAGCGTTGCCGCAACAGCGTCGCCACTCCCCACAGCGCCGTGAAGAGCCCGGCCAGCAGCATTCCCCAGACGACGAGAGGCAGCCACCACACCGCCCACGGAACCGCCTCTCCCCCCTCGAAGAAACCTGCCGCCGCATCCCCTCGGACCACCAGCC
Source organism: Candidatus Latescibacterota bacterium (assembly GCA_036011085.1). Lineage (GTDB taxonomy): Bacteria > Latescibacterota > UBA2968 > UBA8231 > UBA8231 > UBA8231. The sequence goes on from DASCMS010000057.1 coordinate 18,398, forward strand.
ACTCGGGGATATATTGATGGAAGCGTTCATACCGCCGGGCCGGATCGGCAAACCCACCGTAGAACCCGGTGGTCAGCGCCGGCAGCAGGTAGTGGACGAAGCCGCGTCCGGCCAGCGGCAGGCCGATGGCCAGCATCAGGTAAATGGCCACAAGGTCCGTCGGACCGGGTCGCAATCGTTGCGGAATCCTGTGGCGCAGCAGGGACAGAACCGCGAGCAGCAGTATCGGCAATGCCGCCATGGCGCCCATGCCGACCTCGGCACCGGCGTAGATCAACTCGACCCGCTGCACCCCCCAGGCGATGGCCACCAGGAGTACCGAACCGACCAGGAGCACGCGGGTCGTGCCAAGGCTGGAAGTCGCCATCAGTAGGGTAACTCCGCCACGGAGCGGGCGATCAGGGCGATGGCCACTGACCCCATCCCGGTGAGTCCCTGGCCACAGGCGAAGCCAGCCAGCAATACCGGCGCACGACGACGCCATTGGTCGCGACCGAAGCGCCGTTCCAGCCAGTAACGACCCAGCAGAGCTCCGGCCATCTCCGGAATCAGCAGGTGGGGCAGGCTCTGTACACCCTTGATGAAGCCGTAGACGAGGGCCACGGGAAGGCCCCAGGCACTCGCTGCCCAGAGTCCCAGGCTCGCCAGGACAAAGCCACCCGCCGCCCACGGCACGTGCAGAACGTCGGCGAAGCTCAGACCCCCCTCGGCGGTGAAGGAGAACCACATGAATTGCCGCAGAGCGATGAGGTGCCAGTACTTCTGGGCGAAGGGAAAGGCCGTGGAGGGAATGGGACCCATGCGCCACACCAGCGACCAGAACAGAAAGCCGCAGCCGAGGATGACGGGCAGGATGAGCAGTTCGGCCTTGGCGATGCTGGTGATCTTCGTCCCCGTCAGCTCCACCTCGCGGAACAGCTGGGCCCGACGGCCGTGGTCGTGGTACGGGATGGGTGCGAACCAGATGTCGACGCCCTGGTATCCCGATAGCAGAAACGCACCTTCCCGGACGAGGGGGATGCCCACCGACTGCCCCGTGAGCCCCACCATGCGGGCATTGACGTAGGATACGGCGGGGGTGAAGAGGAAGGCGAAGCACAACAGAAAAAGCAGGGGGAACTCATCGTCCTCGAGCAACCAGACGCAGAGTCCGGTATACCCCGCTGCTGCCGCCCCGTAGAGCCCGAGGGCGATCCAGATGGGGAAATCCCCCCGCCCCGGGGGAGGCGCCCCGAGGGTGGCGGTGCCCTTGCCGCGCCGTCGCAGGGCGCTGACCGCAGAGCCGATCCCCGCCAGTGCCACCGCCGCCGCCGTGCCCAGATAGACACTGAGCCAGAGATCGAGATCGTTGACGAAATGGGTTGTCACCGCGTCCATGCCGGGATGCCAGCGTGTGAGAAACCCGGCCGAGTACAGCACGGGATTCAGTACCACCTGAAACACGGCTGCGGCAAATGCCCCGACCACGACCCAGAACGGCAGCACGAATCCGGCGAGCACGAGACCCAGGTCGGTGGCCACGCCGAGAGCCGTCGCCGGCAGCAGGTGCTCGAGATCACGGGTGAAATCGATCCAGGGGATCGGCAACAACTCCAGCGGCCGGCTGGCGATCAGTCCGGTGAGCGCTGGCAGACCCACGTAGATACCGCCGAACAGAAGTCCGATGCCCATGCCGGTGGCAAAGACCTGCCAGCGCCAGCTGGCGGGACCACCAGCTGTGTTGTCTCCCGCACCCTCCGCCAGCGCCGTGGCCCCCTGTGCCGCCACCGATGCCATGGGAAAAGGCAGCTTCTCGATGTCGCTGGTGACGCGGAACAGCACATAGCCGAGACCGAACCATTCAGCTCGTGCCAGCACCTGACCCACCACCAGCAGCGCCACGGGTGCCAACCAGTCACGGTGCAGGAAACTGCGGTCGGCCAGCGCCGCCGAGTCGAGGGCTGGGGCCACCCACTGCGGGATCTGCGCCGCCATTCCCAGTGCCTGGCCCACCTGTGACTGTACGAGATACTGGTGCCACACCAGCGCGCCGAAGGGACCACCGGCCAGCATCACGCCCGCCATGGCGTGGGTCAGGCCGCCAGCGATGTAGTAGAGGACGTAGATCTCCTGTCGACTCAGCGGCGCAAAGGACCGGCGCGCGATCTCGGCGAAGAGAATCACCGTCACCCACTCGGCGGCCGGTCCCATCGTCGACCCGGCGATGAGGCCCATGTAGATCGCGCCTGGCAACATCAGGAAACCGATGAAGAAGGCCCCCAGCACGACCCGAGGGCTCAGCCCGTCTTCGAACCTTGCCGCCGGCGTCATCGAGTCCCCATGTACATCGCCCGCTCCGCTTCCGACAGAGCCCGCCACATCAGGAACTGGCGACGTACGCCATCGACGAAATGGCGGTTGGCGCGGACCCACGTACCCTCGTCGCCGGAAGTGCGTTGCAGGCCGAGCACCAACGTCGCGTAGCCGTCCTCGCCGGTGTTCAGGTGGACGCGCAACCGTTGTGACACACCACTGTCAAAGGGCGCCAGCCACACGGTGGCTCCGACGACGGCCGGGCTGTCTGCCGAGTCCGGCCCCGGGCCGTCCACCTCTTCGGCGTAGAATGGCGCCCCGATGGACTGCTCGTCACAGGTGGCCAGGTACTCGGCGACGAAACGACAGAGACCGGCCGCCTCCCTCAGACGCAGCGAGAACGGCATGGCCAGCTGCAGCAGATCTCCCTGCGGTCGAGGCAACTGCCAGGACCGCTCGACGCCGGGGACGCACAGCCGACCAGCGGCGCGGGCGGGGAAGAGGGCGGAGAGCACGACGAGAGCCATGACCATCATCAGAGTCGCCACCGACGAATACGACGAGAAATTCACCGCCAGTCCGGGGAATACGCCGGCTACCAGCCCCACTTTCGACACGACCTGCGCCAGCAGATAGCCGCCCACGCCCCCCAGGGTGGCAAAGGCTGCCGCCTCAGCGACGAAGAGACCGGTCACGTGGTTCGGCGCCAGCCCCACGGAATTGAACGTGGCGATTTCCGCGGTGCGCTCGTACACCGAGCCAAGCATCGTGTTGAATACGATGAGAGCAGCGATCAGCAACGGTACCCAGACCCCGCGTTCGCCACTCATATGGTGATCCTGTGCGGTGTCCACGACCCAGGATCTGCCGCCGAAGCGGGCGAAGAGGTTGTCGTCGAGGCTGTGCGCCAGGCGCTCCAGCTGTGGTCGGGCCCCGGGCAAGGGGGCGGCCACCGACGCCAGGCGCGCGTGCTGTCCCATGCCGGCCACCACCCGCGCCGGCAACAGCAGTACCTGGCGAGCCGGCAGGTGGGCGAAGGCCGGCGCCTCCCCGCGACGGTCGGCGCCGGCCCGTCGCTCCTCCGGTTGGTAGGCGTCGACATCGAGCGGGGTCAGTGGTGTCCCACCTATGTCGATCTGGGCGTCGAAGCTGTCTGCGTCGACCAGGCCGACCACGAGATAGTCCTCGCCGAAGTAGTCCACCGTGGCCGTCCCCACATCGGCCGGCGTCAGGCCGATCTCCGTCGCCCGTTCGCCGGGCAGAAGACATTCGTGACGGGCACCACTGAGCCATCGGCCGGCCACCAGCAGCGCCTCGACGTCACTCACCGTGCCCTCTTGCGGCGTCAGGCCCAGGGCCGCGGCAACCCGTGTCATCCGTCCGGCGTATCGCACCAGGCCCGGCTTCTCATACCAGAACCGGGGTGCCGCCTCGACGCCGAGGCTGGACCCCAGGTGGTCGGGGACAGCCCCGACAAGGCCGGTCCACCCCGGATTGCGCAACAGCACGGCATCGGCACCAGCCGCGCTGCGCGCCAGAGGCGTCATATGGAACCGCGCCGTGGACTGCACGGCGGTGAAGGACACCAGAGAAAACGTCAGCAACACCAGCGTGGCGCAGGTCAGCGCCGTGCGCAACGGCCGTCGACGCATCTGCGCCACGCCGAGCAGGAAGGCTCGTGACGCCATGGCGGTCCGGTGCGACTCGGAGCGGTGTCGGGCCACCACGGGCGACACGCTGCGGCGCAGCTGCTCATTGAGTCGCCCCAGTCCGATGGCGGTGACGCCGATGCTGAGTGCCAGAATCAGAAAGCCGATGAGGACGACCAGCGGATTCAGCGTCAGATCGAAGGCCGGGTGAGAGTAGCGCAGAACAGCGAAGCCTCCGAGAAAGGCCATCGCCGTCCAGGCGACCTGACGGTGGACCCCCCTGGCCTCGAACAGGAGACGCTCGGCGAAGACAGAGAAGGGCAGCAGTGTCAGCAGGACGAAGAGAACACCGGTGACAGCATCGGCGCCGAGATCGGCGATGGCGCTGTGGGCTCGGGCAGCCAGGCTCCAGGCCCGTGCCTGCGCCGCCGGGTCCGTGGATTGCGCCCCGTGACGACTGTCCTCGTGCAGTTGACGCAGCGGCCGGCTGGTGATGCCATAGCTCTCGAGATCCCCGAGACGGTGCTCGTTGAGTCGGGTCAGATCGGTGGCGACCCGTCCTGCGAGCCCGGCTACGACCGGCGATCCGGCGTCCGGACGCAGGCCGGTACCGATGGGATCGTCGTCATCTCCGCCGAGCAGGAGGAGGCGCTGACCGACACCGAGGGCACCACTCGTCATCACCACCTTGACCGCACGGTCCGGCGGCACGAACAGCACCCCGACACGATCCTTCCGCGGTCCGGCACCGTCGAAATACCCCTCCAGCTCGATGGTGGCCGCCGTCGCCGGCAGAGCCACACCGAACCGTTCGAAATCCGCATCCCCCTCGCCGTCGAGCAGACGCGCATGGTCCAGAGTCTGCAGAGATCGCGGGTCGAACAAATCGGGCACGACCAGTGACCGGGCGCCGAAACCGACGAGCAGGCGTTCCTCGGCGTTGTGGTCCATCTGCACCTTCGAAGGGTAGGTCACCGCGCCCGACGCCCCGCGGTCGATGACCGTGTGCAGCCGCCCGCTCTCCGGCTCCGCCGCGTAGGCCTCCAGGCGTACCGCTTTCAGGTACAGCGTACGGGCCTCCACCCCCTGCAACTCATAGCTGCCATCGGTAGACGTCAGGTCCATCAGATCAGCGCGCACACCTGCCAGCACGTGCTGCAGTGAGCGCACACGCACGAGAGCGCCGGGTACCGGCTCGTCCGGCTCGAAGGCGCCGGCCCCCCAGGTGACGAACCGGCCGCTCAGCACGCCAAAGGAGTCCTTGGCTCGCTCCGGCAGCCAGTCGGCGCCCGGATCATCGAGTAGCGTCGGCACCAGGCTGAGAACGAAGCGGGCCTGGCGGATAAGTCCCTCCAGGTTCACGCGTTCTGGCCGGTCCTCGGGCGAGTCGAACAGAGGCCGACTGTCCCCTGCACTCACCAGGGTCAGTCCGAGAAACCCCGCCAGGCTGGCCACCGAACCATCCACCGGAATCGGCTCGGGCAGGCGGCCCACATCACGGCGTTGTGACATCGGTTTCAGGTTGCCGCCAAGGATCAATCCGCCGGCCAGGTGTTCGGCCTCATACTCCCCGGCGAACGCCTCGACCCGCTCGAACAAGGCCGGACGAACCGTGCGCACGCGGTAGGGGGTACCCGCCTGCTGCAGAGTGACGACACTCCCCTGCGAACTCAGGTCGAGGCAGAGAACCGCACCGATCCGCAGTGGTTGAAGCCGCCGTTGCAGGGGCGATCCGGCGGCTTCGCCGTCGGCGCGGCGGCGCAGCAGACCGACGAAGTCTCGCATGCCGGCCAGCGCCTGGAAGTGACCGGGTGCGGTCACCAGAACGACGGTTCGGGCCGGTCGTTGCTGGTGCAGATAACTCGCCAGCTCCAACCAGACGGCGACACCGGAGGCCTGGTCGGCTCCCGGGGCACGTGCCGGCACAGGGGAAACCGCATCGTAGTAGCTGGCCACGACGATGGCTTCCCCGTGCAGCGCCGGGTCGGTTCCCGGGACGACACTGACCAGGGTGGCCCCCTCCACGTCGGTCCAGTCCATGCGACCCGTCAACCGCGCCAGCGGCGCCGGTGCCGCCTGCCGAAGCCGGCGCGCCACGTCCACCTCTGCATAGAACCGGGGCATGTCAGCACTCGTCGACAGGAAGCGGACAGCCCCCTCGCTACGATGGGCCCAGTCGGCCGGATCCCCGGCTTCAGCAGCGAGGAAGACGACGGCCACCGCGCCGGCGTCGAACACCCTCACCCAGTCGTCGGCACAGTCGTACTCGAGCAGGACGATGGCCCCACCCAGAGATTGCGCCGCCACCTCGGTGGGTCTGGCGCGGCCGGCGTAGACGAGGGGCCCCGCCACGCCGTCCGGTACCGTGGTCGACGTCCGTGCCAAATTCGGCCACATGCCCTGCAGTTCGTACGCTACACCGTGAACTCTGATGCCGGCGCCTCTGTCCAGGGGCACCGGTACGTGGAAGATCCGACGGTAGACGGTGTCAGCGCCGGCGGCGACGAGCCGGTTCTCGATGTAACGGGCCGCCATCGAAGCGCCCGCATACCCGGTAACACGGCTGGGGTCGCTCGAAAGAGCCTGCAGATGGCCTCCCAGCCTCTTTTCGAGAGTTGCCCCTTCCGCCTGCACCAGGAAGTTGGCCAGCACCAGGCAAGCCGTGATTTGACAGGTCGAGGTGAGGCCGCGCATTCTTCTGAAGAATCCGGGAAAGAAGGGTGTCTGCACTGAAGATGACGATCTCACGCGCGCAACTGCAGATTCACGAAGCCGAAGATGCCCGCCGCGAAGACGGCCTTCGCGTCAAGGGGATTCTCTCCGGTGACGAGGTCGCTTTCCGCGCCCTCGTCGTCGAGTACCATCCTCTCGCCTTCGGTCTGGCCTACCGCTGTCTGGGTGATCCCCAGGACGCCGAAGAGGTTGTACAGGACGCCTTCGTCAAAATCCACGGCGCCCTCGACGGCTTCCGCGGTGAAGCTTCGCTCAAGACCTGGATCCTGCGCATCGTCTGGCGTCTGAGCCTGAACCGACGGCGGGATCGTGCCCGCAGCGCCTGGCGACGGCTCGGCCTGCATCGGTCCACCGACGATGCCGACGCCCTGTTGTCCGACCCGGTGGCCCAGTCGCCTGAGGCCGGCCTGCTGTCCCGGGAGACGAGTCGCATCGTGCGGGATGTCGTCGACCGGCTGCCGGCGGCATTGCGCGAGGTTATGATACTCAACAGCTTCGAGGAACTCGGCTACGAGGAGATCGCCCGCATCCTCGGCATTCCCGTGGGCACCGTCAGTTCGCGCATCTACACGGCGCGGCGCAAGCTGGCCTCGCGTCTGCGCCGACTGGGACCGAAATAATGGAGAGGAAGAGTCACACATGCTGAATTCGTGGTGGCCCGGTCGTCGCCGGGGTACTGAACTGTCCGCCTTCGCCGACGGCGAACTGACCGGGGCGGCCGCCGACCGGGTGGCCGAACGCCTCGTGTTCGATGACGGCGTGCGGCAGGAACTGGATCGCATGTACCACACCGACAGCCTCGTCGCCTCCGCCCTGGCGGAGACGACCCCGGCGCCGGATCCGGGCGTCGCCGCCGATGCTGTTGTGGCCCGCTTGCCCCGGGACATCGGCGTGAAGACGCGCAACTGGACACCCACGGTGGTTGCCTCGGTCGGATTGCTGGTGACGGCCGGAGTCGCCTTCGCCGGCCTCAAACGACGGGGTTGGGTATGAACTGGTTCGAGAGAATGAAGTCGGGGATCCTCACGAAGATCAAACGTGAAATCCCGGAAGCCATCTGGGGCAAGTGTAAAAAGTGTGGTGAGACCACCTACCAGCACGCCCTCGAGCGCAGTGCCTTCGTCTGCCCCCATTGCGGCAATCACTTCGCCATGGGGCACGAGCGCTATGTCGATTTCCTCGCCGATTCGGCGAGTTTCGTCGAGTTGAACGCGGGCATCACTACCGCTGACCCGCTGAAATTCCGCGACCATCGCCGGTATTCGGAGCGGATCCGCGAGGCCCGCAAGAAGAGCGGCATGAACGAATCGGTGCGCACCGGTCTCTGCACGATCGGCGGCAATCCGGTTGCCCTGGCGGTGATGGACACACGTTTCATCCTCGGCAGCATGGGTGGCGCCACGGGTGAAAAGATCGCCCGCCTCATCGATCGCGCTCTGGAGGATGAAAGAGCCCTCGTCCTCGTCTGCCAGTCCGGCGGAGCACGAATGCAGGAGAGCACCTTCTCCCTCATGCAGATGGCCAAGGTCAGCGCCCGTCTCAAGCGCTTCGCCGACGCCGGTGGGCTCTACATCGCCGTCCTCACCGATCCGACCTACGGCGGCGTCACCGCCAGCTTTGCCATGCTCGGCGACGTCACGATTGCCGAGTCCGGGGCCCGCATCGGTTTTGCCGGTCAGGCGGTCATCAAGCAGTTCATGGGGATCGACGAGCTTCCCGAAGGCTTCCAGATCGCCGAGACCGTCCTCGATCACGGCTTCGTCGACCGCGTCGTCCCGCGCCCCGAGTTGCCGTCGACATTGGCGCGCCTGATCTCTCTGCTCGGCGCCCACGACAACGAAGCGGCAGCCCGCGCCGGTTGACCATCCTCTCCAGCTGATTTTTCTCTGTGACCGCCCGCAGCCTGGTGCCGGTGGCGTTGCTGGCGGCTCTGACGGCTGTCGGCGCCCATCTGCGCATTCCCCTGCCCTATGTTCCCATCACCCTGCAGGCAGCCGTCGCCTGCCTTGCCGGCCTGTTGCTGGGTCCCTGGCGCGGCGGGGCCAGTCAACTCGTCTACGTCACGGCAGGGCTCGTCGGTTTCCCCGTCTTTGCCCGGGGCGGTGGGCTGCACTACGTCCTCGAACCATCCTTCGGTTACCTGCTGGGTTTCGTCGCCGGCGCCTGCGTCTGCGGTCTCGCTGCCGGGCCGCAACCGGGGTTCCGCCGGGCTCTGATCTCGGCCTGGGCGGGTATGCTCACCATCTACGCCGCCGGTGTCCTCGTCCTCTACCTGAATCTGCGCTTTGTGGCTGGTACCGATCCCGGCTTCGGCCACACCCTGCAACTGGGCCTGGCGCCGCTGCCGAAGGACCTGCTGGCCGGGCTGCTCGCCGCCTGGATCGCTGTACGTTTCCGTGGTCAGCTCAGAACAGATTGCGCAGCTTGACGGTGGTGTAGACCTGCTCGGATGAGAGGCCGAGGTCGGCACGCAGAACGAAGTCGGCGTTCCAGTAGGTCCGCAATCCCCAGCCGGCGGTGACGTGTACGTCCTGGGGCCGCATTTCGTTGAACCCTGGCTGCACCTGTCCGGTGTCGACGAACAACACGCCGTGCAGTTCCAGATGCTGCTTGAAGGCCACCCCCGTACCCAGATGATAACGGGCCTCGGTGTTCGTCAGCACACGGACGTTGTCGGTGAACCGCTGACGGTCGAAGCCGCGCAACGTATCCGAGCCACCCAATCCCTTGATACGTCGACTGCCACCGATCTCTCCGTAAGCGAATAGCGGCACGGCCCCGCGCAGGGCCTCCACGATCGTCCGGTGGGCGATATTGAGGCGCTTGCTCCGGGGCCAGTACCGGGCGTCGGTGAAGGTGTACCGCTGGAAGTCGATCTCTTCGAAAAACAGGCTCAGCAGCGAATTGCGCGATGTCTCGTAACTCCATTCATGAAACACGCCGCGCCGCGGTATCGTCGGGTCGTCGCGCGTGTCCCAGCTCAGGGCCGCGCCGATGAAACCCGTGACGCCGTCGACGACACCGTCGGGTGTACCCACGTCGAGATAGAAGGACTGAGCCCCCGTTCGATCGACGTCGGTCCGCTCCAGCCCCAGGTCGAATGACATGGTCACCGGTCCATACACATGCCGCAGCAGGCTGACGAAGAGTCGGGGTTTCTCGAGGATGTAGTGGTAGTAGTCCTCGTCGATGAAGTCGACATGATCGGGGTCCACCAGGTCCCTGTCGTTGTCGCTGTCATTCGACAGGCCGTAGTAGCGGGCGCGAATGTCTCGCCGGTTGCTGGCGATGAGATTCAGACCGAAGCCGGTGCCGGAGAGATGGGGCACTTTCAATCGCAGGTGGGCATTGCGCTTGCCCTCGGATGAACTCACCGAGTGCAGGGTCAGCTTGTAGCGGTACGGTCGGCGACTGTAGTCCGCGATCTGCACCCGTGTGCCGTAGTTCCATCCCGTTCCCGGGCTGTAGTACACCACTGGCAGTCCGGTCACGCCATATGGCGTCCCCGCCAGTGTGATCTGTTTGCGCTTGGCCTTCCACTTGACGGCGTCCACCGTACCCTCTGTCGCCGAGAGTGGGTCAGCCACCGCCGACGCACCGCTGAGAATCGTGCGACCCAGTCCCCGGTCGCGGCGTTGTGCCGTCGAGTCCACCGACGATGTGTCCGTTGCGGTCCCATGTTGTGACCAGATGGGTGTAGCGACCAGCGCCAGAACAACCAGGATCGCCGGCAGACTGTGGCGGGATGGTACGCTTCTCATCGCTGTCAGGCTCGCTCGAAGCGTGATCTGTCGGCGGCTGTCGGTGTCGTGTCCAGCTGCAGGCGCAGGGGGCTGATCGATACAGCTCCGGCCTCGAGGACCTCCGCATCGCCTTTTGCGCTTGCCTTTGTCCACCTGTATCCGGAATAATGATGTACGAGGAGCCCGTCCTCGGCGCGGCGAAAAAACGAACCGTAACTGGTGTCGGTGACCCTGGTCAGAACTCTGGGCGTCCCTGCGTCGGCCTCCTCCGGGATGTTGACCGAAACCAGTCGGGCCCCCTCGGGCAGACCGCCGCTGAGAATCTCGGCGGTGATCTCTGTGGCGATGATGGCCGCCCGCTCCCAGACGGTGGCCAGGGGCTCTGGGTCGCGATTCCGGTACCAGCCCTCGTATGAGGCCGGGCTCAGCTTCACCGAAAACGCGGCAGCAGGCACACCGGACAGACTGGCCTCGATGGCAGCGCCCACCGTGCCGGAACTGAGCAGAAAGGCCAGACCGGCATTCTCACCGATATTGATGCCCGAGACCACGAGCTGCGGCGGCTCGGGAGTCAGGTGATGGATACCGACATTGGCGCAATCCGCCGGCGAGCCCTCCAGCGTGTAGGCTTCCTGCCCCAACTGCGACACCGGAGTCAGCCGCAATTGAGCGAAGCGGCTGAGTATTTTCGACGACCAGCTGGCCTCACGTGCGGGTACGACGGTACGCACGCTTGCCAGGCCACCCAGCGCCGACAACAGGGGCGGCAGAGCCGGAGATTCGACGCTGTCATCGTTTGTCACCAAGATCCAGGGCTCGATTTTCTGTGTCTCCCGTCACCTCGTTCGATCGCGGTAGGCTGGTATATTATCAACAATTTAGCTGTTCACCAACCATGGACGTCGCTATCTTAGCCGGGTCTTGGTTTGATCCGGCGCCCGGTGCCCGGAAACAGATGGAAAACGCGCAACTTTTGCAGAGCCTGGAGGCAGTCGCCGGCGAGTTGGCGGTGGAAATCCGTCAGGAGGATCTGGAGGGCAGTTCTGGCGGACTCTACCGCCTGCACGGCCACGCCTGCATCCTCGTCGACCGGAACCTGTCCGTATCCGAGCGCGTCGACCTGATGGCCCGGTCCCTGGCGCGGCTGCCTCTGGACGGCGTCTTCATGCCACCCACAGTGCGCCAATTGTTGGAGAACCGAGCGACACCCCCTCCTGAGGCGTCGGACGCTGAGCGTCCCTGACGCCTGTCGCTCATCCCCCTGCCCCGTCCATCACCCGACTATCCGATGCCAAATGGTCAGTAGAATCTTCATCTTCGCCCTGCTCTTCACCGGCCTTGCCGTGCCGGCCCACGCCCTGCGGTTCTACGTCAATCAGACCACGGGGGACGACCGGCGCAGCCACATGGTCGTGCAGGATTCTGACACGCCATGGCGTACGATCACGCACGCGCTGGAGATGGCCCACATTCTTACCCAGGGCCGCCCGCACGTCATCGACATCGCCGCCGGTTCTTATTCGCCCTCCAGCGGCGAGACGCTCCCCTTCGTCATCAGTCAGACCAACATCTACCTGCGCTCTCAGGGGGGTGTCGAACTCAACGCGCAAGGCCTGTCGCGAATCATCGAAGTGGCGGTACCCTCCCCCGACTTCATGTTGCGTGACTTCTCGCTCGTCAACGGGACCGCCGACCGCGGCGGCGCCGTGTCCTGTGAGAGCTGCTCTCTACGCGTCGTCCACAGCCGGATCCTCGGCAATCAAGCCACTCTCGGTGGCGACGCCATCTACGTGGCTGACGGTCGCCTGCAGTTGATGAACAACATCATCCGGATCAATGGCAGTAGCGGCTCGGGGGGAGCCATCATCGAAGCGCGCAACACCTTTGCCGACACCTCGCAGAGGGACGTGATCCGCAACAATACGTTCTATCTCAACGACGCCCCCTCCATCCTGACCACGGGCAACCGTACCGACATCTCCAACAATATCCTCGTCGGCACCCCGGGCGACGCCGTGCCGGCAATCATCGACTCCGCCTCCGGCATCGAACCGCTGGTCCGCTACAATCTTTTCTGGGACACCGATATCCTGTATCTGTCCGGGGCTCGGGACTCGGTCAAGGTGGCGCGAACGGTGCGCGACACGCTGACCCTGGAAGAACAGGGCGTGGCCGTGCCCAGCTTCGTCACCAATGTGCCCGACACGGTGGCCCAGGTCGGCACCCCGTACGAGTTCGACGTCGCTTTCGAGAGCGATGACTCCAATTATAAATTCACTGTCATCAACTCCTCTGACATTCCGGTGGGTATGTCGGAGGAGACCATCGAGACCTCCGGTATCCTGAGTTGGACGCCGGATTCGACGCAGACCGGCCAGCATTCCGTCCGTGTTGAGATCATCGACCAGGGGGCCGGACAGTTCGAATTCCTCAGTTATATCATCACCGTATTCACCGCCGAAGACTTCCCGGACACCACGACGCCGGGAGACATCATCACCGTGACCACCACACCCGACACTACGGCCGCCACCGACAGTCTCAATCTGATCCTGCCGGTGTTCTCCACCGCCGCCAGTGCCGGCGGCAACGTCTACGGCGATCCCCTGTTTCTCGATCCCGAGATCAAACGCTTCGAGTTGCAGACCTCGAAGACCCGTATCATCATCCCGACGGGCGACACGGTCGGTGTACTCGACACTGTGAACACCGTCGCCATGGACGCCGGCAACCCCGTTACGACGTTCAACGACGCGGTTCTGTCCGGCGGGCAGGTGCGCAACGACATGGGCCAGACCGGTGGTCCGACGAACTCCGGCCCGCCCACGCCAGGAAGCTCCTCCGAGCTGGTAGCCACCGTTCTGCCGGACAGCATCGCCATCGAAGGACAGACCTGGATCTATGATCCGGCGGTGCAGGATACGTCAGGCAAGGCGCAGGGCGATCCTATCATCATCGATCTGCTCCAAGGCCCCTCGACGATGAGTGACGTCTTCGGCAGCGGCGATGACAAGCTGATTCCCGTCGAGTGGATTCCCGCTCTCGCAGACACCGGCAGCTACCTGGTGGGCCTCTCGTCATTTTACACGGGAGGCAGCGCCCGGCACTACTTCCCCCTGCGGGTGCGCGCCGCCAATCCCCCGCCGCGGGTCACCAGCACGCCACCGACGACGGCTCCCGAGGATGTGGAACTCGTCTACACGATCGAGGCCGTCGACGACAACGGTGACACGATCTCCTACAGCCTCGACAGTGGCCCCGGGGGCATGACGGTGGACAGCCTCGGTGTGGTGCGCTGGACACCGTCGCAGTCTGACGTGGACAGCACGTTCACTGTCACCATCGGCCTGACTGACACCGGTGGCGCCAGCAACACCCACACTTTCACCTTCGTGGTGGACAATACCAACGACGCCCCCGTGGCGGCGGCCGTGAGCGACACCACCGCCACGGAGGACGTGCTCTTTCAGCTTGCCCTGACCGCCGTCGACGAGGATCCGGCAGACACGACTTTCACGTTCAGTCTGACCACGGCACCCGACAGTGTTGCCATCGATTCGCTGAACCGTCTCGTGTGGACGCCGGTGCAGAGTGATGTGGGCGTCCATGCCCTCACGGTTCGGGTCACCGACGCCGGCGGCGCCGTGGACAGCACAAGTTTCGCCCTCACCGTCATCGAGGTGGATGACGTGCCGACGATCTCGAGTTCTCCCGACACGACGGCCCCGGAGGATGCGCTGTACGAGTACGCCGTCGAGGCCGTCGACGAGGAAGCCGGCACTCTCAGTTATTCTCTCGTGACGGCGCCGACGGGCATGACGGTCGACTCACTGGGTGTGGTCTCCTGGACACCGGCTCTGGCCGACACGGGCGCCCACACCGTCGCCCTTGCAGTCGCCGATCCCGCCGGTCAGACGGTCGAACAGTCCTACCAGCTGCAGGTGCTCGAGGTCAACGACCCCCCGGTGATCCTGGTGCGTAGTCCGGTGGATACACTGGTGCTGATCGATCCGGGCCAGAGCGTTCAGTTCGATCTCGACAGCGAGGACGAGGAAGGTGACCCGCTGACCCTCCAGTGGCTCGTGGACGGTGTGCAGAAATCCACGGCCAGCTCCTTCACCCATCTGGCCGATACGACCTCGGCCGATACGGTGGTCGCCAACCTTACCGATGGCACCAGTACAACCTCCACTACATGGATCGTCGATGCCCGCGCCATCGCCAAGGTGTCGGTGGCCACCGACACCGTCGACTTCGGCGATGTGGCTCTCGGCGATACGGCCTCGGCAACGTTGCGTGTCCTCAACCCGGGGCGCACAACGCTGACGATCACCAACCTGCAGGTTGGCGACCTGGCCTTCGCCGCCAGCTTCGGCACCGATGCCATCACCCTGCGAGATTCGACGACGCTGACGCTGTCCTTCGCCGCGACCACGCGCGGGGCCCGCACTACCGAGGTCCAGTTCGGCACCAACGACCCGGACATTCCCACGGTGACGATCCCCCTCGCCGGCGCCGCTGTCGTACCCACCCGCGCCGCACTCGATGCCGACCTCGCCGCGGGCGATCAGGGAATCCGTACCGGCACCGGCCGGCTGGGCGACACGGTCGTCCTCGATGTCGAGGTCTCCGAGACGCTGGAGATTCTCTCCTACGCCGTGGAGCTGACCTTCGATCCTGAAGTATTCAGCTTCGAGTCCGTCGCCGCTGACGCGGACGTGACCAACCTGCTGGGTGCCGGTCTGCTGCCTGTCGCCACCGAGCCGGCCTCCGGCACCCTACGGATCGAGGTCGCCGGTAACGACACGGTATCCGGCGACGGCTTCTTCGGCCGCGTGACCTTCAACGTCGCCAGCGACGCGGAAACAGGCGTCAGCAGCGCCATCGGCCTCGCCCGCGTGGAGTTGCTCAGCAGCGGCCAGGCCACTTCGGATGTGTTGACATCTTCGGAGGGGGTCACACTGCAGATCGCCACCGCCCTTCCAGGGGATGTTGACGGCGGCGGAACCATCGACATCGATGACTTCTTCCTCTTCGCCGACGACTTCGGAGGTTCGGCGGCACGCTCCGACTTCAATAGCGATGGCACCGTAGACTTCACCGACTTCTTCCTCTTCGTCGACTTCTTCAACGGCGCTGCCGCCCGGCCCCTGCCCGATGTCGAAGCCAGTATGCCGGGCCTGGCCCTTGCGGTTGACGACCGGCCCACCAGCGCCGACCGCCTCGATGCGGTTGTCCACTGGCGCGCCGAGGAGTCCCTGCGCGGTGCCGGCCTGTGGCTCATCTGGGATCCCCGCCACCTGTCCTTCGACGAAGTATCGGCAACCGATCCCGAGTCCAACCGGACGCTCCTCTGGACACATGGGGAGCAACCAGGGCGCCTGGAGTTGGCCGCCGTACCCGTCGGGGGGGGCGCTTTCGATGGTGACGTCGCCACGTTACAGTTCCGCCGGCTGACACCACAGGCCACGGAAATCCGCCTCGAGGCCGCCGTAGGTCGGGATGCCTCCGGTGTGACAAGGGGCCTGGATCTGCCGACGGCTGCCACTGTGGCTGCCCTGCCGCGTGTCGCCGTCCTCTACCCGCCACACCCGAACCCCTTCAATCCGGAGACGGTCATCAGCTTCTTCGTCCCCTCCCGGGCCGACACCCGGGTCGAGGTGACGGTCTACGATCTGCTGGGTCGGCCGGTTCGCACGCTGAGTTCTGGCGGCGTGGAGGGTGGCCATCACCGTCTCGTCTGGCGGGGGCGCGATGATGCCGGTCGCCAGGCCGGGGCGGGTGTCTACCTTGTCGAGATGCGGACGAACGAACGGCGCCTGGTACGCAAGGTCATGTTGCTCAAGTAGTTGCCGTCCGACCTCAGGCATCGACAGGCCGTCCGGGACGCCCCGAAATCGTTGACAGATTTCGGGGCGTCCCGTATTTTGTCCTGTTCCTTACCGACCGAATCACCGAACCGGAACTGCACCGATATGCCCAAGCTCAAGACGCACAAAGCCACAGCCAAGCGCATCAAGGTACGGGGCAGCAAGACCCTGAAGCGGCGACACGCGTACGGCGACCACTTCCTCGGCAAGCGGTCGACGAAGCGCAAGCGCAAGTTGCGCAAGAATGAGCCCGTTTCCAGTGCCAACAAGCTGAACGTCCATCGTTCTCTCGGCCTGAAGTAGGAGAACTCCTCGCCATGCCCCGCGCTACCGTCAGTGTTGCTTCCCGCCGCCGCCGCAAGAAGGTCCTCAAGCAGGCCCGCGGCTACTTCGGCGCCCGCAGTCGCCTCTTTCGCACCGCCCGCGAGGCCGTCAATCGCGCCCAGGCGTACGCCTATCGCGATCGCCGCCGCCGCAAGCGGGACTTCCGCCGTCTCTGGATCTCCCGCATCAATGCTGCGGCGCGCTTGAATGGCGTCTCCTACAGCCAGTTGATCCATGGCCTCGGCAAGGCGGAAATCACCGTAAATCGCAAGGTGCTGGCCGATCTCGCCGTGCGCGACCCCGGCGCTTTTACCGCCGTCGTGGAGCAGGCCAAGGCCCACCTGTAGGCTCACGCAACCGGCGCCAGCCGGCAAGCGGGCGGGGCCTCCGGAGGGTCCCGCTGGTTCCCTCTCTTCTCCTCCCCCGCAACGCCGCCGCGGCGCCGGGTCTTCTCCCCACTTTCCGGGCCCCGTGCCCGCAAGGGACATGACCCATGACGATCGTGCGCGATATCGATCAACTTCGCCTAGAAGCCGTCGAGGCCATCGGTGCCGCTGGTGACCTGAAGGCCCTCGAAGAGCTGCGCGTCCGCTACACGGGCCGGCGCAGTCAGCTGCGCCAGGTGCTGGGCAGCATCGGGCAGCTGCCGGCCGACGAACGCCGCAGCGTCGGCCAGTCCGCGAGCCGGGCACAGAAGGAGATCGAGGCCTGTCTCTCCGAACATCAGGCCGTCCTCGAACGGCAGCAGGAGGAAGGTGACGCTCTCGATGTCACTCTGCCGGGACGCCCGCCCCAGCGGGGCCGCCCTCATCCGATGTCGAGCACTGCCGACGAGCTGGTGGACGCTCTCCGCTACATGGGTTTCACCGTCGCCGACGGCCCCGAGGTCGAGGATGAGCATCACAACTTCGATGCTCTCAATACGCCTGCGGACCATCCCGCACGGGATGAGCACGACACCTTCTACCTCGAGGACGGACGTCTGCTGCGCACACACACTTCCACGGTGCAGATCCGCGTCATGGAGACGCAGCCTCCTCCGGTGCGCGTGCTCTCTGTCGGTCGCTGCTACCGCAAGGAGACAGTGGACGCCACGCATCACATGATCTTCCATCAGATCGAAGGGCTCTACGTGGACGAAGGCGTGTCCATGGCGGATCTCAAAGGCACCCTCACGGCTGTGGCGAAACGCGTCCTTGGCGAACGCACCCAGATCCGCTTTCGGCCGCACTTCTTCCCCTTCACCGAACCCAGCGTGGAATACGACTTCTCCTGCACGATCTGCAGTCAGCGCGGCGAGGTGGACGGTGATCGCTGCCGCGTCTGCAAGGGCACGGGCTGGATCGAGATCGGCGGTGCCGGCATGGTCGATCCCAACGTCTTCCGCAGCGTCGGCTATGACGACGAGGTGTTCTCCGGTTTCGCCTTCGGCTTCGGCATCGAGCGCGTCGCCATGATCCGCCACGGCATCGACGATATCCGGCTGTTCCTCGAGAGCGACATGCGGTTCACTCGGCAGTTCCACGGAGGCTGATGTGAAGATCTCATTGAAGTGGTTGCGGGAATACGTCGATGTCGACTGGACGGCCGAGGAGTTCGTCGAGCGGCTGACCATGGCCGGTCTCGAGCAGGAAAGCGTCGAAGACCTCGGTGCCGCACTCACCGGTATCGTCGTCGGCAAGGTCCTGGAGGCAGAGCAGCACCCTGACGCCGACCGCCTGTCGGTATGCCGCGTCGATGCCGGTGAGGCCGAACCCCGAACCATCGTCTGCGGCGCCCCCAATGTCGACGCCGGCCAGACCGTCCCGGTGGTGCTGCCCGGGAGCCGGTTGCCGGACGGGACGAAGATCGGCAAGGCGAAACTGCGCGGCGTCGCCTCCGAAGGCATGATCTGCTCCGAAATCGAACTCGGGCTCGGCGACGATGGCTCTGGTATCATGGTTCTGCCGGAGGAATGGACTGCCGGTACCCCCTACGCGACGGCGGCGGGGCTGGACGACATCGTCATCGACTTCGAGGTCACACCCAACCGACCCGATTGCCTCAGCCATGTGGGCATCGCGCGGGAGGTGGCCGCCCTGGCCGGTGTCGAACTGCGAATCCCCAAGACGCAGCTTGTCACGGAGGGAGCCGCAGTCGAGGCGGATGCTGGTGTCACCATAGAGGACCCCGACGGCTGCGGACGCTACGTGGCCAGAGTCATACGCGGTGTCCAGGTCGGTCCCTCGCCCACCTGGCTGCAGGATCGGCTGCGGGCTGTCGGCCAGCGTCCCATCAACAACATCGTCGACGTAACGAACTTCGTCATGCTCGAACTCGGCCAGCCCCTGCATGCTTTTGATCTGAAACGTCTGGACGAGAGTCGTATCGTTGTCCGGCGCAGCCGCGTCGGCGAGTCGCTGCGCACTCTTGACGGTGAGGTCCATCACCTGCAGGATGACGGACTCCTCGTCATCGCCGACGGCAGTGCTGCGGTTGCTGTTGCCGGTGTCATGGGTGGCGCCGACTCAGAGGTCACGGCACAGACCGGGGATGTCCTGCTCGAATCGGCCTTCTTCGATGCCCGCCTCATCCGCCAGGGTGCCCGGCAGCTGGGGATGCATACCGAGGCCTCGGCCCGCTTCGAGCGCGGCGCCGACTGGGACATGCCCGACAGAGCCAGCGAACGCGCCGCCGCCCTGATCGCCGAGCTCGCCGGTGGACAGGTGGCGCCCGGAGTCATCGACGTCTGGCCGGGCAAGTCGCAGCGTCCTACCGTGCGCTTGCGGCCGGCACGTGCCGCCAGCCTGCTGGCACTGCCCGTGGACGGTGCCAGCTGTCGCGCCATCCTCGAGCGCCTTGGTTGTGAGGTGGACGACGACAACAAGGACTCGCTCAGTGTAGTAGTGCCGTCCTTCCGCCCCGACCTGGAACGGGAGATCGATCTCGTCGAGGAGGTGGGCCGCATTCACGGCTACCAGCACGTGGCGGCCAGCGAACAGATTCGCGGGCCCCTTCCAGGAATCGCCGGTGGCCAGTATGATGCCCAGCGACGACTGCGTCAGGCTCTGACCGGCCTCGGTCTGGACGAAGCGATCACCTCCAGCATCATCGCCGATTCCTGGGCCGAACGGGCAGGCCCCGTGGGCTGCAGACTGGCCAATCCGCCTGCCGACGGTGTCTCCTGCATGCGCAACAGCCTGCTCCCCGGACTGCTCGACGTGGCCCGGCGCAACCTCCGTCAACGGGCCCCGGGAGTTGCCCTGTTCGAAGTGGGGCGCGTGTTCCTCGCCGCCGATGGTGAAGGCGTAGATCACATTGAAGATTGGCGTGTTGCGGGCGTGCTCTCGGGTCAGACGTCACCCTCATCCTGGCGAGCCACCCACCGCCCCGCCGACTTCCTCGATCTCAAAGGGATTCTCGAGGGGCTCATGACAGGGGTACTCGATGTCGCCTTCGACCCGACCGAAACCCCCCTCCTGCGTCGGGGGCACAGCGCTCGAGTCCTCGTGGAAGGCGCCGCCGTGGGCACGATCGGGCAGGTGGACGCAGCCCTTGCGGACAGCTTTTCTCTGACGAGGGACACCTATATCTTTGAACTGGCCTGCGATCCGCTCTTCGGCGCCTGGGCGGCCAGGGGGACGGCCTATCAGCCTCTCCCCAAGTTTCCCCCGATCGAGCGGGATCTGGCCATCGTCCTCGGCGACCAGGTGCCGTCGGGGCGTGTGGCTGACGAGATCCGCTCCGTCGCTCCCGATTTGGTGGATGACGTTCGCCTGTTCGATGTGTACAGCGGCGACCAGGTCGAGGCAGGTAAGCGCAGTCTCGCCTTTTCCCTGTGTTTGCGTTCACCGGACCGCACGCTGGAGGACCGGGACGCGGACGGTGTCGTCGAGCGCGTACTGCAGCGCCTGGAGAAGTCCTTCGAGGCGCGCCTGCGCTAACAGCCCCCAACGGCTGACAGCACCCCACGACTCATCTGAGGAGACCGATGACTGAAACCGCCGTCGATGGCAACTTCAAGCGACTCGAGGGAGAGGTGAACCGACTGCTCGAGGTCCTGGAGCAGTTGCGTGTGGAGAATACGGGACTGCGTGAGCGGATCACCAGTCTGGAGACATCCCACCGGGAACTCGAGACCGTGCACGGGCAGGCCCAAACCCGCGACGGACAAGTCCGTGAACGACTGGAGAAGCTGCTCTCCAGACTGGACGGGGCGGCCCTCTAGGGCCGGCGATCCCATGCCGTCTGCAGAACGCCGCGTCGTCAAGGTCCGGATCCTGGATCAGGAGTACTGCTTCGCATCCAAAGGCGAAGAAGCGGACGCCCACATCAGGCAAGTAGCCCGTCTCGTAGACGAGAGGATGCGCCAGGTGGGCCGCAACGCCGGCGATGCGACACCGATGCAGACCGCGGTCCTTGCCGGCCTCGAGCTCGTCGACGAGCTGCTGCACATGCAGCGCGACGTCACCTCCGTTGAGGAAGACATCTCCGAGCGCACGAACCGCCTCACCGAATCTCTCGGGCAGCTCTTTCGCGAGATGGAAACGACCGACTGATGGGTGAGCCCCTCGTCGTACTCGGTGCTGTCGTGATGGCCCTCGCCGTTCTTGGCCTCGGGTTCGTGGCCGGCTGGATCGTCAACAGCCGGCGTCGACGCAACCGACTGGAGTCCAGCAGGGAAGAGGCGGCCCGCATCCTCGACGAGGCCCAGCTGGAAGCCGACGCCCTCAAGAAGACGGCCTCTCTGGAGGCCAGAGACGAGTGGCGGCGGGAGCGGGAACCCCTGGAGGCCGAACTGGAGGACTCGAAGCGAACCTTGCGCCGGTTCGAGACGGGTCTGCAGGAGCGTGAACAGCAGCTCGATCGCAAAGTCGACGTTCTCGAGAGCAAGGAACGCAGCCTGGTCAAGACCGAGCAGGAGCTCGACGGCCGCGAGGAGACGATCACCTCGGAGGAGACGCGTGTACGTGATATGGTGCGCCAGCAGCGCCACCGGCTCGAGCAGATCGCCGGCATCAGCACCGCCGACGCCCGGCGCCTGCTGATCGAGCAGCAGGAGGAGAGCGCGCGCCAGTTCGCCGCCCGCAAGGTCAAACAGATCAAGGACCACGGCATCGCCAATGCGAACCGTGAAGCGAAGGAGATCATCGCCCGGTCTATCCAGCGATTCGCCGGCGAGCTGGCCATGGAGAGCACCGTCTCCGTCGTCCAACTGCCCTCAGACGACATGAAGGGCCGGATCATCGGTCGGGACGGCCGCAACATCCGCTCCTTCGACATGATCACCGGCGTCGAAGTCATCGTCGATGACACGCCCGGCATCGTCATGCTCTCGAGCTTTGATCCCCTGCGCCGCGAAGTCGCCAAGAACACGCTCGACAGGCTCATCCTCGACGGCCGTATCCACCCGGGCCGCATCGAAGAAGTCTACGAGAAATGCCGCGAAGACGTGGAGGAGCTGATCCGCGAGTCCGGTTCACAGGCCGCCTTTGACCTCGATATCCACGATATGGCCGAGCCCCTCCTCGAGCACCTCGGCAAGCTGCGTTTCCGTACCAGTTATGGTCAGAACCTTCTGGCGCACAGCAAGGAGGTCGGTTTCCTGGCAGGCATGATGGCCGAGGAGCTCGACATGGATGTCGCCCTGGCGCGCCGCGCCGGCCTGCTGCACGACGTGACCAAAGCACTCGACCACGACATCGGCGCCGACCTGGCCCAGGCCAGCGCCGCACTGGCGCGCAAGTGCGGCGAGAGCGGCGACGTGGTCGAAGTCATCGAGACGCACCGACAGAATCAACCGGGTCGCTCTGCCGTGGCCATCCTCGTCGAGGCAGCGGACGAGATCTCCACCCACCGCCCGGGGGCGCTGAAGGAGAAGGTGGACGACTACATCAAGCGCATGCACCATATCGAAGAGACGGCCATGAACCACCCGGGCGTCGACCACGCCTTCGCCCTGCAGAACGGCAAGGAGGTCCGCGTCCTCGTCGACAGCCTCGCCGTCGACGACGCCTATGCCGACCAGATCGCCGACCAGATCGCCCACACCCTGGAAGAGGACCTCGGCCAGCACGGCCAGATCAAGGTCCTCGTCATCCGCGAGGTACGCGCCGTCCACTACGCCCGGTAGCCGTCCGCAGTCTCCCAGTCTGCAGGAACCTCTTGACCCGGTAGCACCCACCTCGTCCATTGAGGGAGGGATCCGCCTCGCAGAGGGCCCCAACAACCAGAGGCGTACGGCCGAGGACCGGCCCGACCGCCGCCAAACACAGGACAAGCCAGTTGCGAATCCTCTTCATAGCAGACATTTACGCCCGTCCCGGTCGCCGTGCCGCCGCTGAGTGCCTCCCCCGGCTGATCCAGGAACGGACCGTCGATCTGTGCATCGCCAACGGTGAGAACGCCGCCGGTGGCTTCGGCATGACCGACAATATCGTCAAGAAGCTCCACGCCTACGGCGTCGATGTCATCACATCGGGAAACCACGTCTGGAACCGCGCCGATTTCGTCCTTCGTCTCGACCAACACCCCCGCGTCCTGCGCCCCTTCAACTACCCGGAGGGCGCCCCCGGCAAGGGCTCCGTCGTCGTCGAAGACCGGGCGGGCCGCCAGGTGGGCGTCCTCAACCTGCAGGGCCGCACCTTCATGAGCGACATCGACTGCCCGTTTCAGCGAGGCCGCGCCGAGGTCGAAAACCTGCGCCAGGAGACCTCGATCATCTTCGTTGATTTTCACGCCGAGGCCACAGCCGAGAAAATCGCTCTCGGTCTTCACCTCGATGGACTGGCTTCCGCCGTCATCGGCACCCACACGCACGTACAGACCGCTGACGAACGCATCCTGCCGCGAGGCACGGCGTTCCTTACCGATGCCGGCATGACCGGCGTACGTGACTCGGTCATCGGCACGCGTTCTTCCATCGCCGTGGGGCGCTTCATCGACCAGTTGCCGGCACGCTTCAAGCCCGCCGATGGCGTACCGCATCTCAATGGTGCCGTCGTCGACATCGACGATACCACCGGCCGCGCCCATGCCATCGAGCGCCTGCAGATTCCCGTGGAAAGCACCGACGCTGATGCCGGTGACGAAGACTGAGGCTTGAGCCGATGAACGATGCCTTTGACGCCGCCGGCCTCGCCGGGCCGCTGTCGGTTTCCGACATCACCGCCCGGGTCAAGGCGACTCTCGAACAGTCCATGCCGTTCTGTTGGGTGGAAGGTGAGATCTCCGAATGCAGCCGACCGGCCAGTGGTCACATCTACCTCACCCTCGCCGACGAGTACTCACAGCTGGGATGCGTCATGTTCCGCCTGCAGGCGCAGCAGCTGCGCTTCCAGCCCGAACGAGGCATGAAAGTCCTCGTCTACGGCAACGTGTCGGTCTATGAACGTGGCGGGCGCTACCAGTTCTACGTCTACCGTATACAACCCTCCGGCGTCGGCGAACTCGCCGTCGCCTTCGAGCAGTTGCGCCTCCGTCTCGAAGGCGAAGGTCTGTTCGATGCCGAGCGCAAGCGTCCGTTGCCCACCCACCCGCGGGCCGTCGGTGTCGTCACCTCGCCCACGGGTGCCGCCATTCGTGACATCGTGCAGGTTCTCGGGCGCCGTACCCCCGGCCTGCAGGTGGTCCTGGCATCGGCGCGGGTGCAAGGCTCCGCAGCCCCTCGGGACCTGTGTCGCGGCATCGACCGGCTCAACCGCTGGGGTGGTGTCGATATCATTATCGTCGGTCGTGGTGGTGGTTCTCCGGAGGACCTGTGGCCCTTCAACGACGAGTCGGTTGCCCGGGCCATCTATCGGTCTCAGGTACCCGTCGTCGCTGCCATCGGCCATGAGATCGACCATTCCATCGCCGACTACGTCGCTGATGTCCGCGCCCCCACTCCTTCCGCTGCCGCGGAACTCGTGGCCCAGGAATACGGCGTGCTGCGCGAGCGTGTCGGCGCTCTGCGCCAACGGCTTCTGCGCACCATGGACCAGCGCTTCGACCACTTGCAGCGTGAGGTCGACAGCCATGACCCGCGTCGTCTTCTGACCCGCCTGCAGGACCGTGTCGACCAGCAGAGCCAGCGTCTCGACGAGACCGTCACTCAGCTGGCAGCCGCCGCGGACGGGTGTCTCTGTTCGCATCGCTCCCGCTTCGCCCGAGCGGCGATGAGACTGCAGGCCCGATCTCCCCTGTCGAGCCTGACTCGCGGTTTCGCCTATTGCGAACGCGAGGCGGACGGGCAGCCAGTACGTAGCGCCGGCGACCTGTCTGCCGGCGACCACCTTCGGCTCCGCTTCGCCTCCGGTGAAGCCCGGTGCCGCGTCGAGGAGACACGTCCGTGAGCGAACCCCTAGTCGACACCACGCCGACCTTCGAGGCCACCATGGAAACGCTGGAGGAATGCGTGTCACGCCTCGAATCCGGCGACCTCACGCTCGAGCAATCACTCGAGGTCTTCGAGCGCGGCATCGCCGCCTCACGGACCTGCGCCGGCCTCCTGGATCAGTCCCGCAAGCGAGTCAGCGTGCTGGTCGAAAAGGCGGGTGGCGAATTCCAGCTTGAGTTCCTCGATGCCGACGACGAAGAGGCCCTGAACACGGAGGAGGATGACCATGCTCGCTAGACTGCGGGTCGACAATTTCGCCCTGATCGACCACATAGATATCGAGTTGGGCGATGGCCTGTCGGTCATCACCGGCGAAACGGGTGCGGGGAAATCCATTCTCATCGGGGCCCTCAACTCGATTCTCGGCGCCCCGGTCTCGGCCGATCTCGTACGCGGCGGGGCCGAACGCTGCGAAGTGGAGGGGTTGTTCGAGCTCAGCCAGGACACGCTCGCCCGGCAGCGGCTCGAGGCGGCCGGATTCGAGCTGGATGGTGATGCCCATCTCATCCTGCGCCGCGAAATCCGTGCGGAAGGCCGTTCCCGGGCCTTCATCAATGGTGCCATGGTGCCGCTCCGGCGGCTGCGCGAGGCGGGGAAGCTTCTGGTCGACCTGCACGGTCAGCATGAACACCAGTCGCTGCTCGACCCGGAACGTCATGCCTCTTTCCTCGACGAGTGCGGCGGCCTCGTCGAGCGCGCCGCCGCCACCGCCGCCGCCCACGAACGCTGGGCGGGGGTGTCCGCAGTCCTGCGGCAGTTGCAGGCAGATCGTCAGCAGCTACGGGATGACGAGGAGTTGCGCCGGTACCAGTTGGAAGAGATTCGTCGCCTGGCCCCCGAGCCCGGAGAAGATGAAAGCCTGGAGCGCGAGATCGCCATCCTCGACAATCAGCAGACCCTCGAACGCAACACGTACGACCTCTACGAATCACTCTATGGCCGCGACGACTCCATCGTCGACCGTCTCGGCCAGGCTCGGCGCGAACTCGAGGGGCTGGTCGAGTTCGATCCCTCCCTGGGATCCCGCGTCGAAGCTCTGGAAGGACTGATGATCGGCGTCGAGGACGCGGCGGCCGGATTGCGCGACTATTCCGCCAGCCTGCAGGCTGACCCCGAGCGGCTCGAGGCAGCTCGCGAGCGGCTGGAGGAATTGCGCCGGCTCGTGCGTCGCCATGGCAGCGACCTGGCCACCATCGTGTCACGAGCGGCCGAGCTCGAGTCACTCGATGAACACGCCGAGCGCCTCGACGCCAAGATCGCCGCCGCCACGAAGAAGATGGACCGAGCCGCCGGCTCCTTCCGCAAGACCTGCGCCGACCTGTCGAAGGGCCGCGGCGGTGCCTGCAGCCACCTGGCGTCGGCCGTCGCTGAGGGACTCGCCGAACTGGGCATGCCCGCCGCCGAGTTCCGCGCCGAGCTCACGCCCCGCCCGGAACCTGACGCCCGCGGCGCGGAGTCGGTAGAATTCTACGTCTCGGCCAATCGCGGTGAACGGGCCCTGCCCCTGGCCCGGGTCGCCTCGGGTGGTGAACTGTCACGCCTGATGCTCGTACTCAAACAGATCATCGCCGATAGGGACGCCGTATCCACCCTCGTTTTCGACGAAGTCGACACGGGCATCTCCGGCCGCGTCGCCGCCGCGGTAGGCCGCCGCCTATGTTCACTGTCCGGTGCCAGGCAGACCCTCGTCATCACTCACCTGCCTCAGATTGCCAGCCTTGCCGATCACCATCTCTCGGTGCACAAGAGCGAGCGGAAGAAACGCACGGTGACAGATGTCGTACACCTGGTCGGTGCGGCTCGCGCGGAAGAGATCGCTGGCCTGCTGGCCGGGGAGACGGTATCCGACGCCGCCCGTCGACATGCCCAGGAAATGCTACAGTAGGTGATGTCCCATGATTGCTAACGGGCTCAGCCTGGCCCGCGTGTTCCTCGGGCCCGCCGTCGCCTACGGACTCTACCGTGACGTCCAGGGGATCGGTCCGCTGACGCTGGCGCTGATGCTGGCGGCAGGCGCCACCGATCTGCTCGATGGCTGGGTGGCACGCAAGCTGGGTCAGACGTCGCGCCTGGGCCGCATGCTCGATCCGCTGGCGGACAAGCTCTTCATCGGCTGCGTCTGTATCAGTCTCGTCTTCCTGCGCGGCTTCCCCGCCTGGCTGGTCGTGCTCCAGGGGATGCGCGATCTGATCATCCTCGGCGTCGGCTGGTTCCTGCTGCGCAGCCGCGGGATCGTCGTCGCCGCCAGCCTGCCGGGCAAGGTAGCCACCTGGAGCATGGCCCTGGCCATGCTCGCCTTCGTGCTGAACGTGGCGGAGGTCTGGGGGATGCTGCTGCAGTGGACGACAGCGATCCTGATCGTCGGCTCGGGAGCCGGGTACGCCCGGCAGCTGACGGCGATCCTGGCTCAACCGCCTTCGGCGGAGTTCAGTTCTTCCAGGCGCACGAAGGCGTAGCGACCTTCGCGCGAGGTGCGACCGAAGCGCTCACGGATCTCCACGAGCATCTTCCGTTCGTTGTCGATGTCAGCCTGGTCCCGGTACAACTTGGACAGATTGATGTACGCGCCGCGGAAGGTGGGATCGACCGCCATGGCTTTGTGGAAGTGGCTCACCGCCAGGTCCCGACGCCCCTGCTCACGGTAAACCTGCCCCAGGTTGTTCAGCGTCTCGGCAAAGGCCGAATCGATCTCCAGGGCCGTCTGGTAGGCCTGTTCGGCGCCGACGAGATCACCCAGTTGACGCCGCACATATCCCAGGTTGTTCCACGTCTCCAGGTTGTCCGGTGCAAAGCGCGCGGTATGCGACCAGGCCGCCTCGGAGCGTTGCAGATCGCCCGTCTCAAAATACACCTGTGCCAGTTGCTGATACGCCTGGGGAAAGGCGGGATGCAGTTCGACACTACGCTCCAGCGCCTGTCGCGCACTGTCAGTGACTCCATACTTGCGGTAGATCTGACCCAGCTGGTAGTACAGAATCGGCGAGTCAGGTTGACTGCGCAGAGCCGCCTGCAGGGTCAGCACCTCGGTCCGCAGGCGTTGTCGGGCAGGATCCTCGTCGCCGCCGTCATTGCCGCACCCCGTCAGCAGAACCGGAATCGCCACAATACACGCCAGCAACCACCCCTTTGGCATCTTCACTCCGCCGTCTCCTCTTCCTCCGGCGCCTTGCGCCAGAACACACGAATCCCGTAGCGCCATCCGTACATGCTGAAGGGTGACCGATCGATGTAGGGTCGGGTAAAGGGTCGCGCCGCGATCAGCGTCTTCCAGTTCTGCACCTTGCGAAAGGGGATCGCCCCTTTTTCCGGCATGTAGATCCCGAACAGACAGGGATACTGCAGTGGAATCGGTTCCGGCAGTTCGAATCGGTTGGCCCCGAGCTGGCGGGGAATGACCATGGGGCTCTCCCCGAGCAGCTCGAAGTTCTTCGCCCCATCTACGGCGCGCACGATCAGCAGCTTCACCGGCGTCAGTTCGCGCGCCTCGAACTCCCAGGCGAAGACCTCACCACCATCGGCCTGACGTGGAAAGATGCGCGTCGTCTCGATGATCGTGAGACCGGCATCAAGGTTGATCGTATCGCCCTCGGCGAGATTGTTGACCCCCACACTGTCCACATGCCACCCCGCATCATGGGCCTGGGCCACGGCATCCGGTGTGGCTGGCTCCGGAGTCCCACCGCAACCCCACAACAGCAGGCCGGCCAGGCCTGCCCACCCCAGGGCACCCGTCAGTTGGGGCATATGTTCCGCTGCCATCGGGCCGCCGGCTCCATCATCTCCCGCCGACGCGCATAGATCCGCAGCATCTCGAGGACCTTCAGGCGAAGCGCCAGCTTGCGCAGATCGATGTTGGTCATGTCAGCTCCCTTCATTCGAGCAGTCCGGCACGAACGATGTCATGCCCACCGGCGAGCAGATCACCGGGAAAGAACCCGAGTCCGAAGTAGAATCTCAGCCGGTCGATCTTTCGCGGCGCATCGGGATCGTCTGGCGACAGCCCCGCCTCCCTTGCCTCTTCCCGCTGCAGACGGCTCCGGTTCAGCGGGTGGGCAACCTGGAAGAAAGCGCGGAGAGGGATGCGGTAACTGGTGAACATCTCCAGGCGCAGTTCCCCGCCCACGTCCGACAACAGGTCGTTGGGTTCGAACTCGTCGAGGCTGGCCTCATCGAAGTTGCCCACGGCCCCGGTTTCGGCAAAGACCTCGGCATACAGCTTGGCGAAGGTGAAGTTGAGGAAACTCATATTCACGCGACGGAACACGGGAAAGCTGTAGGCGGTACGCGCATAGAACAGCTTCGATCCGGACTTGGTGAAATACGGGTAACCGCTGAGGAAATTGTGCCCCCCGATGTAGTAACGGAGAGGCCAGTAGAACCGTCCCTCGAAGAAACCGCTGTCGGGGTCAAAGCCCGGCTTCAACTGCAGATTGCGGTAGGCTCCAAGGAAGCGGAAGGAGACCTTGTTGTTGTATGGCAGACCGATGTGCTCGTTGTAGCTGGCCACGTATTCGTTGACCGTCAAAGGCTGTGGATCGCGGCCGAAGAAGTTGCGCGGCGTGCCGTCGGTTGAAGCCACCTGAGCCAGCGAATCAGCGACCGTGGTTTTCATGTAGCGGTAGGCGAAGCTGAAGCTGCGCCCCGTCGGATTGAGCAGGAAGTCCGCCGTGGGTTTCATGTTGCGATACTGCCAGGCGAAGGTCAGGTCGTCCGAGTCGTAGAAATCGAGTCCCTGATACCAGTCGAAGGCGCTGCCACGGTCGATCAGCAGCGTGTCCTGTCGCATGAGTTCCGCCGGCAGGGACGCGGAAATGTCGACGCTGTCCTGAATGACGAAGAACTGAGTCTGCTGACGCAGGTGCTGCAGCGACCAGTCTTCATCGTAGTTGCGGTGCAGGTACTGGACGAAGGCGCGGCTTCGGCCGATGGGGACCTCGAAGCCGACGGCGAGCATCTTGAAGACATCCTTGAAGCGATCCTTGCGACTCTCTACGTCGAAGGAGTAGGTCG
Source organism: Candidatus Latescibacterota bacterium (assembly GCA_036011085.1). GTDB lineage: Bacteria > Latescibacterota > UBA2968 > UBA8231 > UBA8231 > UBA8231. The sequence goes on from DASCMS010000057.1 coordinate 48,375, forward strand.
AGGCATTGGGAATGAGAAGGTTTGACGAATCCGTCGGCACCGGATAGATCGTCGCCGTGGCGATGGTATCGGCGTTGATCGTGGTGCCGCTGATGATGTAGTCGACCTCACGGCGGCGAGCGGCGATGAACATGCTGGGGTTGAAGCCGCGATTGTTGCCCTCCACCGGATAGAGGGAACGCTCGTACATCAACAGGAAGTCGTTGTTGAGATCGGTCTTCTCGCGGAAGTTCTTGCCGAGCAGGGCCTGTACCGTGACCTGGTCCCGACCCAGGATGTTCGACGCCTGCAGGAAGCCACCGCCGCTGACCTGGTTGAGACCAAACTGGTTGCCGATGAAGGTGGGGCCCATCTGCACGATCGGCACCAGATCGTAGATCCGCCGCCCGAAGGCGGGAGACACGGTGTATTCCTCCGCCAGCGGCGGCAACGTGACCTTGGTGAAGTAGTCGCGCTCGAGATTGGCCCCCCAGTCAACGACCCGTTCGTAGGCGCCCGCCTCGAGGCTGAACAGATCGAAGTCATTGGCGTGATAGCCGGCATAGACAATGCGACCATCGGCGCCGACGGCAGGTGTGAAGGCGCCACCCACAACGTTCGTCAGCTGGGTCACCTGCCCCGACGCCAGGTCGTGGCGGTAGAGGTTGAAAACACCGGTGACGTCGGCGGCGAAGACGTAACCGCTGCCGTCCGGCAGCCAGTACGGATCGCGCTCGTCAGCGGCGGTTGCCAGCAGGAGTCGGAACCCCGAGGTGTCGGCCGCGGGTATGGCCAGCGAATCGGGGAACACCTGGAGCGAGTCGGGAACGATCGTCCGGTCACGGATGCCCCAGTCCTTCGGGCGGGGCGGACTGTCGGCGTCCATGACAGCGATGTCGCGATCCTGGCCACGGAAAATGCTGAACAGCAGCGTCGTGCCGTCAGGTGACCAGCGCGGCGAATAGATCTGCGCGCCGTCCTCAAAGTTGGTCAGTTGCGTCAGGCCGGTGCCGTCGACGTTGATGATGTTGAGATTGGCGTTGCCGTCGCGCAGCCGGGAAAAGACGATGCGCCGACCATCTGGAGATACATGTGGGTCACGAGCCCGCAGGCCGGCGCTCAGCAGATGCTCCTCTTCCGAGGCCAGATCGTAGACGGCCAGATCGTTCTGCCGTCGCCGGTTGCGCAGGAAGTAGAGTTTGCTGCCGTCCGGTGACCAGGAAACGCGGGTGTCGACGGAGCGATCGAGGGTGGTGGAACGTCCGGTCTCGAAGTCGTGGATCACCAGCTGGGGAATACGGTAGTCGCGGTCTTCGCTCGAGATAAACGCCAGCTTTGTTCCATCCGGCGACCAGGCCGGGTGGTAGTCGAGAGTACCGCCGTTGACGCCGTCGCCGAGGTTGGCCCCCTCGTGGAATCCCCCGGAGCGGATCTCGGCGACCTGTTGCGAGTACTGCTCGTCGAGGTATCGGACCCAGTCATCGTACAGCTGGTCGGCGGTGATCCCCAGCACCCGGCGGATGGCGACCTCGAAGCTGAGGAAACCCACGTGTTCCTGCAGCTGGTCGACCTTGTCCCGGCCGTACTGATCCGCGATGTAGACGAGCAGCCCGAAACCCTGGTTGTAGACCATCTCGCCGTAGTAGCCGCCGGTGCGATTGCTCAGCGTACCCATCTCGGTATACGAGTGCATGTCGTCCTCGAGGACGGCCATGCGCAGCACCATGTCTCGATGAGAATCCCAGGTGTCCCACCCGAGGGCGTAGGGCCCCATCTGGGCGATCCCTTCGACCCACCATTTGGGCGTATTCATGTAGTACAGAGGAAGATCGAAGCTGATGTCGGGATTGGAGTCAAAACGGCTGACCTGCAGCAGCGCGAAGCGGAAGGGCCACTTCTTGCGGGCCTTGTCCAGAGTGATGACGTGGGCGATCTCGTGAGTCAGAACATTGCGGATCCACTCGTGTTCGCCGCGGATCTCCCAGTCGAGATTCGACGCCCAGATGTTGACTTCGTTCGTGTAGTCCGAGGCCGAGCCGTTGCCGTAGTCGGAGTCGTCGCGCACGTTGATGTGAATCGGCGCGTACTCGTCATAGAACTGGAAAGCGGCCGCCAGCTGCGGGAAGATCTCTTCCGCCACCTCGGCAACACGCCGGGCGGTGCGTTCCGTACCGGGCGCAAACGTGATGTAGTAGTGGTCTGTATGGATGGTGCGCATCTGGCTGTGAGCGGCGCCGGCGCAGAGCACGGCCATGGCCACTGCCAGAGTCCGGATGGAAGGCGTCAAAGACGGCCTACCTTTCTGGTTTTACTGAAGTTAAATCACCGTAGACGTGCTAAGATACTGGGGCTCTCAGAGAGAGTCAAAGCCCCAAATCAGCTCGCTGATCCAGCTTGCCGCCAGCTTGCCGCCAGCTTGCGAATCAGCTTGCCGCCAGCTTGCTGGCCTGTTACCGATACCGCTCGATATCGCCCTGATACTGCAGACCCAGGACCGTGCGCGAGCGTTCCACGTTGCAGGTGTCGGCTGCCTCCGGAGTGCCGACGATGTGGAAGATATCGAAGCCGATCTCGGATCCGGCTTCGGCAGCCAGGCGACAGGCCTCGGCCAGATCGTGGCGACAGACCCAGCCCGCACCAGCACGGTACCCTTCGGGACCGAGCTTCTCCTTCTGGCGGCCAAGACCGATCCGGGTATCGACGATGTAGTCGGGCCGCAGGACGATCAGGGGAAATCTGAAGGCGTCCCAGTACTGCCGGCACATCTCCTCCTGCAGCCGCTTTGTGACCGCGTAGAGCGACCCGTCCGGTCGGCGCACATCGGCGGTGAAGAACACACCCTCCGGATGGATGGTCTGACACGAACCGATATGAACGACACGCCGGACGCCAGCGCTCCGCGATGCCTCCAGGACATTCCACAGCCCCTTCAGATTCACCAGGAAGGCCTTCTCATCGGTTCGATCCTGTTCACCCCCTTGGGGAAACCAGACGGCCACGTGGATCACGGCGTCGCAGCCGGCAATGGCCTGCTGCACCTGATCATAGTCGACGATGTCCCCGAAGATGCGGTCACCCTCCCAGCGACCATCCACGTCTTCCCAGGCGGCCCACGCCTCTTCCGTGTGATCGAAAGCGCGCACCTGGTGGCCGGCCCCCTCCAGATTGCTCAGCGTGGCTCGGCCCAGCCAGCCGGCGCCGCCGAAGACGACGATCTTCATGCTCCTTCTCCCTTCAGACAGGCCTCTTCCACCTTGCGCAGCGCCGCGACGATATCGGCCACATCGGGATCTGCGAAGTTCTCGTGTATGTGAATGAGAAAATGGCTCTCCACAGCCTCGATCGCGTCGGGACAGGGGAAGACGGCCTCTCGATTCCCCTCGTAGGCGGGCAACCCCCAGGGGTAGTCACCGGGCGGAAACACGCGCCGCCGTCGAAACCAGTCGGCCTCGGCCGGCAGGTGCCGGTAGCTGGGGTTGGTGGGAATCCCTTCGGCGGCCACAGCCCGGGCAAATGTGTCCTTGTCGACGGTGAGTTTGCCGGTGTCCACATGGATCCGCAGGAACCAGTAGACCCCCTCCGTGTCGGGCAGTTCCCGGCCGAGGCGTACTGCGGCGGCCCCTTCGAGCCCTGCTGAGATCGCACCTGCCACCTGTCGCCGGGCTGCGATGATCTGCGGCAGCCGCGCCAGCTGCACACGTCCCACAGCGGCGGCCAGATCGTTGCCGTTCAAGTTCAAGCCGGCGCGCGTGTTGGTGCCACCCTCCAGCCCCAGCGGCTTGCCGCGATCGGCGAAGCGCTTGCAGCGCCAGCCCAGCTCCTCGTCGGTGCTGTATACGACACCGCCCTGCGGGCCTGTGGCGTGGTGCTTGCCGCTCATCGTCGAGAAAGCTGCCACGGCTCCCAGAGTCCCCACGAGACGGCCCTGGTACCGGGCCCCGTGGGACTGGGCGCAGTCCTCCACCACAGGCAGGCCGCGCCGTTGTGCCAGGTCGAGGATCGGGTCCATCTCGGCCGGCTCTCCGGCGATGTGAGCCACCAGGATCGCCCGCGTGTGTGGCGTCAGCACGGCTTCGATCTGCCCGGCGCCCGCATTGAACGTTCCCGGCATGGCGTCGGCCACAACGGGAATCAGGTTGAGCAGAGCCACCGGCATGACCCCTCCCGGATCGGTGATGGGAGGCACCACGACCTCTCCGGCCGGCGCCAGCTCCAGGCCGCCGAGAGCGGCGTAGACGGCACTCGTTCCGGAATTGACCAGATCGGCGAAGCCGCCCCCGTGAAAATCGACGAAAGCGGCTTCATACGCCGCTTCCTCCGGACCACCGTAGCCGATGGCGCCCCCCGACTCGATGGCCTCATCGAAAAGTCCGACGGCGGCCTGCTTCTCAGCCTCGCCGAACAGCGCCCTTTTCGGCAGCGGCTCGGTACGAACCGGTGTCCCCCCCTCGATAGCCAGCATCCTTGTCTCCTCCTGCGTAAATTAACCCCGTGATCGTCTCTCTGGTCTTCTCCGGGCTCGCCGTCGGCTCCCTGCTGGTAACCTGCCTGTGTGTGCCCTTCGTGCGCCGGCTGGCGACACGCACCGGTCTCGTCGACTACCCGGCAGCCGGTGCCTACAAAACGCATGTGGAGCCGACTCCTTATGGTGGCGGCGTGGCGATCTGGATCGGCGTCCTGCTGCCTCTGGCCGGCATGCTGGCCTGGCTGCTGACATCCCACCCTCTCATGTTCCGTGATGGCATCGAGTGGGTCAATCCCTGGGCTCCCTACCTGTTGTTTCCGCTGGAGCCGTGGAGCCCCACCGTCATCGAGGTGAGTCAGGTGGCGGCTGCCGTCATCGCTGCCCTGGCACTGGGACTGCTGGGACTGACGGACGATCGGCGTGTGGTGTCCGCAGGCCTGCGCCTCGGCGTGCAACTCATCGTCTCCGGACTGCTCGTGGAACTGGTACCCGGCTTCCGGTTTCCCCTCTTCGGTCTTCCCGATCTCGTGGCTGCCGCCGCCAGCATCCTCTGGCTCGTGGCCCTCACCAACGCCTTCAATTTCCTCGACAACATGAACGGTCTGTCCGCGGGCCTGGCGGCCATCACCATCGGCGCCTGCGGCAGCATTGCCCTGGTCACCCAGCACGCACCGGCTGGCGTCGTCTGTCTCGTCGCCCTCGGCGCCTGCTCGGGATTCCTGCTGTTCAACTTCCCGCGGGCGTCGATCTTCATGGGCGACGCCGGGGGGCTGTTCCTCGGGTTTCTCGGGGGCGCTGTCTCACTTCTGCTCTGCAATCGCCTGTCAGTCCTGACCACGATGCCCGCGGCACTGCCGTACCTGCTTCTGCCTCTGGCCGTCTTCACGGTCCCGATCTACGACCTGGTCACCGTCGTCGGTCTGCGTCTCAGTCGGGGACTCGCACCCTGGTCGGGTGACACCAACCACGTCAGTCACCGGCTCGTGGCGGCCGGTCTCAGTCGGATGCAGGCGGTCCTCGTGCTGTACGGGCTGAGCGCCCTCTTTGCCCTTCCCTGTGCCGGTGCCGTGGGCGCGGATATCGGCGGCGCCTGGTGGTCGTTGGGTAGCGCCATCTTCGTCCTCACTCTTTTCGGTGTCCTCGACCTGCGGCTGGCAGGCAGGCGAATCTCGGCCTAGTGTTGCTGCTATGAGCACCCGTCCGCGAATTCTGATCACCGGCGCTGCCGGCCTCGTCGGCAGCGCCCTGCGCCGCTACCTGCGGGACCGCTATGACTTCCGGCTGCTCTTCCACCGAAACGTGCCCGAAGTGGAATCGGAGGACCAGGTCGTCGTCGCCGATCTGGCAGATTTTGAGTGCATGGTCGAGGCCGGAGATGGCGTCGATGCCATCGTGCATCTGGGCATCGCCGTCGCCGGACGCGGGGCAACTCGGGCGCGCTACAACCAGAAGATCTTCGATACGAACCTGAAGGGCACGTACAACATCTTCGAGTCGGCCCGCATCAACAGGGTGCCCAAGGTCGTGTTCGCCAGCACGAATCACGTCACCGGCTTCTATGAGAAGCAGAACATGGTCTCCTCGCCGGACCTGCCAGTGCGTCCCGACAGCATGTACGGTGTCAGCAAAGCCTGTGGTGAGGCCATGGGCCGCTTCTACTTCGACCGCTACGGTATTGCCTGCTACTGCATCCGCATCGCCAATTTTCCCAATACCGACCAGGTCAACAGCGACTACGAGCCCGGCATGAACCGATGGCTTTCGAGTCGGGACATGGCGGAGTTGACCGCCTGCTGTCTGCAGGATGCCGAAGCTCAGTTCGCCATCATCTACGGTGCCTCACAGGGTGGCGAACTGAAGTGGGACCTGACCAGCGGTCACCAGCTGGTGGGCTGGAAGCCTCGCGACCGCGGTGCCCCGCCGGCGTGACCGCGTCGCTGGGGGGGGGATACGCCGGCGCCGAGTTCGATGCGGGCCCTACAGTGAAGGCCGTCCTCGCGGCGGCCAACCCGGGGGATCCGGAATCACGCCTCGTCATCCTCGCTGGACCTCCCGGCAGCGGCAAGTCGACCGTTGCCGCACGGTTACTCAAGCATCTGCCGGGTGCCGTATGTATCGACAAAGACTGGAGTGCGGGAGGTTTCATTCTCGAGGCCGCACGCCAGGATGGCGGTGACCACGCCACCGCCTACGGCCGGCCACACTACTGGCAGCGGCTGCGCCCCCTTGAGTACGGTGGCGCTGTGACCTCGGCCTGCGCCCATCTGGTGGGCCGGCGCACAGTGTTTCTCGTCGGCGGCTGGGGGCCCGAGCTGGCCGACTTCGATCTGTGGCCCGGGTTGACTCAGGCCGTGTCCCCGGCGAGGCTCGACGTCATCCACCTCGACGCGCCGCCAATGCGTCTCTGGCAGGATCGCATGCGGGCCCGCGGCTCCCGGGCGGACAGTCCGTGGTTCGACGAGTTCGCCCGTCGACTTACGGCGGTCCCGGTGTGGCCGGGGGCTCACCGCGTGTCCACGGCAGACCCGGTTCACGATGTCTGGCAACACGTCATGGCCGCCCTCTGCCTGGCGCCTGAAGGAACGGGAAGTGTGAGGTAGGAATGGACATTCTGCACAGTTTCTTCGGCTACCTCGCCCTGCTGGCCATCGCCTGGCTGGTGGGCACCCGTCGGGGCCCGATTCCCTGGAGGGTCCTGGGTGTGGCCACCGGCCTGCAGCTGGCCCTGACCGCCTGTCTGCTGCTCACCGGTCTGCGCAGCCATGTCTTCGGTGTGGTGGGGGCACTCACAGCGCTGCTGCAGACAACCTCGCAGAAAGCCGGACAGTCGCTGCTCTTTATCGGGGTGAGCAATCCCGAGTTCACCTCCACCTACGGTCCCATCGTCGCCCTCGAGATCGCCGCCGTCATCATCTTCGTCGCCTCCCTGTCCCGCGTCCTCTACCACTACGGCGTCCTGCCCTGGGTGATCGGCCTGTTGAGCCGGTTCATGCAGCGCAGCTTCGGCATCAGCGCCGCCGAGAGTGTGGGAGTGGCCTCGAACGTGTTTCTCGGCATGACCGAAGCGCCCCTGCTGATCCGCCCCTACGTGTCACGCCTGACGCAGAGCGAGCTGTTCTGCCTCATGGTGGCGGGTATGGCGACCATCGCCGGCACGGTGATGGTGGTCTACGCATCGATGCTGTCGGGGGCCCATCCCGAGATCGCCGGCCACCTGTTCACCGCCTCCATGATCAGTGCCCCGGCGGCCATCGCCGTGGCCAAGTTGATGATGCCGGAGACCGGACAGCCGCAGACCACCGGAACCCACATCCGGATCGAGTTGGAGACGGAGAAGACGATCAACGGTCTGGACGCAGCGGCCCGTGGCGCCTCTGAAGGCATGCACCTGTTCATCAACATCCTGGCCATGCTGATCGCCTTCATCGCCCTGGTGGCGCTGGTCAACACCACCCTCGGCTGGCTCGGTGAGCAGCTGGGTGCGGCCAGCGCCTGGACTCTTCAGGCAGCGGTTGGCTCGCTGTTCCGCCTGCCCTGCTGGTTGATGGGGGTGTCCTGGTCGGAGGCGGGAATCATCGGCGAACTGATGGGCGTCAAGACGATTCTCAACGAATTCGTCGCCTACGTCGAACTGTCCACCCGGATGCGAAGTCCTGCCCCCGGGCTCGGAGATCGCGCCTTCCTCATCGCCGTCTACGCCATGTGCGGCTTTGCCAACTTCGGCTCTGTGGCCATCATGATCGGCGGCATCGGCAGCATCGCGCCCGATCGTCGCGGCGATCTGGCGCGGCTGGGCGTGCGATCCATCGTCGCCGGCACGCTGGCGACGATGCTCACAGGCTGTGTGGTGGGACTTTTCGTGTGACCGGGATCATTTTACCCTGTCGAAACGTCCAACCAGTCGTTAGTTTATTTGTCTTCGAAAACAACCAAACAGTCGACCGATGCGAGAGTTATGGCCAAGGAACGCAAGTCCGCCTACCGCTCCCAGTTCGACGGCCACCGGCGCCTGGCCGCTGCCGTCATTCTTCAGGCCATCAAAGACATGTCCTCCGGTGGCCCGGCCTCCCACGACAAAGAGAGCGCCGTCCAGTTCCTCCAGGGAGACATGTGGCCGTTCTCAGATGTCCTCGACCTGCCAGCTGACGGTCAGGCCCTGCAGGACTACCTGAAGACAGTGGATCTCAAACGACTCGAGGGCGAAGCCTCCGCGGCGAATTAGCAGCGCGGGACAGCACCCGGCTCAGTTCACCGATGTCGTACGGTTTGGCCACCACTCCACGGAAGCCGTGGGCCTTGTGTTCGGCCATGATGGGATCGTCGGAATAACCGCTGGACACGATGGTCCGGGCCCCTGGGTCGAGTTCCATGATCCGCGCCGCCGCGTCCCGTCCACCCATGCCCCCCGGGACCGTGAGATCCATGATCACCGCGTCGAAGGGGTTGCCTTCCAGACGCGCCCTGCCATAGGCGTTGAGGGCCTCGCTGCCGTCGGCGACACACTGAGAGTCGTATCCGAGCCGTTCCAGCAGATCGCTGACAAGGTGGCGGATCTGTACCTCGTCGTCGAGTACGAGAATCCGACCCTCCCCGCGGATCGGTGCGAGTGTGTCTCCGTCGTCATTCTCGACGATGGCGGACGTTGCCGGCACGTAGACGTCGAAACGGGTCCCTTCACCCACCTTCGACTCCACTGTCAGATGACCCTGATGATTACGGACGATGGCGAAGGCGGTGGCCAGCCCCAGCCCGCTGCCGGTTTCCTTCGTCGTGAAGTAGGGATCGAAGATCCGCGCCAGATCCTCCTCGCCGATACCGATGCCCTGGTCGCGCACCGTGATCCGGATGTAGCGCCCGGGTGACAGCGGCAGTCCGTCCTCGGTTTCACGCACCAGATTCTCGGCGCACACATCCATCCGGCCCCCGGTCGGCATGGCCTGATCGGCATTGAGCACGAGATTCTGAATCACCTGACTGATCTGCCCACGGTCGACCTCGGCCGGCCACAGGTCCGGGTCGATCTGGAACTCGCAGAGCACATTCGAACCGCGCATGGTGAAGGTGGCCGAATCGCGGATGATCTCGGCCATGGAGGCGGCCTTCTTCACCGGCGCTCCCCCCTTGGCGAAGGCCAGCAGCTGACTCGTCAGATCCGTGGCCCGGTCGGCGGCGGATTCCACCTGGCTCAGGTTCTCGTACAGCTCGCTTGCCGGCTCGAGCTCCATCTTGGTCAGCGACAGATAACCGACAATCGTCGTCAGGATGTTGTTGAAGTCGTGGGCGATGCCACCGGCGAGCACGCCCAGGGATTCGAGTTTCTCGGACTTGAGCAACTCCTCTTCCATCCGGCGCTGCTCGGCCACATCCCGCGACACGAGAACGACTCCCACCGTCTTGCCTTCGTCGTCACGAATGGGCGCAGAATTCGTCGACACGGGGCGCTCCGTACCGTCACGGCTCACCAGCAGCGTATGCAGGTCGAGGCTGACGCCGGCGCCCGTCTCCAGCACGTGTGATACCGGGTTCTGGCCGGCCTCCCGGGTGCGCTCGTCGAGAACCCGGAAGACCTCAGAGAAGGGTTTGCCCCTGGCCTCCAGCTGGGTCCAGCCGGAGAGGGCTTCGGCGGCCCGATTCATCAATACCACCCGCCCCTCCGAATCGGTAGCTACCACGCTGTCGCCGATGCTGCGCAGGGTCACGGCCAATCGTTCGCGTTCGGCGGCCAGCTCCTGCAGGTCATCGACGCGGCGAAAGCCTTCCGAGAGGGCTTCGGCAAATTCCTTCAGGACGGCGATATGATCATCGGTAAAGGCGCAAGGTGCGGTGGCGTTGACGGCAAGGGTGCCATGGGAGAAGGGTACGTCGAGCACGCAGCGGACGCCCTCGTAGGCCTGGCGCATGGAAGCAGCCTCATCGAGACGGTCCTCGACCTCGAGATCGTGTCGATAGACGACCTCGCCGGCCTTCCACATCCCGATGACGGCAGCCGCAGCGGGCGGGTCTTGCCGGGCCAGGTCCTTCCACTCGCCCTGGCGCAGCCGGTCGTAGGCGCGGACCACCCGGTCGGGTCCCTGCTCGACGACGTTGATGCCGCAGTGTTTGAACGGAACCTCAAGCGCCTCCAGGCTTTCCCATACGGCTTCGGCGACATTGCGGATGTCGGCCCGCGCCTGCATGCGCCATACCTGCTCACGCACCCGGGCCAGGGCCACTCGTCTGGCCTCACGACGGCCACGCTCCTCGATCTCGCTCTGCAGCGCCTGGTTGGCCGAACGCAACTCGGCGGTGCGTTCCGCCACACGCCGCTCCAGTTGATCGTGGGCCAGGCGCAGCGCCTCCTGAGCCCGGTGCTTGTAGATGGCCACCTCGATCGTCGTCTGCAGCTCGCGTTCCTCGAATGGCTTGAGCAGGTAACCATAGGGCTCCGTGATCTTCGCCCGCTCGAGGGTGCGGTCGTTCGAGTACGCCGTAAGATAGACGACCGGTATGTAGTGACGGGCCAGTTCATCTGCCGCTTCGACGCCATCCATCTCGCCCTCCAGATTGATGTCCATCAGCACCAGATGGGGCGGCGAATGGCGCGCCGAGGTGACGGCCTCCTCTCCGGACGCGACAACGACGGGCACATCGTACCCCATCCGTTGCAGCCGCAGCTGCAGGTCCAGGGCGACGATGGGCTCGTCCTCGACGACGAGGATCCGAGTCTTGATATCGGGAGTTGCGGTCTCTGTCATGGTGGCATCACCCTGAAAGGTGGCGCGCCGGGCAGAACGGAACAAGGGCACCCGGAATCTGCCTTTCGGCCTCCCGAGTGCCCCTCCTGATACAACGTCAATTTGGTGCGCCCACAGGGACTCGAACCCCGGACCCGCTGATTAAGAGTCAGCTGCTCTACCAACTGAGCTATAGGCGCACAAGAGCAGTCGTAAAGCATAGGGGAAGGCACCGATGGTGTCAACGGAGGGGGAACCGATAGGATCGCCCCAAGTCCCTGTTTCTGTTCGACATCTGGCCGATTTGCCTACCGCGGTGTCCTTGACAGACACAGGAGGAGCACCTACACTTTGCGGCTGTTTTTACCCTTGGCGGACCGATGTTTGACCGCGCGCCGAAACTCGAAAAGGCCTTCCGCCGATATCCGCAGACGCCCCTCTTCGCACGTCTGGCCGACCACTTCCTGCGCCGCGGCAGGCTGATGCAGGCTCAGGCTCTCTGCGAGGAGGGATGTGAGCGGTTCCCCGCCTATCCCACCGGGTTCATCGTGCTCAGTCGCTGTTTCGAACGGCAGCGGATGTGGGAAGAGGCTCGCATCGCTCTCGACCGCAGTCTGCGGCTCGACCCCGACAACCCGGCAGCTTATCGACGCCTCAGCAGAATCTACCAGGAGATGGACAACGACACGCTGGCGCTTAAATGCCTGGAGCGTGCCACCACCCTCGATCCGCTGAGCCAGACGCTGGCCGCTGAGCTCGACCGCCTTGCCAGGAGTGTGCGGCACCACAGGGGGGTGGCCGGGCAGTCGGCCACTGCGCCAGACACGGTGACGCCCGAGGTCCAGGTCGTGGCGGAGGAACTCGAGGAGGCCCCTGAGGAGGCCACCGTCGATTCTCCTATTGAGGAGGCCGCCTCTGAGAGTCCGGTGTCGGCAGCCGTGAGCGTCGATGACACGCCTGACGCAGGGCCGGGGCCGGTTGCCTCAGGGGCGGGAGAGGCCCCGGAGGCAGATGACGGCGAAGGTCTCTTTGATGTCACAGACGTCGCCGCCGAGGACCCGGGGCCTGAAGAGGCCGACGAACCCTTCGGACAGGTGCAACCCCAGCCGGAATGGGAAGACACCGAGGCCGACCCTGATGTGCTTGCTGAGCCTGCCCCCTCTGTACCCCTCGAAGAAGAGATGGTGTCCGAGCCGGTGATGGAGGCCGACCTCGAAGCAGACGTCCCGGAAGCCGACGTCCCCGAACCTGAAGCGGAACCGGCTGCCGCCGATGACGACGAGGTCGCCGCCCTTGGCGCCGGGCTGTTCGAGGACGACGCCGATGTGGCCAGAGCCCCCCTGCCCCCCTCGACGGCGCTCCCGACTCGGCCCGCGCCGGCCAGACCACCGGCAGACTCAACAGCGGCCGTCCCGACCCCGGAACCAACGGCGGCCCCCAGGATCCCGGCGGCCGCTCCGGACGAGGCAGCGCCTCTGCCCATCGACCTGCTGGCGGAGAACGAGAAGGATGAGGAAACATCGGCGACAGCTCCTGCAGCTGAAGCCGAGGCGGCCGTGTCCCAGCTGCCCGGCCGGCACACCGAAGAACTGACGGAGCTGCTGCGCGAATTTGGCCAGGAGGATGCCGATGCCGGTGGCGAAGGCGAGCAGCTGACGGGCGAACCCGTGGCGACAGTGACCCTCGCCGCGCTGTACGCAAGGCAGGGCTACGCCGACCAGGCACAGGAGACGTACCAGCGCATCCTGGACACCGAACCCGAAAACGAGGCGGCCCGACGTGGCCTGTCCGAGTTGAATTCAGAACCGTCTGACTGACACAGACCCGAAGGGACCATGGCAGACACCAGTGATTTCCGTAACGGCTTCACGATGAAGCTCGACAATGACCTCTGGTCCATCGTCGAGTTCCAGCACGTCAAACCGGGAAAGGGCGGAGCCTTTGTCCGTACCCGGTTGAAGAGCATGAGCACCGGCAACGTCATCGATCGGACCTTCCGCTCCGGCGACAAGGTCGAGGACGTACGTATCGAGAAGCGTGAAATGCAGTTTCTCTACGCCGAGGGCGACACCTACCACCTGATGGACTCTGAGACGTACGAGCAGATCGGCGTGCAGAAAGACATGATCGGGGAGGCCGCTGACCTGCTGCAGGAGAACGAGACCACCTTCGTCCTGGTGGCCGAGGAGCGCCCCATCGGCGTGGAACTGCCCAATTTCGTCGAGATCAAGGTCAGGCACACCGACCCGGGGGTGAAGGGCGACACGGCCACCGGGGCGGTCAAGCCGGCCACCCTCGAGACGGGTGCCGTCGTCTCCGTGCCCCTCTTTGTCAATCAGGGAGATGTTCTCAAGATCGACACACGAACCTGTTCCTACGTTGAGCGTGTCTGAGAAAGGAACCATCGATGGCAGATTCGGAGACCGATTCTGACTCGTCCGAGACGAGGACCCCGGAGGAACTGAAGTTCAGCGAGCAACACGAGTGGATCTCCCTCGACAGCGGTGTGGGCACGATCGGAATCACCGACTACGCCCAGTCCGAGCTGGGAGATATCGTCTTTGTCGAATTGCCCGGCGTCGGTGATGTCCTGGAGAAGGGGCAGACCTTTGGCACGGTAGAAGCCGTCAAGACCGTAGAGGATCTCTACTGCCCCGTGAGCGGCGAGATCGTCGAGGTCAACGAAACCCTCGAGGAGAGCGCCGAGCAGGTGAACGCCGATCCCTACGGCGATGGCTGGATGATCAAGATCCGCCTGGGCGATGCCGGCGAAGTGGAAGAGCTGCTCACTCCTGAGGCCTACAGGGAGTTTGTCGAGGACGCCTGAGCCGGATTGACGGTGTGGCGTACAGCCCGTTTACTCTCCCGGGATATGCCATGATCCGCGCCGTCTCCTACAGTGCGCCTCCGGTGCCCGACCCGGGCCCGCGCCTGGCGCCCGTCCTCGACGAGATCGTACTGGTTCTCAATCAGAACTACGAGCCGCTGAACGTGTGCTCGGTGCGGCGTGCCCTGACGCTGGTCTTCTGCGGCAAGGCCAGCAGTGTCGAACTCGGCGATGGCCGTGTACGGACGGTGTCCGATGCCTTCCCGGTGCCCAGTGTCGTGCGCCTCGAACGCTACATCCGGGCGCCGCGCCGGCGGGTGGTGCTGTCCAAGCGCAATATCCTCAAGCGGGACAGCTACCAGTGCCAGTACTGCGGCATGGTGGATCGCAAAATGACGGTCGACCACGTGGTGCCCAAGAAGCGCAACGGCCCCGAGACCTGGGAGAACCTGGTCGCCGCCTGTGTGTCCTGCAACGCCCGCAAGGGAGATCGACCGTTGGAGCAGGTGGACCTGCGCCTGCGGCGTAAACCCAAGCGGCCGAACAACGTCACCTTCATCCGCAACTTTGTCGGCGTCACCGACCAGCGCTGGAAACCATACCTCTTCCTTGACTGATCATCCTCCTGTCGAACCAGGCCGCGACGCCGATGCTGCCGACGATCCCTACGGGATCCGCCTCGGTGTTTTCGAGGGGCCGTTGGACCTGCTTCTCTACCTCATCCGCAAGAATGAGGTGGACATCTACGACATCCCCGTCGCCACGATCACGAACCAGTACCTGGCGTTCCTGAGCTCCGGCGTGCATCTGCTCGACCTCGAGCAGGCCGCCGACTTCATCCTCATGGCGGCGACGCTGATGAAGGTGAAGTCCCAGATGCTTCTGCCACGTGACATAGAGGGAGATGAAACCCTCGAGGACGGCGTCGGCGATCCGCGGGAGGAATTGGTACGGAGACTGCTCGAGTACCAGCAGTTCAAGGATATCGCCGGGTGGCTCGGCGATCAGGGGAAGCAACAGCGGGACATCTTCCAGCGCCCCGGTCACCTCGATGCGAGGGATGCCGAGGCCGGCCTGCACCCCGTGTCCCTCTTCGATCTGCTCAAGGTGTACAAGCATGTCATCGACCATGTGCCCGATACCGTCGTGCACGAGATCGTCGAGGCGGGCGCCTCGGTCGAGGAAAGTATCCATCGCATCCTCGCCGAGCTCGACACGCGTTCCCGTGTCAGATTCCACGAACTGATCACCGGCCAGAGCCGGGTCAACATGGTGGCCACCTTCATCGGCGTCCTCGAGTTGCTCAAGTCACAGCGCATCCGGGTGCAGCAGGCCAGGCCCTTCGACGACATCTGGATCGAGGGACGCGCCGAAGAGGACCGGACCCTGCCGATACCCGAGGCAGAGGAGGACGCCGATCAGGACGCTGATCAGGAGACACAGATCATCGAACTGCGGCCCGGTGCAGAGGAGCCACCTTCATGAGTGACGACGAAGAGCAGGACCAGGCCTCGAGCCAGCAGTCCGAGGCAGAGGACAAGCCCGGCCGCGAAAGTCTCGATCCCGAGAAGGTGCGCGGCATCGTCGAGGCGGTTCTCATGACCTCCGATTCGCCGGTGACACCCGGCAAGTTGCAGGGCCTGATCAAAGGTGTGAACGGACGTGACCTGCGACGGGCCGTGGACGAGCTGAACCAGGCCTACCAGGAGGGTGATCACGCCATGCTGATCACCGAAGTCGCCGGGGGCTTCCAGGTTGTCACGCGCAAGGAATACGGGCCCTGGGTCCGCAAATTCCACGACCATGGCCAGATTCGCCTGTCCCAGGCCGCCCTCGAGACGCTGGCCATCATCGGTTTCAAGCAACCAGTGACCCGCATCGAGGTCGACAATGTGCGCGGCGTGGACTCCGGTGGCGTTCTGCGGACCCTGATGGAGCTGAACATGATCCGCATCGTCGGCCGCTCCGAGGGGGTGGGTCGCCCCATGCTGTTCGGCACGACGCGGGATTTCATGACCCACTTCGGCCTGCGCAGCCTCGCCGACCTGCCCAAGCCTAGAGAGCTGGACGAGCTGCTCGCCGAAGGCGAGCGCAGGGCCCAGGCAGTGCCGACAGACGAGGAGATGGCGGAGCCGCCCGATGACGGTCTGCCCGCCATCGGTGAGCCGGTGGACGAACAGGACCACGAGGACAGTGGCGACGGCTGATCCTGCCACAGAGCCCATGCGGCTCAACCGTTTCCTCGCCCGCGCCGGGGTCGCCTCCCGCCGCCGCTGCGACGACTTGATCGCCGCCGGCGCCGTGCGCGTCAACGGCGCCCCGCCCAAGGGGGCGGGAGATCGTGTCGATCCAGCCCGCGACCGGGTCGAGGTCGATGGTCGTGGCCTGGTATCGCTGCCGGCGGCCAACGAGTACGTCCTGCTCAACAAGCGCCGCGACACGCTGGTGACCAAGTCCGATGAGCGTGGCCGCCACACGATCTACGAAGGGCTGAAGCTGCGCCCGGGTACAGTCGCTGTGGGCCGACTCGACCGCGACACCACCGGCTGCCTGCTGCTCACCGACGACGGCGAGCTCGCCTACCGTCTGATGCACCCCAGCTTCGGCGCCGAAAAGCGCTACGTCGCGGCGGTCCGCGGGCAGCCGACACATACCACATTGCGCCGCCTGCGCGAGGGTGTCACCCTCGAAGATGGTCCCACCGCGCCGGCGCAGGCACAACGACTGCACGACGATGACGGCGGACACGCCCGCCTCGAGCTGATCCTCAAGGAGGGGCGCAAGCACCAGGTGAAGCGTATGTGCGAGGCCGTCGGACACCGCGTCGTTCACCTGCGGCGGGAGAGCTTCGCCGGTCTCGACATCCACTCCCTCGCCCCCGGCGCCTCCCGTCGGCTGCGACCGCGGGAAATCAGCCATCTGCGATCCCTGGTAGGGCTGGACCAGCCCGGCTGATGGCGGGACCGCGAGGGTTGATCGTCGCCATCGACGGCGTCATCGGCGCCGGCAAGTCCACCGTTGCCCGTGGCGTCGCCGCCGTCCTCGGATACCGCCACCTCGACACCGGTGCCATGTACCGAGCGGTCGCCCTCAGCGCCGGTCGCCGCGGCATCGGCCCGGGAGATGCCAACCGCCTGCAGTCCCTGCTCGACAGCATGCATCTGGATCTCGAGCCCGAGGAGCAGGGCGGTCGCATCCGCATTGACCATCAGGACGTGACCGAGGCCATCCGCAGCCCGGACGTGTCCCGCGTCGTCGGTTCCTATGCCGACGTCCCCGCCGTGCGCCGCGCCCTCGTACAGCAACAGCAGGCCGCCGGTCGGCTGGGGGGCGTGGTCGCCGAGGGACGGGATATGACCAGCGTCGTCTTCCCCGACGCCGACCTGAAGATCTTCATGATCGCCGATCTCGATGAACGCGCCCGTCGCCGACATCGGGAATTCGTCGACAAGGGCGTCGACATCACTGTCGATCAGGTCCGCCTCGACATCGAGCAGCGGGATCGGGAGGACGCCGTGCGGGACTACGGCGGCGACGATGCATCCGATTTCGTGGAGGTCGACACCACCGGCCTGGATATCGACGCCGTGGTGGCACGAATCATTTCTCTTGCCCAACAGCGCGGCGCCTAGGACATTATATGGCTGTATCATTTCGGGATGAACCGCCAGGTTCGTCTACTCCACCCACCCTTTCCCGGTGACGCGGTTCGCCACGACCTCGTCGCCGCAGCAAGTGAGCCCAACGCGCATGACCGAAACCACAACCGCACCTCCCGAAGACACCGTCGACGTAGAAGCCGCCCCGCCGGCCCCGCCCACCGCCAAGCCGGTGTACGGGCAGATCAGCATCGACGAGCTGGACCGGCCCGAATACGAGGAGGCCGAGTTCGACCAGCTCTCGCAGATGTATGACGAGAGCTTCTCCGGCATCAAGGAAGGCGAGATCGTTCAGGGGAAGGTGGTCAACATCAACCCCAACGAGGTCCTCGTCGACATCGGCTTCAAGTCCGAGGGCGCCATCCCCATCAAGGAGTTCGGCGACGACCCCGCCGCCATCGACATCGGCCAGGAGGTCGAGGTCTTCCTCGAGAACGTCGAAGACCTCGAAGGACGCGTCGTGTTGTCCAAGCAGAAGGCCGACTTCATGCGCGTCTGGGACGGCATCAAGGAGGCCCACGACGACGGCTCCACCGTTCGCGGCCGCCTCATGCGTCGCATCAAGGGCGGCATCGTCGTCGACCTGCTCGGCGTCGAGGCTTTCCTCCCGGGTTCGCAGATCGACATCCGTCAGGTCAAGAATTTCGATCAGTACCTGGGCAACGAATACGAATTCAAGATCATCAAGCTCAACAAGGCGCGCCGCAATATCGTCGTTTCGCGTCGTTCCGTACTCGAGGAAGAGCGCGAGAAGATGCGTCAGGCCCTCGTGTCGGAGCTCGAGGACGGTCAGATCCGCGAGGGTGTGGTCAAGAACATCACTGACTTCGGCGCCTTCATCGACTTGGGCGGCCTCGACGGTCTGCTGCACATCACCGACATGTCCTGGGGCCGCGTGTCCCATCCGTCGGAGATGGTCAGCATCGGCGACCGCATCCGCGTCAAGGTTCTCAACTACGACCGTGACCGGGAGCGTATCTCTCTCGGCCTCAAGCAGCTGACCCCCCATCCCTGGGAAAACATCGGCGATCGCTACCCGGAGACGACGACCACCACAGGCAAGGTGGTCAGCATCACCGACTACGGCGCCTTTGTCGAGCTGGAAGAGGGTATCGAAGGCCTGGTCCACATCTCCGAGATGTCCTGGACGCAGCACGTCAGGCACCCCTCCAAGCTGGTCACGATCGGTGATCAGGTCGAGGTCATGGTGCTCAAGCTCGACGTGGAGAACCAGAAGATCTCTCTCGGCATGAAGCAGACCGACCCGGATCCCTGGGAAACCCTCGACAACCGCTATCCGAGCGCCACCCGGCTCGAGGGTACGGTGAAGAGCCTGACCAACTTCGGCGCCTTCGTCGAGATCGAGGAAGGCATCGACGGCCTCGTGCACATCTCCGACATGTCCTGGACCCGCCGTATCCGCCAGGCCAGCGAGATGTTCAAGAAGGGGGATGTCATCCCCGTCGTCGTCACCGACATCGACCAGAAGCGCCGGCGGATCTCGCTGAGCCACAAGCTGTCATTCGAGAATCCCTGGCCGCAGCTGGCCGAGTCCTACGCCGTCGGCACCGAGACGAAGGGCCGCGTGTCCCGCCTGCTCGAGCGCGGCGTCGTCGTCAACCTCGAAAATGACGTCGACGGCTTCGTGCCTCTGTCGCAGCTGGGCATCGATGATCTCGAGAACCCGCGACAGAGCTTCGATCTGGAGCACGAGGTGCCCTTGAAGGTGGTCGAGTTCGACGAGGATCAGAAGAAGGTCGTGCTCAGCGTCATCGAATACCTGCGCGACAAGGACCAGCAGGAAGTCGACGAATACACGGCCGCCCATCCGATCCGCGAGATCGTCGAAGAGCCGGAGGGTGAAGGCGAGGGCGAAGAGGAAGTCGACCGCGACGAAGAGATGGAGAGCTGGGGCTGATCTCCCACAGCCTCGCGTCTCCCTGAAGAACAACGATCCGGCAACGGATCGGATCCAGTTGTCTGGAGCGCAACCGGTCTGCGGGCCGGTTGCGCTCTTTTCGTCTGTACCCGCGTGTCAGTCTATCTTAAGGCTGTCTCATCGAGCCCCCACTCACCCTGCGGACCGAGTCGAATGGCTGAGGCCAAGCTGTCCCCGGCGATGGAACAGTACATGCGCTTCAAGCGCGAGCATGACGACGCCATCCTGTTCTTCCGCATGGGCGACTTCTACGAGATGTTCTTCGATGATGCCCGCGAGGCCTCGCGCCTCCTCGGTCTGACCCTGACCTCGCGCAACCACGGCAAGAGTTCCGGCGACATCCCCCTGGCCGGCGTGCCGCACCATGCCAAGGAAGGCTACGTAGCCCGCCTCATCGGCATGGGCCGCAAGGTCGCCATCTGCGAGCAGGTGGAGGACCCGAAGAAGGCCAAGGGCATCGTCAAGCGAGACGTGGTCGAGGTGGTCTCTCCGGGGACGGCGCTGTCCGATTCGATGCTCGACGGTCAGCGCAACAACTACACCGCCAGCGTCTGCGTCATCGGTGACACCGCCGGCGTTGCCTGGGTCGACCTGTCCACGGGTGATTTCGCCATCGACGAGGTCCCTGTCGTGGATCTGGCTGACGAGCTGGAGCGCACCACCCCGACGGAGCTGCTCGTCGGCGAGGGCTTCGACGAAGCCGACCTGGCCCACCTGACCCGCCTCCTGCCGGCGGCGGCCCAGACACGTATCGACGATTGGCATTTCGAATACGACACGGCCCGTCGGGTCCTGCTCGAACAGTTCGACGTGCGCTCCCTCAAGGGTTTCGACAGCGACGACCTCGACGCCGGCGTGCGCGCCGCGGGCGCGGCAGTAGCCTACCTGCAGGACAACCAGCGCGCTGCCGTAACCCACCTGCATCGCCTGCGACGTCGGCGCCGGGATGATTGCCTGCTCCTCGATGCCACGGCGCAGCGCAACCTCGACCTGCTCGTCAACCAGCACGATGGCGGCCGCGACGGCACGTTGTTGTCCGTCATCGACCGGACCCGAACCGCCATGGGCGCGCGCCTGCTGCGTCAGTGGCTGATGGCGCCGCTGCGTGATCCGGCGGCCATCGGTGCCCGCCTCGAGGCCGTGGGCGCTCTCGTAGCTGAGCGCACGGGTCGGGCCCGCGTGCGCGAACAGCTCGAACGCATCGGCGACCTGGAGCGCATGATGGCCCGAGTCTGCTGCCGCCGGGCCTCGCCGCGCGACCTGGTGGGTCTGGCCAGTTCGCTGGAGGCCCTGCCAGATCTGGCTTCGGTGACGCGCGGACTGCAGGCGGATCTTTTGCAGCGCCTGACGGGTCCCGATCACCTGCCCATGGTCGAAGACCTGGTGGCCCTGGTACGCCAAGCCCTCGTCGATGAGCCCCCGGCGTCACACACCGATGGTGGTGTCATCCGCGACGGCTTCCATGCCGAGGTGGACGAGCTGCGGCAGATCTCGTCGGGAGGCCGGGACTGGATCGCGCGCCTGCAGGTGGACGAGCGTGAACGCACGGGCATCAACAGTCTCAAGATCGGCTACAATCAGGTCTTCGGTTACTACATCGAGGTGAGCAAGTCGAACCTGGATCGCGTCCCCGAGGACTACACCCGCAAGCAGACCCTGGCCAATGCCGAGCGCTTCATCACGCCCGAGTTGAAGGAGCAGGAGGCCAGGGTCCTGCAGGCCGACGAGCGCATCGGCCGGCTCGAGGCCGACCTGTTCACCGAGGTGCGGGACCGCGCCGCCGGCTGGTCAGAGCAGGTGCAGGCGGCGGCCCGGGCAGTGGCCCAGATCGACATCCTTGCGGGGATGGCCGAGTTGGCCGAGGCGGAAGATTATGTCCGTCCCACCGTCGATGCCGGCACCGAGATCGATATCGAAGGGGGGCGCCACCCCGTGGTCGAAGGTCAGCTTCAGCAGGGACGGTTCGTTCCCAACGACGTGCATCTGGCCTGCGACGACGACCAGATCCTGCTGGTCACGGGTCCCAACATGGCGGGCAAGTCGACGATCATTCGACAGGTGGGCCTGATCGTCGTGCTGGCCCAGATGGGCAGCTTCGTGCCCGCCCGTCGGGCCCGGATCGGCGCCGTGGATCGCCTCTTCACCCGCGTTGGCGCCTCTGACAATCTGGTGCGTGGCGAGAGCACGTTCATGGTCGAGATGAACGAGGCCTCGACCATCCTCAACAACGCCGGGACCCGGTCTCTCATCCTCATGGACGAGCTGGGCCGCGGCACGAGCACCTACGACGGGCTCAGTATCGCCTGGTCCATCGTTGAATATCTGCATGACAACGGCATCACCAGGCCGCGAACGATGTTCGCCACCCACTATCACGAACTCACCGAACTCGAGGGCCGCCTGGCGCGCGTGCAGAACGTGAATGTCCTGGTCCGTGAGGAGGGGGACCGGGTGGTCTTCCTGCATCGCCTCGCCCAGGGTCCCTGCGATCGCAGCTACGGCATTCACGTAGCCCAGATGGCGGGTATGCCCGGCGCCGTCGTCGGTCGTGCCCGCGAGATTCTGGCGCGTCTGGAACAGGATCACCACCAGCCTGGGATCGCCGACGGCAACGGCCGGGTGGCCGATTCACAGATGGACCTCTTCGGGGCCCAGCCGTCTGCCGAACTGCGCGGCATGCTGGAGATGTTGCGTGCCCTCGACGTGGATCAGACGACACCACTGGAGGCCCTCGGCATGCTGCAGCAGTGGCAGCAGTCGCTGGCCGATCATGAGGACGAGGAGGAGGAGATCTGAGATGACATCTGCAGCCGATCGCTTCGGACGCCTGGAGAAGCTGGCGATATTTCTCATCGCCCTCGGTGAGGAACGCACCCGTGAGATTCTCGCCGATGTTGATACCGACACGCTGCAGCACCTCAATGGCGCCATGGCCGGTCTCGGCGATGTGTCAGCCGAAGAAAAAGCAGCGGTGATGCTCGAATTCGCTCACTTCTTCTACGCCGATGAGCCCATCGGTCCGGGACCGGGAGGCGTGCCAGACCTGCCGACGGCGCCAGCGCCGCCAAAGGCTGGCAAGCCGCCGGGTGGCAAGCGGGCCAGGCCCCGTCGATCACAGAATGAGATGGATCTGTCGGGAGAGAAGCCGGTTCTCAGTGATGAAGAGCAGGCCATCCTGCACACGCTGGACAAGCTGCGCCGCGAGGTCGACCCGGGTCAGATCGACTGGGGCCGCGCCGGGTACGACTTCGGCGATGGTTTCAAGGGCACCGACGAGGGCCGTCGGTAGCGGGCGCTCGAGCTAGACTTCGCGGTGAATCTGTACGAAGAGAGCCTTGGTGATCGAACCCAGAGCACTCAGGCCCAGGGCCAGTTCAGCCAGCAGAACAACGGTATCCATCGAGGGCCTCGGAAACTGGGGTTTAGGATGCCTGGTCGACCACGCGTGGTCGACTACCTGGGCCGAGCAAGATTCGGTCCCGGAACGGTCTCAATACTTGTAAGTCCTGTAATAACAACTGCCTACAACCAGATACTTCGATCACTGAAAACGCTTCAGATGGGCGTTTCCTTCCCCTTCCCGTCACCTTTTCCCGTCGACCCCAGAACCCCGTGAGCGAAACCCGCCCGACAGAGGACATCGTCTACGGCCGCCACCCGGTGCTCGCCGTGCTCCAGGAGGGCAGACCGATCCGGCGCCTGCTTCTGATCCGTGGTGGCCGTGGCGACGTGGTCGACGATATCGTGCGTCTGGCACGCGCCGCCGGCATCCCCTTCGACCTGCTCGATCGCGCCGCCCTGGACCGTACCGCCGACGGCGGCAATCACCAGGGGGTCATCGCCCTGATGGCTGCCCGTGAATACGCCGACTATGACTCCGTGCTGGCCGACGCCGGCGCCAGTGCCTTTCTGCTGTTCCTCGACAATCTTCAGGACCCGCACAACCTGGGCGCCATCCTGCGCAGTGCCCACGCCCTCGGAGTCGATGCCGCCGTCCTGCCTCGTCGGGGCAGCGTCGGCCTCACCGCGACCGTGGCCAAGGCCTCGGCGGGGGCCATCGACCGCATCCCCGTGTGCCGCGTCGGCAACCTGCGTCGGGCTCTCGACCAGGCGCGCGACGCCGGCCTCTGGATCACCGGTCTCGACCCGGCGGGTGATCGGGACTTCACCGATCTCGACTTCACCGGGCCGGGCGGACTCGTCATCGGTGCCGAAGGCCACGGGCTCCGTCGCCTCGTGCGCGAGGGCTGCGATTTCGTTGCCCGTATCCCCATGGGTCGCGCCACGGCGGGGTCGCTCAATGCGTCGGTTGCCACCGGCGTCGTCCTGTACGAAGTCTTCCGACAGCGCCACGCTCCGTCGTGAACCGGGTGTCTTCCATGCGGGTCAGCGTCTGGTTGCTCCTGCTGCTCGGCGCGGCGACGGTCAGCCGCGGCGACGACCCGGAACTGGTGACGGCCCGGCAGCTCCTCGACGCGCCGACGGGCCGCGAGGGCAGCTTCGAGTACACCGCCGATCGCTTCATCGATTACGTCGAGGGAGATTCCATCCTGCTGCAGGGCCATGCCGTCATCCTGAACCGTGGCGCCCGCCTGGAGGCGGAGGTGATGGTCTACCACCGCCACCGGCGCGTCGTCGTCGCCCGTGCCGGCGTCGACAGTGCTGGCCAGGCCATAGGTATGCCAACCCTCTCGCGGGGCGAGGACGTGCTCACCGGTGAGCGTATTCTCTACGACACCGACTCCGGCGAGGGCGTGATTCGCGACGGGCGCATCGGCTACGATGACGGCTTCTACGCCGGCAAGCTGATCAGCACCCGCTCCGAGTCACAGTTCCTGGTTCGTTCCGGCTCCTATACAACGTGCGACTACGACAAACCCCACTTCGACTTCTACAGCCCGCGGATCAAAGTGCTCGCCGGCGACATGGCCATCGCCCGCCCCGTCTACTTCCGCATCGCCGAACACCGGCTGTTCTATGTTCCATTCTACGTGTTCTCCCTGCGCGAGGATCGCCAGTCCGGCATTCTGACACCCGGGTTCGGACGCCGCCCGGTGTCCTTCGGCAGTAACACCACCGAATGGGAGGTGCGGGATCTGGGGTACTACTTCGCTCCCAGCGACCATTGGGACGCGACCCTGTCCGCCGACCTGCGGCAGCGTTCCGGCTGGCTGACACGGGCACAGCTGAACTACGCCTGGCGCTACGGTTTCAACGGACGCCTGGAGACGCGCGTACAGAGCTTTGAGGTCGGCGAGAGCACCAGCTGGTCCTGGTGGCTGTCCGGCAACCACAGCCATGAGTTGAGCCCCTCGGCGAGCGTGCGCGCTTCCGGTACGTTCCAGAGTGACCGCGACTTCATCCGCAACAACAGCACGGGCCTCGACGATCGACTGAACCGGACGCTGCGTTCCAACCTCCGCTACGACAAGCGCTGGCGGGAGGCGGGCTGGTCGCTGAGCGCCGGTGCCAGCCAGACGAAGAACCTCGACACGGAGCGGGCCACGGTGGTGCTCCCGGAAGTGAGCCTGAGGTCCAATCGCAAGAGTCTGTTCCCGACCTCCTCAGGATCGGGATCGCGATCGGCGGCGGGCGGCCCGTGGTATTCGCGTATCTACTACGACGGCAGCGCCCGGGTGCGCAACACCCGGCAGACGACGACGACTGCCGAGACCGACCGCACCAGCGCCGACGGCTCACTGCGCCTGTCGTCGCAGGGCCGCCCCGCCAGCTGGCTGAATCTCAACGGCGGCTTCAACAGCAGCTGGCGCCACACCGACCTGCGCGACGGTGAGATCGACGGCGTACGGACAGATCAGGCGAGTGCTTCGGCGACGCTGTCGCAGACCGTCTACGGGCTGTTCCATCCCCACTTCGGCCGCGTCACCGCCGTGCGCCATGTGCTCAAGCCGGATGCGGGTGTCGCCTTCTCGGCCACGCGTCCGGACACGGGTGATGTGGCCGGCTTCGGCGGGCCCGGTGGCGACTGGCGTGCCAGCCGGCGTCTCACCTTCCGCCTGGCCAACACCTTCTGGGTGAAACTTCTGTCGAAGGACGGCGAAGGGGAGGAGACCAAACACCGTCTGGCCCAGCTGAACCTGTCCACCTCCTACGACTTCGACAAGGACGAGCGGCCCCTGTCCGACCTAGTCACCAGTCTCACCCTCAACGCGGCGCGCAACCTCAACACACGCCTGAGCCTGCGGTCGGAGTTCTACGATGACGACGACAGGCGCCTGCACACACCAAGGGTGAAACGATTTGAGATCAACTCGACGTTGCGCTTCGTCGCCTCCAGGACGCGCCGCGATGACGACACCGAATATGAGCAGCAGGATGCACGGCAAGGTAGCTACTACGGTTCACAATCGGCGAGTGGCGAATTCGGCTACCGCAGCGGTCTGCAGCAGGATATCGACAGGCGTGGCGGCCGTCGCTTGCAGCTGAGTCACTACTTTTCGCGGCAGAACTCCTTCGGACGAACCACGAAACGTTCCTGGCTGCGCTCCTCGGTGGGCGGAACGCTGCTGGGCTCCTGGCACCTGGACTATTCCGTCAGCCTCAACCTGCATGCCCCCGGTGTCGGTGCCTTCGACAGGGATCGGGTGACGGCCGAGCTTCTCTCCGTCCAGCGCGAATTCCACGACTGGACCGCGACCTTCAATATCGAGCCCACCCGTTTTGCCGATGACCGGGCCTTCTACTTCAAAGCTCAGCTGAAGGACATCCCGCAGATCCGCTTTGAACGCGGCGACAGAAGGAGGATCGGCTGAGATGAGAGTACTGCTGCAACGCGTGAGTCGAGCGCAGGTGACCATCGACGGGGACCTCTCCGGCCGCATCGGCGCCGGCCTGGTCGCCCTCGTGGGCGTACATGGCAATGATGGCCTGCGGGATGCCCACTTCTGCGCTGACAAGAGTGCCCACCTGCGCATCTTTGCCGACGACGAGGGGCGCTTTGATCGCTCGCTGCTCGAGGTGGCGGGCCAGGTTCTGGCGGTGTCACAGTTCACCCTCTATGGCGAATGTCGCAAGGGTCGACGTCCCTTCTTCGGCGAGGCCGCCGATCCAGCCGTGGCCGAGCCCCTCTACGTAGCCTACATGGATCGGTTGCGCCAGGAGCATGGGCTGACGGTGGCCTGCGGCGTCTTCGGTGCGCACATGGACCTCGAAATCCACAACGACGGCCCCGTGACCCTTGTCATCGACTCGCCTGCCTCGCCAACTGTGGATCGCTGACATGGCCAACCCCACCCTCGTGCTGGCCTCTGCCTCGCCGCGACGTGTCGCCCTGCTGCAGCAGCTCCAACTGCCCTTCGAACAGATCGTCAGCCCCGTGGAGGAGCCCCCGGCCCAGGGTGATCCCGAGACCTCGGCCATACTCTCGGCACGCACCAAGGCTGGGGCCGTCGCCGACCTGCTCCGAGACGGCAGGGCCCGGCTGTCGTCGTCCTCTCCAACGCCGACCTCCCACCTCGTTATCGGCGCTGACACCGTCGTCAGCTGTGCCGGTCAACTCCTGGGCAAGCCGGCAGATGAGGCGGAAGCCGCCGGTATGCTGCGCCTGCTCTCCGGCCGTCAGCACACGGTCTGTACCGGTATCGCCGTGGTTGCCACCGATGGCGAACAGGAGGCCTGCGAGATCACACGTGTCCTGATGAAACCGCTGTCGGAGACCTCGATCGCCGCCTACGTCGCCAGCGGCGAACCGCAGGGCAAGGCCGGCAGCTACGCCATCCAGGGCCTCGGAGCCCGTTTCATTGAACGGGTGGAGGGCTGTTATTATAATGTTGTCGGCCTGCCCCTTGCCCGGCTCTGCTGCCTCCTCGAGTCGGCGGGGTTCGACCTCGATCTATCCCAGGAAACGGAATGAGCGAAGACCTCTCGCTGTCCGAGGTCCTGCGTCGCGCCCGCGAGGCCCGCGACGAGTCCCTCGAACAGGTTCATCAACGCACCGGCATCGCCCTCAAGGTCCTGCAGGGACTGGAGAGCGGCGACTTTGACGTCGTCGAGCCCGTGTATGCCCGCCTGGCCATCGACCACTATGCCAGCCATCTCGGGCTCGACGGTGAGGCCATCGGGGCGCGACTGCGAGACGAGGTGGCGGCCACACGGCCGCCTCCCGTGCAGATGCGTACATCGTCGACCCTTGCCACCGGCTCCATGCCGGCACCATCACCGGTGGCCGACCTCATCCGCAGCCAGCCGCCGGGTCGCCTGGCGACCATCGGCGTCATCTTCGTCCTCGGCCTGGCCATCGTTCTCTACCTGCTGGGCTCCGACTCGCCCCCGGCTCGTGATACCGGCAGCCGGCCGGTGCCGGACCGACCGGTGGTTTCGACGCCGGCACCCGCCGTAGCTCCGCCGCAGGTACAGAGCCCGCCCGTTGCCGTCCAGTCCCCTCCGGCCGACACCGTGGTGGCGGCCGCCGGCCCCGTCGTCGATGTGCCCGATCCGGGCGAGGTCTCTGTGGAGACGCGGGCCGTCCTGGATTCGACCGGAATCGTCGACGGCCCCCTCGTGCTCCAGGTCGATGCCGTCGATTCAACATGGGTGCAGGTCCAGTGGGATGATCAGGATGGCGTCGTCGAGATCATCCCGAGTGGCGAGTCTCGCACCTGGGGGGCCCAGGAGTTCTTCATGGTGCGGGCCGGGCGTGCCCATGGCGTGCACTTCCACTTCCAGGGAGAGCTGCTCGGGGCCGGGCGCCTCGGTGACCCGACAAAGGTTCTGCGCTTCCACGCCTCTGCTGCGGGTGTGCAGCTGCTCGGTCCGGATCTCGAACCCATCACACCCATCGAACCGGTCGCTCAGATCGCGCCCGACACGACGGAGGCCGTTGGTCAGGACCGCCCATGAGCCGCCGCCTCGTCGAGGTGGCCCTGCCGCCGCCTCTGTCGCGCCAGCTCACCTACGGTGTTCCTGAGGAGCTCGTTGACGTCGTCGTCATCGGCTCCGTCGTCCTCGTCCCGGTGCAGCAGCGTCTCGTCACGGGTTTTGTCGTGTCCGACTCCGTCGCCACCGGCGACGGCGACGGCAGACACGGTGCGTCACGCATCGCACCGAACCGAATCCGCGACCTGACCCAGGTCATCGACACCGAGTCCCCCATCAGTCCGGAAGTCGTACGTCTGTGTGCCTGGATGTCTGACTACTACCTGGCGCCCATGGGCTCCGCGCTGGCCGCCGCTCTGCCCCCGGGTGTCCGCCTTACCAGCAGCCGGACCGTACAGCTTGTCGGTCGAGGCGGCGCCCTGCCCGATGACACCATGGGTGCCCGTGTGTGTATCGAATTGACCGGATCGGAGACGCCGCTGAAAGTCACGACGCTGCGCAAACGGCTGGGGAAACAGGGTCTCGAAGCAGCGCTGCGACGCCTGCAACGTCAGGGAATGATCGACATGCGGCCGGACCTGAGCGGTGGGTCGGTGTCAGCAAAGCACCAGCAGATGGTGGCCGTCATCGATACGAGCAAAGCCCGCGGCGCCCTGTCCGAACTGCTGCCCCGCGCCCGCGGGCAGGCGCGCTGCCTGCAGCGCCTTCTGGAAACCGGCACCATGCCCAAACGACGCCTGGTGGAGGAAGGTTTCAGTTATGCCATGCTCAAGTCCCTGCAGACGCGCGGACTGATCGAAACCACCGAGGAGGAGGTGGTTCGTGATCCCCTGGCTGATATAGATGCCGGTGAAGCCCCGGAACTCGATCCCACGGCGGACCAGAGGCAGGTACTCGAGCAGATCGGATCGGCCCTCGATACGGGAGAATTCTCACCGATTCTGCTGCGCGGCGTCACCGGCAGCGGCAAGACGCTGGTCTACATGCAGGCCACCGAGCGTGTGTTGCAGGCAGGTGGGTCGGCTATCATCCTGACGCCCGAGATCGCCCTCGCCTGGCAGATGGTTCGCCGCTTCCGGGCCCGCTTCGGCGCCGAGGTGGCCGTACTCCACAGCCAGCTCTCTCTGGGGGAGCGCTATGACACCTGGCGACGCCTGCGTCGGGGTGAGCAGCGCCTCGTGATCGGCGCCCGCTCCGCCATCTTCGCCCCCGTGCAGGATCTCGGACTCATCATCGTCGACGAAGAGCACGATGGCTCCTATTTTCAGGATGATCTTGAGAGCCGGCAGCCTCTGGCCTACAGCGGCCGGGATCTGGCCGTGGTGCGTGCCCGCTTCGCCGGCATCCCCGTCGTGCTCGGATCGGCGACGCCCTGCCTGGAATCGTGGTTGAACGTGCGCTCCGGCAAGTACACCCTTGCCGAACTCCCCCACCGCGTCGACGACCGCCCCCTGGCCAGGGTCGAGGTCGTCGACATGCGCCGTGAGCCGTTCCAGAAGCGGGAGCGCACGTTGTTCTCCAAGAGCCTGCGACTGAAGATCCGCGAGCGGCTGGAGAAGCAGCAACAGATCGTCCTGTTGCAGAACCGACGTGGCTTCGCTCCGGTCGTGCAGTGCACGGCCTGTGGCGAGTCGGTGGAGTGCCTGCGGTGCCTGGTCACGCTGACCTGCCATCGCAGCCAGGGGGAGCAGTTGCGTTGCCACTACTGTGACTACCGCGTGCCGCTGCCGGAGAAATGCCCCAAATGCGGCAGCGAGGACGTCCGACTTGCCGGAGCCGGCACGCAGAAGGTCGAAACGGCGCTGGAGGAACAGTTTCCTGGAATTCGCGTCCTTCGTATGGATGTGGACACCACTGGCTGGAAGGGCGCCCATGATGAACTGGTGGAACGGTTCCGACGTCACGAGGCCGATGTCCTGCTGGGCACCCAGATGGTGGCCAAGGGACTCGACTTCCCCGAGGTGACCCTCGTGGGTGTCATCTCCGCCGACACGGGGTTCCACATGCCGGACTTTCGTGCCGCCGAACGCTCCTTCCAGTTGCTCACCCAGGTGGCGGGCCGGTCGGGACGCGGGGAGACCCCCGGTGAGGTCGTCATACAGACCCGGCAGCCCGAGGAACCGGTGCTGCAGGCAGCGGCACGACAGGACTTCGACGCCTTCTGTGAGGCGGAGTTGCAGGAGCGGCGAGCGGCAGGATTTCCGCCCTTCGGCCGACTTGTTGTCATCCGCTGGCGTGGGGCCGCCGAGGCCACGGTGACCCGCGTGGCGGCAGCAGGCTCACAACACCTTTCACGGGCCTGCCGTGCCGGCGTCTCCGTGCTCGGACCGGCGCCAGCGCCGCTGGCACGGCTGCGGGGCAACTACCGCTGGCAGTCGCTGCTGGTGGGTATCTCCGCGCGGGATCTACGCGCCACGGCGGCGTTGGTTCTCGACGATCTGCGCACCGCGGCAAGCCGGCACGACGTCGATGTCGCCGTCGTTGTCGACCCTCAGTCCACCATGTAACGTCGGATGGCTCACCCGATGCGACTCCTGATCCCCCTCGTCTGCTTTGCCTGCGTTGTCAGTGCCGACGCCCAGTCGATCGATTCCGAATGGGCTGCCTTCACGAGCATGAGCAACGTCACCGACCTTCTCGTCGATGGCTTCGACATATGGGCGGCAACCACGGGTGGTGTCCTGCACTACAACCGGGTCCTGAGACGATACCGTCGATTCACCCGGCTCGACGGCCTGGCGGGAAATCAGTTACGCTCCGTGGCCGCCGACTCCTCCGGCAGCCTGTGGTTCGGCACGGACGGCCAGGGCCTGAGCCGCTTGCGACGCGACACATCGACCTTCGACCCGCCCTTCCTCGAATTCCGCGACCTGAGCATCCTCTCGCTGCTGGCCCATGGCAATCGACTCTACGTCGGAACCAGCCAGGGGATCAGCGTCTTCCTTATCGACAGGGAGGAGGTGAAAGAGAGCTATCGCCGCCTCGGGAACCTGGCCAAGGACACCGAGGTCACAGCCGTCGAAATCCATGACGGGTCGATCTTTGCGGGCACACCCGACGGAGTCGCCTGGGCCCGGTTGGACCAGGCAAACCTGCAGGATCCCGACAGCTGGAAGTCGAAGCCGAGCACCGGCCCGGTGGCAGATCTGACGGCCGCTGACGGCCTGGTGCATGCCGGCAGTATTCTCGGCGTGTGGACGTATGACTCTGAAGAGGACGACTTCTACCACGACTTCATTGACCGTGGTGTGACGGCCATGGGAGCGCTGGATGGCGTCGGCATCGCCGCCACCTACGCTGGCGATTTTGTCCTGCGCCACGGCCGCAGGGAGTGGCAGCGTATCGGGGCGCCGCTCATATTTGATGTATCAGTCGCCTCGGAGGCAGGACTCAGCCACCTCTGGCTCGGCACCGCGGATGGTCTGCGCGTCGTCGGTCTCAACGCGCCTTCCGTGCCCCCCCCCGGCGAACCCGGATCCAGCAAGTTCTACGAGATCGCCCTTGTCGGCGAGGACGAGGTGTGGGCGGCCAGCGTACCCGACGACCAGCAGCGCACGCTCTCGGCCGGTGCCTACCGCCTGGCCGATGATACGTGGACGGTATTCGACAAGAGCACGGGGATGCCTGCCGACGAGCTCGTAGCCCTCGAAACCGACCGCCGCGGCCGGCTGTGGATCGGCTCCTGGGGCTGGGCCGTGTCCATGCTGGAAGCCAACGGGACCTGGGTGCACATCAACAGTACCCGGTCGGCTCTGAGCGGGGTCCCCGGTTCTCCTGGATTTGTCGTCGTCAGCGACATCCAGCGGGATACGGATGGCAACATGTGGCTCCTCAACGAGCTTGCCGGCGTCGCCGTACTCGACGACTACCCGCCGACACAGGAGCTGCTCATCGACCAGGTAGCGCTCGGCCTGGATCCCGGCGTCGACTTCTATCGCATGGACATCGGCCCCGATGGTCTGAAGTGGATCGCCAGCCGCACCGATGGCCTGATCCTGCTCGACGACGGGGGGACACCTTTCACCGCCGGTGACGATCGTTTCATCGTCATCGACGAGGATGCCGAGCCGCGCCTGACGAGCAACCGGGTTGCCGATGTGTACGTGGATGATGAGGGACGCGTGTGGATGGCCACCGACAGCGGTGTCAACGTGCTCACCCCCGATTTCGACCGCGCCACGGGCGTCCTGCGGCACGCCACCTGGCGTACGTATACGACGTTCGATGGTCTGTTGTCGTCCCAGATCAGCACCTTCGAGGGGGATGATGGCGGCAACATCTGGGTCGGCACCGATGCCGGTCTGTCGCGCATCGGCGCCGACGGTGAGATCGACTTCACCCTGACGCAGAGCAACAGCGGCCTCATCGACAACCGCGTGAAGGGCCTGACCTTCGACTCGCGGCGGGGCGAGATGTGGATCGGCACGTTTGACGGACTCAGCCGACTGCGTGTCGTCGCGTCCGAAGTTGACGAGGGCGGGGTGGAGGGCTTCACCGTCTACCCGAATCCCTTCCGCACCACCGGTCGCCGGGAGCTGACCTTCTCCGGGCTGCCCCTGGGCGCTGCCCTGCGTATCTATACCGTGTCGGGTGAACCTGTGGCGGCGCTGCAGGCGGATCCCGGTCGGGCATCGGTGATCTGGAACGGCCTCAACGACGGCGGCTTCCTGATTGCCTCGGGTATGTACTACTACGTCGCCGAGGGCGAGTCCGGTGAGCGTACCCGCGGACGCTTCGCCGTGGTCAAAGGCAGCCCATGAGGGCGGTACCGGCAAGTGCCTTCCTCGTACTGCTGTTGACTGGCCCGGTCACTGCGGCTCAGCCTGCCGCCGGTTCCTTCACCATTGCGCGCGTGCACTATGACGGGGGAGGAGATTGGTACAGCGATCCCTCCTCCCTGCCAAACCTGCTGACCTTCGTCGGCGCCAATACCCGGGTACTGGCCGACGACACAGAGGCCCGCGTTCAGCTCATCGATGAGGAACTGTTCGCCCATCCCTTCCTCTACCTGACAGGGCATGGCAATATCACCTTCAACTCCCGCGAAGTGGCGCGCCTGCGAACCTACCTGGAGGCGGGTGGCTTCCTGCACGCCGACGACAACTACGGTATGGACGAGTCCTTCCGCCGCGAGATGAACAGGGTCTTTCCAACGCGCGAATTCGTCGAGCTGCCCCCCGATCACGAGTTGTTCCATATCCACTACGACCTGCCCGACGGCCTGCCGAAAGTGCATGAACACGATGGCAAGCGCCCTCAGGCCCTGGGTCTGTTCCACGAGGAGCGCCTCGTCGTTCTCTATACGTACGAAGCCGATCTGGGTGACGGTTGGGAGGATGCCCACGTACACGGCGTCCCCGAGAACACTCGCCAGGCCGCCCTGCGTATGGGCACCAACATCGTCGTCTACGCCCTGACGCGCTAGTGTCCTGTCCCCCAGGCGATTCACCGCGAGGACAGCTGCTGCAGCGGCTGATCCGGTTGCGCCGACGGCGGCTGTTCCTGGAGTCGGCCCTGGCGTTGATGCTGGCTGCGGCCCTCGCCCTCGGTCTCGGCACCGGTATCGTCCTGCTGGAGGCAGCCCTCTACCTGCCGCCGGCTTGGCGTCTGGGCCTGCTCGCCGGTCTGGTGGCCATCAGCCTGGCCGTGCCCGCCGTGCGACTCTGGCGTGGGCTCCGCGACGGCCTGTCCCTGCATCGTGTCGCCCTGGAAGTGGAGGATCGCGCCCCCGAGCTGTCGCAACGCCTGGTCACGGCCTTCGAACTGGGAGATCAGCGGCGCGAAAGCGGCCCGGTCCATTCCGCCCAACTGCTCGAGGCGACCACGGCCGAGGCGGCCACCATCCTGGCGAGCCTGGAGACAGCTCGCCTGACGCCGGCCCGCCAGGTGCACCAGGGCGCCGGGCGTCTGGCGGGACTGGGCCTGTTCATCCTGTTGCTCGGCCTCGCCACGGGAGAGGATGCCCGACACGCCCTGCACCGCGTACTCCATCCCGGCCGATCCTTCCAGCGGCCACAGCGCACCCACCTGCGGGTGACGCCGGCCGCAATCGAGGTGATTCGTGGTGACGATGTGCAGGTCTTCATCCACATCGACGGTGTCATCCCCGCCACAATGGAAATGGTGCGCCAGGAGTCGGCGGATCGTTCGACCGAAGAAGTCGTGCTGCGACGTGAACTGACCCGCGGCGACTCGGTGGACTACACCTTCGAGGATGTACGACGCCCCTTCGAGTTCAGTGTCGAAGCCGGTGACGGTCACGCCGGGCCGATCGCTGTGACCGTCATCGATCCGCCCAGCCTGTCCCGGCTCCGCCTGGCCTACGAGTATCCGGAGCACACCGGCCTGCCTTCCCGCGTCGAGGAGGAAGGGGGCGACATCCGCGCCCCTTCAGGGACCGTTGTCGATTTTAGCCTGGCCGCCACGAAGCCCTTGTCGACGGCAACGCTCGTTCTCGATGACACGCTGCGACTGCCGGCAGAGGTGGTCGACGATCGTGCCCGCCTCGTGTGGCGCCTGCCCACTCCCGAGCATGACGAAGGCGCCCTGCGGCACTATCGGATCGACCTGCTGGATCGCCAGGGAGTGAGCAACCGGGATCCGATTCAGTACACCGTGCACATCCTGCGTGATGGTGCCCCCGAGGTGTCAATCCCGATCCCGGGCCGCGACGCCGATCTCCCCGAGAGCCAGCAGGTGGCCATCGAGATCGAAGCCAGCGACGACTTCGGCCTGTCCCGCATCGATCTCGTATTCCGCGTCAACGAGGGCCCGGAGGAGCGACTGCTGCTGGCCCGGGATGCTGGCCGCCAGGTCCACGTACGTCATGTGTGGGATCTGTCCGACCGGGACTTGCTGCCCGAGGACCGGGTCACCTACCGGGCCGAAGCCTTCGACAACGACGCCATCACCGGACCGAAGCTGGCTGCCACGCGGGAGTTCGTCCTGCGCTTCCCGTCCTTGTATGAGCTGTTCTCCGAGACCTCCGAGACTCAGCAACGGCAGCTGGAGTCCCTCGAGGAGCTCGCAGAGCAGGAGGCCGATGCCCAGGAAACCGTGGAGCGGATGCGCCGTGAGGTACTGCGGTCTGAAGAGCTGACCTGGGAGCAGCGGCAGGAACTGGAGAGCGCCCTGGTCGCCGAGGAAGAGAGAGCTCGACAGGTCGAGGAGCTGGCGCGTGAGATGACGCAGACCATGGAACAGCTGGAGGAAGGCGGGCTGAGCTCGGGTGAAATGCTGGAAAAGATGGAAGAGATCCGGGACCTCATGGCGGCCGTGACCTCACCCGAGCTGCTCGAGGCTCTGCAGTCGCTGCAACAGGCAATGGATACCCCCGACCCGGAGGACCTT
Organism: Candidatus Latescibacterota bacterium; assembly: GCA_036011085.1. Taxonomy (GTDB): domain Bacteria; phylum Latescibacterota; class UBA2968; order UBA8231; family UBA8231; genus UBA8231. The sequence goes on from DASCMS010000057.1 coordinate 84,142, forward strand.
GCCGAGGCGTTGCGCCAGTTCGCCCAGGACCAGGAGGCCTTCCAGGAGCGCCTCGAGCGGACCCTGGCCCTGCTGCGTCAGGTGAAGGCCGAACAGCGGCTGCTCGCCGCCGTGTCACAGGCCCAGGATCTTGAGCAACGCCAGTCCACGATCAACGACGAACTGGATAGCGATCAGCCCGAACGACTGGCCGCACAGGAGTCGAGTCTGTCCCGCGACACCGACCGCCTGCAGCAGGAACTCGATGGCCTGAGCGACGATTTTGCCGAGATCAGTCAACCCACGGCTCAGGCTTTGGCGTCTGAGGCCGAGACCATGGAGCAACAGAAACTGTCGGCTCGTATGCAACAGATGGAACAGTCACTGATCTCCCGTGCCAACCCGCAGGCCCGTCGAGAAGGAGAAGGTCTGCAGGAGGATCTGGCCAGGCTCAGTCAGTCCCTGCAGAACCTGCAGGGCGAGTTCGACGGCAGTCAGCGACAGCAGATGAAGCAGCAGCTCTGGGGTGCCATGGCGGGACTCGTGGACCTGTCACAACGCCAGGAAGATCTGTCGGGGGCATCCGCTGAACTGCGCGGGCCGCGCGCTGCCGAGCTGGCGACCGAACAGCAGGCGCTGGCTCGTGGTGTTGAACTCATCGTCGAGCAGATCGGCCAGGTCAGCCGCAAGACGTTGGCCCTCGACTCGGGTCTGGCTACGACCATCGGCTACGCCCTCACGCGCATGGAAGAGGCGGCCCGGCGACTCGGACAGCGGGAGGCCAGCCGGGCGTCGCGCGAAGGCGGCGAAGCTGTCGGCTTCCTGAACGAGGCCGTCATGCAGCTGCGGCAGAGCGTCGACAACCTCGAGCAGGCCGGGACACCTTCGGCCTTCGGTGAGGCTATGGAGAAAATGATGGGGCTGTCGCAGCAGCAGATGAATCTGAACCAGGCCACCCAACAGGCCCTGCAGGATGGCACGCAGCCGGGGCGGCAGGGCCAGCGGGGCGGGGGTCGCGACAGCCTGCCCCGACTGGCGGCCCGGCAGCGGCAGATCTACCGCGCACTCGGTGACATCGAGCGTTCGCTGCGCGGCCAGCGCTCGATGGAAAGTCGTGTGGACGCGATCCGCAAGGACATGGAGTCCGTACTGGCGCGGATGCAGCGCAACGCCGCTGATCCTCTTGTGCGCCAGGGCCAGGAGCGGGTCCTGCAGCGTATGCTGGACGCCAGTCGCTCCATCCGCAATCGCGGCTTCGAGAAACGTCGGCGTTCGGAGACGGCCGTTCAGCGACTGTACAGTGGCCCCGAATGGCTGCCCGTCGATCTGGGCCAGCGGCCCGACGCGGTGGCAGATGCCATGCGTCGAGCCCTCGCTGGCGACTACCCTGTCGAGTACCGCCAGCTGATCCGACGATACTACGAGACGGTCTACGAAGATCTGCACGGTGGCGCCAACGGGAGTCTGCCCTGATGGGTGGCCGGCTGGTCTTCCGGGTGTGCGGCGTCTGGCTCTGCTGTATCGCAGCGGCCGGCGCCGATCCGCGGACGGATCTGATGAACTCTGTCACCGTGCTGCGCCGCGACCGTGACTTTGCCGGTGCCGCCGACCGCCTGCGCCAGTGGATCGAGGGCCATGCCGATGACGGCAATGCCCGCCTGCTTCTGGGCCAGGTGCAGGCTGACGGGGGTGACGAAGATGCCGCCCTGCGGACGTGGACCGACCTGCTGCAACAGGAGCCGATCGATGTCGCCCTTTACCGCGCCGTTATCCTGCGCCTGCAGGGCCTGGGGCGACTCGAAACAGCGGTGAAGCTGCTGCAGTCGGGCACGAAACGGTCCGGGAGTAGTGATCCCTTCGCCTGGGAGCGAGCCGAGCTGCTGCTGGCCTCCGGCGACTGGGCCGGTGCCGTCGACGCCCACCGTGCGTTTCTACGCCAGGAGCCGCATCGCCGGCCCCTGGTGGAAAACCGTATCGCCACCATGGCCCGGGACGATGCCGTGTCCGGTACTGTGGAACGGGGGCGGGCCGTCAACTATCGCCAGGCACTGGCGACAGCCATTGAGGACGCCCGGGGAACCGAAGCCACGACGCTGGCCCTGCTGCTGGCGGCCTGCGCCCTGGAAACAGGGGACCCAGAGCTCGGCCTCGAGACTCTGCGCGACGCCCTCGACGGCAATGATGTGATTCTGCAGGCCCTGTTTCAGTATGCCAGCCGCTGCGAGACCGCCGGACAACCTGCCGTGGCCTCCCGTGCCTACGAGTTGTTCGCCCGCCACGCCGGAAACTCTCCGTACCGCGACAGGTCCTTGTTGAAGCAGGCCGAGATGCGCGCCCTCGCCGGAGATGTGGAGGGTGCGATCGGTCTGTACGCTGACCTGTCGTCGGGCGGCGAAACCGAGTCTTCCGAGGCGATACTGCGCGTCGCTCAGCTGCAGGCGCACGTTCTGCGGGATCCGGCGGCGGCATGGAAGACGCTGAATCTTCTGCAGCCAGGCGCCCACCGCGGGGACTTCCAGCGGCGGTTGCTGGCATTGCGCGCCGACTGCCGGCTGCGCCTCGATGATCTGGCAGGCGCCGCCGACGAATGGCGACGCCTCGTCGTCGACCCCGATGGCCGCGGCGACGCCGAGTTCGGTCTTGCCGAGCTCGCCTTTTTTCAGGGGCATCTCGATTCGGCGGCCGCTTTCGTCGACTCTCTCGTCCGGCGGCAGCCGACTCACCGGCTGGCCAACGACGCCCTCGATCTGCTGCTCCTCATCGACGAATTCGGCACCGAGGCCGTCTCGCTGACCGTGCTGGCCAGCGCCCGGCTGCGCCAGCGCCAGGGCCGCTTTGAGGAGGCCGGTCAACACCGCCAGTGGCTGCAGCGAGAGGCGCCCAGCGGACTGCGCCATGTGTCCCTGCTGGAGACCGCCGACCGTCTCGAGAGCAGCGATCCAACGCGCGCCATGGAGATGTACTCGCGCGTGGCCGACGACGACCCCGCCGAGCGCCACGCCGTCAGTGCCGCCCTTGGTCGTGCCCGACTGCTCGAAGCAGGTGGGTCCGCGGCTGCGGCCCTGCGCACGTATGAAACCACCGTGCTGTCCGCCCCCCTCGACCCGCGCACCCCTGACATCCGCCGGCACATCACTCGCCTGCGTGCCCTTGGAGATCCCGGATGAAACTCGACCGCTCCGCGATCTGGCCCGTCCTCTGTGCCTGGCTGTTGCTGTCGGCCGCCACCGCCGAGGCCGATCGGCTGCTGGTGCCGATGGATGGGCAACAGCGCAACCATCTCAAGGCCTACGGTCTGGCTTTCTGGATCCTTGAACGCGACATCGACGTGGACTGGCTGCTCAACTACCGTGGCGGCTCTTTCTCGGTGCAGGCCCACGACCTGATCGCCCAGGAAGCACGCATCCGCGGCGTTGGTTTCGAGATCGTCTCCGAGCCCGATATCGCCCGCATCTACGCCCAGATCGATGGCGCCAACATGGATGTGGTGCGCCTGGAGAAGTCCCCCAGGATCGCCGTCTATACACCGCCGAACGCCCAGCCATGGGACGACGCCGTCACCATGGCTCTCGAGTATGCCGGTATCGACTACGACAAGCTCTGGGACGAGGACGTTCTCGACGGCATCTTGGATGAGTACGACTGGCTGCATCTGCATCACGAGGACTTCACCGGCCAGTACGGAAAGTTCTACCAGAGCTTCCGCAACGAAGCATGGTACAGGGAACAGCAGCGGCTCTACGAGGCCCAGGCGCGGCGCCTGGGCTTCGCCAAAGTATCCGAGCAGAAGAAAGCGGTGGCTGAACGCATCCGCGACTATGTCGTGGGTGGGGGCTTTCTCTTCGCCATGTGCTCGGCGACGGACACCTTCGATATCTCCCTGGCCGCCAGGGGCACCGACATCGCCCACACCGTGTTCGACGGCGACCCCATCGACTCGGCGGCCCAGTCCAAGCTCGACTTCACCCGTACCCTCGCCTTCGAGGATTTCACCATCGAGACCAATCCCCTGGTGTACGAGCATTCCGATATCGACACGACACCGAAGGATCAGCGGCTCATCCGCAGCGCCGAGGCGGAGTACTTCACCCTCTTCGAGTTCTCGGCGAGACATGATCCGGTGCCGACCATGCTCACCCAGTGCCACACGAACGTGGTCGACGGCTTCCTCGGGCAGACCACCGCCTTCCACAGGCGTCTGATCAAGGATCACATCGTCGTCCTGGCCGAGGTGGAGGGTACCGATCAGGTGAAGTACATCCATGGGCAGGTGGGCCGGGGCACGATTACCTTCTATGGCGGTCACGACCCCGAGGACCACAAGCATCACGTGGGCGACCCGCCGACCCAGCTCGACCTGCACCGCAGCTCTCCCGGCTACCGCCTCATCCTCAACAACGTCCTGTTCCCGGCAGCCAAGAAGCAGGAACGGAAAACGTGAAAGAACGAAGGAAGACCTGATGTCGCAGAACGATGTGGAAGCGGTGGCCGAACTGGAAACCGCCCGGCGCCAGCTCGAGGAACAGATCGGTCGGGTCGTCATCGGCCAGAAGGACGTCGTGGAGGGCCTGCTGGTGTCGCTGCTGGCCGGCGGCCACTGTCTTCTCGTCGGCGTCCCCGGGCTGGCCAAGACGCTGCTGATCCGGACGCTGGCCCGGGCCCTCGACCTCAGCTTCGGTCGCATCCAGTTCACCCCGGATCTCATGCCCTCCGACATCACCGGCACCGACGTTCTGGAGGAGGACCACGAGACCGGTCACAAGGCCTTCCGCTTCGTTCGCGGGCCCATCTTCCACAACATCATCCTCGCCGACGAGATCAATCGCACGCCACCCAAGACCCAGGCCGCCCTGCTCGAAGCCATGCAGGAGCACTCCGTCACGGCCGGAGGCAACACCATGCCTCTGCCGGAGCCGTTCTTCGTACTGGCCACGCAGAATCCTATCGAGCAGGAGGGTACGTATCCGCTGCCCGAAGCCCAGCTGGACCGCTTCCTCTTTGAACTGCACATCGACTACCCCGACGTCGCTGAGGAGGCCGAAATCGTACGCGTCACGACCTCGGGGGAGTCGCAGTCGGTGACACCCGTCCTGAACGGGGAGCGGATCGCCGCCTTCCAGCGGCTCGTACGCCAGGTTCCCGTCGCCGACCATCTCGTGGACTACGCCGTGCGCCTCGTACGCAGCACACGCCCGACGGATGCGGCAGCGACGGAGTACGTCAGGGAAATGGTGAACTGGGGCGCCGGACCGCGAGCTTCGCAGTTCCTCGTGCTCGCCGGCAAGGCAAGGGCCGCACTCTACGGACGCCACGCGGTCTCGACGGATGACATCCGCGCTGTCGCCCTGCCCGTGCTGCGCCATCGCATCGTCGTCAACTTCCATGCCGAGGCCCAGGCGGTCAGCCCCGACGGTCTCGCCCGACGGCTCCTCGACGAGGTCCGGCCCGGCGGCGCCAACGCGTGACGGAGGCTGGCGCCACACCCTCGGCCACCGGCTTGACGAGGTATCTCGACCCGGAGACGGCATCCCGGTTCGGTCGCCTCGATCTGGTGGCCCGCCGGGTGGTGGAAGGTTTCATCACCGGGTTGCACCGCTCCCCGTACCACGGCTTCTCGGTGGAGTTTTCCGAGCACCGCCCGTACATGCCGGGGGATGCCCTGCGTGATCTGGACTGGAAGGCGCTGGCCAGGACCGATCGCATGTACGTAAAACGGTATGAGGAGGAGACCAACCTCAAGGCCTGGATCATGGTCGATGTGAGCGGCTCCATGGCCTTTGCCGACGGTGATCGCATGACGAAGTTCCGCTACGCCAGCTGCGTCGCCGCCGCCCTTTCCTACCTCATGCTGCGCCAGCGCGATGCCGTGGGGCTGGTCCTGTTCCGCGACGGCCTCGTCTCCTTCGTGCCGCCGCGTTCCGTCTCCAGTCATCTCAATGTGCTGTTGCGGGAACTGACCGCTGCTGAACCGGGCGCCGAAACCAGCATGGCGCCGGCCTTCCACGATCTGGCGGAACGGCTGTCACGGCGTGGCCTCGTCATCATCCTGTCCGATCTGCTCGACGATGCCGACGAGGTGCTCAGCGGCTTGCGACACTTCCGCCACCGCGGTCACGAAGTGCTGGCTCTGCAGATCCTCGATCCGCGCGAACGGGACCTCGACTTCCGCCGGGCCAATACCCGTTTCGTCGATCTCGAGAACGCTGCTGGCCCGGCCATCACGACGCAGCCCTGGCATATCCAGGAGGCCTACCGGGAGCAGGTCGAAGCCCTGCTGACCCGGTATCGCCGCGGCTGTGCGGAGGCCGGCGTGGACTATCTCCTGATGGACACGGAAACCCCCTTCGAGACGGCCTTGAGCCGTTACCTCGTGCGACGGCGGCGCGTTGGACTGTAAGCTCGCCGCTTTGGAGATGTCATGATCCTGGTGACTGGTGCCAACGGCCGGGTGGGTCGCTTGGTGGTGGCAGAGCTGCTGCAACACCACCAGGTTCACCCACGGATTTTCGTCAGAGACGAAGCTCGAGCGAAGGCTCGACTGGTTGATACTGTCGAGATCGCCATCGGTGACCTGGCCGATCAACCTGCCGTGGACCGTGCAATGGAGGGGATCGATGCGGTCTTTCTCTGTTCACCCGTTCACCCGAATCAGACAAGACTGCAGGGACATGTCGTCGAGGCAGCATCCCGAGTGGGGACACGCATCGTTAAGCTGTCAGGACTGGCGACCTTTGCCGAGTCGCCGGTGGACAGCGGCAGATGGCATGCGAGCACCGAAGAGGCCATCCGGGTTGCGGGACTTGGCCACACGTTCCTGCATCCCTACTTCTTCGCCCAGAACCTTGCGTTTCAGCTGCCCAGCGCCAGGGACGACGGCGTGATTCGAAGTGCAGTTCGACAAGCCGCTATCGCCATGGTGGATGTGCGGGACATAGCGGCCGTTGCCGCGAAGCTGCTGGTTCAGCCTGGTCTGGCTCGGGACACAACCTTGCCTCTCACCGGTGACAGGGCGGTCACCTACAGCGAGGTGGCAGGGGTCTTTGCCGAAGTGCTGGACCGACCCGTCGACTTCCTGGCGCAGCGGCTGGATGAGGTCGAAGTAACCTTGAGGAACTCTGGTCGGCCGGATTGGCATATCAGGATCCTGCTCCAGTTCAACAGGGCTTTCAGCCAAGGTCTGGCAGAAGAGGTCGATCCAGCCGTGAGAGACGTCCTGGGAAGACCACCTCTGTCGCTGGCCGACACACTGCGAGACGCCGTACGGCAGGAGCCGAAGGACAGCGATCCATTCCCCAGTTGAACCCGAGCCGGATCCAACTCTCGAGACGGTTCGATTGTAGCTGGCTGCTGCTTCCATTAGGTTGACGTGACATCAATCCGAATGTGATGGAGGCAACGATAGTGATGAATAGTTACGTCGGAAGACTGCTGATACCTGCACTGATGACGCTGGCGCTTGCCGGCTGTGGCGGTGACAGTGCCAGTGAACGAGAGGATGAGAAACGCTTCAAACTGGCGGGCATCGTCTTCCAGGAGGACCAGTTCTTCCGTCTGATCCAGTTCGGCATGCAGCACGCCGCGGACGAAGCCGGTGTCGAACTGCTGCTGGCCAACAGTGACGGCAAGCCGGACAAAGAGATCCAGTTGGTCAACACCTACATCACACGCCAGGTGGATGCCATCGTCATCTCCCCGCTCAGCGTGACAGCCTCGATTACCGCGCTCAAGCGCGCCAAGGACAAGGGCACCACCGTGGTCACCTACAACTCCGCGGTGGCCGGCGACATCGCCGCCGCTCACATCGAGAGTGACCAACGCGATCTCGGGCACAAGACCGGCTTGGTGGCGCGGCGCTATATCGAAGAGAACCTCGGAGGCAATGCCAGGGTCGCCCTGCTCGCCTTCAAGTCGCAGCTGCCGGAGACCAGTGACGGCCGGCGGGGTGGGTTCGTCGAAGCCATCCAGGATCTGCCCGGGGTCGAGATCGTCGCCGACCAGGATGCCTGGCTGCCGGAGATGGCCATCAAGAAGGTGGGTGACATCCTCACCGCCAACCCCGATCTCGATATCGTCTGGTCGGCCAACGAGGGCGGCACCATCGGCGCCGTGATGGCCGTCAAGAACGCCGGCAAAGGTGGACAGGTCGCCGTCTTCGGTACCGATACCAGCGAGCAGCTCATCGACTTTCTGCTCTCCGATGACGGCATCCTGCAGGCCATCACCGGCCAGCAGCCCTTCGCCATCGGCTCACGTGCCGTGAACACGGCGCTGAGCGCACTCAGCGGCGAGAGTGTCGAGAAGCGGGTGGCCATGGATGGCGTGCTGCTCCGGCGCGACGAACCCGAGAAGATCCACGCCTTCCGCACGGAACTGACCCGGCTCATGGCGCAGAACGACTAGACTTCCTGACGTGCCTGGTTACAAGCTCGAAACCCGAAACCTGCGCAAGCAGTACCCGGGCACCACGGCGCTGGCCGACACCACCGTCGGTTTCAGCGGCGGTGAGGTGCACGCCCTCATCGGCAAGAACGGCGCTGGCAAGAGCACCCTGGTCAAAATGCTGGCCGGCTCCGTGCGGCCCACCTCAGGTCAGATCCTGGTCGACGGCACCGAGGTCGCCCTGCCCACACCGACGGCCGCCTTCCAGCACGGCATCGCCATCGTCTACCAGGAGCTGAGCCTGGTGCCCAGCTTGTCGGTGACCGAAAACATCCTGCTCGGTCGCCTGCCCCGGCGCGGGCCGTTCATCGACTGGGACGCCGCCCATGCGCGGGCTGCAGAAGTGCTCGCCGACATGCAGATCGACATCGACGTGCACTCCCGCGTCGGTGATCTCGGCGTGGCAAGGCAGCAGGTTGTCGAGATCGCCAAAGCCATGTCGGGCGAACCCTCTGCCCTCATGCTGGACGAACCGACCTCCGCTCTGGCCCGACACGAGACAGGCCGCCTCTTCGAACTGGTCCGCCGTCTGGCGGAGCGCGGCGTCGCCGTCATCTACATCTCACATCGTCTGCAAGAGTTGCGGCAGATCGCCGACCGTGTCACCGTGCTGCGCGACGGCCACCACATCGGCACCGAAGCCATGAGTGAACTCTCCGCCTCGGACATCATTCACATGATGTTCGGCGAAGTGGTGCAGCGCGAACGTCCGGTGGACCTGCAGGTCGGATCGAAGAGCGCGCTGCGCGTCCAGGGTCTGACTCGAGCCGACGCCTTCCACGACATCAACTTCACCTTGTACGAGGGCGAAATCCTGGGGCTGGCCGGCATGCTCGGCGCCGGCCGCACCGAGTTGCTCAAGGGCATCTTCGGCGCCGAGCCATTCGACAGCGGCCACATCGAGGTAGCTGGAGAGACAGACCGGGATCCCACGCCGATGCGCATGAAAGAACACGGACTGGCCTTCACTCCGGAGAACCGCAAGGAAGAAGCCCTGGTGCAGCAACACAGCATCCGCGCCAACATGTGCATGGCCGGCATGGATCGCATGGCCCGCGGCCCGTTCACTACCCGCGCCCTGGAGCAGGAGCACGTCGACGCCCAGGTCGAGGATCTGCACATCAAGGTTGCCAGCACGGAGGATCCCGTCTCCGCCCTCAGCGGTGGCAACCAGCAGAAGGTGGTCGTCGGCAACTGGCTCAACAATCACCCCCGTATCATGCTGTTCGATGAGCCAACGCGGGGTATCGACGTGCAGGCCAAGCAGCAGATCTTCCAGGTCATGTGGGATCTGAGTCGGCAGGGCATCGCCTCGATCTTCGTCTCCACCGAGCTGGAGGAGCTGATCGAGGTCTGTCACCGCATCCTCATCATGCAGAACGGCAGAATCGTCGATGTCGTACGCGCCGAAGAAATCGGTGCCGACGAGCTCTATGTGCGCTGCATGGAGACCACGGGAGTTCGTGATGTCGGGTAGGGGCATACAGCAGTGGCTGAAGCGCTCCGTCATGGAGCTGGTGTTGCTGGCCCTCTGTATCCTGCTGGCATTCCAGGCAGATGGCTTCTTCACCCTCGGCAATCTGCTCAACGTGCTGCGCAACGTGTCGATGCAGGGCATCATCGCCTTCGGCATGACCATGGTCATCATCTCGGGCGAGATCGATCTGAGCGTCGGCTCGGCCGTCGCTTTCGCCGGTTGCCTGACGGCCTGGTTGTTCGAGATGGGTACGGACTGGGGACTGGGCATCCTCCCGGCGCTGATCCTGGCCATCCTCGGCGCCCTTGCCGTTGGCGGTGGCGTAGGGGCACTGAGCGGTCTGATTCGCGTGCGCTTCGGCGTGCCGACCTTCATCACGACCCTGGCGTGGATGACGGTGCTCACGGGCGCCGCTCAGCTGATCACCGGCGGCTTTCCGCTGACCCCCTTCCCGGAGGGGTACAACTTTCTCGGCGGCGGCTACCTGCTGGGAGTGCCCTTCCCCGCCATCGTCTTTCTCTGTGTCTTCGCCGCCGCCCACGTGCTGATGGGGTACACGACCTTTGGCCGCGCCATCTACGCGGTGGGTGGCAATGCCGAGGCGGCACGACTCAGCGGAATCGATGTGGGGCGCATCAAGATGAGCGTCATGGCCATCGTCGCCTTGCTGGCGGCCCTGGCTGGCATCATGCAGTCGGCCGAGATCATGTCGGGTACGGCGAGCACGGCCCGCGGCTGGGAGCTCAATGTCATCGCCGCAGTCATTATCGGTGGCACCAGTCTGATGGGTGGCGAGGGCCGCATCCGGGGTACGCTGGTGGGTGTGGTGTTTCTCGGTGTCCTCGTCAACGGCATGACGCTGATGAACATCAACGAGTACTGGCAGCACGTCGTGCGCGGGGCGCTGATCCTTGGTGCCGTGCTGATCAACCGCGCTCACTCGGGCGAATAGTCAGAAGCACTCCTGCAGCAACTTTGTGATCGGATTGGCCTTGCCGTAATACCGGCGGATCACGTCATCTTCGTGGTCCCACAACCGCCGCGGAAAGATCGTGTAGTTGCTGATCGGCGGGGCCGTGGGGCGACCGCAGTAGATGTGGATCGTCCGCCGTTCGACCTGGCTGCGACGGACGTTGCCCGCATGGAACATCCCGGCGTTGAACACGACCGCCGTTCCCTTCGCTCCCTCGATGTGATGCGCCGTGGCCAGATCGTAGTGGTCGAGCGGCGGCAGCCCCTGCTCTCGGCTGGCCGATCCGGGCAGCACGCTGAAGGTGTGAGTCGTGCCGTCGACGTCGCTGAGGTAGTAGGCGACGGAGACGTAGTGCGTATCCGAGCCCGGGGGGTCACCCAGCTGTGGCCAGCCGCCACAGTCGCGGTGCCAGTGACAGTAGGGTTGTCCCGTGAAGGGTCGCCGAATCCGGACGGAGTGCTCCTCGGCGCACAGATCCTGCCCGAGAATCCCCTGCAGGATCGGCAGCAGCGACGGCGGTCGCATGGTGACGTCCATCTCCTCGTGAGCCAGCAGCATGTGCACGTTGAGACGCACGTGACCATCCTCCCGTTCGATCCAGAACGGTGTGTCCGCCTCCAGATCGCCATCGATGGCGGCGTTCACGGCATCGACCTCATCCGGCGTCAACGCCTCGGGCACGACCAGATATCCCTGCTCGTGGTACGTGTCGAGCTGCTGATCGAGATGGCTCATGCTTTCGCCCCCGTGCGCACCGGCAACAGGATCGTCACCTCCGTCCCGTCTCCCGGTTTGCTGTCGATGTGCAGATCTCCCTCGTGCTCCTGGAGGATACGGTAGGCCATGGCGAGCCCCGATCCCAGCTTCACCCGTGACGTGCTGTTGCTGAAATTCAGGTCGAAGACGTTCTCGAGCTGCTCGGGCGACATACCGCTCCCCGAGTCCTGGATTCGCACAGCGATTCGTCCATCCTCGAGGCGCGTGCGGATGGTGATCTCCCCTGCCGCCTCGATGGCCTGCACGGCGTTTCTCAGAACATTCATGAAGACCTGATTGACCTGCGCCGCCGAGCAGAAGGTCGGGGGGATATGCCCGTATTCACGACGGACGGTAATACGTGTACCCAGCAGATGGCTCAACAGCTGCAGCGTGCTGTCGAGGCCCTCGTGCAGATCGGCCACCTGCAACTCGGCCTCGTCCAGACGGCCGAAATTGCGCAAGCTCTCCACCAGACGCGACACACGGTCCTCGGCCTCGCCGATGACACGCAGGTTCTGCTGCAGGATACCGAGGGTCCGCACCGCCTCTGGCCCGGACTCCGCATCGGCCGCGCCCAGCGTCACTTCGAGCCGACGGACACAACGCCTTGCGACATCGGCGGCGGCCCGCACGGCGCCCATGGGGTTGTTGATTTCGTGGGCGAAGCCGGCCACCATGGTGCCCAGCGAGGCCATCTTCTCCTGCAGGATCAGCTGTGCCTGCGCCTCCTGCAACTGTCGGTGTGATTCGGCCAGCTCCTGGTAGGCCCGTTCCAGCTCCTGTCCCCGCTTCAGCTCGATATTCTTGCGCTCATTCTCCGCCTGCAGGGCTCGTGTCTCCAGCCGCGCCACTTCCAGATCGCTCTCGTGCTGGGCGCTCTGTGAAGCCACCCGCTGCCGCTCCTGCTCACGTTCCTGGGCCAGCTTCTGGTTCTGCTTGATCGCCGCGATCATCTGGTTGAAGCTGGCCATCAGCTGGCCGATCTCGTCCCGCGACGACACCTCGATCTGATAGTCCAGGTCCCCTTCGGCCACCTGCCTCGTGCCCTGGACCAGGCGCAGCAGGGGGGCGGTGATACGACGGGAGAAGAAGTAGCCCACCGCCACGGCCAGGACCGCCAGGACCAGGTAGAAGAACAGGAACACGCCGATGAACAGCCGGCGCAGATCATCCTTGTAGTAGTCGACGGTCTTGAACAGCTGGTTGACAACCATCACCTGTCGGGCCGTATGGGGGAAACCGTCGGGAGTCCGGCGAGCCACCAGAAGCCCCCCCTGGAGCACGTCTTCGTGGTACACCGGCAGGAACAACGACACGTACCCGGGATCGTTGCCCGACTCCAGTACCCTCGACTCGCCTCGCGCCAACAGTTGTGGCAGCCTGTCGGTCATGGCCTCGATGGGGACACCGCCCTCGGTATGCGTCAGCAACGAGAAAGCCTCCGGCTCCCCGCCAGCCGGTGATCAGACCACCGTCTGCAGTGCGGCGATGGCACTGACACCGACGACATCGTCAGCCGAAGCGCCGCGCGACAGATCGTTCACTGGCTGGCGCAGACCCTGCAGGATGGGCCCGATGGCCTGGGCCCCGGCCAGGTACTGGGTCAGCTTGTAGGCGATGTTGCCGGCGTCGATATCGGGAAAGACGAGGACATTGGCCGCACCGGCCAGCGAGGAGTCGGGGCACTTCCTGACGGCCACGCGCGGCGACAGAGCCGCGTCGGCCTGCAGTTCGCCGTCGATGTTCAGGTCGGGTGCCAGCTGTCGTGCCCGCTCGACGGCGCGGCGCACCTTGTCGACGCGCTCGTGGCTGGCGCTGCCGTGCGTGGAGTACGAGAGCATGGCCACCCTGGGTTCGATCTGCAGCAGGGCGGCGGCGTTGCGCGCCGTCAGTACGGCGATGCGGGCCAGCTCCTCGGCGTCCGGCTCGACGACGACGGCGGAATCGGCATAGACCAGCACCCTCTCCGGCGGACCGGGCAGTACCATCAGAAAGAAACTCGAGGCTCGCCGGACCCCCTCGGCAAAACCGACGCAGAGACTGGCCGCGGTGATCACCTGCCCGGTCGAGTGGCTGGCGCCGGCGACCATGGCGTCGGCCATGCCCTCGGCGACCATCATGGCACCGAAGAACAGCGGTCGGCGCACCAGGCGCAGGGCGATGGCCTGACTGATGCCATCGCGGCGGTCCGCGTAGGCGGCAGCGAAGGACGCCAGCACGTCAGGGTCGGTGGGATCAACGAACTGCACCCCCTCGAGAGACGTCCCGCCGCCCCGATCGGCCGCCGCAGCCCGGGTCCCCAGGATCAGCGGCCGGGCGATACCCTCGGCGGCGAGCCGCGCGGCCCCGCCCACGACGGCTTCGTCCGCCCCTTCCGGCAGGACGATCCGCCGGTTCAGCGGGCGTGCGCGTTCGCAGAAACGCTCAGTCCATCCCATTCCATTCCCTCGCACCATACCAGCAATGATCCACAATCTTGCGTTTTTCTGCAAGAATGATAGATTCTCTGTAATGAATCTGGCTTTCCTCTGCAAGATTCCTTCCAGGCAAGACATAACACACGCATTTTCAGTGAGATAGGACGATCCACACATGACCGAATCGGCCAAACCATCCCCCGATCCGGCACTCAGCGACACCGAGGTCCTTGAGCAGTTCGCCCAGCGGGAATACACCGAGGGCTTCTATACAGATGTAGAGTCCGACTCGGCTCCCCCCGGTCTCGACGAAGGCACCATCGCCTTCATCTCGAAGAAGAAACAGGAGCCGGAGTGGCTGCTGGCCTGGCGCCTCAAGGCCTATCGCACCTGGCTCGAGATGGAAGACCCGACCCGTCGACCGGCGCCGGAGCGGTGGGCCATGGTCCACTATCCGGAGATCGACTTTCAGGCCATCTCCTACTTCTCCGCACCGAAGAAGGTCTCCCTTGAGAGCCTGGACGAGGTCGATCCGGAAATTCTGGCGACCTATAACAAGCTGGGGATTCCCCTCGAAGAGCAGAAGATGCTCGCCGGTGTCGCCGTCGACGCCGTCTTCGATTCGGTCTCGGTGGCCACCACCTTCAAGGACAAGCTCGCCGAGGTGGGGATCATCTTCTGCTCCTTCAGCGAGGCGGTGAAGAATCACCCCGACCTCGTGCAGAAATACCTCGGGTCTGTGGTCCCGGCCAGCGACAACTACTATGCGGCACTGAATTCGGCGGTCTTCACCGACGGGTCCTTCGTCTATATCCCCGAAGGTGTTCGCTGCCCGATGGAGCTGTCCACCTACTTCCGCATCAACGCCGCCAACACCGGACAGTTCGAACGCACCCTCATCGTCGCCGAGAAGGGCAGCTACGTCAGCTACCTCGAAGGCTGCACGGCCCCCATGCGGGATGAGAACCAGCTGCACGCCGCCGTCGTCGAGCTGGTCGCCCTCGACGATGCCCAGATCAAGTACTCGACCATCCAGAACTGGTACCCGGGCAACAAAGAGGGTGTCGGCGGCATCTACAACTTCGTCACCAAACGGGGAGCCTGCCGCGGCGCCCGCTCCAAAATCAGCTGGACCCAGGTCGAGACGGGCTCGGCCGTCACCTGGAAATACCCCAGCTGCATCCTGCAGGGCGACGACAGCGTCGGCGAGTTCTACTCCGTGGCCGTGACCTCGGGCCGACAGCAGGCCGACACGGGCACCAAGATGATCCACCTCGGCCGCAACACGAAGAGCACCGTCATCTCCAAGGGCATCTCGGCCATGAACGGCCAGAACACCTACCGCGGCGCCGTGCAGATGCAGAAACGTGCCACGGGGTCGAGGAACTTCACCCAGTGCGACTCCATGCTCATCGGCGACCAGTGCGGGGCCCACACCTTCCCCTACATCACCGTGCGCAACCCCTCGAGCACCGTCGAACACGAAGCCAGCACGAGCAAGATCGGCGAAGACCAGATCTTCTACTGCAACCAGCGGGGCCTGAGCACCGAGGATGCCGTCAGCATGATCGTCAACGGCTTCTGCAAGGAAGTACTGAAAGAACTACCCATGGAGTTCGCCGTGGAAGCGACCAAGCTCCTGGGAATCAGTCTGGAGGGAAGCGTAGGATGAATATCTGTGACCTGCCTCTCGACGAACGCATCAGACTCGTCGAGGACCAGTTCGGGCAGTCAGCCGGACAGGTCGGCGGGCGCGGGGCCGTAGCGGCCATGACGCCGGCGCAAGACCACCGACGCAGCTTCGGTTCCCTGCGAGACTCGGGCCGTATCGAGGCTCGCTCAGCAACAGCACACGCGGCAGTCCAGGACTGACCGCAAAACATCCGGCGTACGGGCCGCGTAGGCCCCGCGCCCGCCGACCGAACCAGGAGAACAACCGTTGCTCAAGATCACCAACCTGCACGCCACAGTAGAAGACACCGAAATCCTCAAGGGTATCGATCTCGAAGTAGCCCCCGGCGAGATTCATGCGATCATGGGTCCCAACGGCTCCGGCAAGTCCACCCTCGCCCAGGTGCTGGCCGGCCATGATGCCTTCACCGTCACCGAAGGTTCGGTGTCCTACGAAGGTCAGGACCTGCTCGACATGACCCCGGAAGCCCGCGCCCGCGAAGGTGTCTTCCTCGCCTTCCAGTACCCCGTGGAGATCCCGGGCGTCAACACCGCCTACTTTCTGCGCACCGGTCTCAACGAGGTCCGCAAGCACCGCGGCGAAGAAGAGGTGGACGCCTACGACTTCCTGAGCCTGATCCGGGAGAAGATGAGTCTCGTCGAGATGGACGAGAGCTTCCTGAAGCGTTCGGTCAACGAGGGCTTCTCCGGCGGCGAGAAGAAGCGCCACGAGGTCCTGCAGATGGCTGTGCTGGAGCCCCGACTGGCGATCCTCGACGAAACCGACTCGGGCCTCGATATCGACGCTCTCCGTGTTGTGGCCAACGGCGTCAACCAGCTGCACACGCCACAGACCAGCGCCATCGTCGTCACCCACTATCAGCGGCTGCTCGAGTACATCGTTCCCGATCTTGTCCATGTCCTGATGGATGGGCGCATCGTGCGCTCCGGCGGCAAGGAGCTGGCCCTGCAGCTGGAGGAGAAGGGCTACGACTGGATTCGCGAGGACGCGACGCACGCCGATCCGGTGGAATCCGCAGGATGAGCGAGACCACTGACACCATCGGCGCCTACGCCGCCGCCTTCGAACGCTTCGAGACGTCACTGAACGGCGGCGCTGACACCGCCCTGCACGGGAAGCGCCGTGAAGCGATCAGCCGCCTTGTCCAGGACGGCCTGCCGACGGCCCGCTTCGAAGCCTGGCGCCACACCAATCCGGCCTCCATGACACGGGCGTGCTTCGTACCGGTGGCAGAACCCGGACACCTGACGGCGTCCTCTATCGAGGCTTTCCTCATCGCGGGCACCAGCGCGGTTCTCGTCTTCGCCGATGGTCGGTTCGTGCCCGAACTCTCCCGCCGCGAGACGCTGCCCGAGGGCCTGCGAGTCAGCAATCTGGCGACGGTGACCGACGTTGAGGAGCCGGCACTGATGGCCGCTCTGGGAGCGCACACGCTTGGCGAGAACTCCGGTTTTTCCGCTCTCAACACCGCCTTTATCCACGACGCCGCTGTCATCGCCATCGATTCGGGTTGCACTGTCGATGAACCGGTTCAGATCCTCCACGTACGCACCTCACAGCCCGGCCTGACCGCGCCGCGTACCCTGGTCGTGGCAGAAAGCGACAGTCGCGTCAGCATCGTTGAGACCTTCGTCGGCATGGCGTCCGGAGCCGGCTCGCTGACAGCTTCCGTCGCCGAGATCGTCGTCGGTCGCGCGTCTGTGGTGGAGCACACGCGCATCCACCTGCACGGTGCCGAGGGCCACCACGCCGGTACGGTGCACGTTGCCGAAGAGGAGGACGCACGGTACACGGGCCACTCCTTCGGCCTGGCCGGACGGTTCGTGCGCGAGGACGTGCACACGGTACTGAATGGCGAACGTATCGAATCCACCCTGAACGGTCTGTCCCTGCCCCTTGGCGGCGACCACGTCGACAACTACACCACCATCGAGCACACCGCCGCCAGTTGCCGCAGCCACGAGCTCTACAAGGGCGTCGTCGGTGGACGGGCACACAGTGTCTTCCGCGGCAAGATTCTCGTACACCAGGCGGCGCAGAAGACCGACGCTTACCAGTCGAATCAGAATCTGCTGATGTCCGATGATGCCGAGATCGACTCCAAGCCTCAGCTTGAGATCTACGCCGACGATGTCAAGTGCAGCCACGGTTCGACCACCGGCCAGCTCGACCCGGACGCACTGTTCTACCTGCGGGCTCGCGGCCTCGGATTGCGGCAGGCCCAACGCGTCCTCACCAGGGCTTTCGCCGGAGAACTGGTGGACCGGCTGCATCATGAAGGGCTCCACCAACACGTCGACGCCCTGGTGTCGGACCGTCTCGACGCCGTTCTCGCCGATCCCGACCATGGAGACTCACTGTGACTGCGGCACCCACAGCTTTGCGTGACGCCAGCCTGGAAACGCCGGCTCCTCCCTTTGACGTCGATGCCGTTCGCCGCGACTTCCCCATCCTCGGCCGGGCGGTTCGCGACCGGGCCCTCGTCTACCTCGACAACGCCGCCACGGCGCAGAAGCCGAGATCCGTCATCGAGGCCATGGAGCGGTACTACGAGGAAGAGAACTCCAACATCCATCGAGGCGTGCACTTCCTCAGCCAGCAGGCCACCTTCGCCTACGAGCGTGCCCGCGGCCGCATCGCCCAGTTTCTCAATGCCCCGGAGAGTGTGGAGATCGTATTCTGCCGCGGCACGACCGAGGCTGTCAATCTCGTCGCCCACAGTTACGCCCGACCTCGTGTCGGCGCTGGCGACGAGATCCTCGTCACCCACATGGAGCACCACTCCAACATCGTCCCGTGGCAGATGCTGTGCGAATCCACGGGGGCAACACTCACGGTGGCGTCCGTCACCGACGAGGGTGAGCTCGACCTGGCGGATTTCGCCGACAAGCTGTCCCCCCGCACGCGCCTGGTGGCTGTCACCCATGCCTCCAATGTGCTGGGCACCATCAATCCCATACGGCGAATCTGCGACCTCGCCCATGAGTTTGATATCCCCGTCCTCGTCGACGGCGCTCAGGGAGCCCCCCACCTCGCCGTGGATGTGCAGGCCCTGGGATGCGACTTCTACACGTTGTCCGGACACAAGCTGTTCGCCCCCACCGGCATCGGTGCGCTCTGGGGCCGGCGTGAACTGCTCGAAGAGATGGCTCCCTACGAGGGGGGCGGTTCGATGATTCAGTCCGTCACCTTCGAGTCCACCACGTTTGCCGAGTTGCCGAACAAGTTTGAGGCGGGCACGCCGAATATCGCCGGTGCCATCGGTCTGGCCGCCGCCGTCGACTACCTCAACGGCCTCGGCATGGCGCAGATCTCCGCCTACGAAGAGGAGCTGCTCGCCTACGCCACCGATCGCCTGCTGTCCGTCGACGGTCTGCGCCTGTTCGGCACGGCTCCCGAGAAGGTCGCCGTCCTCGCCTTCGCCCTGGAGGCGGCCCATCCGCACGACATCGGCACGATCCTCGACATCGAGGGTGTGGCCCTGCGCACCGGCCACCACTGTGCGCAGCCGCTGATGCAGCGCTACGGCGTGCCGGCCATGGCCCGCGCCTCCTTCGCGTTCTACAACACGCGCCACGAGGTCGATGTCCTGGTGACGGCCCTGGACAAAGTGAAGCAGGTCCTCGGCTGATGTCCGAACTGCGCGAACTCTACCAGCAGGTCATCCTGGACCATAACCGCAATCCGCGAAACTTCGGTCCACTGGAGACGGCCAACCGGCATCAGGAGGGGTTCAACCCCCTGTGTGGCGACCACCTGCACGTCTATCTGCTGCTCAACGATGACGATGTTATCGAAGACATCCACTTCGATGGTTCGGGCTGTGCCATCTCGAAGGCCTCGGCGTCGCTGATGACCCAGTTGCTGAAGGGGAGCACGGCTGACGAGGCGCGCTCCCGGTTCGACAGCTTCCACGAGATGGTCACCGCCGACACCGATGCCCCCGTCGATCTCGAGGCTGCGGGCAAGCTCGCCGTCTTCGGTGGCGTGCGGGAGTTCCCCATGCGGGTGAAGTGTGCGACCCTGGCATGGCATACGATGAAGTCGGCCCTCGAGGCTGAGACCGAAGATCCTATCACGACCGAGTGACAAGAAGGAACCCCAAATGGAATCACAGGAACCTCAGGAGCCACAACAGCACCCGGAAGGCAGCATCGAGGCGAAGATCGTCGACGCCCTCAAGACCTGCTACGATCCGGAAATCCCCGTCGACATCTACGAGATGGGACTGATCTATGCCATCGAGGTGCAGGACGAGGAAGCAGAGGATGGCGGCCCAGGCAAGAAGGCTCTCCTCACGATGACCCTGACATCCCCTGCCTGTCCCGTCGCCGGATCGCTGCCCGGCGAAGTGCAGAACAAGGTGCTGGAGCAGGTGGAAGAGCTCACCGACTCCCAGGTGGACATCACCTGGGACCCGCCCTGGAGCATCGACCGCATGTCGGAAGCGGCGAAGCTCCAACTTGGAATGATGTAGGAGAAGTCAGCCGTGAAACTGAGCGCCCAGGAGGAGTACGGCCTGCGTTGCCTGCTGCAAGTGGCCCGCAGGCCCCATGGTCAGAGTGTGACGATTCCCGATATCGCCGAGGCCGAGAGCGTCTCGCCGCACAACGTGGCCAGGTATCTCGGTACGCTGCGCAAGCATGGCATCGTCGACAGCGAGCGCGGCCAGCATGGTGGCTATACGCTGGCGCGAAACCCCGACACGATCATCGTGGCCGACGTGCTCTCGGCATTGGGTGGTCCGCTCTACGATCCCTCGTTCTGTAACCACTTCACCGGGGCCGGCGAGACCTGCCAGCATACGGCCGTCGACTGTTCGATCCGCGGTCTGTGGATGCAGGTGCAGAACGCTGTCGACGATGTCCTGTCGCACACGACATTGCAAGACCTGCTCGACGCGGCCGACAACATGGCCGCCATGCATGTAGAGCAGCCGCCCTCCTGCCTGCTCCAGGTGGAGGGCAGCTGAGGGCTACGGCCTGCCCCGCCGACGCCCGGCCGACACCCCGCGGGTGAGGTGCCAGCCACTCCCATGCTCACAGGCATAGACGCGCAGGTCGGCGCCCTGCTCGCGCCGCAGGATGTCCGCCCGCCGCTGCGCCTCTGACTCGTTCCTGTAGGTATCCTTGGGTCGACCGTCGGCACCCGTACATTGCCCACACTTCGTACTCGGGGTCTGCCGATTCGCGGGAGACAGGTGCCACCGCTCGCAGGTGTCGCAGCGATAGGGCACCAGCTGCTTGCCGAACCGCTCCCGGGCATGGACGGCCCCCTCCTCGGCCTCGGACTCACTGTCATACTCGGTCAGCGGCTTGCCCGACGTCCTGCCCACGCAGGTATCGCTCTTGATGCTCAAGTCCGGACTCGCATGCCTTATTGACGCTCCACCATGCCAGTACTCGGAGCACCGTCGGCGCCATCCATGGACCGCTGCACCCGGTCGATGAGTGCCATCACCGGCAGCACCTCGGTGCAGCTCGTCAGTGCCGTGCGGCCCTCCCGGATGGCGGCGAAGAACTCTCCGTCCTGGGCCTCGACACCGGAGGGCCCCGAGACCTCGATGTCGTTGCCCTCGTGGTCGGTGAGACCGCCCTTGTTCGACAGGTATGTCGCTTCTTCACCGATGAACCGGTAGAACCCCTGGATCGGCCCGTGGTTGTTGAAGGACTGAGAGGCGCTCACCAGGCAACCGCTGCGGGACTTGAGGGCGATGGTGACGTCCATCGGCACCTTCAGTGTTTCGTGTACGGGCCCGCACTGTCCCCAGGCCTCCATGTCCGGGTCGCCGAGAATCCAGTAGACCATGTCGAGCATGTGGCAGGCCTGATGCCAGAGCAGATCATCGGTCCAGATGCGCGGCTTGCCAAAGCGGTTCTCGTTCACCCGGCGGAAGAAATAGGTCTGCTGTACGATGTGGTGCAGGTGCAGCTTTCCGTCGCGAACGTCTTCATGGATCTTGCGGAAAGCCGGAGTGAAACGCTGGGTGTGGCACATCATCGCCACTTTCCCCGAGCTGGCTTCGGCAGCAGCAACGCGTTGCGACTCCGCCAGAGACAGACCCATGGGCAACTCCAGCAGCACGTGCTTGCCCTTCTCCAGGGCCATCACCGTCTGCTCGCAATGCACCTGGTTGGGGCTGGTGATGACCGCTGCCTCAACCCCCGGTTGATCGAGACATTCCTCCAGGTCGGTGGACACGTGTTCGATCCCGTGATCGCTGGCAAAGGCCTCGGCGTCGGCGAGTACTCCCCCCGCCAGGGTGACCACCTCGACATCCTGCATGTCCTGCAGCGCCTTGATGTGGGTGATGCCCTGGGCACCCTCACCCACGAGACAGACTTTCATTGTGGCTCTCTTTCTGGTCTGGTTCAGTCGGATACCAGTGGAAAGTACGTGTACACCAGGTCGCTGACATATCGCTCACCGCCACCGGTACCGGTGATGCACAGCGCATAGTAGACTCCAGGTTTCACCACAACGAGACGATTCTCGAGGGTCCAGGAATGTCCCGCTGCGTCCGTTGCTGCCATCGGCCGAGTCTGTCCGCTGTGGGACACACCCGGTTTCCACGAGCTTTCCGTTTCCTCGCACAGACTCGGTCCGGCGACGCCAAGGCGACCTGCGTAGGTGATCGCCATCAGTCCTTCCCAGTTCGAGGCGAAACGGGTCTTCTCAATAAGGGTGAACCCGGCCCTGTCGCTGTCGATCCTCATAGCCGGTTCCGAGCCGAAGGCCGGTGTATGCCAGCGAAGATCGGCCTGTCCCGACGTGATCTGCCACTTTGTCCCTTGCCGAGGGTACACACGACTGCCATTGGTCAGCGCCAGCAGACGCATGTCGCCACCTCGATATACCTCGTCAAAGGGCTTCTCCGGCATCTGCAGATGATACAGACTGTCACTGTCGGTCAGTGCATAGTTGGAGAACTGTGCCCGGGGGTCGGTGTCGAGCCAGACGAACAACAGGGCGTCGAGAACCCCTTCTTCGAGCACCCGCAGCAACCCGTGCTTCTCTGCGTCACCCGTGTAGAGATCGAGTGGCACGTCGACGAACAGAGGAGCGATCAGTGCTTCCCTCCCCGACCGTGCATCGAAAGCCTGAGCGAGGGCTTCGAACCCGTGATCCCGGCTCTGGAAGTGGAGGAGCGACCATCCACTGAGGGCCAGTGCGCCAGCACACAACACGGCGCCGAGCCTGCGGACGTGTGTGTTGGAATCGACGACCCAGACAGCGACCAGGATTGACGTGGCCGGCAGCAGATAGAAGTACGAGCGTCCCGGGCCAGCCATGCCACTGACCACGGCCACGAGTATGGGAAACATGGCCACCACCGCCACCTGCACCGCCAACCCGCCACATCGTTGTGCCAGCCGTATCGCACCCAGGACTGCAGAACTGACGATCGCGACGACGGCCCCGCCGCCGAGCAGCAGTGTGAAGCCGGATGCCAACGTTCTGAGGGACGCGACGGGGTCTGCCCACACCTTCGTTCCCCAGCGCTCGGAAGCCGTCAGGAGATCGTCGAGCACGTAACCGTATGCGGCCAGGCTTGCCAGAGATGCGGTCAGCACAGTCCCTGCGGCGAAGGCTCCATTCCCCGCACCGTGGTCCTTCCGGGCCCGCCAGGCGCTCCATCCCCCCAGGGAGAGCAGAAAGAGGCCACCGCTGGGAAGCGTCCAGGTCGCCAGCAAACCTGCCGCGCCAAAACCAAGCCAGAACCATCGCCTGCCGCGCTGCGCGATCAGAGCCGACCACCAGGCGAGTGTCGTCCAGAGCACCAGAGAGGAATAGCCGCGTGCTGAGGTCGAGTAGGATACGTGCGATGGGTGCAGGGCGAGATGCCAGGCGGCCACAACCCCCGCCGTCGGTGAACCGAGCGCGGCGGCGACCAATCCCGCCGTCGCCGGCACGGTGGCCACACCTGACACGAATGCCGGTGCCCGCAGCATCCATTCGTCGTGACCGTCGAAGACCTGCGAGGACAGCCGCATCAGTGCGGTATGCAGAATGTGGTTGTTCGGCTGGTGATAGGTGGTGAAGATCTGCTCGTACGATTCAACGGCGTACCCCAGCCAGGAGAAGGCCTCATCGTGTGTGATCTCCTGATCGAGCCTGGGAACCCGCAGAAGGACCGCTGCGAGGGTAGCCAGGAGAATCCACCCCAGGGCCGCGCGCTTCGAAAGCTCCAGAGGCCAGGCGGCTCTCAACTCACTGGCGGCCAGGACGGTAGTGTTCGAACCCGGGCCGCCGCCTCTTCCCACCGGCGCGGCGCACACCCCGGTATCTGGCTTTCGCGCAGATCGAAGCCGAAGGCGCGCTTGCTCAACACGATCAACGGTGGAGACTGGATTCTCTTGTAGTAGTTGATGCGCAGCTGTCGGTCCACCCATTGCAGGTCCTCGAGCCAGGCCGCCGGATCAGGGAAGGCAGCCCGAAACTCGTCCGCTTCCCAGGACCAGCCGAGGCGGTCCAGCAGGCAGCCGTCGAGGAGCCAGTCGACGAGATCCACCGGATGCCGCCGATATTCGATCAGCTGGCGCAGCACAGCACAGTGGTAGCCGTAGAGGATCGGATCTCCCTTGCCCTGGGTGACATCCTGTTCCGCGGACAGCTCGGCGCTGGGCACCGTCGTGCGGTCGAGCAGGTTCTCCGGGATGACTTCCCGTTCGAAGATGACTTCGTTGAGATACTGCCCGAGTTCGAAGACCTGCACCTTGTAGAGGTCCCCGATGGGCGCCACGGCACCGTCGAGATCTCCGTACAGAGTCGTGTAGCCGAGAGCGAGCTCGGTCTTGTTGCCATTGTTGGTGAACAGCATCTCGTGTTTGGCGGCGATACCGGCCAGTACATCCGAGGAGCGGATCCGCGCCTGGATGTTCTCGTCTACCAGACGGGTGTACTCCCCCTCGGATCGCCGAAACACCGCGGCGCGCACGATGTCACCTACCGAACCGTACAGCGTCTCGATGGGAATGCTGAGAAAGTCAATATCCAGCGCCGCCGCCAGATCTGCGGCGTTGTCCCGTGTCACGGCGGCGTTGAAGCTCGTGGGCATGTTGACGGCGAACACGCGTTCGGCACCGAAAGCGCGCTCCAGCAGACAGGCGACGACACTCGAATCGATGCCCCCGGAAGCCCCGACCAGGTATCGGCCGGGCTCGCCGCGGAAGTGCTCCAAGTGACGCAGACCCTGCAGGATCGCCTCGTAGACGGACTCCACCTCGCTCGTCGCCTCGTCGGCTAACTTCCCGGTCGTGTGGCCACCACCGATGGTGACGAGATCCTCCCGCCAGCCCGGCGCCCGCGCGACGAGGCTGCCATCCCCTTCGTAGGCGGTCGTATCACCGTCGAAGACGAGGATGTTCTTGCCGTTGTTCTGTGCACCCACATGGTTGACGTAGAGGAACGGTACTGGCGATCGTTTGAGGATGTCCCTTACAGTGCGGTTGCGTTTGTCGTTCTTCTGCCATGTCCAGGGAGACGACGACAGATTGAACACGGCCTGGGCACCGGCTCGGGCAAAATGTCCCAGCGTATCGAGGATCTCCTCGCCCCATGAGTAATCCTGGCACCAGATGTCCTCACACAACTGGGCGCCAAAGCGGAACGTACCGCCGCCGCTTCGCGGGACCTCAAAGGGGATGGCCCAGTCGTAGACCGAACGTCCCTGCTCCTGCGCCAGGGTCCGGGCGGAGACGAAGTGACGATCATCGTCGAAGAAGCGGTAGTTGGGCTGCAGTGTCTTGGGCTGGCAGCCGGCAGGCAGACCGAGAGGCAGATCGGGGCGATCCACCCACTCCCCATCGTGACAGACGCGGACGGCATTGACCTTTCGCGAGCGGCCGTCCTGGCCGATCCCCTCGCGGTCGAAGTGGACGTTGCCGAACAGCAGCGTCAGACCGGCGCTTGCGACCCGAAGGCGATCGCTGCAGGCAGCCCAGTCTTCGACGAGGGCGTCTACCTCCCAGAGGTCGCCGAGGATGTACCCTGGCACGCACATCTCCGGGAAGGCGACGACCTCTACCCCGGCCTGGCGGGCCTCGGTTATCACGGTCTCCATGCGCACCACGTTGAGATCGGCCCGACCGGGCTTGACCTCCATCTGCGCCAGCGCGATGCGAGGCAGGTCGGCCACCCGCGGCATGTGCGTGGGCTCGGACATCAACCAGCGGCGGTCGCCTCACGCCGGGCGCCGCTGGCACACGCGTCACGGATGCACTGTCCAAGCACCGGGATGCCCTCGCCGATTGCCGACACCGTGGGCTGACCGAAGGCCAGTCGGATATTGGCTACGTCCTCGTTGTGAATGTGGAAGCCCCGTCCTCGTGCGCAGCGCACGCCACGCTCGGCGGTGTGCTTGAGCAGGTGATCGAGATCGACATCCTCGGGCAGGTTCACCCAGATGAACAGGCCACCGGCGGGTCGTGACCAGCTGCAAATGTCGGCCACGCTCTCCTCCAGACCGGCGAAGACGGCGGCGCGCTTCTGTTTGAGGGCTGTGTTCATCTCGGCGCAGTGATCCCAGAGCCGATCGCGGAAGAACTCCGCCAGCACCGATGCGGTGAGCAGACTGTTGCCCCCGTCGTAACGGCGATCGAGGAGTTTCTGCAGCATGGGCGGCCGGGCGTGGATGTACCCTTCCCGCACTCCCGGTCCCAGGATCTTCGACAGCGAGCCCAGATAGATGTGATCGGTGCCCTCCGGGTCCAGGGCGTACAGCGCTGGCTCCTTGTCGCCGTCGAAATGTACGTCGGCGTAGCAGTTGTCCTCGACGATGGGCACGGCGAAGCGCCGCGCTATCTCGATGATCTGCAGACGGCGATTCCTGGGCATGACCGAGCCGGTGGGATTCTGATACGTCGCCAGGATGTAGAGAAAGCGGGGGGGCGTGCCCGCTGTCTGCAGAGCCCCCAGCACACGCTCCAGATCTTCTGGCAGCATACCCTCTTCGTCGAGGGCGACACCTTCCAGACGCAGCCCGAGCCGACGGTAGGCGCCGATCGTACCCGAATAGGTGAGTTCCTCACAGACGACGATGTTCTCACTGCCGTCATCTTTCATCAGGGCTTCGGCCACCAGCGTCACCCCCTGCATGGAGCCGTTGGTCAGCGTGATGTGATCCGGTGACACGACCACGCCTTCGCGCTCTGACTCGCGCGCCGCCATCGCCTCACGCAGTCCCTGGTGACCTAGATCGCCCGGGTACCGGGTAAAATCCTCACCCACCTGCACAATCGCACGCCCTGCCGCGGCGGCGAGCGCCTGTGTGGGGAAGGTCTCGGGGTTCGTACAACCGCTGCCAAAATCGTAAACCGGTCTGTCTGCCATGCTGTCCTCCTACGCCAGATCGAGGCGTTGCAGCCTCGGGTTGGGAGTTGGGCCCGGCTGGCGGCCACGCTTGGCCACCGCCTGTCCCTCGACCTCTTTCAAGTCCGCCGTAAAGTCGACGGCGCGGGCGCCGCTGATGTGACTGCCCACCCCGAAACCGTCGACAGGTGACGACGCCTCGACGAAGGCCGTAATCCGATCGGGTGTCATGCCACCCGATACGAGAATCTTCACCTGCCCGTGACCCGCCTGATCCAGGCCGTCACGTACTCGCGTCACCAGATCCGGCGTGACGCCACCGAGTTCCGAGGGTGTGTCGAGACGAACGCCCCAGAGATCGTCGAGGGCCTCGGCAACGCGGATGCTCTCTTCCGCCTCGTCACGAAAGGTGTCGACGAGGACCAGGCGATGCACCTGCCTGTCGATGTGCCGATCGAAGGCCCGGGCCGCCGCCAGCGTATCCCCGTACAGCAGGATCAGTGCGTGTGGCATGGTGCCACTCGGTTCCTTCCCCACCAACCGGGCACCCCCTGGTGTGGCGCATCCGGCACACCCCCCTACGACGGCGGCGTATTCCAGGCGGTGGCTCACGTCAGGATGCACATGGCGCGCACCGAAGTGCACGGTGGGGATCCCCGACGCCGCCACGACGCACTCAGCCGCTGCGGTGGCCCAACCCGTCTCACTCGCCAGCGTGCCCAGCAGCGCGGTCTCGAATCGACCGAAGGTGAGGTACGGACCCTGGATCTGCAGCACCGGTTCCTTCGGCGCGAAGGAGCTGCCTTCGGGCAACCGGTGGACGGCACTGTCGGTCCCGGCCAGAGCCTGCCGCAGCAGCTCTTCTGCCTCGCGCATCCCACACAGCCGCGCCGGCCGTCGCGCGAACACCTCCATCACCACCTGGGGATTGAGCCCTTCCGCCTCGAGGACATCTCTCGCCCTCAGGAAGTAGACGTCGGCGTTGTCGCCTGCAAGCGTCGCCGGCGTCGGCGCGAATCCGGAATCGGGCATGATCAGCGATTCGTGATCCGGGCCCCCAGGATCTTCTCCATGTGATCGAGGGCCCAGGCATGTTGACCGGCATCAAAGCTGGTCACACAGTCGGCGGGCACCTCGACGGCGTAGTCCCGGTTGCGCAGTCCGGCCACCGTGTGCAGAACACAGATATCGGTGCAGTCCCCCATGACAACGACCTCGTCCGGGGTCAACTCCTGCAGTCGGTCTCCCAGGTCGGTTTCAAAAAAAGCGGAGTAGCGGCGCTTCTTCACCACCACGGCAACAGCTGCCAGGTCGGCAAGTTCGTCGATGACCAACTCCTCCCCGGAGCCTTCGATGCAGTGCGGGGGAAACATGTCGAACTCGCGATCGTCAGGCACATGCGTGTCCTGGGTGAAGAACAGGACAGCTCCCTGCGCCTTCTCGCGCTCCACCCGTCGGCGCACCGGCTCGATGATGCGTCGGGCCTCGTCTCCACAGTACAAGGTCCCGGTTGGCTTCAGGAACCCGTTCTGCATATCGACGACGATCACGGCGCGGGGCATGACCATTCACCTCCAAAGGGAAAGATACACGCGTGGAGTGACTGACCAACTCATGAATTGCTCCGGCCCACGCGAGCCGTGTAGAGTCCTCGACCAGCAAGTCCCTGGCGGTCATGGTGAATGTCGCAGAATCCAGCTTCTGTCAGAGCCGACTCCATCTGACGGTGGGTGAAGAGGCCGAGCTCATGGGTTTCGGTTGAGTAGTCAATGCCCTCCGGTGTACCGACGAGATAGTGGATATCCAGCACCGAGACGCAATCGGCGCCGTCCTGCCGGCGTGTCGAGCGTGACATGCGGACGACCGTGACCTCACCTTCTCGGCTATGGTGCCGATGAATCGCGGGCGACTCGAACGCGTCAGGTGTCAGCCAGGGCTCGATGACGACAACACCACGAGGCGTGAGGTGTTCGCGGCAACAGGTGAGGGTGCGCACCAGGTCGGCACGCGACCGGGCGTAGCCGATGGAACCGAACAGGCAGATGACCGTATCGTAGAGCCGATCGAGACGGAAATCCCGCATGTCGGCCACATGGTACCGCCCACGCTGGTTGCGCCGGCGCGCCGTCTCGACGAATTCTGACTTGAGATCGAGGCCGTCCACCTCGTAGTAGCGGCAGAGATGTTCGTCGTGCGCGCCGGTGCCGCAGGCTACATCGAGCACCGTATGCAGAGATGGATCAAGGTGCGAGAGATGCTCACGCAACAGGTGTGCTTCGCGCTCGTAGTCCTTGACGGAGTAGAGAACGTCGTACTGCTCGGCACTCAACTGGAACATGGTTCTGCCATTGACGAGAAAAGGCCCGGGAGAACCCGGGCCTTGCTCGCTGCCGATGAACGTGAAACGCGTACGCGTCGGTAACCGGGCCCGCCTCGTTGCGCGGCGACTCGACAGTCGATGCCGCAATGCGCCCGGTCACCATCTGGAACGCGTTTCAAACTAGTAAGGACCGCATTCTGATGCAAGGTATTTGTGGCGCTGAAGCTAATGACTGATCGAGGCCGCCGCCTCACGCACGACCTCGGACAAGCTCGGATGCGCGTGTACCGTACGCGCCAGGTCTTCGGCGCTGGCACAGAACTCCAGGGTGATGACGGCCTCGGCGATCAGATGTGACGCCTGCGGGCCGAAGATGTGCACACCCAGCAGGCGATCGGTACCGGCGTCGGCCACGACCTTCACAAAACCATCGATACAGTTCATGCTGTGGGCGCGGGCGTTGGCCCGGAACAGATGCTTGCCGGTGCGTACCTCGTGTCCGGCTTGCTGGGCTGCGGCTTCGCTCAGGCCTACGGAGGCAGCCTCCGGATGAGTGTAGACGACATTGGGAATCGCCTCGTAGTTGACCGAGGATCCCATACCCGTCATGCGTTCCACCGCTGCCACCGCTTCGGCCTCGGCCTTGTGCGCCAGCATCGGTCCGGGCGTCACGTCGCCTATGGCATAGACACCCGCTGCCGTCGTGCTGTAGTCGCCGTCCACCGTCACGAAACCGCGCTCCGTCAGTTCTACGCCGGTTTCCTCGAGCCCGAGTCCTGTCGTATTCGGTCGGCGTCCAACCGAGACCAGCACGCAGTCACACTCGACGGTGTCGCTCTCGTCGCTGTCACGGCCTGCCAGGTGCAGCTTCACTCCCTCATCATCGAGATCTGCGCCGGTGGCCCCGGTGGACAGGCGAAAGGACAGGCCCTGTCGTTTCAGCGTACGCTGCAGCTGCTGCGAGATCTCAGCGTCGGCGCCGGGAAGCACGGCGTCCATAAATTCCACGACCTCGACCTTCGTCCCGAGACGGTTCCAGACCGAACCCATCTCCAGGCCGATGGCACCGGCGCCGATGACGACCATCCTGTCGGGGACAGCGTCGAGAGAGAGTACCTCCGTCGAGCTGAGGATCTGCTTGCCATCGAACGGCAGGTCGGGTAGTTCTGCCGGAGACGAACCTGTAGCCAGCAGGATACGTTGGCCCTGAAGGTCACCGGATCCTTCCACGGCCACCCGCCCCGCTCCGGCCAGCCGCGCCGTTCCCTGTATGTAGTCAACTCCCTTGCCTTTGAGCAGGGCGCCCACACCCTTCGTCATCGTCTCGACGATCTTCCTCTTGCGCCCCATCATGGCCGCCAGATCCAGCTGCAGCTCACCGACGACGATGCCGTGATCCTCCAGGCCCTCCTGCAGTTCGGCCCAGCGATGGCTGGCCTCGAGCAGGGCTTTGCTCGGAATGCAGCCCACCTGCAGACACGTACCACCGAGCCAGCCCTTGTCGACGCAGGCCACCTTCATGCCCAGGTCGGCGGCGCGGGCGGCGGCGACGTAGCCGCCGGGACCGGCGCCGATGACGATCAGATCGTAATCAGCCACAGGGATTGCTCAGATCTCGAGCATCAGGCGCGCAGGATCCTCGAGCAGATCCTTGAGGCGCACGAGGAACTTCACCGACTGCTCGCCATCGACGAGGCGGTGGTCGTAGGTCAGCGCCAGGTACATCATCGGACGGATGACAACCTCACCGTCGACGGCGATGGGGCGCTCCTTGATGGCGTGCATGCCTAGGAGCCTGTCCGAGTAATGGTCATCGTCCGTATGTTGGCGTCGGATGCTGACCTGGAGATGGATTGATGGGCAAGACGTTTCGCGACTACGCTCCCGACCAGATGTTGTTGCTGCCGCCGTCGTTGCGTGACTGGT
>DASCMS010000058.1:0-4324 GCA_036011085.1 Candidatus Latescibacterota bacterium
GTCGCCGTTGACAATGAAGGGAGCCGCCGTTAGCTTTTTCTCGCTGTGAAACATGACTTGGGATCGTAGTTCAGCTGGTTAGAACGCCTGCCTGTCACGCAGGAGGTCGCGGGTTCGAGTCCCGTCGGTCCCGCCATAAAAAGAAGCCCCCGGAAGCGTCAGCATCCGGGGGCTTTCTTGTTTGTGAGGTCCCCTCATTCTCTCGGCGTTTGTCCGAATCGCATTCGGGTATCATCTTCCCAGGGACGACGAGTTTCTGCAACCAGGGGAGGTCACATTGGAAGACGTACCGAAGCTGCCCGACGAACACCTTGAAAAGGCCAAGGAGATCATCTCGAGGCACCGGACCAAGAAGAACTGCAATCGATGTTATGGTCGGGGCTTTCAGGGGGTCAATCAGCTGAACATGGTGATCACCTGCCACAAATGTGTCGACGAAGACAAGGTGACACAGGAGTGGCAGGCATATGTGCGGGAGACGCCGGCTCTCGTAGAGGCCTACGGTGATTACTTCGAAGCCGATGAAGAGTCGGACGAACGGGAGGAGGCGGGTGGTGGGGAAAAGCCACAGAACAGTGCCGAGTCCGGCCGCAAGGTGTCCACCGACCGTGGCCAGCGCCACTCTGTACCACAGACCCATCGCCCCGTGGGAAGATGACCTTCGGCGTCTGAGGTCAGGATGCTCCTCCACATCACCCGCCACGGGCAGGTCCTGCCCGCCGGCGCCGACACCTGGTCCCATGCCGACTACCCGCCCGGTGATCCGCCGTTGAGTGTGCGAGGCAATCGTCAGGCCCAGCTTCTGGGCGAGCGCCTGGACGCCACGGGATTCGACGGCCGGATCTACTGCTCGCCGTACCGCCGAACCGTCGAGACCGCCTGTCAGGTCGCCGAGGTCGTCGACGCTCAGGTACGACCGGCAGTACCGCTGCGGGAGATCGTCAAGAAGGCCGAGCAGATGCGCGGCTTCGTCGGCATGACCGGCCAACAGCTGGACCGGCTCCACCGGCGCGTGTCCGTGGCCGCGGATTTCCCCGACGAGTGGTGGACGACCCACGCTGAGACGGACAACGAAGTCGAGGCACGTGTCGGTCCCCTCGTAGACCATCTCCTCGACAGCGATGAGGGTGACGTCCTGCTGGTCGGTCATGGCGCCACGGCGGGAGGCGCCACCGACCACCTGCTGCGCCGGTGCGCTCCCGAGCAGATCACCGTGCCCACTCCTGGGTGGAACTGTGCTCTGACGACATTTCGCTGTGCGGACACCGTCGAACTGGTGCGGCGCATGGACACGGCGCACCTGCCGGAGGACCACGTCACTTCGAATGCGCAGTCACGCGCCCGGGTACTCGCCGCAGAAACGAAGAACGGGGCGGTGCGCTGAGAGATGATCCTCCCCCAGCGCACCGCCCCGTTTTCCTGACGGGCGATAGAAGTCTACACGGTGCTGATGCCTACCCGGCGCGCCTCAGGCGGTTCCGGGACGCCGCCGCTTCGACGTGGTCGAGCACGGCGTCCAGGTCGAACAGGGGCTTTTGCCACCAGGTCTCGAACCCCTCGAGGCGCGGATCATCGTCGGTCAGGTCGTTGGCGGTGATCAGTATCGCCGTCAGACCCGGATCGACCTCGCACAGGGCCCGGCGCAGCTCGTCGCCCTTGCGGCCGGGCAACCCGAGATCGGTGACCAGGACATCGTAGCGGCCGGCGACAAAGCCGTCGAGAGCCGCCTCGGCACTGGCCGCAGCCACCACCTCGAGGCGCTCCGACAGCAGGATCTCCATGGCCCCGCGAATGAGTTCGTCATCCTCGACGAGCAACACTCGACCTCGGGTCGACGGCACGGTGGCCGCCTTGTTTCCGGTGTGTTGAAAATCAGTCATTGTCATCATCGTTCTCCTCGTTGTTCCGGTCTGCTACCCGGCCGACGTCTGTATCCTGCTCCCGTTCCCGCAGGCCGTCCGGAACTGCCGATCCTGTGTGCGTCATCACCTCTTCTGCCGTCCAGCCCTCGGTGACACGCTCGCTGACCTGACGTGCTGCCTCGGCCAACGGCAAGCCCTCGCCCGCCACCTCGATGGCACGCAGGAGATCATCCATGTCGCCGGCCGACACGCCGGCCGCCAGAAAGTGTTGGCCTACGGAGACGGCCTCGTCGTCGCTCAGGCCCAGATGGCGCAGGTGGGCGACCGCTTCGCTGGCCCGCAGGAATCCGCCCACCGAGGGTTCACTCTCGAGGGCACTGGCAAACAGTCGGCGGAGCCAGACCCCATCCGCCCGACTGCGTCGCAGCAGGTGCACTCGCAGCACCGTTTCGCGCACGGACACACGCCCCGCGTCGAACCGCTTGTGCAGTCGTGCGGCGATCTCGCACGCCTGACTGAGCTCCCGCCCCCAGCGATCCAGCGCCGGCAGCAACCGATGGGGCGGGATCTGTTTCGCCAGCCCCTCCGACGTCTTGTCGATGATCAGATCCACAGGGGCTTGAAAACGCAGGGCGCCGGCGATGGCCTGCACGAGGCTGTCCGCCGGCGGGGCCCCGGCCACCGCCACCCAGCTGTCCAGCAGATGTACTGCCGCCTCCCTGTCCACACCGAGTTTGACGAGGTCTTCGGCGGCGGCGGCGATGACAGTGTCGGCCGCTACGGGGCTCAGCGAGAGCGACAGAGACAGGATCAGCCTACAGAAAGTCAACGATTCCCTCGCTCGCCTCGTTCGGCGGCGGCATCTCGAGGATCCGCATCAGGGAGTTCTGCTGGCCGAAGCCGTCGGCCACACTCTCGGCCGCCTGCGGATCGGTGATCCAGCGCTGACCATCGACGACGAACATGTACTGGTAAACCCCCGGCATCACCGGCACCACCGCCTGCCAGTGTCCGTCCCCGTTGGCATCGGCCAGGCGGATCGCCCGCGCGTCCCAGCCGTTGAAGTCCCCCGCCACCGAGACGCTGTGCGCCGACGGAGCCGCCACCGAGAAGCGCACCAGGATCATGCGGTCGTCGTCGTCGGGGCCGCTCCAGCGGGAGGTGAGCACACCGGTCACGACACACAGGGCCGCCACCATCGCCCACTGCAGCGCCGGCCGAACCTGCCGTGTCTGCACCCGGAACCAGCTGGCAGCCCACTCGCTCAGCCAGCCGGGTGACGTGTCGGCCGGTCGCGCCGCCTGCTGCGCCACATCTGCCGCGAAGTTCGTTGGCAGCGACGCGGGCGGCGGTGTTTTCAGGATCTCGACGGCCCGTGCCAGGGCACCGTCCAGTTCGCCATCGAGTGGCTTCCCGCTGTTCATGGCTATGGTTTACTCTTCCTCGTACTCGGGTAACAGTTCTCTGAGCATGTGGCAGGCACGATGGATGCGGACCTTCACGGCCGACAGGCCGATGCCGAGTTGATCGCACATCTGCTCGTGGCTCAGATCCTCCACGTGGCGCAGGACGAAAGCTTCACGGTACCGGTGCGGCAGCTCCATGAGCGCCCTCTGGATCCGTTCTCCCAGCTGTGCGTCCTCGACCAGGTGGCTGGACGACGACCGACTACCTTCCTCAAAGCTGTCGTCGAATTCGACCGTGTCCCGCCGTGTGCGCCAGCGATCCCTGGTCAGATTCGTCGCCGTGCGCGTCAGCCACCGCGTCAGCGCCTGGCCGTCCTCGATACGGCGTAGGTTCTGCAGCAGACGCAGGAAGGTATCCTGGGTGATATCGCGCGCCGCCTCGACATCCCCCGTCAGCCGGTAGCTGAGGCGATACACCCGGTCCTGGTGCCGCTCCACCAGTTCGCGGGACGCCTCCTCGTCGCCGTCGCCGGCTCGCCGCACGAGCTGTTTGTCGTATGTGAAGTCGGTATCCTGCAAGCGATGCTCCCGGGCACAATCTGACACCCCTGTCGGACTCCTGCAACAGAACCGTCAGCATCGAAGCAGCACCTGACGCCCATCGCAGGCGATCACCCGTCGCGCTTCGAGATCCCGGAGCACGCGGCTGACGGTCTCCCGTGTACTGCCAGCCAGACCTGCGAGCAGCACCTGGCTCGGACGGCGACGGATCAGCACCCCGTCGGGGTGAGACTCACCCCCCTTGGCTGCCAGCTGTCGCAGCGTGTCCTCGACGCGGCCATGTACGTTTTCGAGTGTCAGACGACGCAATGTGTCCTCTGCCTGCCGGATGCGCCGGGCCACCGCCTGCAGACACGCTAGGAGCCTGTCCGAGTAATGGTCATCGTCCGTATGTTGGCGTCGGATGCTGACCTGGAGATGGATTGATGGGCAAGACGTTTCGCGACTACGCTCCCGACCAGATGTTGTTGCTGCCGCCGTCGTTGCGTGACTGGT
>DASCMS010000059.1:0-6022 GCA_036011085.1 Candidatus Latescibacterota bacterium
CCTTAGGGGCAGTTTCCTCAGCTTCGGTTGGACCGTCCGGCACCCAGGTGCCAGGAAAGTCGAGGCCGGCCACTTTGATGTTGGCCAGCACTGCCATCCCCAGTCGTCTGTCGCCGGCACGCGTCAGCGCCGAGGGGACGGCATCATTGCCGGCGAACGCTCCGGCGAGTCGATCCACGGCGATACCGTCGGCACTGGCCAGAACGACCGGTGACCGGGGATGGTCACGGCCCAGCAGGTCGAGGACCGTATACTGCACCTCCAGCAACAGAGCCAGGTCGACGAGTCGTCCCGCTGGATCGGCGGTGGCATCACCTTCGGCTGGCCCGGCGAGGCCCTCGAGGTTCGTCATGGCGCTCAACGGCCCGTGATAGCGGGCGACGTTGATCACGGCGTCGCATTCGAGCAGAGGGATTGGTAGGGGATAGAGTTGCGCTGCTTCCCCGCCGTCCGGCACTTCCAGGGCTTCCACTTCCTCCTGCGCCAGAGATACGACCCGCAGGCGCATCGAGGCGAGATCCCGAGTGTGGGTCAGCTCGCGCAGTGCCCCAACGAGCCCTTCCGGTGCCTGCACCCCGGACCCTGGTGTGCCACCGACCAGCAGCGACATCCTGGCGTCCGGCGCAATGTCGTGTAGTACGACGACGACGGCGCGCACGACCTCTAGGTGTTGCGCCAGCGACCGTCTGCCCATCGGGCTGTGCCCCGGGCGGATGACCACGTCACGGGCCGTCGGATCGATGGCCTTGTGCAGTCCCCCCGACAGGTGGAAGGCGCCACGCACGAGATCTTCGACCGAGGGAGAGGCAGGTGCGCCCTCGACCGAGGTGTTGCCGGCACCGACGACGGCGACGTATGCGGGTGTCGCCGCCGACACGGCATCGAGCCCGACAGGACTCGGCGACCAGACCCCGAGGCGAAGGATCGCGGGAGCGGCGAGCAGGAGCAGCGCCAGCGTCACGGGCACCGGTAGACGTCTCACGGGAGCGCCTCCGGCCGGGGACCACCGGTAGCCCAGTCGAGTAGTTCAATCGTATGTACTACAGGGTAGCTGATCGCGGGCGATATCTGTTCGATGCAGCCGATATTGCCCGCCGCCACGAGGTCGGGGCGCAGACTCTCGATGTGATCCGCCTTGCGGCGCTGCAGGGGGCCGGCCATGTCGGGTCGGAGCATGTTGTACGTGCCGGCGCTGCCGCAGCAGATATGACCCTCGGGCACCTCGAGAAGATCAAAGCCGGCATCCCGCAGCAGCTGCCGGGGTTCGTTCGGCAGACGCAGGCCGTGCTGCATGGAGCAGGCATCGTGGTAGGCGACGCGCAGGTGCGGCAGGGCGATGGTGTCACCCAGACCGAGCTGCGCCAGGATCTGCGATACGTCCCGGGTGCGCTCGCTGACGAGCGCGGCGGCGGCAGCGCGAGGGGAGCCGGCGAAGATGCGGCCATAGTCGCGCACGGCGGTGGCACACCCGGAGGTCGTCAGAACGATGGCGTCGATGCCGTCTTCGATCAAGGCGTGCCAACCGTCGACGGCGCCTTCCATGTGCCGGCGACTGTGCACTCGCTCACCCATGTGGAAGGGCAAAGAGCCGCAGCAGGTGACGCTCTCAGGAACGATGACGTCCGCCCCGCAGCGTGTCAGCACGCGGATTGCCGCATCGTTGATCGGTCCCCCGACGACCGACTGAGCACAGCCGGGCAGCAGGACGACACGCAGGCGTCGTTCACCGGCGGCAGGATACAAGCCACGGGCCGTCAGCCGCGCTGGCGTCGGCATGCGGGTCGGCGCCATCCGGGCGAGGCGTCGGAGACGTCCGGGAAGCAGGGCGCTGAAGCGACGGGCGAATACGCCCATTCGCAGAGCCCGACGAAACCGCGCCGGGTCGGGCAGGAGTCGGGTGAGCAAAGCGCGTTGCAGGCGGTCGAGAACGGGGCGGCGGTGCTGCCCTTCGATGAGGGGGCGCCCAAGGTCGAGGAGTTCCGCATAGCCGACGCCGCTGGGGCACGTGGTCTCGCAGGACAGACAGCCGAGGCAGTTGTCGAAGTGGCTGGCTGTCGCCGCCGAAGCGGTGATGTTCTCTTCCAGCAGGTTCTTCAACAGATAGATGCGCCCCCGCGGGCTCTCCAACTCGTTGCCGGTGAGCAGGTACGTCGGGCAGGTGGCGTTGCAGAATCCGCAGTGTACACATGTGCGCAGCACCGCTTCGGCGTCGCGCACGGCGGCATCGGCTCGACTGGCTTCAGGGATGTCGGTGCGCATCAGCCCGGTTTCTTCAGTTCTGCGGCGATCTCCAACTCCTCGTATAGTTCGTCTATGATTACCCCGGCGGTTTTTCCGAACCTACCTCCGGCGTGACACGATCACAAGAGGATGGACGAGTCGGTGAACATCGAACAGGACATCCCACTGGCACCTTTCACCAGTCTGCGGCTCGGAGGCCCCGCCCGGTATCTGGCGCGGTGCACCCGCGTCGATGATCTGCGCGAGTGTCTCACGTGGGCAGTCGAGCGCAGCCTGCCCGTGCACGTTCTCGGCGGTGGCAGCAACACGGTATTTGATGACGCCGGCTTCGAAGGACTCGTGATCCATGTCGGCCTGCGAGGCGTAGATATCACGATCGGTGGCGAGGGGGAGGCTACCCGCGTCACGGCGGCAGCTGGCGAGCCGTGGGATGCCCTGGTCGCTCGCTGTATCGCCGAAGATCTTTCGGGCGTCGAGTGCCTGTCGGGCATTCCCGGTCTGGTGGGGGCCACGCCGATACAGAACGTGGGTGCCTACGGTCAGCAGGTGTGCGAGTCGATCAGCGAAGTGCGGGGCCTCGACAGGTCCAGCCTCACAGAGGTCACCTTCGCCAACGCCGACTGCGCCTTCGCCTACCGCACCAGTCGCTTCAAGACCGTCGATCGCGATCGCGTTCTCATCACCTCGGTCACGTATCGACTGTCCCGGGGCTGCCGTCCGGACATCCGCTACCCCGAGCTGGACCGCCGTCTGCAGGCCGATGGTCTCGATCTCGACGCATTGGACCCCGGCCGGGCTGCATCCAGCGCCGTGCGCGAGGCCGTGCTCGGCGTGCGTCGCAGCAAGTCGATGGTTCTCGATGAGGAGGATCCCAACGCACGGTCGGCGGGGTCGTTCTTTCTGAATCCGACGTTGTCCGATGGTCAGCTGGCGACTGTGAGACAGCGGTGTCGCGAGCGGGATGTTGATCCGGCTGATTTGCCCGTCTTCCCTGCCGAGGCGGGCCGGCACAAGATTTCGGCAGCGTGGCTCGTGGAGCGCTCAGGGTTTGTCCGCGGCACGCGTCACGGAACTGCCGGGGTTTCGGAGAAACACGCCCTGGCGCTGATCAGCCACGGGGATTCGGCGGCGGATCTTCTCGCTCTGGCTGCGGATGTCGCAGCCGCCGTGGAGGAGACCTTCGGGGTCACTCTCGAACGTGAGCCGGTGTACGTGTCCACGTGACAGGGCCTCCAACGGCTTCGGCCGACACCTCGCCTTCGTCCCACATGACCCATCCCGCACCGATATCAGCGATTTCCACGACCTCTCCTGGCACCTCCAGCTGCAGTGATGTCCGCCGGCGGCCTGAATAGACGGCGACAAAACGCTGGGCATCCGGCATGGCGCAGAGCCATACCGGGCCGTCGCCGCAGGTGAGTGTTGTACCGCCCATCGAGACCTGGCCCGTGGCGCTCTGCTGCGCGTAAGGCGACTGGTGCATGGGCCAGCCAAGATCCCCGTCCTGGTTCCAGCGGCGTCTGAGCTGCCACTCGAAGAGGTCAACCTCCAGACCCAGGCTGCGATCACCGCGGGTGTATTCGACGGTGTAGAGGCGTTCGCGTCCGGCTTCGTACGTGGTAGGCGGATCGGCATCGTCCCTGAGCGCGCCGGCCGCCACCGTGGCGGCCAGATCCGCGCCGCTCGCGTGGGCGGTGCGCTCGGCCAGCTCAGCGTAGAACCCGCCGCGCGGCTGGCCCTGATAGAACGATCCCGGTCTGGCCATCTCCCAGAATGTCTTGGCCGGCCCCGAGTAGTGGTACATCTCCAGGGCGAGGTGGCCGTCCAGTTCGACGAGACGAATGGGCGTACCTCCTCCCAGATCAGTGAACTGGAGCGGGCGCACGGCGGTCCAGAGACCACCACTGCCGACGACGACCACTTCGCCGCGGGGCACAGCAACCGGCAACTCATGCACCTGCTGAGAACCGATCCAGATTTCATCGACGTGCTCGAATTCGGTCCACATAAGCACAACCCTGGCGCTGGTGCGCCGCGTCCAGGCGTCGAGACCGCGCGGAGTGTAGAGGCCGATGGCGCGGCCCTCGTCGTGCACACCATAGAAGTGCCCCTCTTCGGGGATGACCTGACCCGGTTCGCGTGAGGGCGTGGTCTGGAAGCTGAGCCACTGGTCGTCGAGCACATAACGTGAGAACAACACTCCGGGACGCACACCAGGTCCACGTTGGTACTGAGCATGAAAAACGCAGGATTGCAGGGCGATGAAGATGATCTCCTGTGTCTTCAACTCACAGGAGGCAACACCCAGCGCAAAGGATGGACTGTGGTAGGTACTGAGGGACACCGGCTCTTCGCCATGGGCCGTCTCATCCACCTGATGCGCTACGGTGGGACGGTCGAGCAGGCTGTCGAGCCAGGGGGGCAACCAGCCGCACTCGATCCACTCACGCACGTGCCCGCCGCCGAAGGCATCGGGGTTGAACACAGCATGCCGGTAGGCGCGGCTGAAGGGACCCGCCCAGCAATTGCTGGCGGGATGGATGTGCATGGCGGCAGAAAGGCCCAGGCGTGCCAGCATGATTCGCGCCCGGATGCGGGTGTCCTCGTCCTGCACGAGGGAGGCAAGGCGCCCCAGAACACCGACGGCGACAGCGGCGTAGTTGGGGCTGTTGTACTCGGCGGGTAGACCGTAGGCGTCCACGTGTGACATCCAGCGCTCGAGTTTCTCCCGACCCCGCAGGACCCTGGCCTGGTCGTCCAGCAGTTGGCCACCGAGACAGGAGTTGGTGATGTCTTTGAGCACGATGTTGGTATAGGCAGGGGAGACGTCGATGCGGGCGATCTCCTGCAGACCCAGCCGCACGGCCGCGTGCAGATCGTCCACGAGGGTGGGCGGCAGAGATCCGGACCGTTCGATGAGCGCCGGGATGACACCAAAGAGCACGAACTGCACGGCGTTGAGATCTTCGACGACCTCGTCTTCCATCTCCCAGCGGAAATTTCCGTGGTGGGGATCGCCGACTCGCGTCTGCTGGGTGGCGAGCACGGCGCCGAAGATGGCAGCAGCTTCAGCGATGGCGTCGGCAGCGCCACTGGCCATCAACTCAGCGGCGAGACGGACGGACGGTATGGTGGCGTGGAAGACTCGTCCGCTCACTTCGTGAGTGAGCATGTGAATCCGGGGATCGTACTCCTGAGGCAGAGCGAATGACTGCGTCACCCGTGCTGTCCCCATCTCACGTGCGGGGCGACTGAACCGCGTCCAGCAGTTCACCATATCTGTCGAGGGACGCGCCCATAGCGTCCACATCGAACATCCTGGCCGCATCAGCCAGACTCTCCGCCCACTGTTCCAGTGGAGCAAATCCGTGCGTGGTCCCCATCGCTCTCATCTGCTCGGAAAATCCCTCGATTTCGTTGATCGTAAGTGTTGTCCGAAGTTCAGCAACGCGCTCCTTCCCGGGCCCCAGAGCCTGGATCAGGGCTGGCAGGTCATCGATTGTATCCAGATCGATGGCAGACCCCTCACTCACCGAGGCTGCAGCTGCTTCTTCCCCGAGGGCATCCCGGATGTCACCCACGAGTCGATCCAGTTCCTGCTGTACGGAGGTAAGATGTGAGAAGATCTCCTCCTGAGCATACCCTTCGCGAATGGCGGACTCGAGTTCCTGCGCGCGCAACTGAAGTCCTGCCGCCCCAAGGGTCCCAGCGACACCCTTCAGTGAGTGCGCGGCTCTTTCGGAGCCTGCTGAGTCGTCCTCCGAGAGCAGATTGCGGATGG
>DASCMS010000060.1:0-112525 GCA_036011085.1 Candidatus Latescibacterota bacterium
TAGTTTTCCGCATGGGCCTCCTCCTTCTCGCGGCGTGCTCTGTCTTGGGTGTTGTAATCTCGATGGCCCAAGTTAATCCGCGAAACTTCGAGATCGGAGGAGGTCCGCTGTCTAACCGGTCAATACATAAGGTCTAGTCTGATCAAGCCGACACACCGCACGAGTCTGGCTGACGCGGTGGCGTTGGCCCAGATCAGGTTGGGTCTGCCGGCCCTGCTTGCAGAAACGCCTCGAGGTTGGGCTCCACGATGCGGAAAACTCCGGTGGACTCTCGCAGGCGGCCGACGAATCGATCGAAGTCCTCCACCGCCCGGTCCTGCTTCAAGTGCCATTGGGCGCGGAACCGTGCTTCTTCGAAGCTCTCCTGGTATCCGGGGATCTTCTTCAACACCTTGAAGACCGAAAACCCCTGAGAGGTTTTCACCGGGCCGACGATCTCC
Organism: Candidatus Latescibacterota bacterium; assembly: GCA_036011085.1. GTDB lineage: Bacteria > Latescibacterota > UBA2968 > UBA8231 > UBA8231 > UBA8231. The sequence continues at coordinate 441 of DASCMS010000060.1, forward strand.
CCCACGTCGGCCTCGGACGCCTCGAATCCTACGCGACCGTACTTGTCCGGACGCATCAACTGCATCCGGCCCCCGGCACGACGAACGCGAGAGCTGCGCATGCTGTATCGGCGGGCAAGCTGTTCGAGATCGCCGCCGGCTTCCAGTTGCTGTATCAAGTCCTCCGCCTGCTCGCTGTCGTCCACCAGAACCTCGAGGATGCTGATCTTGTCGCTGCGGACGTAGGTGTCGCGGTTGCGCTCGTAGTACTGGCGCAGCTCCTCATCCGTGAATTCGATCAGCTCGGTGACCTCCACCTCGCGAAGACGTTCGAGCAAGGCCTCGCGGCGGGTCTTGCGCACGCCCAGCTGCACCCGTTCGGTGTCGGCCAGACCCATATCGGTGGCCTGACGGGGAAGCAGCGCATAGTAGGCGAACAATCGACGGGCGTAACGACGCAGGCCCTCGACATCGATGATTTCCACGGGATCCTGGCGCGCCGAAACCGCCTCAAGAAAGTCACTGATAAGCCACGACTGAGCACCGTGCTTGAGCAAGACGATTCCCGCCTCGCCACGTCCGAGTTCCGGTGCCTGGGCGCCGGCTTCCCGCAGTCGTCCCAGAAGCAGAGCAAGGGCGGCCTCGTCCGTCTCGACATCGGCGTCGGCGGCCAGGCTTTCGAGATACTGGAAGGTCGCCAGACTATGCTTTTCCTCCTCGACGACCGCACGCACCTGCTGTTCCATCGCCGTGAAAGGCTCGTGACGAACCGCCTCGACATTGAGAACCGAGTATCCGTCCGGTTCCTGCACGGGGCCAATCGTCTTGCCCAACTCGGCGGCGAAAACCTGTCGGCGCAGCACGTAGTTGCGGAAAGAGAGCCGGCTCAGCCAACCGAGATCGCCGCCGATGGCAGAGGTCTCTGGGTCTTCGCTCAATTCTTGCGCGAGGGCAGAGAACGCCTCGCCACCACGCAGGCGGATGATTACCTGGGACGCCGCCTGCGGCGTCGCCAGCAGGATGCGCCGGACCCGACGGTGCTCGCCGATGTGATGCTCCTCGAAATATCTCCTGGCCTCCTCCGTGGTCACGCCCGAACCCGGCTTGACGATCCCCCGATGGAACAACTCTTCGAGGAGCAACTCACGTTGGCGTTGCTGTACTCGCCCCTGTACTTTCGGATCCTGAGAGAGGTTGCGCTCTTCCGCCGCCTGGACCATCAACTCTATATCGATCAACTGACCGAGTACGCGACGTGCAATGGTCTCGGAACGCCGGGCGTCACGTCGGCCCGGTCCCGAGTGCATGCGATCGATGGCCTGTGCCAACCGATCGCTCGTGATATCGACATCACCAACGACGGCGACCACGTCCGGTCCCACCTCGCGCCCGGTGGTCCCGCAGCCCAAGAAACCCGCAGAGATGATGGCACAGGTGGCGAGCAGGTTTCCGGCAGACCACCGTCGTGTTTCGTGCTTTGTGTAGGGATACAAAAAGATCCTCCTGAAGCGTCGCATTCATCCAGCCGCCGGCCCGGCGGCACAGTCATCTGAGTCGAGAGTGGAATTAACCGACGCCTGGCAGAAGGGGCAAGGAAGAGGGGCCGCGGGCGCTGCCCGAGTCGGCCTCTCGATCCCCGCGTTGTGCCTCTGTCTGGCCGCCTGTCAGCAACATCAGGACGAGAGGGCGATCGGTGATGTCGACCAGGCGGCAATGCGTGCACCGTCGATCCTGTTCACCGACGTGACAGAGGCCACAGGCCTCCGTTTTCACCATACGAGTGGCAGCTCGGGGCGGAAGTACGTCGTGGAGACCATGGGTTCCGGCGCCGCCGCCTTCGACTATGACGCAGATGGCAACATCGACCTCTACGTCGTCGACAGCGGCGATCTTCCCGGATACGCCGCCGCCGCCGACCCGCGCAATGCACTGCTGCGCAACGAGGGGCCAGGATCAGGTTGGACATTCACAGATCGCGCCACCACAGCCGGCGTCGATGACCGCGGCTACGGCATGGGGGTCACCATCGGCGACTACGACAACGACCAGGATGCCGACATCTTCGTGACCAATGTCGGCCCCAACCGGCTGTTCCGGAACGAGTCAGGCGGGGCTCGATTCGAGGACCGGAGCCCCTACAGTGACGTGGGTCAGGATACGAGCTGGTCCACGGGAGCGGCCTTCGCCGATGTCGACCTCGACGGCGATCTCGATCTATACGTGGCCAACTATCTTGCTTTCGCTTTCCCCCCGGCTGACTCCGGCCCGGGCCGTCCGCGGCGCCATGTGGCACCAACGGAGTATCCGGGAAGGCGGGATTTCCTGTATCGCAATGATGGCGACGGGCGGTTCGTCGATATCACCGAGGCGGCTGGGCTGCTGAGCCTCGAGGGCCGACAGCTGGGCGTCATCTTCGTCGATATCGACGCCGACGGAGACCCCGATCTCTTTCAGGGCAACGACGCGACGCCGAACGGACTGTACCGCAATGAAGGGGACGGCACCTTCGTCGATGTGGGTCTGCTTGCCGGGGTGGCCTTCAATGGCTCGGGGCAGCCAGAAGGCACAATGGGTGTCGATGCAGCCGACGTGGATGGAGACGGCCAGCAGGACCTGGTGATGACAAATTTCCAGTGGGAGAGCAACACCCTCTACCGTTCCCTCTCGCCGGGTAGTTTCGCTGATGTCTCCCGCGAGAGTGGCATCGGTGGTCCCAGCTTTGATCGACTCGCCTTCGGTATCAACCTGGTCGATGTCGACAACGACGGGGACCAGGATCTGTTCGTCGCCAACGGCCATATCGACGAAGACATAGAGCGCTTCGACCCACAGGCCACGTACGGGCAGCCGGATCAATTGTTCCTCAATGACGGCACCGGCCGGTACCGTGATGTGTCGAAGAGTGTTGGCGAGGCCTTCGGTGCCGCCTTCGTGTCGCGTGGCTCCGTCTTCTTCGACTACGACAACGACGGTGATCAGGATCTCTTCGTCGTCAACTCAGGGCAACGGGCTCGTCTGTTGCGCAACGATACGTCCACAGCGAACCACTGGCTCAGCGTCCAGCTCGTCGGGCGAGTCAGCAACTATGACGGCTTCGGCGGTCGCGTGCGGGTTGTCTGCGGCGATCAGCAGTGGTCTCAGGAACACCGCAGCGGGGTCAGCTATCTGTCGCAGGACGACCCGAGGCTGCACTTCGGCCTCGGAGCATGTGCTGCCGTCGACTCGGTCGCCATCCGCTGGCCATCGGGCCACAGCCAGTCGCTCACTGACCTGGCTGTCGACCACGTGCTGACAGTAAGAGAACCAGAAGCCGCCGCAGCCGCCGATCCGCCGCACGACGGCAACACCGCCCTGACCACCGATCCACAAGAGATCGACACCCTCAGAATCACCGCTGCCTGGGAACGGGCGCCCATGGTTCTGCCCCCGGAAGTGAGAGCCAGGCGAGATGTCCCGGATCTCGAGGCGGCACGGAACGCCTTTGTATCTGCGCCGCCGAATCGGCTTGCCACCATGCGACTGGCATACGCCGAGGCCCTGCGGGTCCATCGCCGGCACACACGGGCCGAGGAACTTTATCTGGAGGCGCTGCTGATTCCCGAAACCCGGGCCGAAGCCAGCGTCGGACTCGGACAACTCGAGCTTTCTCGGGGGGACATGAGAGCCGCCCTGTCCCGATACGGGGATGCCATCATCGCCGACGACGGTCTGGCGGAGCCGCACTACTTCAGCGGCAACCTGCTGGTGCGCCAGGGCGATCTCGAGGGGGCTGTCGCAACCTACGAGCGGGCCCTGGCGCGCGACCCGGCCCATCTGCGTACCTACGTCAATCTGGCCAGCGTACATGCCAGGCAGACGGATTACGGTCCGGCGGTAGAAACCCTGCGTCGTGGGTTGCAGGCCCTGCCGGATGCCCGTGAGCTGCGCCAGCAACTGGGGCGCATCCTCTTCGTTCAGGCCCGCTACGATGAGTCCGCAGAGCAACTGCAACAGCTGGTCGACGACGGGACAACAGCAGCCAGCGCTTTCGCCCTTCTTGCCAGGGTCGAGGCCGACCGCGGGTTCCCGCAGAAGGCCCTGGAGTGGCTCCGCCGTGGACTGGAAGAACATCCGGACGATGCGCAACTGAGCGTACGTCTCGGTGTCGCTCTCGTTGAGCAGCGGGCATTTGGCCAGGCACTGTCCCATCTGCAACGGGCAGTTGATCTCGATCCGGATCAGGAGGAGGCCAGGTACCATCTCGGTAGGCTGTATCTGCGGCTAGGCAAGAGGGCAGCGGGGGAGACCACTCTGGGTCTCTTCCAGCGGCTGCAGACACACCACACCGACCTGCTGGACTTCAAAACCGCTATCGTGCTGAATCCGGACGACGCCCAGGCCTACTACGCTCTGGGCGCGGTGTATTCACGGATCGGCAGACTCGATGCAGCGCGTCAGGCGTACCGCGCCGCACTCACGATCGACCCGGATCATCTGGAGGCCCTGAACAATCTCGGCAACATCCATCTACGGCGTCGCGAGGCCGCCGCAGCTCTCGAAAGGTTCGGGCAACTGCTCGCGCACGATTCGCTGTACGTCCGCGGCCACTATGGCCGTGGCAACGCCTGGATACTGTCAGGCCACCGGCAGCGTGCGGTCGCATCTTTCCGGAGAGCCCTGGAGCTCGATCCCCAGTACGAACCGGCCCGTTCGGCGCTGGCCCGACTCGGTGCCGGCCCCGGTCTGCGATGAACCGGCTGGCGTCCACCTTTGTGGCTGCTTCTCTGGCGCTGCTGGCAAGCGCCGTGATCGCCTACGAGATCCTCCTCACTCGGATGTTCTCATTCCTGCTGCAGTACCATTACTCCTTCCTGGTGGTCTCCGGGGCGATCTTCAGCCTCGGTCTCGGCGCCCTCGCCGTCAGCCGCTTCCGCCCCTCCGATGCCCACCGTTGGCTCACGGTTCTGGCGCTGGCCACCAGTCTCTGCATCTGCCTGGCGGGCGTCTTCATTCTGCGGCAACCACGGGCGGGCGTCACATTTCTGGTGATCGCCGCCGGTCTGCCGATCCTGACGGCTGGTGCCTACCTGGCCATGCTGTTCCGCACCTGGGGGCACGACAGTCAACGGCTGTACTTCTGGGATCTTTCCGGTGCGGCACTCGGGACGGCGTGGATCGTTCCCGCCATGGACCTGGGGCCGGGTGCTGTGGGCGCCTGTGCAGCGGTGGCCGCCGCCGCCGGGGCCCTGACAGCGATGAGGACCAGCCCCCGGCACTGGGGGCTGCTCAGTTCAGGCGGCTGTCTGGCGGTGGCCATCACCGTGGGCGTGTTTCTCGACGTCGATCTCGACGAACTGGCGGGGGCCGCCGACAAGCCCATGTTCCGCGGCCTGTCCGCGTCGCAGAATCCCGGTCGCATCGTCGAGACCTCCTGGAGTGCCTACGCCCGTACGGATCTGGTCGATCGCACCGGTGACACGGGGCTGAACATGTACTTGGACGGCGCCGCCGGTTCGTACCTGTTTCGCTTCGGCGGGGATCTGCGGCGGCTGTTCTTCCTGCGCACTGAAGCGCCCTGTTTCCCCTACTTCTTCGGTCGCCGGGATCACGCTCTCGTCATCGGTCCCGGTGGCGGGGCCGACATCCTGTTCGGCCTGCTCACCGGATGGCGGCAGATCACCGGCGTCGAAGTGAATGCGGACGCGGTTCGCATGGTCCGTTCTCGAAACCAGTACAGTGGGGGACTCTACGACCTGGCCAACGTCGACCTTCACGTCGGTGACGGCAGGTCTTACCTCGAACGCAGCGACGAGCTCTACGATCTGATCGCCCTGCCCCTCGTCTATGCCGAGGCCGCGGACCTGGTGGGCTACCAACTGGCGGAGAACTACCTGTTCACACGAGAAGCCTACGCCGCCTATTTCGAGCACCTGACGCCCCGCGGGCGCCTGTCTCTGGTGCTCCACGATCACCCGCTGATGGTGCGGGCCGTGGCCACCCTCGATGATCTCTGGCGGCAGCACCGGGCAGAATCGGGAGCCATCCTGGACCATCTCGTGATCATTGACGGGACCCGTGGTGGCTCGGAAAAAACGGGACGGGTGCACCGGCCGGTTCTGATGGTCCAGCGGACCCCGTTCGAAGCCGGCACCCTCGACACTGTGATGGCGACGGCGGAGGAACTCGGCCTGCACGTGTTCTTCGCACCCGGCATTCGCGAGCCGGAGCCGCTGGCCTCGCTGCGATCCGGCAGACTGCTGGCTCCCGGTATCGATGTGGCACCCGTGACGGATGATCGCCCGTACTTCTACGATGTCACCCCCGGAGCCGACGCCAAGCTGGTGACAGCCCTGTTGGTTGCCGCCGGTCTGACTCTGGTACTGTTGCTGTCCGGCCTGCGCGACTGCCGGGTTGTGGACGCCAGGCCGGGGGCGCAGAGGTTCGTCGCTCTGTCTGGGGCGCTCGGCGCCGGTTATATGCTGGTCGAGGTCTTTCTTCTGCAACGGCTGACGCTCATCCTCGGCCACCCTGTACTGGCACTCGTGGTGACACTCTTCGGGTTGCTGACGGCCACCGGACTGGGCAGCGTTCTCGGCCAGCGCCTGCCACTGCTGGCGAGTCGTGGACTCGCGGCGGCCCTGCTCGCTTGCGGGCTTGGCTCCGCGACACTGCCTCTGGCACCCGGGTTGTTGGAGTGGTGTCAGGGGTGGTCGATGATGGGCAGGATTGCCGCCAGCCTGCTGGTCGTCGTGCCCACTGGCATGCTTCTCGGCCTGCCCTTCCCGGCAGCCCTGGCATCGGCCAAAGTGTCGCGGGAAGACGCCATCCCCTGGATGTGGGCGGTGAATGGGGCAGCGGGCGTGTTGGGGTCCCTGGCAGCAGTGGTGTGCGCCATGGCTATAGGCAGCACTTGGATTCCTGTTGCCGGCGGCCTCTGTTATCTGCTGGCCAGCCTCGGGCTGGCCCGCGGGCCGGCCGGTCCGTCGACCGCCACGCTGACCACCGGCAGCAGGTCGGCCCTCGTGGTCGTGGCCCTGGTGTTCATCGGCTGGCTGGCGGTCTTGTATTTCACCGACAGCCGATATGTATCGCCCCCGAACAGCGGGATACGCCAGGTACCGCCGGCGGTGCCGGATGCGGTATGGCCCCGTTCGATTGCCGCTCCATCAGCTACCGTTACATTCTGACCAAGGCTGCGAATCTCACCGCTTCTGGTCCATGGGAAGGGAGTACTGTGATACATCGGGAGAGTATGTCAGGGTCTGACAGGAGGGGATGGCGATCGATTGTCGCGCTGCTGTGTGTCATTCTGTGGTGGGGTTGCGGTGAGGCGCCGCCAGAACCTCTGAACGATGGGGATACTCTGGCCCGTGTCGGCGATGATCAGGTAACTGTGGCTGACTATCACGGCTACCTGGGCCGACTGCCGGAAGAGGCCCGTAACGAGGTCCAGAAGGAGCGCCTGCTGCAGGCCATCGTCGATGAGAAGCTGATTCTGGCCGAATGTCGACGGTTGGGTCTCGACCAGAGTCCCGAATTCCGCGAGCTGGTACAGAATCAGACCAAGCGACTGTCCCTGGCGGAGCTGTACCGACGGGAGGGCATCGTCCGCGGCCAACCCACCGAGGCGGAGCTGGCACAGATGTTCGCCGCCAGCCCCTACAGCAAGCGCGTGCGGTTTTCGCTGCTCATGGTCAAGGATGCGGACAAGCTGCCCCCGCTGATGGCACAACTGCAGGCCGGGGCGGACTTCGAGGAACTGTCCATGGAGCATTCGCAGGACCACCGGATCCTGATGCGGCACGCCGACATGGGCTACCACCGTTGGGGCGAAACCATGCCCTCCCATGAGGCGCTCACACAGAAGGCCTTCACCATGGAGCCGGGGCAACTGGCCGGCCCTCTCGCCGTCGCCGACGGTCATTTCCTGCTGAAGGTGACCGATGTCCATCCCGTCAGCCTCGAGCAGGAGCGCGAGACCATCAACCGGGCCTGGCGTCAGCGCCATCTCGCCCGACAGCTGGCGGTGTACTGCGACACATTGATGGCCCGCTTTGAAGTGACCTTCGAGGCCGACGGACTGGCGGTGTTGCACACGATCCTCTCAGCTGATGACGGACAGGCCCCGGATCGCGCGGCTCTCAGGCAGATCGTCGTGCACCTGACAGAGGGTGAGTTGTCCGTCGAGGCGTGCCTGCGGCTGCTGGGTCAGTCCCAGGTGGCACCGGGGGCGCTGGATGATCTGCGCCGCCTCCTCGAGAATCGCCTCAGTCGTGAGGTCCTGATGCTGCAGGAGATCGGCCGCCTCGACCTGGTGAATTCCGCTGAAGTGAAAAGCGGCCTCGTCGAAGCACGACGCAAGGCCATGCTCGACCTGATCCGCCGGCGAATCGAGAGTGAGGTGGCGCCCCCCAGTCTGAGCCTGGTGCAGCTGCATTTCGACGCGAACCAGGAAGACTATCGCGAAGTCGGGCAGGTCACACTCCGCCGCCTGACGATTGCCGACCGGGAGGCCGGTGAGCGGGTGATCGCACAGATCGAGTCAGGCGTGGACACCGCTGCGATCTACGGCAGCTTCGTTCAGGTGACCTATCCGATACCATCGGGAGAGGGAGAACTGGCCCGCGCCCTGAGGGCGGATCCGGGACCTGTCCGGGGCCCTTTTGCCGAGGAGAATGGTTTCGTCGTGCTGCAGATTCTGCAGCAACGGGCGTCGCGTATCCCGGACTTCGCCGAAGTCCAGGAGGCCGTTACCAGGGATCTGCTGGCGCAGGAGCGGTCAGAGGTTTTCGATCGGTACGTAGCGCAGCTGCGCGTCGACAACGCTGACACCATAGAGATCCACGCCGATCGCGTGCAGCGGCTCGGCGACGTCTGAGTCGGCCGGCTGCGTCCGTTCCGGCTACATCATCGACGATGGCCCCAGCAGGTCCTACTATTACGCGACGATCGGTATTACAATAAAGAGGTGGTGCCAGGGCAGCCGGTGCACGGCCCAGAGAAACGCGCGTATCGGGAGTCGAGCCATGGATCTCTTCGTACAACAGACTGCACGCTTCGTCGGCGCCCTGATCGCCGCCGTCGCCTTCACCGGCATGGCCGCCGCTGATCAAATCCGGTTTGACCGCCCTTCGGAATGGAGGGAATGGTCCCTGCCCCTTGGCGCCGTCCAAGTCGCCGGTGACGTCGTGAAGACCGTCGAACTGCGGCGTGGCACCAATGCGGTCAGCAATCTCACCGATTTCGGCGGCGGTATCCGCGCTGCCGGCTCCAATCTCGCTGCGGCCCGCCGTGCCATCGATGGCAACGAATCCTCAGGCTGGGAGCCAGACTGGGATCGTCCCGCCGAAGACTGGTTCATCGAGATTGACCTGGGTCGAGCCGTCAGCGCCAACAACGTGCGCCTGATTTTCGATGATGCGGCGCCTGCCTTTGAGTTGTTCGATCTTCTGCTGTCCACGGGAGAGCCGGAGACCGACTTCATTGCCGCACCGGTTGCGGGTACGCTGATCTATCGAATCAAGGAGCGGTTCAAGGAAAACCGGGACCACATCGTCACACTCCGCCTCGAGGAACCGGACGCCCAGCCCATCCAGTTCATACGGGTCGATTTCCTGTTGCCCACCGAGGGAGCTCGCCTGGTGGAGATTGTGGTCGACGAGTTCGGCGACAACATCGCCTTCGGCCTGCTCGACCACGGCGGGGGCCTCGACGTGGCGGTGGGGATCAACTCGAAGAACACCGAGTCCGCACCGCTTGGGAACGCCCGCGCTCTGGTCGATGGCGACCTGTACCAACGCTGGGTCCACGGCACGGCGAGTCGTGGTGCTGATGACATCGAAGCGCACATGATCCTGGATCTTGGAGCCACGTACAACATTGACCTTGTCCGCGTCATCGGCGGCGTGGTCGTGCGTTCCGGCTTCGGCGGTGGGATCACGACGAATCATTACGTGTCCCGGCGACGCTGGGGGTTCCGCTACTACGAGTTGATGACATCCGATGGCTCCCTGTCGCCGGACGGTACCCGCATCTGGACCAAACACCACGCAGGCCTGGCACGGCCCGAGAATTCTGCCAGAGGGCTCGTGGACCACGAGTTCGATCCGATTCCGACACGGTTCATGCGCATCTTCTGGAAATTCTGGGACACGTCGTGCACCGAATTCATCCGCCTCGGCGAGGATGTCGAGGAGGCCACCATCGAGACACAAGGATGCTCCGCAGGTGGCGCGACCGATGAAATCATGATCTACGGCGCCGGCCACCCGATCGAAGTTGAGTTCAGGTCACCCCTGATCAACCTTGGGGGGACGAAGAACCTGAACACCGTCGAGTGGAGCGGCAACGCGCCGACGGGGACCCGGATCGAGATTCGTTCCCGTACGGGCAACGAGATCGTTCAGGAGTTCGTGTTCCACGACAAGAACGACAAGGTCGTTACCGAGAAGCGTTACGGGAAGCTCATTCCGAGCTTTCGAGGCAAGATTGACACCGTGCTGACGCCAGGGGGGGACTGGAGTTCGTGGAGTAAGGTCTACGCCGTCTCCGGCGAGGTCTTCCAGTCTCCTTCTCCACGCCAGTTCATGGAACTGGATGTCCGCCTGACGTCCGACGATGGAGCATCCGGCGCCTCGCTGGACTGGCTCGGCGTCAATTTTACCGCTCCCCTGGCGGGGGCTACTCTGGGCGAGATCTACCCCCTGCAGGCCGACCCCGGGGTGGAATCCGAGTTCGCCTACTTCCTGCGGCCACTGCACACGGCTGGCAGCGGCTTCGACCGCCTCATGCTGCAATCCACGGCAGAGGTGGGTTTCTCTGAGATTCGAGTAGAAGATGAGGCCGTCGAGGGGGTTGTTGAGCCGACTGACAGCGGCTTCAGTGTCACATTGCCAGAAAGGGTCCAATCCGGGCAACTGGTGGAGCTTCGTTTCGACTCGTCCGTGTTTCTCCAGGGTACCCGCTTCGACCTGTTCCTCCAGGACAGCGAAAAGCCCGACGAGATCCGCCAGCTCGTCGATGCCGGCGACGCCACAGATCTGGTCGAGAGCAGCACCAACGTCGTCATGCTGCCCGTCACACGGAGTCTGCTGAGCAATCTCGACACGAATACCCGGGTTCTCACCCCCAATGGCGATGCGATCAACGACAACCTGATCGCCGTCTTCGATCTGGTGAACGTACTCGTCCCGCGCACTCTGACGTTCTCCGTGCTTGACCTGTCCGGTCGCTACGTGCACCGTGCCGATCTGCAGGCCACGGCCGGCAACACCGAGTTCGTATGGGACGGCCGCGACGACTCCGGCACGCTCGTTCCCCCCGGACTGTTCATACTGGAGGCGTCGGTCGCCGGCGACGCAGGGGATCGCTCGATGCGTCGGGTAATTGCCGTCACCTATTGAAGCGAAATCCTTGACAGCGCTATCATTGGCTGGAATAATTCTTGACAGCCTTTCCGCATCGCTGTATACTGACGCCTGATCGCCCTTCCCGAGGGGCGTGTGGCTATAGGTATATAGTTAGGAAGCTGGCCCAGGGCGGCCGGCCCCATGTTCGTAGAAAACGTCACTGCTGTACCACCTGCGTGAAGAGGAGAGAAATTCATGCGTGCAATTCTTACGCTCGCCATGGGCGTACTGCTGGTAGCAGGCACGGTTTCCGCACAGGAGCCTGCCGAAGTGCCGTTGTATTTCGCCGTCGGAATCCCGGCGGGCAATCAGCCCACCGTCGACGGCGACAACTCAGACTGGGCCTGGGTCGATCGTAGCTTCGAGGTCACCATCGAGGACATGAGTGCCCTCACTGGTGGCGCCGACGATGCCGACGACCTGTTCATCGACCTGGTCATCGGTTGGCAGCCATCGAACAACTCGATCAACGCCATGATTCACGTCCATGACGATGCTCTCATCGTCGACAAGAATCCGACGTGCACCTTCCGCGACGACAACTGCGAAGTGCATTTCGACCCGGACAATGGCGGCGGCGGTCCGTATTCCGCTCCGAATGATCTGGACCTGCAGCCGGCCTACCAGATGTGCCTGAGCTTCTCCGAGCAGTTCCCACGTGTGCAGATGTATAACGGCGCGCTGGCGAACTTCGAGCAGGACGCTCTCGACTTCTGGTGGACCCACTCTGGTGACTTCGTCACCGCCGGTCACGTCAACAGCGGTGCCGAGTATTTCTACGAGTTCTCCGCCAATCTGTTCGATCCGCTGTCGATCAGTGGTGGTCCCGACGCTTCGACCGAATGGGTCCTCACCGCCGAGTCCACCGTCGGTATGTCGATTTCGGTCGACGACGCCGATCCGGGAATCAACGCCAACGGCAACGAGCCCACGGCAGAGGATTGCTGCCCTGACGGATTCTTCTGGCAGGCTCAGTTCAGCATGGCCGAGCAGTTCATGAACAGCGGCGGCATGCCGGACATCTTCCTGACGCCGGTCGACGACAGTGCTACCGCTGTCGAAGCGACCTCCTGGGGGCAGTTGAAGACGATGGTTCAGAGCGACCTGTAAGGTTCGCACTGATCAGGATTCATCCGCCTCCGGTCGATTCTCGTCCGGAATGCGTGTGACATAAAGGGGGGAAGGAGTGAATCCTTCCCCCCTGTCTTTTTTCCCTCAGGGTTCTTGTTGCACTCGGTGCGATTAACATACCTTATACATCGGTATCCACGATCACCTCACACCCTGATGGCTCGATGATGATCGGGTTTCTAAAGTCCAGGCTTCGTGTGCTGCAGTTGGCCGCTGCCATACTTTGCTTCAGTGCTGACCGGGTGCCCGCCGTCGAGTTGTACCGCGTCGGTGGGAGCGATGGCACGGAATGGGGCGATATCGGCCAGCTCAACGGGCTGAGCACGGCCAGCGGTGACCTGCAACCCGCTGGCGTGAATCCGGCCCGCGACGCGCTGGGGGACCTGACACGTCTGGGTGGTTCGATCACATCACCCCAGGCCTCGCGTGAGAACCTCACGCTGATCCTTACCGACAACAACGATGAAACCCTCTGGCGCGTCACCCGCGACCGGCGGCCCGATGGCACGTCAATGGTCATCGACCTGGGTGCCGTACTACCGATCAATCGGCTGTTCTTCCAGGGGGTGTCGGACAGCTTCCTCCGGGCCTTCGAGTTGTTCGTCCATGACGGCGACCCGAGTCAATTGCGCAATGGCGCCCCGGTGGCCTTCATCAATCAGGTTGGCAGCAATCTCGAACAGGATGATCCGGTCATCGAAGTGGGTATGCCCCTGCAATTTGTCCGCTTCATCCGCCTGATCAGCCGCACATCTCAGGAGTTCACCATCACCGAAGTCGAGGTCTTCGGTGATGGGTTTGCACCTTCGGGTGACTTCCTGTCGGATGTCATCGACCTAGGGGGGCCGGCCAACATAGGGCAGATTTCACTGGCGGCGCTGGCCGACGAAGCGACCGATGTGGTTTTACAGACTCGTTCGGGTTCGGTCCCAGACCCGCTTCTGTACTACAAGAAGTCAGAGGTCTTTCAGGGTGAGGACCGGGCCGAGGAGCTTATTATTCCGGTGGGCTCTCCCGAGGCCCTCGAGCAGTATGAGGACCTGTTCAACGCCGACAAAGGCAGTATCGAGGACAACATCGACGAGTGGAGCCCCTGGTCGGCACCGTACGAAGATCTTTCGGGTGACTTTCTCTCCACCGGCAATCGCCAGTATGTCCAGTTTCGCCTGACGTTCACCTCGGAGGACGCGCGCCGCGGCGCCTCGGTGGAGTCCTTTGACTTCGAATACTCCGTGCCGACCCTGGCCGAAGCAGTCATTGGGGAAGTCTGGCCCTCAGAGGTCACCCTCGGCGAGGTGGAATCGTTCGACTACTACCTCACGTCCGCCTTCGGCGCCGGTAACACCGGTTTCGATCGGATCGAGATCCGCACGCCTTTTTCCGCGGATGTTCGTGACGTGGAGTTGAACGGCGCCGCCATCCCATTCGAAAGGGTGGATACCGGCGACGCCACGCGAATGACCCTGCAACTGACGCAGGACCGTGTCGAAACCACCGACGATGTCGTACGGATCGGCTTCGACGCCCTCGTCACGGTTTACGGTACGACCTTCTTCGGCAAGGTATTCGATACAACAGGCGAGGAACTCGGGCAGAATGTCGTCGCCGGCGACGCCAGCGAACTGGTGGCCGGCAACCGGCTCGCCGTCCAGGGGAAGCTACGCAGCGAGTTGATCCTCGACCTCGACAGTTCACCCGGCGCGTTCTCTCCCAACGGCGACGGCATCAACGACGAGCTTCAGGTCTCCTACATCCTGCTCCGGGCCCTGGCGGCGGTGCCGGTGGAGTTGACCGTATACGACATGAGCGGACGCCGAATCCGCTCGCTGGAAAAGTCAGGTCAGTTCAACGGTCCCCAGACCGTTCTTTGGGACGGGCGGGACGGGGGCGGCACGTTGGTTCCACCCGGCATCTACCTGGTGCGGCTCAGTATCGACACTGATACGGGCACGGAAGAGCGCAGCCTCTCAGTCGGTGTGGCGTACTGAGGTCTGTGCGGAGCGCACGTCGCGCTCTCATAAGGAATGAGCCCATGAGAGCCAGACACATCTTTGTCATTCTGGTCGCCGTCCAGGCACCGATCGCGGGTGGGGCTGATCGCATCTCTTTTTCTTCACCGTCGAGTTGGCGGCAGTGGTCGATGCCAGGCAATGCCGTCGAGGTATCACCATCGACGGGTGTCAGGCCGGTGAGAGTGCGGGCGTCTATCAATGCCGTAATCAACGCCGAGACGTTCGGTGGGGGAATCCGCGACGTCGGGTCGAGCGCCGGGTCTGCCGCCCTGCTGATGGATGGCGACAACCGCACAGGCTGGGCCCCCGCCCCCGGCTCAACCGATGATGTGGCGTATGTGGAGATTGACCTCGGGCGACTCGTTACGGCGGAGAGTATCATCGTCCGGATGGACGAGAGCGCTCCACCCTTCGAGTTCTTCAAGGTCCTCGTGTCGGAAGGGGAGAAGTTCTTCAACGTTTCCGATGCGCCGATCGAGGGCAGTCGTGTCATCAGCTATACCACAGCCTTCGGCTTCAACGAGAGCCATGAGATCGATGTCCAGTTCCCCCGGGGTTCAGCGCGGTTCGTCCGACTCGAAGTCAGCCGAACGCGCGAGGCCGACAGCGCCTCCCGCTTCGTTGAGTTGGAAGTGCATACCGTCGGCGACAACGTCGGACTCGGTTTGATCGAACGAGGTGGTTCCATCGCCCTGGTGACCGATCTCAAGGAGGGTACTTCCCTCACCGGAGCCGACCGTATGGTCGACGGTGATATCACGACGGTCTGGTTTCTCAACACGCTGCACCAGACGAACACGGGCTCCGAGATTTTCAACCGCGTCATCTTCGACCTCGGTGCGCACTACTGGCTCGACCGGATTCGCGTGGTCGGTGAGCCCTATCATGTAAAACCCCGCGGACGCGGTCGGTCGGGGAATTTCTTCTGGTATACGATCTTCGCCTCCGATGGCTCGATCGCACCCGACGGCACCTTGCTGTGGAAGCCCATCGCCGAGCTTGCCCACGATCCTGCAAACGCGACGGAGAAACGAAACTTCGAGCATGTCTTTGCCCGGGAGAAGGTGCGCTATATCCGGCACCTCTATCCATCGACGGACGGTGGCCCGGCAGGGGGGACGCACTCGAATTTTCAGTTTTTTGGGCTGATTGGCGAATACCAGATGTTTGGCCAAGGATATCCTGCAGAAGTGAGGATTGAGTCGCCCATCGTTGACTTCGGCGGACTTCGTGCCGTCACCTCCATCGACTGGGAGGCGCAGACACCGCCGGGCACCCGCCTGCAGATTCGCACGCGTTCAGGAAACGATCTGGCCGAAGAGATCCTCTACTTCGACAAGGGTGGCAAGCAGATCACCAAGCGAAGGTATGACAAGACGCCTTCGACCTTGCGCGGCGAGAAGCGGGTGCTGCAGTCCATCGGCTCCGACTGGAGTGTCTGGAGTGCACCGTACAACGCCTCTGGCGATCTGTTCAGGTCCCCGTCTCCACGACAGTATGGCCAGATCGAGGTGCTGCTGTTGTCTGAAGACCCGGACGTGACGCCGGCCATCTCGGCACTGCATCTGAATGTTGAATCTCCCATCGCTCTCAGGACCCAGGGAGAGGTGTATCCTCGCCAGGCCACGCCCGGCCAGGAGGAGGAGTTCACCTACTTCATGCGGCCTGTCTTCGGAGGCGAGTCAGAGGGGTATGATCGCCTGACGATCAGCGCCTCGGTACCGGTGGAGTTCGTCGGCCTGACGATCGGCGACGAAGTGGCCCAGTCCGAGGTCGAGACCACCGAGGATGGTTTCTCCGTGGCCCTGTCCTCGGAGGTCCGCACATCGAATCTGGTGGCCCTGACATTTCGCTCGACGCTCTATCAGAATCAGACCCGTTTCGACCTGTTTCTCGGCAACAGTCGGCTGGCGGAGGTGCGCCAGCTCGTGGATCCCGGAGACGCCACCGACCTGATCGACAGCGAGACCGTCTCTGTCGCCTTGCCTGTGAACAATGACCTGGTGGCCAATCTGGTGCTGAGTGCGGCGGTCGTGACACCAAACGGCGATGGCGTAGGGGATGAGATCCGCATAGATTTCGACGCCCTGAAACTGCAGACACCACGGCCCCTGCGAGTCGAGGTGTATGACCTGGCCGGCCGTCAGGTCCGGGATCTCGGCGTCGAAGCCGGTCTTGCCCAGCACTACAATCTGGCATGGGACGGTCGAGACAGCCAGGGCAACCTCGTGCCACCTGGCTCCTATCTGATGCGTCTCGAAATCGACGGTGACTCACGAAGCCAGACGGCGCAGCGTCTGATTTCGGTGGCCTACTAGGTGATCGATCTGATTATGAAAAGTCGCTACCTCGTGCTGTTGATCAGCCTCGCCGTCGTCCACCCCGTGGACGCAGCGGAACGACTCGTTCTGGGGACGAGTGCGGAGGAGTGGGAGGAAACGGCCCTGATTTTTAATGCCCTCGACGCTCTCAGTACAGGAACCTTGGCCCCCCTGCAGGCGGATACGACGGAAAACCTGCTGCCCCGCGTCGTCGAGCTCGGCGGCAGTGCGCAGACATCGGTGACGGCGGCAGCGGCGCGTTCCAACGAGATCCTCGGCGAGTTGATCGATGGCGAGTACACCACCGGCTGGCGTGTCTACACCAACACCAACGGCGCCGAACTGACCGTCGACCTGGGGGCGGTGTTCTTCCTGCAGCGCATCCTGCTGGAACGGGGAGTAGTCAACCGCGATGACCGTTCGATACGCGGTTATGAACTCTACGTCAACGACGGAGACAGTCTGAACTTCGTCGACGACCCCAGTGACTCGCAGGGGCCACAGCCGCTGTTCTCCCTTGTGGCCCAGGACAGGTCCCATGGCGAACTTGAGCTGGACGTCCGTATTCGGGCGCAGCCTGTTCGTTTCATGAAGCTGCGCAGCACCGGCGAGCGTTCCTTCCAGATGGGAGACCTGCAGGTCTTCGGCATCGGCGTCACGCCCTTCGCCCAGTACACCTCCGAGGTCTTCGACCTGGGCAGCGCCGCCAACTTCGGCCCCGTGGAGATCTTCGCGTCCGTCGACCCCGCCGCAAAGTTCAATTTCAGCACCCGGACGGGTACGGTGCCGGATGATTCACTCTATTTCGAGCAGACAGGGATCCCGGGCCAGTTCGATGAGGTGTCCCGTGACGACTTCGACCGCAGTCTGGACCCCTCCTACGCCGGCGTCGTGCGCGTCAATGATCGCGACTGGAGCGCCTGGAGTCCGGCCTATGACGAGGACGTCGGTCCCCTGAGTTCGCCCGACAACCGGCGCTACATGCAGTTCGACATGAGATTCATTTCGAACGGTCTGACCGACAAGGCCGTGGTCGACTCGGTGGTCATCAACTACACGGTGCCGGCCCTGGCCGACTCGGTGGTGGCAGAGATTACACCCGCCAGCGCCACCCTCGGCGAGAGCAATGTCTTCGAATACCATCTTCGTTCGGTCTTCGGCGGCGGCGAGCGCGGCTTTGACACCGTTACCATCACCACGCCCTTCGAGGCCACGGCCTCAGAGGTCATTGTGGATGGCGCCTCCGTCCCCTTCGAGCCATCCGTCCTCGGCAATCAGCTGAGCGTCACGTTTCCTCAGGATCGCGTCGACAGCGACGGGCAACGTGTCGTGGTGCGCTTCACCAGCCTGGTCACCGTAGCCGGAACCGCTTTCCGAGGCACGGTGGGGGATTCGCAATCGGACGCCTATCCGCAGCGCACGATCGCTGGCGACGCGGACGAAGCGGTCGACAGCAATACGCTGATTGTCAGCGGCCAGATCGTTGACAAGCTGCTGGCCAACGTCGAATTCTCATCGAACGTCGTCACACCCAACAACGACGGCGTGAACGATCTGTTGGCCCTGGACTACACACTGCTCAAGGCGACGAGCGCAGTCGATGTTGAGGTCGTCATCTACAACCTTGCAGGGCAGCCGGTTCGAGGGCTCTACAGTTCACTCGACCTGACCGGGCCGAACACCGTCTTCTGGGACGGTTGCGGCGGGGCCGGCTGTGACCAGGGAGGCACACAACTGCCCCCTGGACTGTATGTCCTCCGCCTGGCGGTGGACAGCGACTCTGGTGGTGATGCCATATTGCGCACCGTCGCCGTCGCCTACTGATAGGAATGATGTTCGAGAGAGAGTCCCGCATTTCGATGCGGGGCCACTACAGATTGAGGGAGGGTTTCATGCGCAGGTTCGCTCTAGGCACTGCCGCGCTCGTCGTCGGCTTGGTCCTGTTCGCCGTCGACGCCGATGCGGCGACACCCGGACGCGAGCGGGGTGCCACGTCTCAGGTCCGCATCGAGGGTTTCGATCCCCTGGTCCCGACTCTGAGGAAGTGGACTGTTCCTCAGGATCTGTACTACATCTACGACTGGGGTGGCTACAAGTACACCAACTATGCCATGAACCCCTACCAGCGGTACGTCAGCACCGATCTCGAGGGTCGCGGCCAGTACGACATCTTCGGCAACTGGATGACTCGTGGTTGGCGTATCTATGAATGGCGGCAGGAGCAGCCCCTCGCTTTCGGCAGCACCGTGTTCAAGGATGGCCGGTTTTCGAACTGGTTTGACAATCTCGTCGTCGCTTCCGACGCCAAGGGCCAGTACTTCACGAGCTTGACCATTGGCGACAACATTCGTACGACACTGACGCCTCTGACGTTCTCGCGCTCGAGCTTCAACGGCGTCCAGTGGGACTTTCGCTCCGACAAGTACCAGGGCACGGTTCTGATGTCCCGCGCCAGTGAACCGGTCCGCGTGGTGCAGGGGTCAGATCGCGACCAGCGCAGCGACTACACCAATTTTCTCGGCTTGCGGGGCGCCGCCCAGGTGGGTGACTTCATCAATCTCGGGGCCACTCTCGTCAACACGCATTTCGGTTCGGCGCGCAGCAATTTCTCCGAAACATCCCTCGCTGGCCTGCTGACCAGCAGCCAGTCTTCCGGCAACGTCACCGAGATCATCATCCGCATCACGGACGATTCGCCGGGTGACGGCTCCGGTGCCCTGTTCTTCTCCGGCGAGATGGTCGTTGACGGCGAACCGACGAATGTCCGCCCCATCATCGAGGGTGGCCGCCAGCGGGAGGGCTTCCTTGAGGCTCTCGAAGAGGCCCCGGTCCTTCTGCGCTACAGTGTCCCCGATGCCCTGGTCGTTCGCGATGTCAAGTTCAATCTGGTGCTGTCCAACGACTACCGCGTCGAGGTGACCTCCAATCTGCAGACCAACATCTCCGGTCAGCCGATCTTCCTGCCCGTCACCCGGGCCAAAGGAAACGTCCAGGACAATACCAATCAGCGAGTCGTCACTTTCGACTACGGCCTGCCGTCTGCCAATCAGATCGCCAGCATCACGATGGAAGTCGAGGATGTCCTCGGCTTCGAAGTGCGTGGCGAGTTTGCCCGCAATACCCAGTTCCAGCGATATCCCAACATCAACGTCGTCAAGCTGAGCAATCTGTCGAAAGGTGACCGCACGGCGGACGCCTGGTTCTTCAACGCCACCAAGCGTGAAGGTCGCCTGTTCGCCTACGGTGAGACCTTCAGCATGGCTCACGACTACGCCACGCGGGGGTATATCCCGGATCAGAATGACTTCGTCGACTACGAGAACGAGCGACAGAATATCTTCGAGTACATAGACGACAACGATGATCAGGACCGGTCTGTCGACTGGGCCCGCTTCGGCGGCGGGGGCGGCGACAACTCAGTCTTCCCCGGTCTGGACGAGAACAACGACCTGATCTCCGACTTCAACGAGAACCAGAACCGCGCTCCGGACTTCGACGAACCGTTCCTGCGTCACTATGTCGACCCGCCAGACTTTCTCTTCGGTGTCGACATGAACAATAACACCGTGGTCGACCGCTTCGAGAACGACGAACAGGCTGACTACCCGTATAAACTCGGCCACAGGGGTTACAACGCATACGGCGGCGCCGAAGCCTACCCGGGACTGAATATCAGCGTCGGTCGTTCCCGAGAGTGGCTGATATCGGCCGACCAGCGCAGCGACATGTGGTACGCCATTCTCTCCGCTCAACGCGACACGCCGACGGCGGGAACGGTGGAACTGTTCTGGATGATCAAGTCTGTTAAAGATGACATCTCCGACAACCTGCTGCAGTGGGTGCAACGGCCAGGGACGGTGGGAGGCCTGCAGCCCTTTGATGATCCGTTGATCACGCGCGACGCCATGGTCAATCAGACTTTCCTCGGCTACACGCTCGAGCGCGGCAACCTGACCTTCCGCAACAAAGTACGGTTCGATCACTTCCGTCAGCGCGACGATGCCCTGGGTCTGGACAACAGCGTGTTTCTGGGTGTCATCAACAAGGCCGACTCACCCTTCGAGGTGGGCGACGGAATCATCATCACCCCCCGCTGGAAGAGCATGTGGGAGAAGCGGACACGGCCGCGGAAGTCGCAACTGGAGAAGAACGAACTGTCCGAGATCATCTCCCTCAGCGCGGTATTCCCCACCCTCACGAAGAGCCGTATCGAGGTGGGCGTGGAGGCGATCTTCTTCCGCAACGGCGAACCGATCCCCGATCCGCTGCCGCCTGAGTACACCGACGACTTTGTCGGCAAGGTCTTCACGGCTCAGTACTCCAACAAGGTGCAATACCTGGGTTACAACATCATTGCCAACATCGGTTTCCAGATCAACAACATCAGCTTCAACAACCTTGAAGACCTTGATGTTAGCAATACGACAGCGTTCATCGAGTTGCTTGCAGGTGTCGAAGAAGAGCGCCTCGGTGGACGTCCGGCAACACGCCGCGGACTCTAGGTTCACAGAAAGAGACATTTTGAGGCGGGTAGCCAGTACTCTTTGGGCCTTCTCCGGGCTCTGTTGCCTACTGCTCGTGGGCTGTGCCGACGGCAAGGAAGACGCAAAGATCGTCCCCGCCCTGGCCACTGTGGGAGATGTCGCGATAACAGGAGATGACCTCGACCGGGTTTCGCAGCGCTTCGGGACGGACGGCACGAGCGGCACCGATGCGTGGCGTCACTCACTGCAGTTATTGATCGACAAGCAACTGCTGCTGCTGGAAGGCTACAGGCTGGGCCTGCACGAGTCGGCAACGGTCCGCGCTGCTGCGGCTGCCAGCCATCGACGCAACCTGACAGAAGCTCTGCTCGAGGAGCGCTATCACGAACGACTGACGCCCAGCGACGGGCAGGTACAGGCCTGGTTCGACAGCACAAAAGCCGGAAGAGAAATCCGCGTGAGTCGCGTCGTCATCGGCCATCGGGCCACGGCGCTGAAGGCTCTGCGACAGGCCAATGCCGATCCTGGCCGCCTGGAGGATCTGGAGATCCCAGCAGAGGCCGTCATCAGCCGTGGAGATCTGGGTTGGCTGAGCAGTCTGGCCACCCGGGATCCCCGTATGGGGTTGCTTTTCGAGCGTGAGATCGGGTCGGTGGAGTTGATCGAGTCCAAGGACCACTTCTTCCTCATGGAGGTCACCGACCGCCGTGAGTTTCCCTTCGCCGAGCGTAGCGAAGCCGCCCGTGCCGTCCTCGAGGGTCAGCGACGGGCTCAGGTCAACATGGAGTTCCTCGAATCCCTGCTGGAAAAATACCAGGTGCGAGTGGATACCGCGTCCATGCAGAAACTGGCGGGCCGCGCCGAGACCGGACGCCTTGACTCCCGAATGCGGCTCGTGCAGAGCAGTCTGGGGGACTGGTCGCTGGGTGAGTATCAGCGTGCAGCCGATCTGCTGAATGAGGATGTCACCGAGGGCGCCAATGTGAGTGCGAGCACGGGTGCTTTGGGTTTTCGCGTGACACGAGCCTTTGTCGTCGCTCAGCTGCTGCCCCTGGAGGCCACAGAAGCTGGTCTGGACGATTCTCTGGCGGCCCTTCGCGATGCGGTAGTAAAGCGTGGTACAATCGAGGCTCTGTGGGCGATGAGTGGTTTTGGCCCCGAATCCGCGTCCCGCGAGCCGGAACGGTTTGACGAGTATCTGGAGCGGCTGCGTCAACGGTTTGCGGACCGTGTACACCTAGATGAGGATGCGTACGTAGCATACATCGCCGAGAAACGACGCGGCGACGCCCCAGTGGAGTACTGAAGCGGATCTCGCGGATGTTCGCGGGCTTAATGGGAGACAGACAGATGCAGGTACGGTACGGTTCGGGGAGAGGCGTCCTGATGGTCGTGGCCATCGGTGTCATCATGGCGGCGGGTTGCGGGCACTTTCTCGTCCCGACGGCGTTCCGACCGGTCGGCACCGGGGATCAGATCCGGCACAGCGAAGGCACCAGCATGGAGGTCTCGGATGACGGGACCGTCGCCTGGATTCAGGGTCGTCTGGAGATCTCGGTGCGCGCCATAACCGACCAGGAACTCAATCGACAGTTTCCGGCCTTTTCCGAAGACGGCCATGGTCCCTCTGACGAGCTGCCGACGAACGTCTTCACCTATGGCGACTGGGAGGACCCTCGAAGCAACCAGCCGCCCACAAGGTTTTCCGTATTCAAGATATCGGTCAAGAATTACGAGTATCCCAAGGTCAAGTTCGATTCTCTGACGCCGACAATCGAGGCGAGCAACGGTCGGGTCTACTTCCCGTGGGGGCAGTTTGATTTCGAGGAGTTCTTCCGGCGATTCTCGCTGGCCTACAACGGTCTGGGATATATGCGTTTCCGTGAACGTCTCTCGCTGCTCAAACTGGGGCTCTACCCGGACAACGACTTCTGCTTCTCCGGACAGGAGTTTGAAGGGTACATCGTCTTCGACAAGATGCACGACGACGTGGAGGATATCGTCTTTCGGATTCCCGCCGTCGGTATTCGTTACGACTATCGCGACCAGCCGCTGGAAACGGTGTCTCTGGCCTATAAGTTCGAGCGCGACCTCATCAAGGTCAGCCGGCGAGATCAGATCGCCAACGCCGAGTAACAGGGCACCGTCCGGAAGCCACACCGTAGAAACCCACTCGCCTCGCGGGGCTGCGAGACCTGAGTCCGACGAGACTTGAGTCTGACGAGGTCGCGCTCGAAGGCCTGTCGCTCCTTAACAGAGCACTAGCGACCAGCATGCGCATGCCCAGGGCTGTTCTCCGCCTGTCCTCCATCGCTCTCGCCGCAGCCATGCTGCTCACGGTGACCGTCCTTCCGCCGGAACGGGTGTCGAGTTGGATTGAGACGTGGGTCGGTTGGGAGCCGGTGGCGGAGCCACCCTCGCCGCCACCAGACCCCCAGGCTGTTGCCGTGGCCGAAGGCGTCTCACGGGAACGGCTGTATGAGCATGTCCGGTACCTCAGTACTGGCCCCTCCCGCGTCACCGGATATGCCGGAGCCCAACGAGCGGCCGAGTACATCGAGAACCAGTATCGCCAACTCGGCCTCGAGGACATCACCGTCGAGGGGTTTACGGTGCCAGTACCGTACGACCGCGGCGGCCGTATCGAGTTGGTTTCCGCAGAGGCCGCATCTGCCTCCATCGGGTTTCCGCTACACGCCCTCTGGCCCAATCACATACGCACACCAACGCTGCCCGAAGCAGGCGTCAGCGGGCGCCTGATAGATGGTGGTGGCGGCCGGCTGGAGGACCTCGACGGCAGTCCCCTCGAGGGCAGCGTCGTGCTGCTGGGGTTCGGCTCGGGAACGGGGTATCTGCGGGCCCGCATGCTGGGCGCGGCCGCTATCGTGTTCTATGACGACGGCCAGGTCACCCGCGCCGAAGCGGCACAGAAGTTTCTCCAGGTTCCCGTCGACATCCCGCGGTACTGGGTAGACGACCTCACCGCGAGGGCGCTGCAGACCGCCGCCGCACAGGGAGTTGCCCGAGTCCGGCTGTCGTCGCGCATGGACTGGATCGACGCCGAGGCACAGAGCATCTACGGCTGGCTGCGCGGCGATGGCGAGGCTATGCCCATGGGACAGCGGCAGAAGGAGCAGGTCTGGGGAGATCAGGTCATTCTGTTGCATGCTTACTACGACGCCATCTCCGTCGTGCCGGCCATCGCTCCCGGGGCTGAAAGCGCCACCGGCATCGCCGCCCAACTCGAACTCGCCCGCCTGCTGCAACAGGAGGGCACTCGCTACACGATTCTCTTCGTTGCCACGCCCGGCCACTTCCAGGGGCTGGCCGGCGTCAACGACTTCCTCTATCGCCATGCCCGTGTCAGCGATCACTTCGACGAAAGGATGCCAGCGGCGCAGCGTCTGCCTTTCCGTCTGTTCCTCGGTCTCGATCTGTCCAGCCACAGCACCGCCGTCGGTCCTTTCACGATGGGTACGTTCTACAACTCCACCTGGCAGACCGACGACTACCAGAAGAACCTGATGGCACACTACGCCGGTCGCTTCAAGCAGTACACCCGGCAGACCTTCGGTGAGGTGTCGAGGTATCAGGATGGCATTGCCCCACTGAAGAGGACCTGGAAGAACTACATGCCAGTACGCCTCGCTCTGGACAGCGAGGCGGCCATCTTCGTCGGTCACGAAGCTCTGACGATGGTCACACCCAATCAACTCAGGGCCCGCGTCGACACGCCGGTGGACCGGCTGGAGTATGTCGACTTCGACGGCTTGACGACGCAGGTCCGCACCCTGACCGGGTTGCTCTTCAAGGCGACGAGGGATCCCGGATTCTTCAACGACAGCAAGCTGATCCTGCGCGACCAGGGACACAGTCTCGAGGGCCATGTCTACTGGTTCGACCGGGATGTGAACTTCGCCGTGCCGAAGAAGCCCGTGCCGCAGGGCCTGGTCACCTACGTGCAGCCTGGACCCAACTCGGTGGGCGGTGTGCGCACGCTGATCACCACACGGACACGTCCACTGGACACGGTAGACGATCCGACGACGGAGAGTGTCGAGGATCCCGGCTGGTTTCGATTCGACATCGTCCGCAACCGTTTCACCAACCGCATCCAGGCCTTCCAACTGGACCGGGACGGGCGCATCGTGTCCGCCCCCGACATGGGAGAGGAGGGCAACGGGACCTATCCCATCGACGCCGGTTACGGTTGGTGGGAAAACAAGATGCTCGAGGTGGTTTTTCCGTGCGAAGCTCTCAGCTTTCTGGAGGTCGTCGATCCGCGCTACCTGAGCGCCCTCGACCGGATCCAGGTGCTGGGTGGAAACGATGCGCCGCCGCGTTCCTACAGTTGGTCCTACATCGACAACCAGAGTGTCAACGCCGAGCAGGTCGTGCAGGCCGGCGTCGTCTTCGGCGAGCCGGGCAAACCGGTGAAGATCCTCGCCGGACCCGGGATGTTCGGCCAGGGCGCGGCGCTGTCCTCCATTCGCTTCATGCTGACGAACGCAGATCCAGCTTTCTACGAGACCCCCCTGGATCCGGGGCAAGTCGAGCTGGAGACGGTGCAGCAGGCTCAGGGGCGCGGGTTTCCCGTCGATCACGGGATGATTTTCCGTCCGTCGCTGCAGGCGGCCCGCGACATGTGGATCGTCGACGACGCTCGCATGAAGCAGCTTGCCCGCTACGGGATCGTGCTCGAAGGACTCGAGTTTTTACATCAGCAGGCACACGAGGCGTTGACCCTGGCTCAGGCGCGTCTGGAGAACCACGACTATACCGGGTACTTCACCCATGTGCGCGAGGCCCTCGGGCTCGAGGCCCGGATCTATCCCGACGTACGCTCCACCGCCAACGATACCGTGCGCGCCGTCATCTTCTACTTCGCCCTGTTGCTTCCCTTCGCCTTCTTCTGTGAGCGGTTCTTCTTCGCCGCCTCCGAGGTCCGCAACCAGATCTTCGGCTTCGTCGGCATCTTCATCGGGGTCTTCCTTCTGCTGCGCTGGGTTCATCCCGCTTTCAAGCTGTCCGGTTCTCCCTACATCATTTTCCTGGCTTTCGTCATCCTCGCTCTCGGCGGCCTTGTCGTCGTCATCGTCGTCAGTCGTTTCATGGAATTGGTCCAGCGTCGTCGTGGGGCGGCATCCGGTATCCACGAGACCGATGTGGGCCGCATGTCCGCCAGTTTCGCCGCGATTATTCTGGGTATCTCCAACCTGCGCAAGCGGCGTCTGCGTACCGGCCTGAACGCCATGACGCTGACCTTGCTGACGTTCTCCGTCGCCTCTTTCACCTCGGTGCAGAGCGGCATCTCCTTCTACCGACTACCCCGGGCGACGGAGCCGGTCTACGAGGGAGCACTCGTTCGCGACCGGGCGTGGTCGCCGATGCAGCCCTCCTCCCTGCGGTTCGTCGAGTCCGCCTTTGGCGACGAGGCTCTCGTCGTACCCCGTTCCTGGCAGCTGTCGCAGGTGCAGGCGGAGCGCGCATTCATCGAATTCGAAGCTCTCGACAGCGGCCGATCCGCCTTCGCCCACGGTCTGGTGGGCCTGGCAGCCGAGGAGCCCCGCGTTTCCGGCATCGACAGATTTCTCACGGCGGGCCGGTTCTTCCAGACGGGCGAGACGGATGTCATCATCCTGCCCGACATTCTGGCCACTGTTCTCGGGGTTACCGACCAGGATCTCGGGCGGTCGCAACTGCGACTCTACGGCCGGGATTACACCGTCATCGGTATCCTTGATTCAGAGGCGCTGCGCTCGCTGGTCGATCTCGATGGCGAGATACTGACGCCGGTGGATACCGTGACCGACGCCAGCAAACTCTCCTCACAGCGCAATCAGGATCCAAGATCCTCCGCGGCGACCGCCATCGAGAGCTTCAACCACCTGGAACCCGGGCAGACACTCTTCCTGCCGTATGAACGGGTGATGGAGATGGGTGGCAGGTTGTACTCGATTGCCCTGACGGAGTTTGAGGATCTCGAGTCGGTGCAAACGAGTATCGAGGATTTCATGTCCCGTGTGGCGCTGACGATCTTCGTCTCCGATGTCGACCGCGTCGTGGCCTACAGCTCGATCGGCTCTACCAGCGTCAGTGGCGCCGGGCAACTGTTCGTTCCCGTGCTGATCGCCGCTCTCATCGTTCTCAACACGATGATGGGATCCGTCTACGAGCGCTCCCGCGAGATCGGGGTCTACTCCGTCGTCGGACTGGCACCGAGCCATATCTCCATGCTGTTCCTGGCCGAGTCCACCGTCTTTGCGACGTTCGGCGGAGTTGCCGGGTATCTCCTGGGCCAGCTTTCGTACCTGGGGATGTTGACCTTTGACATCGCCGGCGTGACGCTGAACTACTCCTCTCTGTCAGCCGTGTGGTCGACGATGGTGGTCATCGTCACCGTCTATCTGTCGACCCTGTACCCTGCACGTATGGCCGCGGATCTGGCGGTGCCCGACGTGACCCGACAATGGCAGTTCCCCGATCCCGACGGCGACAGCTGGCGCTTCGATTTTCCCTTCACCGTGGCAGGCGCCGAGGTGCCGGCGATCTACGCCTACCTGAAGGTCGTCTTCGACGCCTATGGCGAGGGCTCCATCGGCGACTTCATCGCCCGCGATGTACAGGTGGAGATCGATGGCTCTGATGGAGATCCCGTCTACGATCTGAGAATGACCGCGTGGTTGGCGCCGTATGATCTCGGGATCAGTCAGGTCGTCCACCTGCGAGCTCTGTCCACCGGTGAACACAACATCTATCGCATCGAGATGGATCTGCAGCGTGTCAGCGGCGACGTGGCATCCTGGGTGCGGATGAACCGCAATTTCCTGACGGTTCTGCGCAAGCGCTTCCTGGTGTGGCGCACCTTGCCGGAGAGTCTGCGTGCCGAGTATCGCGAGCGCTCCCATGCCGTGCTCTCGGGAGAGGCCCTGGAGCTGGAGAGCGCATGACGGAACCCCGGCACACACCCGGAATCGACGACGGACCTCCCCCTTGGGGTCCAGGCGGTTACCGCATACCGTGGCGCGCCCTGATCCTGGGTCTGGCCATGGTGCTGACGATCAACATTGGCGCCCCGTACGCGATGTACATCATTCACTCATCGCAGTGGGCGATCTCCTATCTGCCCCTATCCGTCGTCTTCCTGTTCACGGCGCTGGTCTTCGTCAATGCCACCATCGTCAGCCTGGCCCATATTCGCGGACTGTCGCGTACCGAACTCAGCCTGATCTTCGTGATGGCCCTCGTCGGGGCCTCGATTCCGACATGGGGCACATCCACGTACCTCATCGCCGTTATTGCTGCACCTCAGTTCTTTGCCTCCGCCGAGAATGGCTGGCAGACGAAGGTCGTGGATTACATACAGAAATGGCTTGTGCCGCAAGATATGACCGCCCTGCGCTGGTTCTATAACGGCAAGCCGGCGGGGGAGCCGATCCCCTGGGAGGCCTGGGCGGTACCGCTCTTCTGGTGGATCAGTCTGGTGATGGCCGTCTTCTTTCTCTGCCATTGTCTGGTTGCCGCGTTGCGTCGCCAATGGGTGGAGTACGAACGTCTGCCGTTCCCGCTGATGGAGCTGCCCCGGCAGTTGATCGACACACCCGCGGATTCTCCGTGGCCGGCCTTTGTGCGCAAGCGCACCTTCTGGATCGGCATGGGCGTGCCCTTCTTCATCGTCATGTGGAACGTGATCACCTACTTCACGCCGGTGATTCCGCAGATTCCCACCGATCTCGGCGGCGCCGTGCGCCTGGGGCCCGCCTTTCCGGCAATCAACACCAACATCAACTTCGCCATCGTCGGCTTCACCTACTTCGTCCATCTCGACGTCAGCTTCAGCATCTGGTTCTTCACGCTGTTGACGATGATTCAGGAGGGACTGTTCAACCGTTTCGGCTACGCCATCGCCGGGCGTGACACCTACACCTTCGGACACCCGGGGATCGGCTGGCAGGGGTTCGGCGCCCTCACGGTGATGGTGATCAGCATGTTCTGGATGGCCCGCGGTCATCTGCACGCCATCTGGCGCAAGGCCTGGCACAATGATCCGGACGTCGATGACTCCCGGGAGATGATGTCCTATCGAACCATCGTCGTCGGCGGGGTGTTGTCGGCGCTGTACATCTGTCTGTGGATGTGGCGCTCGGGGATCTCACCTCTCGCCGTTGTGTTGTTCCTCGTGGCGACGGTCATCCTGTACACTGGAATCACGAGGGTGGTGATGGAGGGGGGTCTGTTGTTCTGCCGCGGACCTCTGGTGGGCCAGACGTTTGTCGGCTATGCCCTCGGGGGTCCGAACATGGCGGTGGAGAGCCACGTGGCCATGGGCCTGCACTACGGCTGGCACCACGAACTGAAGGGCTTCTTCATGGCGGCGTCGGCCAACAGCAGCAAGATCTCTGACCTGATGCGCATTCCCCGGCGTCCGCTCACCCTCTACATCATGGGTACCGCCCTCATCGCCGTGGTCGTGTCGATGGCCTTCACCCTCTACATGGGCTACAGCTACGGGGCCTACAACTACGGTGGCTGGATCTTCGGCGACGGGTCGCAGGTGCCCTACGTCGAGATCCTGCGCAAGAAGGCCACGTTCGGGCCCGACTACCAGCGTCTCGGGCACATGGGCCTCGGCGCCGTACTGATGAGCGCCCTGACCTTCATGCGCTATCGTTTCGCCTGGTGGCCGCTGCACCCCATCGGACTCCCGGTAGGCATCGCCTCCTACCCGGTGACGATCATCGTGTTCTCCGTGTTCGTCAGCTGGTTCTCAAAATGGGTCATCATGCGTGCTGGTGGCATCCGGCTCTATCGCAGTGCCCAGCCTTTCTTCATCGGCTTGATCCTCGGCTATTTCACGGCCATCGGTATCTCTTTCGTCGTCGATGTCATCTGGTTCCCGGGACAGGGGCATCCGCTCTATGGCAACTGACAACCCGTCGCGCGAGAGCCTGGGTCTGATCCCGGAAGACCTGACGTTCCAGCCCGGCTTCGACATGAAGACGGTCTACGCCGCGTTGTTCGTGGGTCTCGTCATGATGCCGGGTGCGATCTATCTCGGACTCGTCACCGGACAGTCGATGGCCGGCGGGGCCGAGTGGGTGACGATGATCCTGTTCATCGAGATCGCCAAGCGGTCCTTCGTGCAGATGCGGCCCCAACAGGTCATCATCCTCTACTGGGTCGCTGGCGGCCTGGTGACGATGGGAGGAAAGCTCGGTACAGGGGCCGAGTTCTTCGGCGGACCCTTCGGCGGTCTGATCTGGGACCAGTACCTGATTCAATCACCCCAGGCCGACGGCCTGCATCAGTACATCCCGACCTGGCTGGTCCCACCCCGCGGTTCACCCGCCCTGGAGAACCGCAGCTTCTGGCACCCGGACTGGATCAAGCCGATCGCGCTGTTGCTGTGTGTCATCGTCATGCAGAAGATCAACGGCCTGGCACTGGGGTACGTGCTGTTCCGTATCACCAACGACATCGAACGACTGCCCTATCCGCTGGCCGCCGTGCAGGCAGGGGGAGCCACGGCGCTGTCCGAGAGTTCACAGCAGCGGGAAGGCTGGCGCTGGGAGGTGTTCAGTGTTGGGGCCTTTATCGGTATTGTCTGGGGGATCCTCTATGTCGTGATCCCGACCCTGTCGGGGATCTTTCTGACCGAAACAGTGGAGTTGCTGCCCATCCCCTTCATCGATCTGACCGTATCGATGAAGGAGCTGATCCCAGCCGGTATCATGGGTGTGGGCACGGACCTGTTTCACCTGATGATCGGTTTCGTGCTGCCCTTCTGGATCGTCGTCGGCACCTTTGCCGCGTCCATGCTGGTGAATCTCGTGCTCAACCCGATCATGCACTTTGCCGGCATTCTGCATACATGGGAGCCGGGCATGTCAGCGATCCCGACGCAGATCGGCAACAGCTTCGACTTCTGGCTCAGCTTCACCATCGGCTCGGCGGTCCTGGTGGCCGTCATGGGATTCTGGATGGTGGGCAAGACCCTGTACGGACTGCGCGGGCAGCGACGAGAAAAGGATCCGCGGGAGGTCCCCAAGGACAGGGGAGACATTCCTATTCCGCTGGCCCTCGGCATCTGGGGCTTGAGCACGACCGGGTTCGTTGTCCTGGTGGCGGTTCTCGTCCCCGAATTTCCCTGGTGGATCACGGCTGCCTTCGGTTTCATCTGGACACCGATCTATTCCTACATCGGGGCCCGCATGATCGGCCTGACCGGTTCTCCTCAGGGCGTGTCCTTTCCCTACCTGCGTGAAGGTTCCTTCTACCTGTCCGGATATCAGGGCGCCGGCGTCTGGTTCGCCCCGATCCCGATCTTTCAATGGGGCTTCGAGGCGGCCGCCTTCAAACAGCTGGAGCTGACAAAGACGAAATTCGGCAGTATCGTGAAGCTTGCCGCGGTGACGATCATCATCATGTTCGTCTGCAGCTTCGTTTTCTGGTCCTTCATCTGGAAGCTCGGGCCCATCCCGTCGTCGGCCTATCCCTTCGTACAGAAATTCTGGCCCTTCCATGCCACGATGCAGGCCTTCTGGGCCAAGTCGACACTGCCCGAAGCCGCGGGCAACGCTCTGGTGGCGCAGATCATCCGCTGGGACTACATCGGTGCCGGCTTCCTCGGCAGTGCCGTCGTGCTGGCCGGACTGGCGCTCTTCAAGGCGCCCCTGGCCCTGTTCTACGGCTTCGTCGGCGGCATCGGCTACTGGCCCCACTTCGTCATCCTCAACTTCGCCGGGGCGCTGCTGGGGCGGTACTACTTCCAGCGTCGTTTCGGCGAAGACCGCTGGCGAGCCTACACCCCCATCTTGCTGGCGGGGTATTCCTGCGGCATGGGTCTGGTGGGCATGACCTCCATCTCCGTGGCCCTCATTTCGAAAGCTGTGTCCAGCATTGTCTTCTGACTGGAACCACACTCGTCGGTTGGTGTCTGCTGGAGTTCTCGGCCTGTGGGTGGTGTGCCTCACCGGCTGTACCGGTGCCGATACCGAATTCATCACCGCGGCGAAACAAGGCAAGATCGACGTGATCCGGTCGGGGCTGGCCAGCGGTCTTGCCGCCGACACGGCCGAACCCTCCGAGTATACCGCTCTGATGCGTGCCGCCGAGTGGGGTCGTCTCGATATCGCCCGGCTGTTGATCGAGTCCGGAGCCGACGTCAATCACAGGGCCCGAGACAACGTCTCACCGCTGACGCTGGCGGGCAGGAAAGACCGCGGCAACGTGGTCCGTCTGCTCCTCGACAAGGGGGCTGTGATACACGACAAGATCGGCGCCCCGGACGTGTTCCTCCTGTTCAGGTCCATAAGGAATGACACGACCGTCATGGCGCATCTGATCCGCGTCGGGGCAGCGATCGATGTCCGTGACGGCGAGAAGCAGATTCCACTGATGGACAAGACGAACGCCGGATACGCGGAAGCCGTCGACGTGCTGCTGCGCGCCGGCGCCGAGGTCGACGCCGTCGATACCCTCGGGCGATCTGCTCTGCATCGGGTGAGGGATCGCGCCGATATCGCTTCGCTGCTGCTCGAGGCCGGTGCCACGGTGGACAGACGGGACAAGCTCGGATTCACGCCGCTGTTGATCGCCGCCGAACGCGGGTACGCCGGGACGGCCCGTCGACTGCTGGCTGCCGGCGCCGATCCGAACGCTGCGGATGTGCGGGGTGAAAGAGCTCTGCACAAGGCTGTCGACAACAGCGAGGTCTTGCGCGAGATCCTGCGTGCAGGTCCAGAACTGGGTGTCGAGGACGACAGCGGTATGACGCCACTGATGATCGCCGCCTGGCGCGGGTATGCCGAAGTCGTCGAACAACTGCTGGCTGTCGGCTCGCCGACAGACGATCAGTCGACCGCAGGCGAGTCGGCGTTGACCCTGGCGGCCCGCCACGGTCACGATGGCGTGGTGGCAGTACTGCTCGAGGCTGGTTCGGCCGTCAAGTCGCGCAATGGACAAGGAGAATCCGCCCTGTGGCTTGCCGCCCCTCATGCTGCCGTCGTCGCCGAACTGCTGGCCGCTAGCGCGGACCCAGAAGTTGCAGACAGTGCCGGTCTGACGGTACTGATGCGGGCTGTCCAAGCCGATGCCGTGGTGTCAGCAGAGGCTCTCCTCGCTGCCGGCGCCAACCCTTCCAGGGCCGACGCCAAGGGCCGTACGCCGCTGCACGAGGCCAGGTCGGTGGCTCTGATCGATGCTCTGCTGGGCACCGGCGCCGCCGTCAATGCCGTCGACGACGCGGGCCGGTCCCCACTGTTGGAGCGCGCTCGCTGGGGAGCTGTGCAGGCGACGGAGCATCTGCTCAGCGCCGGGGCCGACCCCAACGTTGCCGACGTCGAGCAGCGCACGCCACTGGCGGTGGCGGCCGGTGCGGGGCATCGGCTCGTAGTAGAATTGCTGCTGGCCGCCGGAGCCAACCGGGACGCCGTGGACAGTGACGGGTTTACGGCCCTGGATCTGGCCCGCAGGCAGGGGCACCAGACCGTACTCGAGATTCTGCGAGACGCCCCTGTACCCTGACCCATCGTCGTCGCCGCGCAGCCTCCCGCCACGGGAGGCCTGGTCGGCAGGCTGAAACACGGTCGGCGAGATCTGCGATATTGACGGACATCTCGCCCGCGTTCATTTTATTAGGCTGTCCTGATCCCTCCTTCGAGGGCGATTATCGCCTGCTACCGAGCCCCGAACCCAGGATGCTGACCAGGCGATCGAGGACTCCGTTCGAGCAAAAAAACAAATGACAGCGCTATCATGATCATCGGAGATCCAGCAGTTCATCGTCGTCGGGGACCTTCTGCCATCCGGCTACCCTTCCTGGCGGTGGCGCGTCTTACTTTCATGACGCGAGTGCCGACAAGAGCCAGGACCGGCTCCCCGTGACCCCACGTTGTCACAGGAATACAGCAAGCGCGTTCTGCTGGTCCATCGCCCTGCTGATCTGGTTCGCCGCCGGTCCCGCAGCGGCGCAGCCGGCAGACGGCTACCGGCTTCTCGGCACCAGAGTTCTGGTCAACGCAGCTTCCCACTGGGAGGCCTGGGAGGCGCAGCCCGGTGTGCGCGTCATCGATGCCAGCGGTTCCGTCCGCCCGCGCCGACTGGTGGATCAGTTCAACGCGGCGACAAACGCCACCGAGTTCAGCTACTCGCTGCTGCAGGATCAGGAGATCGTCACCCAGGGCGGCATCAGTGCCGCCGGGACGAACCGGGACTCGGCTCTCTATCTGATCGACGGTGATTCGACGACCTTCTGGGAGCCAGACCGGGATGTCAGCCTCGACGATTGGTTTGCCGAAATCGATCTCGGTCGGGCACTCATCATCTCCCGTATCGAACTGCGGTTCGTCGATGAAGTGGTGGGCGATCCCTTCCTCCGGTTCCGAGTACTGATCTCGGACGGGCTGCCGAACTTCGACAACGAGAAGACCTTCTTCCGTGTCGGCCTGGTGAATCGGCCGAACAAGGACCAGCGCACCTTCAGCTTCGACATCGTGCCGCAACGGCCGGTGGCCGACGGTATCGAAGGCGAGATCGCTCAGTTCGTCCGCCTCGATGTTCTCGATACAGACGGGCCACGGGCAGAGGAGATCACGACGGCCCAGTACGACTCGCTGCCCGAGCCGGAGCGAGGCGCTGTCGACTACTTCCGGACCACGGCAAGC
This sequence comes from Candidatus Latescibacterota bacterium, assembly GCA_036011085.1. Classification (GTDB taxonomy): domain Bacteria; phylum Latescibacterota; class UBA2968; order UBA8231; family UBA8231; genus UBA8231. The sequence goes on from DASCMS010000060.1 coordinate 35,419, forward strand.
GGCAGAGAGCTGCATGTGTCCCAGGACGTCTGGGAGGGACTGCCCGTCGACCTGCGCGGCCCCATTCGGCGGTACCGTCACGAACGACCCCGTCTGGCCGAGGTAAAGGTCATCGCCCTCGGCGAGAACGTCGTGGGTGTGACCCAGCGCGACATCGTGCGCGATGCCGACGCCGGCGGCTTCGACTTCTTCCTTTTTCAGACCTTCACCGATGGGTTGTTCAGCTCCTGGTTTCCCATGCGGTCGTACGACGAGCTTCGTGACCGCAATCAGGTCCGTATCGACCTGCGGGCCCGCTACTGGCTGAACCGGCTCAAGCTGCTGGCGCCGCAGTCCCCTCCCCAGGTGTACCAGGTGCGTATCTCCGATGGCGCTCTGGATCCCAGCGGCGATCTCGTCTGGACGACGTTCCCCGAGAGGCGCAACCGGTCGGAGCACCAGCATGTGGAGGAGGCCTTCCCCACGCAGAAGGTTCGCTTCATTGAAGTGCGCCGTCTGGAGTTCTCCGGTGTCGAGCAGGAAGAGGGCAACCTGTCCGAGATCCAGGCCTACGGGGAGGGTTTCGTCTCCGACGTGGAGATGACCTCGCCGTTTATCCGTCTCGGCCAGCAGCGGATGATGACGGCCGTCGACTGGGACGGGGAAGCCCTCTCCGGTACCCGCGTCGAGATCACAACACGGGCAGGGGACGAGATTGTCCAGATTCCCCACTACTTCGCCATCACCGGTCGCGAGATCTCCAAGAATCTCTGGGAACGCATTCCGGAGAGTGTCCGTACCGAACCGGTCATCGAGGAAGTACCAGGGTCCGACTGGAGCAATTGGAGCGAACCGTACGTCACGCCCGGTGAGGCCTTCCGCTCGCCGACACCAAGCCGCAATGCGCTGGTTCGTGTGCGACTCATCTCCGACGAACCCCTGCGGGCTCCGGAGATCTCGTCGTTGCAGCTGCGCTTCCGGCCGCCCCTCGTCGACAAGGTCCTCGCCGAGGTGCATCCATCCTTCGGCGTCGAGCCCGGTATCATCCAGGAGTTCACCCTCTACTTCCGGCCGCAGTTCATCGGCGGCAACCCGGGGTTTGACTCGGTGCAACTGCGCTCGTCGTCGTCGGCACCGATGGAACCGGTACGGATCGTGCGCGGGTCGAACACAAGTGTTGACCTGGGCTTCGCACCCGTGCTGTGGGATGACGAAGAGGGCATCCGCAGGATCGAGTTGACCCTCGCTGAGGATGGTTTCGATCTGAGCTTTCCCGAGCCCATCGAATCGGCTACCGGAGGTGGACTCTACGCCATCACCTTCCGTACCCGCGTGTTTCTGCAGAGCACCACGTTTCGTCTCGGACTCGCCAGAGAGGGGATCCCTGGTGTCATGCAGGCCGTCAGTGAAGGTGATGCCACCGACGCTGTCTCCGGCGGCAGCCTGTCCGTGGTGTCGGACCTGGCGGGCGTACCCCTCCTCGATCGATTGTCGACCACGCCGAGGGTGATCACACCGAACGGCGACGGTATCAACGAGGAACTCACCATCGATCTGTCGGTGTTTCACGTCGAAGGTGAGAAGTTGCTCATCGTCGAGATGTTCGACCTTTCCGGCCGACGGGTACGTGATCTGACTCGGGTGCAGGCACATCCCTCGGGAGATCACACCTTCCTCTGGGATGGCCGCGACCAGTCGGGCAGACTGCTGCCGCCCGGTACCTATGTCGTACGCGCCGCCTTTGCTGCCGACGGTACGACGGGGACGATCTCGCGATCCCGGGTCGTTGGGCTGGTGTACTGATGCTGCGCGACGCCAGAATCGTCGTCGTCGCCGTCGTCCTGTCGGGGTTGATCACCGAGTCGATCGACGCCCAGGCGACCTACGACCGGGGCCTGCAGGCGGTCCGCTCCATCGGCATGGTTCCCGGATTCGAGATCGACAACGTGGCCCCCAGGGTGCGCAAGGTCCGGGGCGTGCAGCATCTGCCGGAAACCTGGATGACACAATGGTATGGTCAAGGCGAAGACTACAGTCGCCTGCCCTATCAGCGGTACGTCAACGCCCGTCTGGAGGGTCCGCTCGTCTACGATGCCTTCGGCAACAGCCTGGGCCGCAACTGGCACGTGTACAGCTGGAATCAGGAGCAACCGACGCCGCGCGGCAGTTTCATCGACAAGCGACGTCGATTCAACGCCGTCAGCGGTTCGCCGGGCAGTTCGGGATTCTCCTCCTATGACGGCTTCTTCGGCGCCCTCGTCATCGCCGGAGACGTCAGTGGCGGCTCTTCGTACCGGCTGACGATCGGCGATGCGATCTACTCGCACTTCACCCCGTTGACGCTTTACAAGCCGCGCTTCGACGGTATCCGTCTCGACTACGCCGCCTCTCGGGCCTCCGCGTCGCTCCTGATGTCCAGGCCCAGCGACCCGGATGACTTCGAACGCACGAACTCAACAACCATGCTCGCAGGACACGTAGAGGTGGAGCCACTGCCAGGCGCGACCTTCGGGGCGACCTACGTCAACGCCCACAATGTCCTGACGCAGATCGAGTTTGATGATGGCAATCCGCTGCACGGGACGCTGACGGCAAGTCACAACACGCCCCTGGAGACCATCTGGGTCCGTGTACGTGATGATTCACCAGGCAAGGGGGCCGAAGGTGTGAAACTCGCCGGTTTCGACATCGTTCTCGTCGACACGGTGGGCCGGGAAATCCGCGGTGAAGATATCGGCTTCGCGCCGACCGTCACCGGGGGCCGCGCCGAGGCAGGCCGTCTCGTCGCCCAGAATGAGGATGGCATCGTCCTCCAGTACGATCTGCAGGGCCTCGATGACAGCCTGCGGACGGGAGCGATCACGCAGGTGCGGGTCGATGTGTCGGTGGCCAATGACTACCGCGTCGAGGTCGCCTCGAATCTCCAGACCGACAGTGAGGACTTCAACCCGGAGATCGTCTACCTGCCAGTGGCACGTTCGCCACGCAATGTCCAGGACAACAGCAACAGCCGCATCGTCAGCGTCGACTACGGCCTGCCCACGGGTACCGACATCCTCGGTCTGGATGCCAGCTTTGTTACAGAACAGCTCTCGACGCAGGGAGAGCTGGCGGTGAATCGCCGTTTCCGGCAGTATCCAAACCCGGCCGTGGAGCGCCATCACGAGGTGACGGATCGGGCCATCGCCGGTTACGGCCAGGCCCTGTGGCAATGGCAGCCGCTGATCCTCTACGGCGAGTTCTTCTCTATCGATGATGACTACACGACGAACTATTGGTTGACCGACTCCCGGGGGCGCATGGCCTTCAAGAATCCCATCCCTCAGGTGTTCGAGTTCGTCGACGATGATGATGACTACGATGCCACTCCCGAGTGGCAGCGACCTTTTCACCGCTCTGACAACACCGTCTGGCCCGGCTTCGATGAAAACCGGGACTTCGTCAACGACCACAATCAGAACCGGAATCTCACGCCGGACTACGAGGAGCCCTTCCTGCGGTACGCCTCCGATCGACCCGAATTCCTCTTCGGCTACGACCTGAATCACAACGGCGTCATCGACCGCTTCGAGAACGACGACCTGCCCGACTATCCGTACAAGGCCGACCACCGAGGCTACAACAGTTACGCCACCGTCGAGCTAGGCGCCGACGCCGAATGGACGGCGGGCCGGCAGAACATGTGGCTTCTCGCCGGGGACGGAAAGACACAGTCCTGGTACTCGACTCTGCAGTGGGCGGCCGATTCTCCCCGCCATCGACCCCGCCTGTTCCTTTCCGGGACGCTGGTCGAGGATGATATAGCCGATGATCTGATCCTGTGGACGCAACCACGGGACGCACCCGGCCGGATGCAGGACGTGCGTGATCCGCTGGCTGCACTCAACACCTGGAAAGCGACGCTGTACGCCGACCTGGACAGCCGTTTCGGCAATGGTCTGCGCTTCTACCACCGTGCCAAGTGGGACGTGGTGCATCAGCGTGACGCCGATGGCGAGGTCATCGCCCGCGAGGGGCGAAAGGGCTCGGGTTTTGTCGGCATCGTCAACAAGGCGGAATGGGTCATCCCCGCCGGCCTGTCCTATTTCGAGCCGCGGTTCAAAAGTGCCTTCCGCCGCATCACACCGTACTCGAGGCGCCTGCCGGAGGCCACGGTCCTCGAAGAGACCCTCTTTCTGCTGTGGACACAGCCGGTCTTCGCCGAGAGCATCGGCGTCAACTACTTCCCGCGGTACGGTCGTGGCATCTTCGACAGTCAGATGCAGTTCGGCATCGAGGCGTCCCGGCTGTGGATGCTGGACGGCCGGTTGATCGAAGCAGATGAGGGTTTCTCCTCGATCTCCGTCGTCGCCCAGCTGACCAATCGCTCCGCGTATCAGGGGTACACACTGATCACGCGTCTGGGAGTGTTGGTGAGCGAACGAAACTTCGAGACAACACCAGACCAACGCTCGAGTCAGTTCTTCCTCAGCGTCAATGCCGGGCTGCGATGAGAATCCCGCTGCTCATCCTCTGCCTCGTCGCTTCTCTCGCCGCCCAGCCGGCCCGCACCTTCGTCCTCGGAGACCGGCTGCGCACCTGGGAAAGTGGCGGCCGGGGGGAGGATGCGCTCATCATCGAGCGAAAGTTCCCGGCCCTGATCGATACCACCAATACACCGGGCAATGCCATCGACTTCGACCTGCGCAGCGGTTGGATCACTCCCCTGTTCTTTGATCCCGAGGTCAACATCGCCAGCCGCGTCCTCGCGGGTGGTTCGATCACGGCGCCGAATGCGGGACGTGGCAATGAGGATCAGCTCGAGGGTACCGTGAATGGTGACCACCTCGTCGCTTTTCTGCGCAAGCCGACCTTCTTCGAACCGAACGTGACGATCCGTGGCGTGCGGGTCATCCTCGACTTCAGTCCACCCGTTGGTGTGCACAGGGTACGTTTCTACCCGCGGAACACGATTGTCGAGACCCCCTCGACACCGTTCCAGACCGACTTTCTGCGAGGGTATGAGCTCTTCCTGAACATCACTCGGGAGAGCGCCAGTGCGCCGGACATACTCGTGTCCCGCAGCACCGAAAACGAGGAGCCTGTCGTCGACATCGATACACCCGATCAATACGCCCGTTTCGTCACCGTCAAGACGTTGTCCGACACACCCTTCGAAATCGATGAGATCGAGGTGTACGGCACCGGCTTTCTGCAGGAGGCAAGATATGTGTCCGACGTCATCGACCTGAGGTCTCCAGCCACCATCGGCCCCGTCGACTGGATCGCCGATATCATCGGCAATCCATTGGCATCCAGTCTGTCGGTTCGGATACGCACCGGAGTCCATCCTCTGACCATTCGCTTCTTCCGTTCGATCTACGATGGACTGATCAAGGTCGGCGAGGAGGAGGTACCCCCTGAGGACTACTGGTTCCTGGAGCCGGGCAATCGTCCTCCCATCGAGGAGGATCAGCTCGACTGGAGCCCGTGGACGCCGCTGCGAAACGGTCAGTTGATCCAGGCACCCAATCCCCGACAGTACGTGCAGTTCCGCCTCGACTTCGACGCGGAACTGTTCGATGCACGTGCCGTCGATGAGCTGACCTTCGATTACCTGCAGCCCCCGATCGCGGATGGTCTGGTTGCCGAGGTCTTTCCCCGGCTGGCACAGGCCGAAGAGCCGGCGACCTTCCGCTACGCCGTGCTGCTGCAGTCCGACGGCGACATCCGGGGGTTCGACCGACTGGAGGTCGACACAAACGTCGAGGTCACCAGCATACGTGAGGTCACACTGAACGGAGAGCCCCTGGAGTACGACATCGATTTCATCGAGCCGCTGACGTTCGGTCTGCGCCTTCCCCTGATACGGGCCGATCGAAGTGTGCTGGAGTTCACCTTTGATCTGCCCATCTTCCGCTTCGGTACGACCTTCTCCGGGCGTGCCTACCACAGCGAGTCACCGGCGGTGCCACAGGCCCTGCGGCCGGGGGATGCCACCGTCTTCGGGCCTGCCGATTTTCCCGAGCTGTCGGGTCTGTCCGTGGCGGTGCCGAAGGACCAGATCGGCACCCTGGTGGGTGAGATTCAGCTCGACAGCCGCGTGTTCACGCCGAACGGAGATGGCATTCACGACGAGTGGCGCGTGTTCTTCAACCTGCTGCAGCTGACGCGACCTACGCCCGTGACTTTGCAGCTGTACGATCTGTCGGGTCGACGGGTGACAACCGTGTTCGATGAGGAACGAGGCATCGGCCCGGTGGAGCTCGCCTGGGACGGCGTCACAGATACCGGCAAGCGGTTGCTGCCGGGCAACTACATCTGGGTTCTGGCGGTGCACGCCGATGCCTTCACAGAGCGTCACCGGGGTGTTGTAGGGGTGGCCTTCTGATGCGACGACAACGCTGGTTGGTACACCTGCTGGCATGCTGTTGCCTGCAAGCAGTTACAGCGGGGGCTCAGGAGCACAGCGCCCGCCTGGGCGACATCAAACGCGGCGGCCGAGTCAGTTTTGAACCCACCGGTCCCGGTGTGTTGTTCGACGCCCTGGATCCGGTCGTACGCAAGTGGTACATCCCCCAGGAGCTGTTCGCCGAATACGGTTGGCGGCAGCGTGAGTACGCCAACTACGCCCGTGACAACTATCAGCGGTACGTGTCGACGGCGCGGGAAGGAAACTACTTCTACGATGTGTATGGGAATTTCCTCACCCGCGGCTGGCTGATCCTCGACTGGCGGCAGCAGAACCCGCAGCCCTTCGGCAGTACCCTGTTCAAGGATGGTCGCTTCGGCGGCTGGTTCAACAACGTCGTCGTCGCCTCCGACCACAAAGGCCAGTACCACTACGCCATCACCTTCGGCAATGAAATCCGCACGACGCTGACGCCGATGACGTTCTCCAAGCCGAACTTCAACGGTGTGCAGCTCGACTTCGCCTCGGACAAGCATCAGGCGACGGTGATCATGTCGCGGATCAGCGAGCCCAACTTCTTCGTCGGCGTCAGCTCCGAATTCCAAGAGGCGCGTACCAACAACACGAATCTGATGGGGGGGCGTGTGGTTGTGCAGCTGGGCGACTTCGTCAAGCTCGGCGGCACCCTGGTCAACGCCCACCACGCCTACACCCAGTCGGAGGCTTTCTCCGGGAACATCCTGCAGGGCAACCTTACGGGGATTCAGCGAACCGGCAACGTGCAGCGCATCGAAGTTCGCATCCGCGATGATTCTCCCGAGGACGGCGAGGCGGGTGGCGCCCTGTTTGCCAGCGACATCGTCATCACAGATCTGGAGGGCAACCAGGTCCGCGGCAGTGAGATCGGCTTCCGGCCAGTTATCGAAGGCGGCTTTCAGCAGGGCGGGTTTCTGGCGGCAGACGGTTTTGAAGTGATCAATCTCAGCTTCGACTTCCTCGACCGCACGTACTCCGGACCGGACCCGTCGGATATCCGCCGAGTCCAACTCGAACTGGTTCTGGCCAATGACTATCTCGTGGAGGTCGTCTCCGACCGGCAGGTCAACTTCCGTTCGTCCCGTGTGTTTCTGCCGGTGGCGCGCGCCAGTGGCAACGTCAAGGACAGCTCCAACCAGCGTGTGCTGGCCTTTGACTACGGCCTGCCGACGGCGAATCAGATCGCCGGCATGACCCTGGAGCTGACCGATCTGGCCGGCCTCGACGGCTATCTCGAGATGGACCGGAATACGAGGAGTCAGCAGTACCCCAACCGCAATCTGGACGAGCATGCCATCTCCAGCGTCCACGCCGATGCGCTCCTGCTGAACCTGTCCAAGGTGGCCGATCCCTTCTTCGCCCACCTGGAAGCTTTCGACGTCGATGCCGACTATACGACGAACTTCACCACCGTCGACAACAACAACATCGTCGACTATGGGCGCTCCAGTCAGACCTACGAATTCGTCGACGACAACGACGACCAGGACCGTCTTCCCGACTGGTCGCGCAAGGGTCGCACGACGGAGGACTTCGAGGTATTTCCGGGGTGGGACGAGAACAACGACTTCGTCTCCGACTTCAACCAGAACGACAGCGACGTCAGCCCCAACCTGATTCCGGACTACGAGGAACCCTTCCTGCGCTTCCATGTAGATCGCCCCGAGTTTCTCTACGGCGTCGACATGAACCACAACGGCTGGATCGACCGTTTCGAGAATGACCAGTCGGCCGACTACCCGTACAAGCCGGACCGTCGCGGCTACAATCTCTATGCTGGCGCCAATGTGACTCCAGATCTGCGCCTGTCTGCAGGGCGATTGCGCATGGAGCAGATCACGGACGACCGTCAGAACGATGCTGACTACTTGCTGGTCACCTACGATGGCCGCTGGCCGACGCTTCGCCTGAAGCTGTTTCAGGATCTGAGCAAGGTGCGAGACAACATCAGCGACAACCTGGTGCAGTGGCTGCAGCCGCCGAATTCGGCGGGAGAGCTGATTCCGGTGACCGATCCTCTGCCGGCGCCGGACACGTGGGTCAACACGACGTGGATCGGGGCACAGCTGAAATGGCGCTGGGACCTGCGCCTGCACACGACACTGAAGTGGCAACTGTTTCATCAACTGCTCGACGACGACGAACTGTTCCTGTCGGGACTGCGCGACCGGTCTTCGTTCCTTGGCCACATCACCCGTGTGGACGCGCCACTGCAACTGTGGCGCGTTGCCCTGACACCCGGTTTGAAGACGGAATACCGCAACCAGGTACCGAGCCGGCGTGACGCCTCGCGGCGTGAGGAATTCAGCCGCATTCTCATGTTGATCGGCCGACTCCCCGTGATGCGGCAGAGCCACCTCGAGATCGGTGTGGAGCGCCACGTGTTCTCCCAACTGCGCTCGCCCACACCACCCGGTGCCGAGGACAGCTTTGGCGAGACGACGACGATCGTGCAACTGTCCAACGCGTCCGACTACCAGGGATATCGCCTGACCACACAGCTCGGGTTTGACGTGACCCGCCGTCATTTCGAAGTCGAGGGTACGCGAACCCGCACCCGCGGCTTCATCGTCGTCTACGCCGGGGTTTCCAGGTGAGATTCGGCGGCCTGCATCTTGCGGGACTCGTGCTCACTCTCGGCGTCGCGGCGTGTTCCCACGACGTCGGAGTCGTCGATGCGCCCGCAGAAGCTGACGTCGTCGAGCATTCCGCCTTCGCCGACGGGGCCCTGGAGAGGGCGGTACGCACGGCGATCAACCGGCCGGTGGGTGAGTTGTCGGCCGAGGAACTGTCTGCCCTGACCGGCCTGCATGCCGTCGCAGTTGGCGTTGGCTCTCTGAGCGGACTCGAGAGGCTCACCGGGTTGCGGGAGTTATTTCTTGCCCGCAACGAGATCGATGATCTGACACCCCTCGCCGGTCTGACCGACCTGCGCGTCCTCGACCTGTCAGGCAATGGACTTGCCGACGCGGAGCCACTGACGGAGCTGTCACGACTCACGCATCTCAATCTGGACGCCAATCGAATCACCGATCTTTCACCCCTGTCAGGCATGCGCCGACTGCGCGTGCTGGCTCTCGATGACAACCAGGTCCGTCGGCTCGACCCGATCTTGAGTCTCCCATCCCTCGAGAGCGTTGAGCTGTCCGGCAACCCTCTCAGGGATACGGAGCAGTTGCTGAGGCTAACTGCTGGTGGCGCGCGCGTGACATTTCACGTGCCCGCCATCGCCTTTGAAGACCCCCAGGTAGAGGACGCCATCCGCCGGGCTCTGGGCAACCATGTCGGCGATCTGACGCCGGACCTGCTGCGTCAGGTGACGGTGTTGCGCCTTTCGAGCTCGGTGCGAAGCCTGCAGGGAATGGAGCGCCTGGAGGAGCTTGAGCAGCTAACGGTCACCGGCACCCCGAGAAACTCGTTCGCCGTCGATCTGACACCGATTTCTGGACTGCTGAGCCTGCGCAGCCTGGCCATCATCAGCCGTGGGATCGTAGATCTGTCGCCCCTTCGGAACCTGCGACTGCTGCAGCTGTTGAACCTGTCGAACAACCGGATCACGGATCTGGATCCTCTGTCGGGCATGCTCTTTCTGCGTGAGCTCAACCTGACGGGCAATGCCGTTGCCAACCTGGCGCCTCTCCGTGGCCTGACGAACATGGAGGCGCTTCTCGTCAGTAAGAACCAGATCGACAACCTGTTCACGCTGAACCGGATGTTCCGGCTGCGGGTTCTGCGGTTCTCCGCCAACGGTGTCTCCAACCTGCTGCCGTTGTTGCCCCTGACCTCTCTCGAGGAGCTGGATTTCTCCGACAACGAAGTGGAGAGCCTGCAGCCGCTGATCGGCCTGAGCCAACTCACGCGGCTGTTCGCCGAGCAGAACCAGATCTCGGATCTGACGCCGGTGGCTCGCCTGACATCGCTCATCCGCCTGCGGCTCACGGGGAATCTTGTGACCGATCTGGCGCCGCTGTTCGGTCTGAGCCGGCTGCGCAGCGCGCTCATGCGGGACAATCCCCTGAGCGACGAGGCCATCGCCGAGCAGGTCCCCGCCCTCGACGAGTTGGGGATCTCGGTGACCTTCTGATGGGATCCGTACCCGCATTCGCCGCAGTTCTACTGGTCGTCGGTCTGATGTGGCCTCGATGCGGTTTCGCCTCCGAGCGCCTCGTGGTGGGTACAGGTGGCGCGCCCTGGACAGACGTGGCGGACTCGACGGCGTTCCTGGTGGTCACACCGGACTCGGTATTTCTGCCGGCCGTGCGGCCTGGCGAGAACCTGGCATCCGGAGCGGTGCGCCGGGGGGGGGGTATCTTCGCCGTTGTCGGGTTGGACGAAGAGGGCGTCGAGCCTGACAGCGTTTCGGTGCCCGCGCTGGCCTGGATGATCGACGGCGACGGCAACACAGCCTACAACCCTGACGAGGCCGGCATGCCCCGCGGCACGGCGGTGATCATCGATCTGGGGGGCACTTTTGCTATTGATCGCGTGCGTGTTTTTCCTCGCCTCGACAGCCAGCATCAGGATCTGTTTCCCCAGGCCTACGATCTCGAGATCGCCGCACCCACCGTCCCGCTGCTGCGGTTCTTCCAATACCTCAACGAACGCTTCACGGCGCTGATGAGAGCCACACCGACTCTCCCCAACGAACGCAGCATCATCGACTGGCCCGGGCTGCGCCAGGTCAGCGGCGAGCGTGTGGCGCGCTACCTGCGATGGGAGACACCGGATGATCTGCCCTGGGAGGTGGCCGAACTGGAAGTCTCCGCCGCCGGAACATCACCCGGTGGTGAGATCGCTTCGTTCCCTATGTTGGGAACCGGCACGTCGGTGTGGGGGCGAGTCCTGATCGACGGCCGCAACCCGGAGGGTCTGCCCATCATCCTGCAGACACGCACAGGACCCGACGACGAGCCGCTACACTACTTTGTCGATGTCGGTCCGGTGCGCCGGCAGGTGACGCGTGCCGTCTGGGAGAACATCGAGCAGATCCGCGATTCCGCCGGCACGCAGGGACCGGTGGTCCCCAATCCTGAGTGGAGCTCGTGGCAGACCGTGGTGGGGGGAACCATCCTTTCGCCGGGACCGAATCGCTTCATACAATTCAGGTTAAAGCTGCTACAGCCTGGCACGACGGTGAGTCAGATGGTGTTCGAGTACGCCACGCGTCCGATCGCCGACAAGCTGCTGGCGGAGATCGATCCTCGTGAGGCTGAACCCGGGCAGGAGACGGCCTTCAGCCTGGCCATGGAGATGCGCGCCGTTCGCGAGCCGTTTCGGACGGACTCGGGGTTTCGTTTTCTCGACATCGCCACGTCGGCACAGATCATCGACGTCGACTCGGTGCTGGTCGATGACGTGCCCGTCGTCTTCACCCAGGACCTGACCGACAGCGGCTTCCGTCTGGATCTGTGGCGCCGGGTGTTTCTCGACGGCAGCTTCCTGAGTCTGCATTTCAGAGCGCGGGTGTTCGCCGATGCCACCCGCTTCGACGTGCAGTTTACCGACCGTCGGTACTCTACCGGCGAGCCCCTGGAGGAAGTCAACCAGTTTGCCGCCGAGGGGGACGCTGATCCCTTCACCGTTGGCGCCGAGCTCGAGGTGCGTCTCAAGGACAGCCAGAACACGTCCATCGTTGGTGAGCTGGTGCCACCCACGGCGGTGATTACACCGAACGATGACGGCATCAACGACGTACTGAGTCTTCCATTCTCGCTCTTCAAGCTGACTCGTGAAGCGCCGGTATTCGTCGAGATCTTCGAGTTGTCAGGTAGGCCGGTCCGTCGGGGACTGGCCCGATCTGCCAGCGGCCGCATGATCCGGGTCTGGGACGGCACGCACCCGTCGGGTGATCTGGTGCGTCCGGGGGTCTACCTCTTTCGCGTACGCGTCGATGCCGATGCCGGGCAAGTGGAGCGCACCGGCGTCGTCGGCGTCGTCTACTGAATCACCGGTCAGCGCAACTCCTGTAAACGGGCTCTGGCGATCATTGCTCTTTCCCTTTCCTGACCGGTGTCTCGGGCCAGTTCGAGGTATCTCTCCCAGGCGGCTGGCGCCGCATCCGGGTCGAGGCGCTCATAGACATTGGCCAGGTGGAACTGCCACACCGGCTCATCCGGTTCCAGGCTGACAGCGGTCTCAGCCGCTTTGAGAGCCGCGCCGAGTACACCCAGGGTCAGGTACGTGTTGCCAAGGGAGGCGTGCAGCTCGGCGTTGCGCGGATGCAAGCCGACTCCCTCAGTATAGATGCGCCGGGCTTCAGAAAGACGGTTCTGATGTACAAGCAGTCCGCCGAGCTTGACGGCGGCATCCCCCGAATCGTCTACCAGAAGCGCCTCGCGGAAAGCCATCTCTGCTTCGTCAAGCCGCCCCATGCCGCTCAACACGATCCCGGCGCTGACGCGGGGTGCCGCCGCGTCCGGCAGGAGCCGGCGAAGTCGCGCGAAGACGGCGAGGGCCTCGGGACCTCGGCCGAGCTCGGTGAGGATCCGCCCCTCGTACCGCACTGCCGCTGTGAGGGACGAGTCGGCTCTCTGCGCCGCCCGGAAAGAGGCGAGGGCGACCTCCGTCTGTCCGCTGCCATAGGCGAGGCGCCCGACCTCGTACTGCAGATCCGCGTCCGGATGGCGTTCCAGTCCCGACCGTAACACGGCCTCCGCCGCCTCGCGTCGGCCCACCTGCACGTAGGCCGCTGCCAGCTCGACCCGGATCCCCGTGTCATCGGGAGCCAGCTCGAGAGCCTTCCGGTAGAGCAGCAGGGCCTCGTCAGGTCGCTCGAGGCGGGACAACACACGAGCGAGGTGGTAGAGGATGTCAGGCTGGCCGGCGTCCATCTGCAGTGAGGCGCGATAGGTGGCCTCGGCTGATCGCAGGTGTTGCGCCTCGTGCCCGAGGGCCTGGTATGTATGACCAAGCCGGTTGTATACCGCCGACTTCAGTTCGGTTTCCGGGTTGCGTCGAAGAGCGTCCTGGAAAGCCCGCAGGGCGCCACTGAACCGGCCCTGGGCGGCCAACGCCCGTCCCAGACCTGCATACGGCCGGGGATCGTCGGGCAGCAGCTGAACCAGGTCCCGGAAGTGGACGGTGGCTCGTCCGAAGGAGCCTCGAGCGGTGTGCAGTGCACCCAGGCTCTGCGCGGCGGCGACCAGCGAGCTGTCCATCGCCAGGGCCTGCTCTTCACAGTAGATGGCTGCCAGCAGTGTGGCCGTTGGCAATCCCCTGAGAGGGCCGCCTCCCGCATCATCGAGGATCCTGCCGGCGCGCTGATGCCACTCGACGGCGTCGGGACCCGAGAGGCAGCCACTGCAGGTCATCCAGCCGACCAGCAGCACGAGGACGGGTCGCCGGCTCCTCATCGGATGGTCTGCCCCTCGGTCAGAGTGTAGTACCGGTCAGCCTCCAACGAGGAGTACCGATCGGTGCCGCCACCAGGCCAGACGACTTCGATGGTGTCGATCCGTGAATGCGAGGCGAGACCGAATTCGGCAGTCAAAGAGTTGGAGCAGCCGAAGCTATACCCGGAGGCCACCTCGGCGTGCTGTCTCAGGTCGCCCGCCGTCACCTGGATGCGGGCGCCGATGCCGTCCCGGTTGCTGGCAACACCCACAAGATGGATGGCCACCCAATGGTTGCCGAAGCCTTCGTTGCGGTAGAAAGCGTTGTGCCACTGATCGCCGGGTTGAGCTCCTCCCACGGGAACGTACAGATCCAGGTCGCCGTCCCTGTCGTAGTCTGCAAAGGTGACACCGTGTGACTTGCCAGCGTGTCCGAGCCCGGCTGCCTCCGTGGCGTCGACGAAGCCGCCCGAGCCGTCATTGAGGTAGAAGGTGTCCGGGTCGCGGCGCCCCATGGCGGGGCCCCCGTTGCCGAGATAGAGATCGACCCAGCCGTCGTTGTCGACGTCGGCTGGCACGCCGCTCATCGTTCCCAGAGCGCGCAGCAGGCCGGCCTCCGCCGTCACGTCGCTGAAGCGGCCATCGCCATCATTGTGATAGAGGATTGGCCGATCACGAGGACTGGTGGCCCGGCCGGCGACCCGGTCGGCGAGCACGACATCATACTGACTCCAGTTGGCGACGAAGATGTCGAGTCGACCGTCGTTGTCATAGTCCAGCATGAAGGTGATGAAGCCGTCGATCTGTTCGGCGCCGACGCCGGCGTCACTCGTGGCGTCAACAAACATGAGGCCGCCGTCGTTGCGGAACAGCTGGTTCGGCTCGGTGAAATTGCACACGTAAAGATCGGCGTCACCATCCTCGTCGAGATCACCGAAGGCGGCGCTCAGGCTCTGCGATCTGCTGTCGACGCCAGCCGCTGCAGCAACGTCCGTGAAGCGACCCGTCCCATCACTGTGGTAGAGCACGTTCGTCGAGTCGCCGGTAGCACCGGTGCCGTTGGCAACATAGATATCGAGCCAGCCGTCCTGGTCGATGTCACTCCAGGCAGCGCAGAAACTGGAGCCGGGATCGCCGACACCGGCAACCGCCGTGACATCGTCGAAGGTGGCATCTCCCCGATTGCTGAACAGATGATTCGGTCCGCCACCAAACCAGCCATCACGGGTGACGTAGAGATCGGCATCGCCATCGTTGTCGTAGTCGGCCGTCTGCACGCCGATGCCGCCATCCGGCAGGACCAGGCCGGCCGCTTCAGTGCGATCGGTAAAGCGGTCACCATCGTTTCGATAGTAGGCCAGTTGGGGATGTCCGAGGACGGCCAGGTCGAGATCACCGTCGTCGTCAAAGTCGGCCCATGCGGAACTGCGGCCGCCGTCCATCTTGTCGATGCCGAGGGGGGCTGCCATCTCCACGAAGTGACCGGAAAGGTGCTCGCCACGGGTGATGTTGTCGGAGAACCCGTCCTCCTCACGATGGGGACGGCCAAGCCGCAGGCGAGTTTGCTCGAGGTGCCAGCGGAGTTCAAGGATCTCCGGATGGAGTGCTACGGCCCGGACGAGGAACGACTCGGCCTCTCGATCGTCTTCACGCCAGATCGCGGTGATCGCGGACTGGTACAGGGCCTCATAGCCTGTGGAATCCGTGGCCAGAGCGCCGTGGAAGTGTTCCCGGGCCTCGTCGTACCGCCCATCTTCGAGAGCCTCACGCCCACGACCCAGGTAGGTCTCCAGGATCAGTTCGCGGGCAGCCGACAACCCGGGATCGAGCTCGAGGGCCCTGTGCAGGCGGCTGATGCCGCGCGTGATGCGGCCCTGGACCAGTTCCACCCGTCCCAGTTGCCAGTGGCCTTCTGCCGCCTGTGCGTCCAGTAGGATGCAGCGCTCGAACTCGCGCTGGGCCTCGCGCAGACGGTACCGCTCGAGCAGATCGAGACCTCGACGGTAGGCAGCCTCAAAACCGGTCGAATGCCGCACGGAGGTCCCGGGCAGCGACGGTTCGCAGGCAACGAACCCAATGACTGCGACCAAGAGAAGCGGGACACGTCTGAGGAGAGATGGAGACCGCACGGTGACTGACGCCAACTTTCGGGAAGGGGGGGCACTAGGTAGATTTTCCGCCATGAATTTACACTTTGCGAGAGGGTCGGTCGATGCCACGGGAGGCATTCGCTGGTGGCTCCTGCCCCTGTTGATACTGCAGCAGGGGCTGGTTCACGCCGCCACTCCCGTCTTTACCGATGTCACCGTCGAATCAGGGATCGACTTCGTCCACACCAACGGAGCCGGTGGCCAGAAGTACGTCATCGAGACCGTCGGACCCGGGGCGGCGTTCTTCGATTACGATGCCGACGGCGATCTTGATGTGTACCTGCTCAATGGCGCGCCTACGGGACCTGAGGCGGAACCGGCCGCAGATACCGTCAACCGCCTGTATGACAACAACGGTGCCGGCAGCTTCGGCGACGCCACAGCCCACAGCGGCCTGGACGACGACGGGTATGGCATGGGCAGTTGTGCCGCCGATGCCGACAACGACGGTGATGTCGACGTGTACGTCACCAATTTCGGCCCCAACCGCTACTACGAGAACGACCTGGGGAAAGGTCGGTTTGCCGATCGTCCGTCGTCGGCTACCGTGGCTGGCAGTGCCTTTTCCACCAGCTGTGCTTTCGCCGATGTCGACGCCGACGGTTTCGTCGATCTCTACGTCGCGGACTACCACGACTTTTCCTACAGCAACCACAGACTGTGTGCTGAGGGAGGCAGTGGTCTGCAGCTGTACTGTGGGCCGGAGTCGTTTGACGGGGTGCGGGACCATCTGTTCCGCAATCAGGGAGACGGTACCTTCCGCGACGAGACAGAGGAGCGCGGACTGCTGAGCACAGCCGGCAAGGAGCTGGGTGTCATCTTCGGCGACCTCGATCTCGATGGCGACACCGATCTGTACCTGGCCAACGACAAGACGCTCAACTTCCTCTACCTCAACGACGGCAGTGGACACTTCACTGAAACCGGACTGCTCGCCGGTGCTGCCTACAACGAGGACGGCGATGTCGAGGCGGGTATGGGCGTCCATCTGGCCGACTACGATGGCGACCTGCTTCCCGATCTTCTGGTCACCAATTTTCAGTGGGAGACGAACACTCTGTACCGCAACATCGGGGGGGCAGCGTTCCTGGACGAAACCTTCAATGCCGGCTTCGGCAAAAGCAGTATCCCCTTCCTCAGCTGGGGCACACAGCTGTTCGACGTTGACAACGACGGTGACCGCGACGCCTTCATCGCCAGCGGTCATCTCGAGAGTGATGTCGAGATCTACGAGAACACCACGTTTGCGCAGCGCAACCAGTTGTTTCTCAATGACGGCAGCGGCCGGTATGAGGAGTTCGTGCCCCTCAAAGGAGACGCCCTGGACACTCGGCAGGTCAGCCGTGGGGCCGCCTTCGGCGACTATGACGACGATGGCGACATCGACATCCTGGTGGCCAATGTGTCGGACCGACCACAGCTGCTGCGCAACGATACCGCCAGCGCCGGTCACTGGCTGCGGCTGCAACTTGAAGGCACTGCCAGCAACCGCTCTGCCGTCGGGGCGCGGGTGACGCTGAGGGCGGGCCCACAACAGGCTGCTGCCGAGGTGGCAACCGGCGGCAGCTATCTGTCCCAGAGCGACCTGCGGCTGCACTTCGGTCTGGGTGCCACGACGCTCGTCGACAGCATTCGTGTCGCCTGGCCCAGCGGTGTTGTGCAGAAGCTGACAGACGTGGCCGCCGATCGACTGCATGTCATTCGCGAGGAGGGGGGCTGAAGTGATGCGAATACTGAACGGTGCCATCTGCGTCGCCCTGCTGGGCTGCGCCGGACCTCCCGCAGACGACGGGCCGGCACCAGCGCCGGCACCAGAGGCCACGACGACGACGGCGCCCGTGCCGACACCGACAGTCTCCGGTGACGTCATCGCCGCGGCCGAAGCCTTCCGCGTCGGTGTCGAGCTGGCCGCCCAGGGACGCGACACGGAAGCAGTGGCCGCCTACCGGCGAGCCATCGACGAGTCGCCATCGTACGTGGAGGCAAACTACAACCTCGGTAACGCGCTGGCCCGCCAACTCAACATCGCCGAAGCCATCACCGCCTATCAGAAGGTCCTCACACTCGATTCCACTCACGTCTCGGCGCGTCACAACCTGGCGGCGCTCTACGTCAGACAGCTGAACTACGCCCAGGCCATCGCCGAGCATGACGCCGTGTTGCGACTCGACCCCCGGCACGTGTCCACCTACTACGATCTTGGCTACATCTATTTCATTCGCGGGGAGTATGAGCGTGTCGAGGAGCTGCTGCAGAACGGTCGGCGACTGGCTCCGCGAGAAGCGCGTTTCCACCGACTGCTGGGGCGCATGCGCCATAAACAGTTGCGCTATGACGAGGCCGTTGTCGCGCTGGAACAGGCGGTGGCCCTCGACAGTGTCGATGCGGTGGCTCACGCCGACCTGGCGCAGGCAAAACTGAAAGCCGGCGACTTCGAGGGAGCCGTCACCACTGCTCGCCGCAGCATCGACCTGAACACAACCGCCAAGGACCCGCGCTTCGTCCTGGCCAACGCTCTGCGCCGGCTCGGTCGTGCTGACGAAGCCGTCCCCGTCCTGGAGAAGTTCAGGGCCCTGGACGAGGTCGACAGTGAGATCCGCAAGAATCTGCGCATCCTCGGCAACGATCCCGGCGACCACGAAGCACGTGCCATGCTGGGGTTGCTGTACGCCCGCCAGAGCCGCTACGCCGAAGCGGCCGAAGCCTACCGCCTCGCTGTCCATCTCGCCCCCGACAGCGTTCGTTACCGCAACAACCTGGGCAACTACTACCTGCGCACAGGGGACGTCGATGCCGCCATCGGTGCCTATCAGGGGGGGCTCGCCGTGGATCCCCAATATCCGATGGCGGCCTACAATCTCGGAGTCGCCCTGGCGCGGGCCCAGCGCTTTGAGGAGGCGGAAGAAACCCTCTCACGTGCCTTGATCCTCGACGAAGCCAACCCTGACATCCACTACAACCTGGGACTGTTGCGGGCCCGGCGTGGCGACTTTGCCGGGGCTGCCACGGCACTGGAAAGCGTCGTGGCGGCACGTCCGGAAGATGGCGATGTACGCCGCAAGCTGGCCGTGTCCTATCTCAAACTGGGTAGGGTCGACGACGCGAAGAACCAGCTGCGCAAGGTCGCCAACCTCGAAGCCGGGAACTGAGCAGACGCCCACCACGCTCATGAGACGCGTGGTCCCATCGCAGTACGCGGATTTCCTCCACAGGCGCTCGGCTCCCGTCCGGTCGACGCTGCCGACGGGCGGCCGGTCCGGGCTCTCCTGGCGGGGCTTCTGGACCGGCGCCTTTCTCAGTTTCTTTCTCGCCATCGGTGCCCCGTACGCCAGCATGGTCATGCACGCCTCGTTCATGGCCTTCGACTTCAACACGCCGGGGGCGATCTTCCTGTTCCTGGTCCTCATCGGCGGGCTCAACGTGGTCTTCAAGCTCGCCTCGCGGCACACCCTCATTGCGGCTCTCCTGGCAGCTCTTTCCGTCGGTGGCTTTCTGCTCTGGTACAGACCTCTTGTCGGCCTCGATCCCCATTCTCCGGGGGTCGTCTTCAACGCCTTTCTCGTGGCTTCGGCTCTGTTGAACCTGGCGCTGACAGTGCGCGGTTCCAGCCTGGCACTCAACCGGTCCGAACTGGCTCTCGTCTATGTCATGCTGCTCATCGTCAGCGCCCTGTGTACGATGGGTCTGAGCTATCAGCTGATGCCGATTCTGACGGCGCTGTTCTACTACGCCTCGCCGGAGAACAAGTGGGAGGAGAAGCTCTTCCCACACCTGCCGGACCACAACATCATGGTCGACGACGGCGACGAGAATCGTTCGTTCTATGAAGGCATCGAGTCCACGGGCGGTTCGATTCCATATGACGCCTGGATCGAGCCGCTCTTGTGGTGGGGCCTGTTTCTGCTGGCGCTCTACACCTGCATGGTGTGCACCGCTGTCATTCTGCGTCGACAGTGGATGGAGCGTGAGCGCCTGCCCTACCCGTTGACCCAGGTGGGTCGGGCGATGATCGACGGTGAGCAGGAAGACCGGCTGACGAACCGTCTGTTCCGCGATCGCGTCATGTGGATGGGTGCGGCGGTACCGTTGCTCGTCGGCAGTCTGAGGGCTCTGTCCCGCTATGACGTCGCTTTCCCCTACATCGGCCTGAACTGGGCCTTGCCCTTCCCGATGGTTCGAGGCTTCGTCAATTTCGCCCTCATCGGTTTCTCCTATTTCATCAACACCCAGGTGGCCGCCGGGATCTGGGTGTTCTACCTGCTGGCGAAAGTCGAACGCAACCTGTTGCTGCTCACCGGCATGTCCTCGACCCAGCGCATCACTTACGGCGTCAGCGATCTGCCCTTCCTGGCCTACCAGGGCGTTGGCGCCCTGCTGGCCATGGTGTTCGTCGGGCTGTGGGTGGGACGCGAACACCTGAGTGCCGTCGTCGACAAGGCGCTGGGGAGAGAGTCCGGCATCGACGACAGCGACGAGACCATGTCCTACCGCAGCGCCGTCATCGGCTTCGTCGGCGGCCTGCTGGTCATGACCGTGTGGCTGTGGTTGATGGGGACCAGGGCCTGGGTGGCGTTGCTCTTCGTCGTCGTCGCCCTGCTGATCTTCGTCGGCATCACACGCATCGTCTGCGAGGCGGGCCTGGCCGCGGTCCGCGCGCCGATGACGGCTCCGGATCTGACGATGATGGGTCTGGGCTCACAGCTGGTGGGCAGTTCCGGTGTGCTCGATCTGTCGCTGGCCTACATCTGGTCAGCGGATATCCGGGTGTTCATCATGGCCATGTGCGCCAACGGTCTGAAGCTGATCGAGGGGCTGGATCTGCGCAGTCGACGAGCCGTGTTCTGGGGGATCGTACTGGCCATCTTCATCGGTGCCATCGGGTCCTGCTGGACGGTGTTCCACCTGGCCTACGCCCAGGGAGGTATCAACGTCGTGGACTGGTTCTTCCGTGGCAGTCCTGCCGTCGTCTACGATCAGGCGGTGCGCAATCTCGAGAAGCCGACGGGTGTCTACTGGCCGGGAATCGGGTTCCTGCTCGGTGGCGGCGGGGCCATGGGTCTGCTGATGTGGGTGCGGCACCGGTTCTACTGGTGGCCCCTGCACCCGATAGGACTTCCCATCGGCGGCAACTTCATGATGGAGCGGGTCTGGTTCAACGTGTTTCTCGCCTGGCTGGCCAAACGGATGATGCTGCGCTTCGGTGGCGCGGCAACCTACCATCAGAGTCAGAATTTCTTCCTGGGTCTCATCGTCGGTGAGGCGCTGTGCAATGGACTGTGGCTCGTCATCGACTACCTCACGGGCAAACTGGGAAACGTGGTCTTCGCTCTCGGCTAGACGAACTCCCGTCAGCCCGCCAGCGCCGCCTCGCGCAGGCCCTGCATGTAGCCGACAGCGAAAATCTTGCCCGTCAGTTCGTACCCCGTGGGCTCACCCTCATCGCCGGCGCCGTACATGAAGGGGGCATGATCGGGGCGCATGACACCGGCAAAGCCGATCTCGGCGTAGGTCTTCATGGCTGACAGCATGTTGGTCTTGCCGTTGTCATGCCAGCTTTCGCTGAACTTCGGTACCTGCCCCTGAACGTCGCGGAAGTGGACGAAGTGGATGTTGTCGGCAAAACGGCGGATCGCAGCCGGGATGTCGGCCCCCATTTCGGCAAAGCAGCCCTGGCAGAACGTGAGGCCGTTGCTGGGGGACTTCACCAGGTTGACGAGGCGGTCGAAGTTGTCGGGCGTACTCATGATTCGCGCCTGGCCGCGCAACGACATGGGCGGGTCATCGGGATGCATGGCCAGTTTGACGCCGGCATCCTCGGCCACGGGGATCACCGCCTTGAGGAAGTATTCGAGATTGTCCCAGACCTGTTCCGCCTCGATGCTGGCCCCCGGGATCTCGGGCGCCTGGGCTAGCAGATCGGCGTCGAAACTGCTGACCCAGGACCCGCCCCGCTCACGCGTCGTGTACGAGGTGCGCACCACACCCACACCGGGTCGCCAGACCATGAAGTTGTAGCAGAGCGTCGGGATGCCCGCCGCCCCCATCTGGCGCAGACCTTGCTGGAAGGTCTTGATGCACTCGTCCCTGCCGTCGACGCCGAGGACCACTTCGTCGATCGCCATCAACCCCTCGATCACCGACAGCGACAGGCCGGCATCCTCGACCCGGCTCTTCAGGCGGATGAGACTCTCGAAGTCACCGGTTGGCATGCCGGCGACGACATCGGTAGCGCCCAACTGCGCCGCCAGTTGCAGTGACTGCTCAGAGAAGGGTTGTAGTACCAGTCCGATCCGCATGACACACACCCTCCATGGAGGTGGTTTGGCCAGGTTGTTGGTGACTGCGACGAACCGTTCAGTATACGACAAACCGCCCTGCTGCGGGCGTGCGATCAGGCCTCGACCCAAGCCTGGCCGGATTGACCCGGCGATGATCTCGCGGTTATCTATGATAGCGCAATCATGAACCCCACCATTCAGTGTCCCCACCACAAAGAACAAGCATGTCCATCACGATAAGAGATGTTGCCGTGAAAGCGGGCGTCTCCTCCATCACCGTCTCCCGAGCCTTCAGTGGTACGCACACGGTGGCGGAGAAGACGCGGCAGAAGGTGATGCAGGCCGCCGATGAACTGGGCTATATGCCCAACCTTCTTGCACGGGGACTGGTACATCGGCGCAGTCCGGTGATCGGTCTCATCGTCCAGGATCTGGCCAATCTGTTCTACGTCGACTTCATCGAAGCAGTACAGACCGCTGTGCAGCAGCGGGGTCACATGTTGATCGTCAGCCAATCCCACAGCCTGGTGGACACGGAGTCCACCCAGATCGATACCTTGCGCCAGTTGCAGGTGGCCGGAAGTCTGATCGCTGCCGTGCACTCCGATGCCGCTCACCTGCGAGTGCTGAAGAAGAGCGGCATGCCCTTCGTGATCATCTTCGGGCGCTGGGAGGAAGGTGACTACGTGGCGGTAGATGAAGCCGCTGCGGGGCATGTTGCTGCCACTCACCTGACGGAGTTGGGACACCGCCATCTGGGCTGGGTGATGCCAGGCAAACAGGACGATCTCGGTTCGGGGAGACGACTGCGTCGGCAGGGATTCGAAGCGGCGCTGCTCGAGCGGGGTCTCAGAACAGAATGGTCGATGCTGGCTGAAGGAGTCACGGTGACCGAAGGCCTCCGGGCTGCCGAGATCTTCCTGCAGCAGCAGAGCCCGGTCTCCGCCGTCTTTGTGGGTGCTGACCGCGTGGCTCTCGGGTTCATCCACGGTCTGCAGGAGGGTGGCGTGCGCGTGCCGGAAGACGTCGCCGTCATCGGCTATGGAGACACACATCAGGCCAGTATCGGGGGATTGCCCCTGACCACGGTATCGGTGCCGAAGAGAGAGACCGGTCAACAGGCGGCACAGATTCTCCTGTCGCGGATCGAAGCTGAAGTGGCGGACGAAGAGTTGCAGCAGATTCTACTGCAACCCTCGCTGATCATCAGACAATCGTGCGGCACCCCGGACGATGGCAGCGCCCCTGCTGAGGACGCCTCCCCGAATCCGGGACGATAGGTCAGGGCAGTGGCAACGTCTCGTCGAGTCCTGGTTACCGGTGCCAGCGGTGCCATCGGTACACCGATCTGTCGACACCTGATCCGGAGGGGCCATCAGGTCCGCGGTTTCTCCCTGGAGCCACACCCGGATCTGGCGGACTCCATCATCGGAGATCTGAGCGACCGGGAGGCGGTCCGGTCCGCACGAGTGATCTCCGTCCCAACTGCTTGACACACTCTACCCCGGCAGCGAACCTAGCTTTTTCCAACACAAGAACAGAGGGTCAACTCCATGGCAGGCAACAACAAAGACACATTCGGCGCGCGCACGACCGTCGCCGCTGGCGGCGCCGAAGGTACCGTCTACCGGATCCAGCAACTGGAGGAGGATGGCATCGCCGACGTGTCGCGACTGCCGTACTCGATCAAGATCCTGCTGGAAGCCGCTCTGCGGCAGTGCGATGGCTTCGAGATCACCCGCGAGGATGTCGAACGCATCGCCCGATGGAGCCCCGAGACGGCCGGCAAGGAGGAGATCCCCTTCAAACCAGCGCGTGTCGTCATGCAGGATTTCACCGGGGTGCCTGCCGTCGTCGATCTGGCCGCCATGCGCGACGCCATCGTCGAACTGGGAGGCGACCCGAAGGCGGTGAATCCGCTGATCCCCGTCGACCTGGTCATCGACCACTCCGTACAGGTCGACCATTACGGTCAGCAGACGGCACTCGAACTCAACTCCCAGCGCGAGTTCGAGCGCAATCGCGAGCGCTACGAGTTCCTGCGTTGGGGCCAGGAGGCCTTCGACAATTTCAACGTCGTACCACCCGCCAACGGCATCGTACACCAGGTCAACCTCGAATACCTTGCCAACGTGGTGCAATCTGTCGCCGCTCCCGATAGTGACGGGGGTGAGACGTGGTTGCCCGACAGTCTGGTGGGCACCGACAGCCACACGACGATGATCAACGGTCTCGGCATCGTCGGTTGGGGGGTGGGCGGTATCGAGGCGGAGGCCGTCATGCTCGGCCAGCCGATCTACATGCTGTTGCCCCATGTTGTCGGCTTTCGTCTCGAAGGTGAACTGCCGGCCGGTACGACGGCCACCGACCTGGTGCTGACAGTGACACAGATGCTGCGCGCCCACGGAGTAGTCGGCAAGTTCGTCGAATTCTATGGCCCGGGGCTGAGTGCGTTGAGTCTGGCCGACCGCGCCACCATCGCCAACATGGCTCCCGAATATGGCGCCACGGTGGGTCTGTTCCCGGTGGACGAGGAGACGCTCGAGTTCATGCGTCGCACCGGTCGCAAGGCCGATGTCGTCGAGCGTGTGCGGGCCTTCTTGCAGGCCCAGGGGATGTTATACGACGCGGATCGACCGGATCCGGTCTTCAGCGAGACCCTGGGCCTGGATATTTCCACCGTCGTGCCCAGCCTGGCGGGGCCGACTCGACCACAGGATCGAGTCGCCCTGACGGACATGAAGCCCGCGTTCAAGAAGACGCTGACCGAAACGCTGAAGCGGGAGGACCAGGGACGCTCGGTAGCCGTCGATCTGGGAGGGGACAAGGGCATGGTCGATCTGCCGGAGGGTGCCGTTGTCATGGCGGCGATCACCTCCTGTACGAATACGAGCAACCCCTCCGTCATGCTCGGCGCCGGTTTGCTGGCGCGCAAGGCAACCGCCAGAGGCCTGACGGTTCCCGCCTACGTCAAGACGAGCCTGGCCCCGGGATCCCGCGTCGTCACCCGTTACCTCAAGGCAGCGGGACTGAACGCCGACCTCGATGCCCTGGGATTCCACACCGTCGGATACGGCTGCACCACGTGCATCGGCAACTCCGGCCCGTTGCACGAGAACATCGAATCGGCCATCGCCGACAACGACCTGGTGGTCTGCTCGGTGCTGTCTGGCAATCGCAACTTCGAGGGTCGTGTGCACGCCCTGACGCGGGCTAACTACCTGGCCTCGCCGCCCCTCGTCGTCGCCTACGCCCTGGCCGGCAGGGCTGACATCGACTTCGAGGCTGACGCGATCGGTACTGACGGCAGCGGCGAGGAGGTATTCCTGAGAGACATCTGGCCGACCCATCAGGAGGTCCGCGTGGAGATCGATCGTTCGGTGCAAGCCAGCATGTTCGAGCAGGAGTACGGGAATGTCTTCTCCAACAATCAGATGTGGAATCAGATCCCCGTTCCCGCGGGTGAACGGTACACGTGGAACGCTGCCAGCACCTACATCCGCCGACCTTCCTTTTTCGAGGGGCTCAGCAAGGATGTGGGGGCCATCATTCCCATCAAGGGTGCCCGCGTGCTGGCTCGACTCGCCAACAGCGTGACCACCGACCACATCTCGCCCGCTGGTGCCATCGCCCTCGACAGTCCGGCGGCGACATACCTGGAGGGCAACGGCATCGAGCGCCGGGACTGGAACAGCTACGGATCCCGTCGCGGCAATCATGAGGTGATGGTTCGTGGCACCTTCGCCAATATCCGCATCCGCAACGAACTGGTTCCGGGCGTCGAAGGTGGGTGCACCCGTCATCTGCCCTCCGGTGACCAGGTGTCGATCTATGCAGCCGGGGAGCGCTACCAGCGGGAGGGTGTGCCGACGATTATCCTCGCCGGTGCCGAGTACGGCACCGGTTCCAGTCGGGACTGGGCGGCCAAGGGGCCGTTCCTGCAGGGCGTCAAGGCGGCCATCGCCGAGAGCTACGAGCGCATCCACCGCTCCAACCTGATCGGCATGGGGATCCTGCCCCTGCAGTTCGCCGACGGGGACACGCGGGACAGCCTGGGACTGACGGGGGAGGAGGTCTTCGATATCGCCAGCGACGATGATCTGCAGCCAGGTCAGCAGGTCGATGTCGTGGCCACCGGAGACAGCGGCGAGACACGTTTCCAGACCGTTTGCCGCATCGACACGCCAGTGGAACTGGAGTACTACCGCAACGGCGGGATTCTGCAGACCGTGCTGCGCCGCATGGCGTCGTAAGGCCCCATCCCGTACGACCGTCAGGAGTGTTGCCATGAGCAACAACGACTTTACGATCACCGCCATCGATCGCTGGCGGCTCGACGTGCCGTTCCACGAACGCTGTGCCCACACCGTCGAGGTCCGTGTCCCCGGCTGGTCGGTGGTGGATCTGTACCGAGTCACACTTGCGTCGGGGGTCGTGGGCGTCGGCGAGACGCTGGAAAACTACACCTGGGGCAAGATCGGTGACGAGGCCGCACAGCAGTACCTAGGGCGCAACGCCTGGGAGCTGATCTGGGACGACGACCTTGGAGCCGGCCTGCAGATGGCCCTGTTCGACGCCGTCGGCAAGAGCGCGGCAGTGCCCGTGCATCGGCTGCTGGGAACACAGTACAGGGAGGCGTGTCCCGTGTCCTGGTGGGCGCAGGACATGGAACCGAAACTGTGGGCCCGCGAGGCCGCCACAGCTGAGGAGCACGGGTTCACGACGATGAAGGTCAAGGCCCGTCCCTGGTTCGATATAGAGGATCAGCTGGAGGCCGTCAGCGAGGCCACCTCCGACCATTTCGTACTCGACGCCGACTTCAACGGGCTGCTCCTCGGCGTCGACATCGCCGCGCCTCTGATCCGGCGACTGGAGGAAACTTTCCCGATCCTGGCGATCGTAGAATCTCCGATCCCGCAGGAGGATGTGGCCGGCAACGCCGCCCTGCGCCGCAAGATCGCCAGTCCCATCGCCATGCATTTCGGCAACCCGCCGGTGATGACGGCCATTCGCGAAGGGGTGTGCGACGGTTTCGTCATCGGCGGTGGTGCTTCCCGCGTGATGCGCGACGGCACACTGGCACACCACGCGAAGATGCCCTTCTGGCTGCAGCTGGTCGGTACCGGCCTGACGACGATGTGGTCAGTGCACCTCGGCGCCGTGCTGTCGCAGGCGCGCTGGCCGGCGATTCCCGGGGTCAATATCTATTCGCACACGCTGCTCAAGGAGTTCACCATCAGTGGTGGCCACGCCCGCGTGCCAGAGGGACCAGGACTCGGCATCGAGGTCGACTGGGACGTGGTGGCGGGTTTTCGCGTGGATCCCGACTACCGCAAGCCGCAACCCCGCGAGATCCACACGATCTTCTGGCCGGACGGTCGGCAGACGCACTACAGAGATGGCGGGTACCGGGCCGACTTCCTGGCGGGAAAGCTGCCGGTGTTCCTGCCGGGGATTCGACTCGAGCGCCGCCTGGACGATGGCTCCGAGGGGTTCGACCGGACGTGGACGGAGCTGTTCGGCTGAGCATCTGGCGCGTGGCGGCCCTGTGCGGGGTGATGGCCCTGGCCGCCGCTCTACGCGGTTGGGGGGTCCTGTCCGGGGAGCTGGTGTGGCATCCCGACGAGATCTTCATGGCCGTGTACCCGCTGAACATGCTCAGCGGCGACCTCAATCCACACAGCTTTTCCTATCCGGGATTCCACTACAGCTTGTTGGCAGGCATCTACGGCCTGCAGTTTCTGCTGCAGTCAGCGACGGGAACAGCACCGGCGCTGCTGGAGTGGGTTGCCACACGCCAGGTATGGGCACCGGAGGCGGCGCGGGACACGGCTCGCTGGGTGAGTGTCGCCTACTCGCTGGCCACCGTCTTCGCCACCGGCCTGCTGGCAGGCCAGCTGGCCAGCGGCTCACATCTCAGTCACTGGCGGGCGATCACGTCGGTTGCCGGGATCGCAGCCACGGCCCTTGCTGCCGTCAATATCCTGCTCGTGCGCCAGGCACCGCTGGCCGGCACCGACGCCCCCCTGGCGTTCTGGTTTGTCGCCGCCACGTTGGCCTCCGTGAAGCTGCTGCGAACCGAAGCCCTTATCGACTACGTCCTCGCCGGCGCCCTGGTTGGAGTATGTGCCACCACCAAGTACCCCGGCGCCGCCGCCGCCGGCAGCGTCATCGCCGCCCACCTGCTGGCCCGTCGTGGGGTATTCGATCGTCGCTTGTGGCTCGCTGGCGGCGTGTCGATTGGAGCCTTCCTCGTTCTGTCGCCCTATACGCTGCTCGATTACTCCACGTTTCAGGAGTACTTCCTGTTTCAGATGAAGCACGCGGCTGAGGGGCGCTTCGGATTCGAGCCGGGCTTGCTCTACCATGTGCGGGAAACCCTCCGATATGGCACCGGCTGGCTTGCATGGCTGGGGTGGTTGTCGGTCTGCGTCTGGTCTCTGTGGAAACGGCCTTCGCCTCATCTCGTCGTCCTGGCGGCATCGGCGTCGGCATACGCCGCCGTGAACTGGGGAGACCTGGTCTTCGCGCGATACGTTCTGCCGCTGGTGCCCCTGCAGCTGGCGTTGCTCGGTGACGGCATCACCCGGGGGTGCCGTCATCTGGCGGAGGGAGAACGCATAGCCACAGCGAGCGTAGTTCCCGTCGCCTCGATGGTCACCGTGATCCTGTGTCTGCAGCCGGCCTACGGTGCCTGGCACGTCGTTCGGCTGCAGCGGTCGACGGACACGCGCAGTCAGGCCCGGGCCTGGATCGAGAGTAATGTTCAGCCGGGTTCGACGCTGTGCAACTTCGGCGGTTGGGCGGGCGACCCGAAGCTGAATACGTACGAGGAGCTCTGGTGGCGTTTCCGGAATTACACCAACGCCTATGGCCAGGATCTTGGTCCCCTGCGTCGAGCCCGTCTCGACGAGGACACGCCATTCTACTCTTATGCCGTCCAGAGGGGGAACGTGAATGAGGCGACCGGCAGCCTGTCGCTGCTCCACTCTCGTGGTTGCAGTCACCTGATTCTTCACCAGCATCCGCTCACGTACTCCCGCCTCGACTCGACTTTCCATCGGCAATTGGCACAAGAGGCCCGCCTGCGGGTGTCCTACGAGCCTGGGGACTTGAGGGCATCGACGTTTGACCCGATGGACGCCTACTACATCCCGTTGGCGGGATGGGCAGCCTTGGCACCCGGTCCGCGGATCGAGATCTGGGAGGTGGAGCGATTTGCCGGCAGGGCGACATCCCAGACGGTGACCGATATCCTCTCCCGGACTCTCCTGCTCGGTGCCGAGTCGAAGGCAAACACGGGAGATCTTGACGGTGCCCGGGCGGATCTGGCACGGGCGCGAACCATTGAGCCCGGCAGCAGCTTCGCTCTCGAGGTCGAGGCTATCATCGCACACAGTGTGGGTGATCTCGAAGCGGTGGAATCGGCCTTTCAGGAGGTCCTGGCATTGGACCCGGAAAGCGTTCCCGGTCTGACGGGGATGGCGCAGCTGAGAGCGGGGCAGGGAGAACACAGTCAAGCCATCGACCTGTACGGCCGAGCCCGCAGGCAGCGACCGCGCGACGCGAAGTTGCTGAATAACCTGGCCGTGTCGTACCGGGCGATCGGGCGATCGGACACCTCGCGAAGTCTCTGGCTCGAAGCCTTGTCACTGCGGCAGGACTACGCCGACGCACACTTCAATCTCGGCACCGCACTCTATCTGGACGGGGCGCCCCGAGCCGCCCTTTCGAACCTGAACCGGGCCGTGGAGCTCGTGCCGGACAGCGCCAAGTACCACAGCAATGCGGCGGTCGCTCACCGAGCCGCCGGTCTGCCTCTGCGTGCCGTGGAACTGTGGCAGGGCGCGGTGCGCGTCGACTCGAGCTACGTCGACGCGCACTTCAATCTGGGGTACACATACCAGTACGATCTGCAGAGCCCGCAGCAGGCGCTGCCGCACTGGGAGCGAACGCGCCACCTGGCCCCCACCGATATCGATGCGGCTCTCCACGGAGCTCAGGCGCTGATGGATCTGGGGCGCGCGACAGATGCCGTCAAGTGGATGCGGGGTTTCGTCGATAGCAATCCACAACACCCTCGCCGAGACGAGGTCGAGGCTGCCCTCTCGGTCGTCGCGGCTGCTGACACGGCCAGATGAACCGAACCGTGTTGTCTGCCAGTGTTGTCACCGGGGCGCTGCTCTTCGCCCTCGGAGTGCGCGCCTGGGGGCTACTGCACGGTGAACTCGTCTGGCATCCGGACGAGATCTTCATGGTCGTCATCCCCCTCCGCCTGCTCAGCGGCGATCTGAACCCGCATTATTTCCACTACCCGAGTCTCCACTATTACCTGCTCGGGCTGGCGTATGCCGTCCTCTACCTGCTCGACCTCTACCGTGGGCTCACGGGCAATCTCGACGAGTGGGTAGCTCTCCACGGTTTGTTCGAGATGGAACGCCTGCGGGATGTGGCTCGTTGGGTGAGTGTCGCATTCAGTTGCGGCACCGTCGTCGTGACGATGAGTGTCGCGCGTCGCGTGTCCGGATCGACAGCCGCCGTCATCACCGCGTGTGCTCTCGCGGCCAGTGTGTTGTGTGTCCGGCAGTCGCAGATCGCCTCAGTAGATCTGACCATGGTGTTCTGGTTCGTTCTCGCTCTGTGGTCGGCACTGCGTCTCCTCGATGGCGGCCGCCGCCGGCATTACCTGATCAGCGGGCTGTTCGTCGGGCTCTGCGCCGGCACGAAATATCCCGGTGTCGCTGCGGCCGGCGCCGTGGTCGGAGCCCATCTGTTGGCCGGCGGGCGGATCCTGGATCGTCGACTGTGGCTCGCAGGAGGGGTTTCACTCGTGGTCTTTTCGCTTGCGTCTCCCTTCGTGTGGATCGATTTCGGGACCTTCCGGGAGCATTTCCTGTTCCAGGTCGAGCACGTCAGGCAGGGAACTCAGGAAATCTCACTGCCCATCTTCCATCACCTCTGGTTCAGCCTGCGGCACAACCTCGGCGAGCCGGCCTGGATGGCCATGCTGGGCGCCGGTGCGTGGGCGCTGTATCGTCGCGACCGGCAGATCGGCGTTGTCCTCTGTGCCTTCGTTGTCGCCTACGCCTCGATCAGCTGGGGAGAACTCGTGTTCGTCCGCTATGCCATGCCGTTGCTGCCACTGCAGGCGATTCTCGTCGGCGTGGCCATCGTCGCCATCGCGGACCGACTGGCGCTTCGGTTCGGCTACCGCCGGCTGTGGCTCGGGCTTGTGGCCGTGACAATCCTGGCTCTGCCCGCAGTACGATCGATGCGGGTGGCGCAGATTTCCGCTGCCGTAGACACGCGTACCCAGGCACGGGAGTGGCTGGAGGCACATGTCTCTTCGGGGGCCCGCTGCTGCAACTTCGGCGGCTGGGGTGGCGACGTACAGGTTCGCACTTTCGAACAGCTCTGGTGGCTGCTGGTCCGGCACCAGGAGGCCTTCGGGCTGGCGGACCTGGCGACGGTGGCGCCGAGCCTGCGGCCACGCCCCAGCCCCTATTACTCCTTCACCGCTGGCGGCGACCGTTCTGCCAGCGAGACCGGCAGCTGGGATCTCGTGGATGATGTGCAGTGTGACCACGTCGTGATCCACGACCACCCGTTGCCATCGTCGCGGCTCGACAGTGCCTTCACGACGCGGCTGCCAATTCATGGACAACGGCTTGCATCCTTTTCACCAGGCGAGGGGATAGGCAAGGCCGTGTTCGATGACATGGACGCCTACTACGTCCCCATTGCTGACACCGAGGGCATCGACCGACCTGGACCGTACATCGAGATCTGGCGCATCGATGACCAGCCCCCCACCCATCGGGAGCGGCCCTCGGTGACGGAACGACTCGCTGACGCGCACGCTCTGCTGGCCATGAGCGCTGCCCGCGACGGGCGTATGGCGCTTGCTCTGCGGGCGCTGCACCATGCCTCTCAGTACGATGCCACCAACCCTCGTGCCGTCGCCGCCTGGGCTTACGTGTCCGAAAAGACGGGGCGATTCCAGGATTCCGAAACCGCCTATCGCGAGTTGAGCCGCATCGATCCGGGACGCGCCGATGGTCTGGAAGGCCTGGCGCGATTGCTCACCGCCCAGGGTCGGTTGCAGGAGGCAGCCGACACGCGCGGGGCAGCGGCTGCACTGCAGCCTCGCAGCGCAACGGCCAGCATCCGGTGGGCGCAGGCATTGTCCGAAGCTGGACGGGAGGCAGAGGCGTTGCGGGTCTCCCAGGAGGCGCAAGCCATGCCTCGCCGGTAGCTCCGACAACTACCGGACCAGTTTCGAGATCTCCTTGAAGGCAGCGGTGCCGGCCTCGCGCAGCCATTCGAACAGCACCATCTCAACCGTCACCATGCCGGCGCCCAGCCGTTCCATCCGTTCGAGACCTGCCCTGCGGTTTGCGGCGGTCCGGGATGACACGGCGTCGCCCACGACTTCGACGCTGAATCCGGCAACGAGCAGATCCTGAACTGTCTGATACACACAGACATGGCCCTCGATGCCCGCCACCACGACCGTACTTCGGTCGACGTCCCGCAGCGCCTGCTGGAACTGTTCGGCACCGCAGGCACTGAAGCTGGTCTTGTCGATCGGTTCCAGTCCCTCGAGGAGGGCCGAGATCTCCGGGACCGTGGGGCCCAGGCCCTGGGGATACTGTTCCAGCCAGAGGATGGGGACCTCGAGCACTCGGGCACCGCGCAACAGGATCTTCAACTGCTGATACAGCTGCTCCTTCTCATGCATCAGTTCGGCGAGTTTCCCCTGCACGTCAATGAGGACGACGACACTGTCTTCGACCCGCAGCATCAGATGGGCTCCGAATCGCCCAGCCGATGGCTACGGATTCGCATCATGTCGATGGGATCCTGCACGAGGCAGCGCATGGGACTGATCGTCGAACCCGGCGCATTCTGCCACTCAACGGGTTCATAATGCACGGACAGATCCAACTGGTGGGCGAGGTGGAGAATCTCGACGTCAAGAGTGCCACCGTTGATGTGCGTACGCGGGAAGATCGCCTGTGCGGCCTCGCGCGTGAAGCACTTGAAGCCGCACTGAGAGTCGGCGACTCGCTGTCGGAAAACGATGAGGTGGGCCAGAACAAGGAAGCCGCGTCCCAGCAGGCGTCGGATCAGAGTTTCGCCCTGGGGGGCCGCCCGCCACCCGGCGACGATCTCGTACGGGCCGTCGAGGAGGGGGAGGAAGACATCGAGGCATTCGATCCGGGTGGAGTGATCGGCGTCCATGAACAGAATCCTCGATCCCCTGGCTTCCAGACAGCCGGTGCGTACTGCGGCGCCTTTGCCCTGGTTATCTGCCAGAGATCGAACGCGCAGGGACGGCCAATCGGCAGCCATCGCTTCCACCCGGGCCACCGTATCGTCCCGACTGCCGTCATCGACGACGATCACCTCGTATGGCTCGCCACGTCCATCGAGGTACGGTCGGCAGTCCTTGAGGGTTTCTTCGATGCGATGACTCTCGTTGTAAGCGGGAATCACCACGGATAGGTAGATGGGTTCACTCAAGGCACCGGGTTCTCTACTTCCAGAGTCATCCACACATTCGAGCACTGCCACCGGGCAAAAGGTACGCGCTCGATCACCCGGTTGAAAAAGATCAACGGGCGCAGCAGGGGTGAGGGCACGCCACCGGGTACCGGGAACAGGAAAGGCCGGATACGGAACGAACACAGCCGCCTGCCGCCGGCGGTGAAGAATTGCCTGTATCGCCAGGGCGTATAGGAGCGCTCACCAGCCGCTTTGTGCCCCGCCGTCTGCTCCATGAGCTTTCGCCCGAGGCTGAGGCCATTCGATTCGGTCAGCAGCAGGCGCCCGCGCGACACGCGTATCATCTCCTGCGCCATACGGTACGGATCGGAGACGTGGTGCAGGACGTCGTAGGAGATGACGGCATCAAAGGCGCCATCGGCGAAGGGCAGCTGCTGGGCATCGGCGACGCAGGCGGTGAGATTCTGTGAACGCAACCAGCGGGCGCCATCGGCGAACAACTCGGAGACGACGTACTCGCCGACGCAAGGCGGGGCCAACTCCTGCAGACAACGGGGGACTTCGCCGTTGCCGGCGCCGACCTCGAGAAAGCGAAGCCCCCGGTCTCCACCGAAGGTCTGCAGGAAGATCTCGACATATCTGGGGATGGCATAGGCCTCCGACAGGTCGCCCAGGAGCCTCGTGCGCCAACTGGCGTCGGCGGAGTGGATGTTGCTCCAGTCGACATCAGCGTCAGATCTGTGCCGGTCCCGATTCACAGCCAGCCCTCGGAACGGGCCCAGGTGACGGCGCGACGCATGCCCTCGCAAAGTCCGACCTGCGGTTCAGAACCGAGCAGAGAGCGAGCCCCCGCAGCATCACAGGCCATGTGCTGTGTGGCCTCACCAGCGACGTGAATCATCATGGAATACCGCCCGAGCGCCGAAAGGGCGGCATCACCGGCGGCACAGAGAGGCGCCACCACACCAGGAAGGTGCAGGGGCTTCACCTCGATGTCCTGTGCCCGTCCCATGGCGACGAAGATCTCCTGCCACTCGTAGGACTCATTGTCGGCGACGAAGGCCGTGCCCCCGGCGGCAGCAGGTGAGGTCAGGGCCTGACCGAGGGCGTCGACGAGGTCATCGATGTAGATCATGCTGACCCGGTTGCGGCCACTGCCGATGACGAGAGGTCGGCCGGATGCTGCCAGGCGGTACGCCTTGAGATGTCGTTGCGGGAAATAGGGGCCGTAGAACGTCGTCGGCCGCAGGACGACCCCCTCCGTCGTCGACCCGGCGATCGTGTCCCACAGGGCGTGCTCGCCCTCGAGCTTGCTGCGGCCATAGTGGCTGGTCGGGTTCGGTTCATCCGTCTCGCGCATGGGGCGCCCCGGGGCGGCGAAGCCAGCGGCGGCATTGCTGCTGATGAAGACGAAACGCCTCGCGCCGGCGTCCCTCGCGGACGTTGCCAGGCACAGGCACCCCTCCCGGTTGACCTCGTAGAGTTCCCGGATTCGCCGTGGATGGATGATCCCCGCCGCGTGCAGCACCAGATCGACATCCCGCATGGCGTCAGCCACCGCGCGCCGGTCGCGAATGTCACCCTCCACCACCTCGTCGATGCGCGGGTTGGGCGCCGCAGGCGTGGTCCCCGGGGCCGTGAGGGCTCGCCAGCGGACAGCGTCGAGAGCGCTGGCCCACGCCGGCGGGTCAGGGCAGACCAGGACCTCGTCCAGGCGTCGAAAGAGATGACCGGTGAGCCAGCCGGGATACCCTGTGATCAGTCCCCGGTTGCTCACAGGCACACTAGATGTAGCCAGTGGAGCCGTCCGGCCGTGTAGGACAGGTCCGCTGCCAGTGGATGTACTCGTTGTCGGTGATGGCATCCTCGTTGACTTCGACGCCGAGACCGGGTCGATCGGGGCGCAATTCGAGGTAACCGTCCTTTGGCAGGTACGGTTCGTCGACCCATTCGTTCCACTCGGTTTCGGTCGGCACCAGATACTCGAGGATCTTGAAGTTGCAGGTGGCGGCAGCGAAGTGCACGTTGACCGCCGTCGCCAGCGGCCCCATCGGGTTGTGCGGGGCCACTGTGACATAGTGGGCCTCGGCAATGGCGGCGATCTTGCGCATCTCCAGCAGGCCACCACAGATACAGACATCGGGCTGGACGATGTCGGCGCCGTTGGCCGCGATCAGGTCGAGGAATTCGAAGCGTCCGTAGAGGCTTTCACCGGTGGCCAGGGGTACGCGCATCTGTTCACGCAGGCGCTTCCACTGCGGCATGTGCTCAGGACGTAACGGCTCTTCGTAGAACAGGGGATCGTACGGCGCCAGAGCATCGGCCAGCTGCAGGGCGAGGATGGGCTCAAAGATCTTGGCGTGGGGATCGAAAGCGAACTCCCATTCGTCCGGTGTGTTGGCGCGCAGGTCCTCAAAATACTTCGCTGCTGCGGCGCAGACCCGTCCCCACCGACTGGCGTCCGGGTCGAGTCTATAGGGGCTGGTCTTGAAGGCCGTGAAGCCGTGCTCCTCGTTGAGGCGGCGCGCCTGGTCGGCCGCCTCCATGCCATCTTTACCGCCGATGCCGCGGTAGACCCGGACCCGGTCGCGCACCGCCCCTCCGAGAAGCATGTACACGGGAAGACCCGCCGCCTTGCCCGAGATATCCCACAGGGCGTGATCGAGGGCCGAGATCGCTGGCAGCCCGACGCCGCCGGGGGGAAAGCGGAACTCCTGCATCAGCTTCATCATGATGTATTCGATGCGGCGTGGGTCCTGGCCACCGATGAGCTGGAACAGGTAGTCGGCCACAGGCTCGACGGAGAGGTCAGGTCCGGTGGAGTAGGCTTCGCCCCAGCCGTACAGCCCTTCGTCCGTCTCGACCTTCAGCAGGGCACGGGGCCGGTTGCCAAACCGTGCGACGAAGGTCCTGATGGCAGTGATCTTCATGTTGTCTTGCTCCTCACGCGAAGAACGTGGGGTACGGCCCATTCTCGGCTTCGCGCAGCACGAGATGAACCAGTTCCATCGTATGGTAGTCGCCCCACATGGCCGACTCGCCGCAGGGCTGACGCCGTCCTCTCGGCACATGATCCCAGTTGTTCGGTCGATGATAGATGGCGTGCAGCGTGATGCCCTGGTGACGACTGGACGTCGACAGGTACGGCTCCTCGAGCAGGGCCGCCGCCGTCGTCAGAGCGGCACTGCGGTACCGTCTACCGGACTTGCCGTCTCCCTTCCTGGTCAGATAGTTGCCGAGCCGCAGCAACCCCTGGGCGCAGATCGATGCCGCCGACGAATCGAGGGGTTCCACATCGTTGTGGGGATCGGACGCCATGCCCGTGTAGCGTCCGAAGGAGGCCACACCCGGAGCGCCGGTGTCCCAGAAGGGGATGCCGTCGGCGAAGCTGTTCTCTATGTGGAACTCCGCCGTCGCCCGCGCCGCTTTCTCCATCATGGCCACAAAGGCCGGCTTCCTGATGCCGAAGGGAGTCATTTCGACGGCCTTCACCGTGCGGAAGAATTCGAGCTGTTCGGCAAATCCGCACAGGATCCAGGCCAGGCCGCGGGTCCAGGTGGAAAATGCTGAGTATCCCTGCTGGGTGCTCGGGCAGCGGTAGTTGCCGTCCTGCGTATTGAAGATCGACTCGTGGACGACACGGCCGGGAATATCCCAGGTATCGCGTTCTTCACCGAAGTAGACGTTGAATCGTGAGGTCGTCCGGGCGTGCTCGACAGCGCGTCCGAGGAGGCTGATCGCCTTGTCGCCCTCTCCCATCAACACATGACCCAATCGATGTGCCAGACACAGGATGCGCACCGAACGGATCGTGTCAGAGAACAAGGAGTGCGGACCGTTGAAGGAGTGGATGAAGCCGGTGCCGTACGCCGTCGGTGTCCAGCGAGCAGCCTGCACGGCGCCGGACAGCTTGATGGCCAGTTCGTAGAACTCCAACTCGCGCGGGTCGTGCGGAATCCGCCCCTCCAGCATCAGTCGCCGCAGGCTACCGTAGGTCGAGAGATTGTTGAAGCCGTGGTCGTGGACCCCGACGTGAGACACGTGGGGAGCCATGCGTTCGACCGTCCGGCGGCGGCCGAGCTCGAGGAAGGCTTCGTTGCCGGTCATGTCATACTGCAGTATGGCACAGCCGTACTGAAATCCCTGCGTCCATTCCGTCCAGCCACGAGTTGTGTAGCGTCCCCCCTGAGTGAACACCGGCGTGCCGTCGGCAGGGTCCCAGGTCTTGTCGATGGCGAGGATCTTCCTGCCGCTGAGCTCGAGAAATCGGTCGATAGCGGGACGCAGCCCGATGGCTGAGATGCGTCGGTTGATCTTCATGGTCCTGGTCCCGTCGTAGTCATGGAGAATCTCTCATCGTGTAGACGGACTCGATGCCCGTGGCCACCCAGGCCTCATGATGACTTCTCAACCGGGCGACGATGTCGGGTTGGTCATCGGCCACATTCAGGGTTTCTCCGGGGTCGCTGAGCAGGTCGGCCAGGAACACGCGCCCCTCCGCCGAAATCAACTTCCAGTTTTCCTCCCGAACTGCCCATTGGGTGGCCAGCATCCAGTGCAGTGCTGCATGGGGCGAAGGCTGGTTGTTGCGGATGACGCCGCCCAGATCGCCGCCATCGAGTGCCAGGTCACTCGTGTCGAGGCCGCAGAAGGCCGCCAGAGTCGGCAACCAATCCATAGCTGTACCCATCTGCTGACGCACCTGCCCAGTTGGAACCTGACCCGGCCAGGAGAGGATACAGGGCACGCGAATGCCGCCTTCAAAAAGGCTCTGCTTGGCGCCGCGGAACACCCCGGCGCTGCCGCCGATCCCTTCCGGCTCCTCGGAGTGGCCGTTGTCGCTCATCAACACGACGATCGTGTTCTGTCGCAGCCCTTGTTCGTCGAGAGCGGCCATGATCTGACCGATCTTCTCATCGAGGGAGGTCACCGTGGCGCCATAGGTGCGCCGCGCGCCCTCCGCATGGTCGTACTGACGCAGGAAGCGCTCCTCCGGTTGCATTGGGTAGTGCGGCTGGTTGAAGGAGACGAACAGGAAGAAGGGACGCTCTCGGTTGCGTGTCAGAAAGTCGATCGACTCGCGTGTGACGATATCCGGAAAGTAGGTGCCGTCCTCCCGATATCGGTCGCGACCACGATACAGGCCGTGCTCCCGCACGCTGGACCAGTAGGTGTGGTGGGAGTAGTTATCGATGGCACCGACGCGGTGCCCGATAAACTCATCAAAGCCCTGTCCCTGGGGGTCGAACGGTGGACCGCCGATATGCCACTTGCCGAAGCAACCCGTTCGGTAGCCGGCTTCTTGGAAGAACTCGGCCATCGTCGTCTCCGACTCGTGGATGCCACGACCGGCCAGGTACGCCCGCTGGAAGTGGCGGCCGGTGAGCAGGGAGATACGTGAGGCCGTACAAAGGGGGGCGGTGACATAGAAGTCAGTGAACCGCACGCCCTGGGTCGCCAGGGCATCCATGTGCGGCGTAATGAGGTCCGTGGCGCCATAGCAGTTCATGTCCACTGAGCCCTGGTCGTCTGTCAGGATGAAGACAACGTTGGGCTTCGGTATGGCCACAGCTGGCGCGGCCGACACGCTGGGCAGGGCCATGGTGCCGGCGGCCAGCGTCTGCAGACACTGGCGTCTGGTCATGGATGCCGAGAGAAAAGATTCATCATACACTGGAAAGTCGAAGAAAAGCGGCGGTGGCGGCAGGGTCAATCGAGTCTGAGGGCAGGCATTGCCATCTCGCGTTATTTTAGAGCCGACCGCCGCAGCCCAGGAGACTTTCGTTGAAGCAGCCGCACATCATCTTCGTCATGACCGATCAGCAGCGCGCCGACACGATCGGCGCGTGGGGGCAGCCACACATGGTGACACCCGCCATGGACCGGCTTGCCGCCGAAGGCCTTTCCTTCCGTCAAGCCTTCTGCCCGGGGGCAACCTGCGTGGCTTCAAGGGCGGCGGTTTTCACCGGCATGTACCCGCATACCACGGGGGTGTACAGCTTTGATCCGTGGGCGGGGCACCGGAACTGGGTGCAGGATCTGGCCGACGCCGGGTACTGGTGCATCAATATCGGCAAGATGCATCTGACACCCCGGGATGACATGGCCGGCTTCCACGAGCGCACCATCGTCGAGAATCCGACCAACAAAACCCACGCCAATGGCGGTGCCGATGACGACTGGGGCAGGTTTCTGACACACCACGGTCAGCAACGGCCCAATGACAGGCATATTACGGACCCGGAGTGGAAACAGAAGCATCAAGGCGTACCCTGGCATCTGGAGGAACGGTTCCATTCCGACGTCTTCATCGGTGACGCAGCCGTATCGTGGATCCGTGAACACCAGGGAGATCGTCCACTCTTTCTACAGGTCGGCTTCACCGGGCCACACGAGCCCTGGGATCCCCTGCCGCGCCATCTCGAGCCCTACCGCGACCGCCCGCTGCCTGCTGCCGTCTGGCGTGAGGGTGAGTTCGAGGACAAGCCACCGCAGCATGTTGCTCAACGGCGCACTCATGCCGAGGCGGATCATGAATCCCTCATCGATCTCGAAGGTGCGTCCGCAGAGGAGATCGCCGAGATGCGTCGGCACTACTATGCCAACATCACCACGGTGGACGAAAAACTCGGAGAGGTTCTCGGGGCACTGGAGGAGCGGGGCTGGCTCGACGACACGATTCTCGTGTTCTGCTCCGACCATGGTGAGATGCTCGGCGACCACCAACTGGCGTACAAGTGGCTGATGTACGACGCCATCACCCACATCCCGCTGATCATCCGGGATGGCCGCGGAGGGAAACTGCGGCGTGCTGGTGAGTCGGTGCAGGACCTCGTTTCACTGATCGACCTGGGGCCGACGCTGCTGCAGGCTGCTGGAGTGGACGTCCCTACCTATCTGGAGGGGACCTCTCTCCTGCCATATCTCGAAGCTCCGGAGCAGGCTGTAGCCCGTGACTTCGTCTATGCCGAAGACAACTACCAGATCATGATGCGTAGTCAGACCCACAAGCTCGTCTACTACATAGGTCAGGAATGCGGCGAGTTCTACGACCTGCGCGACGATCCACACGAGCTGCGCAATCTCTGGGACGCGCCAGCGACTCGAGATCATCGTCAGAAGCATACCGAGCGACTGTTGGCGTGGCTGGCGACGAGCACGTACTACAACGCCGGATATCGCCGCGACCGGAGCCGCAGCTACCGCATGCGCTGGCCGACACCCGACGATGCCTACCTGCACGGTCGCATGTCCGTCGGAGGACCACGGCAGTTGCCACTGTGATGAGGGATTCCTGCGGCCCGTGAAGATCGGTCGAGCCTCCGTCTGCCTCGGCATTCTCCTGCTTGTGGGTCTGGCCCTGAGAGTCGTCGGAATCACCCGTGGCGCCAGCGATTTCGTCCTCCCCGAGGATCGATCCGCGGGACAGGTCACGGCATTCTACGCCTTCCACCCCGATGAGATCTCCCTCATCAACGGGGCGCTGAAGGATTTCGATCTCAACAGTCCTCCCTACACCTCCTACGGGACGCTGCCCCCTTACTTGCTGGGTGGATTGCTGCGCCTGTTCGACCTGCGCCAGGGACATCAGACACTCACCGGCGGGACACCGGATTTCCGCCGACCGGTTTACTATGTCGCGCGGATTCTGGCGGTTGTGTTCTCCCTTGGGGTCCTGCTCTTCGCCGCCCTCGTCACGCGTCAGCTCTACGGCCCCTGGCCGGCCGTCGCTGCCACGGGGATGGTTGCCTTCTCTCCTGGTGCTATCCAGCAGGCGCATTTCTTCATCAACGACGGACCCTTCGCCCTGGCCAGCCTGGCAGCCCTCTGGGCGATCCTGCGGGCCTGCGAGGGCCCACCCAGGTGGCGGCGGTTCCTTCTTGCCGGTGCGCTGATTGGCGCCAGTGCCTGTATCCGCTTTCACGGTGGCTTTCTCGGACTGGCTTTTGCCGCCGTCCTGCTGCTACGGTCGCCTGGCGGGCTGGTGCAGAAGTTCAGAGCCACTCTGACGGAAAGCAGACTGTGGGCGGCAGGTGGGATCGCTATCGGGCTGCTGTTGCTGCTGCATCCCTATTTCCTGACTCACCCCGAGCTGTTGTCACGCAAGAAGTATGTGGGCGACGTGGCACTTACTATCGAGTACGCCAGCGGCAAGTACCTGCAGCCCTGGACCCTGGTCGACGTCGACGTGATCCCCATCGTCAGCCACTGGCTCGGCAGCTGGCCTCCCATCGTCGGCTGGCCCCTGACGGTCACCTTCCTCGGGGGGTTGGTCTGGGCGGTCTGGCGTGGGGGCTGGCAGGAACGGCTGCTGGTGGTCTGGTGTGGGCTCTACTTGCTGCCGGTTGTCATGCTGCCAGCACGGGCGGTCCGTCATCATGTACCGTTGCTGGCAATCCTGGCCGCCCTGACCGTCGGTGCCGCCTTCGAGCTATGGCGGGCACGACCCGATCCCAGGTGGCGGCGCGGACTGACCGTGGTCGGGATTGGTCTCGCAGTACATCTGTTCGTATATGGAACAGCCTTTGCCCGTATCTACCTCGTCGAGGACAGCCGCATCCGCGCCGGGCGGTTTCTCGTCGAGAAGGTGCGTCCCGGGAGCAATATCGCCGTAGAAAGCGGCGCCTTCTCGACGGCAGGTCTGGTGAGTTCGAAGCGATTCACGCATCGGTGGCTCGATATCTCCATACTGCTCTATTCCGGCCCCTACATGTTATGCGCCGA
This sequence comes from Candidatus Latescibacterota bacterium, assembly GCA_036011085.1. Lineage (GTDB taxonomy): Bacteria > Latescibacterota > UBA2968 > UBA8231 > UBA8231 > UBA8231. The sequence goes on from DASCMS010000060.1 coordinate 77,816, forward strand.
TCGCATCGACTTTCTGCAGAACAAGCTGAAACCGGTGGGGGCCATCGTCTACGTCGAGCAGAACCGCGCCGTACAGTATGCCGCCGTTCCGGAGTTGTTTCCCGTGGCTGCCTCCTTCTACGAAGGCCTCCCATCAGGGCGCTTCGGATTCGACGTCGTGCGCCGCTTCAAGACCTATCCGGACTTCGCCGGCATTCAGTTCCGGGACGACGACGAGGATCCCACCTTCAGCGGCTACGATCACCCTGCGGTCAACGTCCTTCTGCGGCGGGATGACGCGGCTCTCGATGTCAGCTTCGAGGACTGGCGCCGGGATCTGCGGTCGAACCCCTGGTGTCCGGACAACGGGCTGCATGCCGCCGCCGTGCGCCTGACGGCGGAGGACCTGCCCGGCGCGCTCACCGCCGTCCGCGAGGCCATCGCCGCCAATCCGAATGCCCTCATATCCTACCGCGTGCTGGCGGAAATCCTGAGCCGGATGGGTGACCAGGACGGTGCCCGGGAGGCCCTGGTCCGTTTCCTGCCCGCCACGGCGGGCGGGCGCATGGCGCACGTCATGAATCCGAACATGGTCCACTTCGTGACGGCATCGACGGCCCTGTCGCTGGTGCGCCTGGGCCTGTACGACTCAGCTCTGAACGAGCTGCGCAGAGGTCTGCGTGAGGACTACTCAGACGATCCCAGGGCACTGAAGCTGCGGGCCCAATCCTATCTGCGCGTTGCGGCAGCCTTTGCCGGTGCGGGCAGGGCGGAACATCGGGAAGCAGCGATCCGCATGTCACTGGAGATCTTTCGTACGGCGGACGCGCTCAACGCGATGGCCAAGATCGTAGCCCGTCGTGGCGATCTGCTGGACTCCCGCAGGTTTCTGGAGCAGTCGATCCTGGTGAACGCCCGCCAGGCGGAAGTCCATCTGGCAATAGCCGAGCTGTTCCTGGCAGTCGACCCCGATGTCGAGAGGGCCCTGTCTCACCTCGATCGTGCCGAGCAGCTGCACGCTGCTCCCGAGAGCAAAGTGGCCCGACTGCGACAGCGGCTCGACAGGCTGATGGACCCATCCCGCGGAGCGGAGCCGTGAGTCCCTGGGGCCGGGGGCTACTGGTCGCGGCGACCGTCGCCGCAGTGGTCCTCAGAACCACAGGTTGGGATCGAGGCCTGTCCGATTTCGTACTGTCCGAGGCGGAGACACCGGGCAGGACGACCTCGTTCTACCAGTTTCATCCCGACGAATCGACGCTGATCAGCGCCTCGCTGGCTCTCGACGATCCGACGCAACCGCCCCTGACGGCATACGGTACGCTGCCGATGTACCTGGGCCGTGCCGTGCTGGAGACAGTTGCTGTCGTCACCGGCAACGAGTTGGCTCACACGACCGAAGGCGGACGGGGCCTGGCCGTCATATCGCTGCGCTTCGTATCGATGCTGCTGTCCCTGGCGACGCTGGTGGCGATGTGGCGGCTGGCGAACACCGTCTGGGGAGAAGCCACGGCCCTTGCCGCCGTTCTCCTGGTTGCGGCCACGCCTCTGGCGATCCAGCAGGCACACTTCTACACGGTGGACGGGCTCTTCGCACTGCTGGCGCTGATGTCCCTGGCCGCCGTGGTCCGTGCCGATGGCTGCCGCAGCTCATGGGCATACATGGTGGCCGGTCTGTTGATCGGAGCCACCGCCGCGACCCGTCTCAACGGCCTGTTGACCGCCCTCGTCCTGGCGGCCGCCCACTTCACGGCATCACCATTGCCTGGATGGCGCCGTGTGACGGGCGGCCTGCGCTCTCCTGGAATCTGGTACGCCGCACTGGCTACCGTGATCACGGTGATCGTGCTGCAGCCACATCTAGTGCTCAATCCCGAATCGATGCTGCAATCCACGGGCACGGACGATTTCGCCTACTCGGTGGCCATCGCCCGGGGTGAGGTTCTGCGCCCATGGTCACTGGCCGATACGGACACGATCCCGTATCTGCATTTCTGGACTGCCCTGTGGCCTCGGGGGGGCGGCTGGCCGTTGACGCTGATGTTGGCCGCAGGCTGGCTGTGGGCGGTGGTCCGCGGTGAACGGACCGATCGACTCATTGCCTTGTGGTGCGCGCTGTACTTCCTGACGATCGGCGGACTGCACACCAAACACGTGCGCTACCTGCTGCCCCTGCTGGCGCCCCTGGGGCTGTTGGCGGGCCACATGGTGATCGATCTGTGGGAACGGCGCTGGCGGTCACGCTGGGTCGTGGTTGGCGTCACTGCGGCTGTGTTGTACACGTGGACGTACGGCGCCGCCTTCGCGGGAATCTATCGCACGGAGGACGCCAGGATCACGGCCGGTCGCTGGATTCACGAGCACGTTTCGCCGGGGGCGTCAGTCACCGTCGAGCGGGGCGGGTTCTCGATGCGCGGCAGCTTCAGTGCGTCGGTCTACCAGGAGCACGACCTCAACACCACGACCGTATTTGCCACGCGGGGATATCTGACATGTGGCGCCGCTGCCCGCTACATGGCCGGGCGGCTTGCAGATGCCGACTGGATGGTGATCACGGACGTCAACCGGTATCGTCAGTTCACAGCCGCGCCGGATCTCTATCCGGTGCTCGCTTCCTTCTATACCGCCCTCCTCGACGGCGATCTCGGGCTTCAGCCGGTGCAGCGGTTCAAAGTCTATCCCCGGCTGGCCGGGTGGGCGTTTGACGACGACGATGCGGAACCGTCCTTCCTTGGTTTCGACCATCCCGCGGTACACGTACTGCGGCAGGGCGCAGATCATGATTCCGCGCTGAAGGCCTGGCGAGAACAGGCATCTGGGTTGTCTGGCTGTGACGATGCCCGTTACCATGCCGGGGTGCAGGCCATGCAGGCGGAGGATCTGGAGGGTGCCGAGGCCGCCCTGGCCGACGCCGGGACTTCGGGCCCGGGCCTGGTTCATCTGCTGCGGGTGATGATCCACGAACGACGAGGCGACGCCGCGAGGTCTCGCATCGCGATGCAGTCATACTCAGCAGGTATCTACGACCGGTCTCTGTCCGCCGTCCTGTTGCCCTGGGCGACGGCGTCGAGCCTGATCGACTTGGGAATGCTGTCCGAGGCGGTTCGCATCCTGGAACTGGGTTGGGAGCGACGCTCCGGACTCAAAGCAGGCGATCTCGAGGTCATGTCGAAGTCCTACCTGCACGCCGGCCGGCAGCTGCGGGAGGAAGGCCGTCAGGACATGGAAGAGCGCGCCTACCTCATGGCGGCCGATCTCTGGGAATCGCCAATGACGCTGAATCGAGCCGCAAAGCTCGTGAGTGAGCGAGGGGCAGCAAAGCTGGCGCTGTCTCTCTGGGATCGGTCGCTCCGTCTGCACGACGAACAGGTCAACGTACACCGGGCCGCCGCCGTCGACGCGGAACGGTTCGGCCAGCACGACCGGGCCATACATCACCTGGATCGTGTGGTGGGGCTGACTCTGACCGAGGGCGCGAGAGGCAATCTGGATACAGCCGTAGAGACCGCCCGCCATCTGCTGCGTCTTGGTGAAGGGGATCGGGCCGAGTCCTATCTCCGTGATATGGCGCACAGATCACCTGAGTGGGAGGACCGGCTACAGGCTGTCAGCAACGAGAGTCGTTGAACGGCGCGAATCGTTACGGACACGCCTGGAGCAGAGCGACACAATCCCAGGGGTGACGGAGGCTTGACACTCCATAGTCGCCGGGTCTGCTTACAACCGATGTTCGCCTTCACCCGACTCATGGCTGCGGCCGTGAACGCTCCTCCAGAACGCTCGCCGCGGCGGACATTGCTTGCCCTGGTAGAGTTGGTAGAACGAATGACGACCCGCAACGACTGGAGCCCGGTATGCTGGTAGGAATCTCGCCGCTGTTGAGTCCGGAACTCCTGGCCACTCTGTGTCGCATGGGACATGGAGACGAGATCGTACTCGCCGACGCCCATTTTCCGGGCGAGAGGATGGGGCGCCGCTGTCTGCGGGCCGACGGGTTGCCGGTGGCCGGACTGCTGGAGGCAATCCTGCCCCTGTTCTGCCTCGATACCTACGTGGAGGCGTCGGTCACGATGATGGCTGCCGTCGAGGGCGACACCGTCGATCCAGCTGTCGAGGCATCCTATCGGACCGTCATCGATCGCCACTGGCCCGAAGCGGCGGCCATCGCCCGTCTGGAGCGTTTCGCATTCTACGATCGCGCTCGTGAGGCCTACGCCGTCGTCATGACGGGAGACACGGCGAAGTACGGCAACGTGATTCTGACGAAGGGCGTAACTCCGGTGTCCTGAGACAGGAAGCCCACCAACGATAGGAAGAAGGAGTAGCAGACATGGCATTGGAAGTAGGATTTATCGGCGTGGGGGGCACACGCGTCGGAGCGGGCGAGGAGGCCACGTGCTTTCTCGTGAACGGCAACATCCTCGTGGATGTCGGCTTCAACGTCGCCGCCAGCATGCAGACGCTGGAGGCGACGCCGGAGCAGATCGATCATGTCTTCTTCACCCACTGTCATCACGACCACGTTCTAGGTTTGCCGGGGTTGCTCTTCGCGCGCAATTGTCGTGCTGGCGACAGACCTGATGCCCCGCCGATCAGTCTGTACGGGCCGCAGGACCTGACGCCGGTTCACACGGCGTCCCTGGCAATGCTGCAGGCAGATCGTTTCCCGCAGGTGATTCCCGAGTGTCACGTGCGGCATGTCTATCCGGGAGAGAGCCTGGAGGTAGGCGACCTGCGGATCGATGTGGGTCGTGCGTTCCATCCGCTCGACGCTCGCTGCTATCGATTCACCGACACGATAACCCGGGGCAGTCTCGTCATCAGTGGCGACACGGCCTATCATGAGGGCCTTGTCGATTTTTCGCGAGACTGCGATGTGTTGATTCACGAGGCGGCGGGCAACCCGGAGTCCGAGAGCATGGACATGCGCTCCCTGCATTCGCGTCCCCAGGATGCGGCACGAGTGGCCATGGGTGCCTCGGTGAGCACCTTGGCTCTGGTTCACTATCCCGCGGCCCAGGGGGCGGCGGTACTGACGCAAGCCAAGCAGGTATTCCCGAACACAAGGCTGGCGCGCAAGGGGCAGCGTATGCAGATCCTTGGTCCTGGGCAGGCCGCCTGGCTCTAAGAAGAGCCGGCACCTGACACGACTCAGTACAGCGTGCGGTACAATCTCTGTGGGTACTCGCCGACAGCGGGATGCTGACGACCCAGCAGGTGGAAGACGGAAACCATGGCGTCCTTGGCGGCCCCCTCGCGAAACGTGCGGTCCGTCTCGACGATGGTGAACCATTCCCGCAGAGCCGTGTCGAAGTCGCCCTCGACGGCGGCACAGCAACCGACGAGGTAGCGGGCTTCGGAGTCGTCAGGACTCCCCTGCAACCGCGCCGCACAGGCCTGGGTACCCCCGGCTGATTCGCAGTGGCCGCGGAACTCCAGGTGCGTGAGCAGAGCCTTGCCCTGCTCCCACTCTGAGCTGCCCTCCTCGATGCGGCCCACGAGCTCACGGATGGTTTCCTCATCGGCGTCCTGCATCAGTCGCAACCGCGCCAGGCCCAGCAGGGCCGCCCCGTTCTCAGCATCCTCCCGCAGGGCTTCGTCGTAGAGCCTCTCCGCCGACTCCACGTCACCCATCTCCAACTGTACACGTGCGGCGTCCACCAGATCGGCCATCTCTTCAGTTGCGCCTGGTGGGGCATCCGGCACATGCCGACGCAGCCGTTCCTCGAGCTGTTCGCGAGGCACAGCACCGGTAAACTCATCCACGAGCTGGCCGTCTTTCACCACCTTGACGGCAGGGATGCTCTGTACCCGGAAGGCCTGCGCCAGGTCCTGATTGGCATCGACATCGACCTTGGCCAGGACGATTCCCGGTCCCAGGGCGGTAACGACGTCCTCGAGGAGGGGTCCCAGCGTCTTGCAGGGCTCGCACCACTCAGCCCAGAAGTCGACGACGATGACCCGTTCCTTGGATCCCTGAAGAACGATCTGCTCGAAGTTGGTGGAATCGACCTCGATGACACTGGCGCCCGGCGGCGTGACTTCCATCTGGATTGTCCTGGTCTTCTGTTGTGAGGAGGATGTGGAGGCGTTATCGGCAGCGACCACGTCCAGCGACAGGCCACTCGTCGACGACTTCGCCGCCGCGCAGGACATGGAGCCGGTCGTGCAGGTTCGTCGTCATGCCCCCGTGCAGCGGAATCCATGAGAGGATCTGACCGACCGAAAATGTACGGTCGGAGCTGGCTATGTCCACGTGTCCGTGCTCCACCGACATTCCCTTGATATGAATCTCCGGTCTCTCGAGGCAGTAGCCATATGGGGTTGGGGGATAGCTCGTGAACGCCTTCTGGCCGGCGTCGATGATACACTGCCCCGGCACCGAGGTAGACACCACCGTGGTGACGAGTCGCAGGGGACAGCGTCCGGGATCAAGATCCTCTCGTTTGCCGACTCGGGTCATGCCTTCCCAGGCATAGGAACCGATGCGGGTCTCGGTACAGCCCAGGGCCTTGCTGATTCTCTCACTGCCCGTGCCACCGCCACTGACGGTCTCGGGTGGCAGACCAGCGCCGCTGAGCAGTTCACGCACCTCGTCCAGCATCGGTCCGATGGACTCCCGACTGGGATAGGTCATGACACCACCGAAGGATGTTCCGGGCAGTCTGTCGATCAACTGCGCCAGTTCCAGCGTTTGCTGTGGCGACTGCGTGCCGCAGCGATGGCTCCCGGTATCCATCTCGACCAGCAGACGTACCTGACATCCGGCACCGGACATCGCCGCCGAGATCCCCTCGATGGTGACCGCCGAGTCGGCGGCCAGCGTGAGCTTCGTGTCTTGTGACTGCGCCAGGGCGACCATCCGTTCCAGCTTGCGCCGACCGACGATGTTGTAGGGGACGAGGATGTCCCGGATTCCAGCGGCGGCCATGGCCTCGCCCTCACCCAGCTTCTGGCAGACGATGCCGACAGCGCCGGCCTCGATCTGGCGACGGGCGATGGCCGGCGTCTTGTGTGTCTTGGTGTGCACGCGCAGGTCGATCTGCAGTTCGTCGCAGGCGCTCTGCAACCGGCTGATGTTGCCGTCGAGAATATCGATGTCGACGCACAGGGCCGGGGTGTCGAGCTCGGTGTAATTCACGGGCGGTATAACTCCTGGAAGAGTTCGGCGTAGCGCGACGCTGTCGTGTCCCAACCGTACTCGCGGCGGCAGTACTCCCGGGCGAGCCGCCCGGCCTTCTTCCGTTCGTCGGGCGCCAGTTCGTAGAAGGCGTGAATCCGATCGACAAACCCATGGTAGTCACCGGAGGACAGCAGCCAACCACCCTCGCGTACCGCCTCCACCAGGGCGTCGACGGCGAAGGCGACGACCGGAGTGCCAAGGTACATCGCTTCGAGAGGGGCGATGCCATACCCCTCGACGTCACCCGCCGTCGGTACGTTCGGCATGAGAAAGAGATCGCTGTGCCGGCGCAGCATGGAGCTGGTGTCGTCGTCGAGGATGCCGAGGAGGATCACCTGATCGGGGTTGGCCAGTGCCGACCTGGCCGCGCCTACCCTGTCGGCATCGGGGCCGCCGCCGACCACGAGCAGTCGGATGCTCTCGTCTAGTAGAGGCACCCCGTGCTCGATGAAAGCGGCCATCCCCTTGCGGGGGACCTGCCGGCCCAGGTTCAGCACCACCCGATCGTGACCGAAGCGGATGCCATGCTCGGCCTCAAAGGCGAGTCGTAGCTCTTCGTCGCGTTCCGGACTGAGTTCCTCCGGCTCGGCCCCCAGGTAGATGAGCCGCATACGATCCCGGGGGATCCCCCAGTCGCGCTCGGCGATGTCGATCGAGTTGTCACTGATCACGGCGATGCCGTCGCAGGCGAGGGTCCCGGTCCGCATCAGGGACTGTGCCAGGCGGTTGCCGAAGGTCATCTCCAGACCGTAGAGGCTGCAACAGAAACGGGCCCGCCCGCGCAGGGGTGCCAGCACCGACGCCAGGGAGGCGGTGACGCCGTCGGAGAAATAGACCACGTCGACCCGACGCAGAGCCAGTTCCAATGCCGCGCGCAGAAACGCCCACGGCATGAACCAGGCCAGATGCAGGACGGACCCGCGCACCAGAGCCACGAGGGTTACCGGCATGCGCTCGTTCAGATAGGTGAACAGCTTGTAAGCGTGGGTTTGGGCACCGCCTCTTGTGGGCGGATAGCGCCGTGCCAGGAACAACACCCGCAAGGCTGTCTCTGTCCCAGGATCTGACTTTGCGTCTACTGCAGAGGATGTATTCATTACACCACTGTCAGAGAGAGAACGAGCGGCTCCAGAGGGCCGTTCATACCAGAAAAACGACCACCCAAGGAGGGCAGCATGGCAAGAATCGGGGCGGAAATCCCTGATTTTGAACTGGAAGCGTACCACGAGGGTGAAGTCAAGAACATCAAACTCAGCGACTATCGGGGCAAATGGCTGTGTCTGGTATTCTACCCCGCTGATTTCACCTTCGTCTGTCCTACGGAACTCGAAGATGCCGCCAAACTGTATCCTGAGTTCCAGAAGGTCAACGCCGAGATTCTCAGTGTCAGCACGGACACCGCCTTCGTCCACAAAGCCTGGCACGATACCTCAGAGGCCATCGGCAAGGTCAACTATCCCATGGTGGCAGATCCCACGGGTAAGTTGTGCCGCGCCTTCGGTACGTACATCGAGGATGCCGGCCTCGCCCTGCGGGGTAGCTTCGTCATCGATCCGGACGGCGTCCTGCGCACCATCGAGATCCACGATCTGCCCATCGGGCGTAGCGCCAAGGAGTTGCTGCGCAAGCTGACGGCCGCTCAGTTCGTCGCTGAACACGGCGATCAGGTCTGTCCCGCCAACTGGGAACCAGGCGCCGACACCCTGACGCCTGGCCTTGATCTCGTGGGCAAGATCTGACGGACCCGCACGCCCGCACGCATCATCATCCCGGGGGTCGCTGAGTGAGTCTCTTCACTTGACGACCCCCGCTGCCGTTGCCTTCAAGAGAGGCGAGTATGAGAATCGCTGTCGCCGGTTTCGCTCACGAATCCAACACCTTCTCCAGTCAGCCGACCCGTCTCGAGGATTTCGGCATCACCACGGGGACGGAGGTGTTGATGCGGCAGCAGGACTCGTATACCGAGATTGCCGGCTACATCGCAGCCGCTGGTGATCTCGATATGGAGCTGCTCCCCATACTGTCGGCCTCCGCGACCCCTGCCGGGCCTGTGACATCAGCTGCGTACGAGGAGATCACCGGTCGGATTCTCGATGGTATCGATGCGCTGGCGAGTGTGGAGGGCGTGCTCCTGGCGCTGCACGGAGCCCTCGTTGCCGAAGAGTTTCCCCACGGTGATGCCGAGACGGTGCGCCGCGTCCGCGACCTGGTGGGTCCAGGAACGCCGATCGTGGTCACTCACGATTACCACGCCAACGTGCCGCCTGCACTGGTGGAGGCGGCGGATGCCCTTGTCATCTACAAGACAAACCCCCATGTAGATCAGCGTGAGCGTGGGATCGAGGCGGCGACGATTCTGGCCCGGACCGTGTGCGGCGAGATCCGGCCGACGATGGCCCTGGCCAAGCCGGAGCTTCTGTTCAATATCTACTTCCACAACACGAGTGTCGCCCCGATGCAGCCGTTGATGGCTCTGGCCATCGACCTGGAGCGGCAGGACGGGATCCTTTCCTGCTCGATTGCCGCCGGGTATCAGTACGCCGATGTCGAGTGGATGGCCCCCTCTGTCGTCGTCATCACAGATGCAGACCAGGCTCGGGCAGATTCCGAGGCGCAACGAATCGCCGAAGCCATGTGGGCAGAGCGCGACAGACTCATCACCGACGTAGCGACGCCGGAGGCGGCCGTTCGGCAGGCGATGGCCAGTGATGTACACCCGGTCACGTTGCTGGATTTCGGTGACAATATCGGTGGCGGCTCCGCCGGAGACGCGACCTTTGTTCTCGAGCAGCTGCTCGCCCTCGGCGCGGACGCGTGGGTGGTGACGCTCTGGGACCCCGTTGCGGTCCAGGCGTGTTTCGAGGCTGGGATTGGCGCCGCCATTGCCCTGACAGTCGGCGCCAGGACCGACGACGAACATGGGACCCCACAGAAGATCACCGGTACCGTGCGGACCCTGAGTGATGGGTCGTACGAAGAGCGTGAACGGCGCCATGGTGGCGGGCGTCGCCACAACCAGGGCCTCACGGCGGTGGTGCGCACTTCATCCGGCGACGGTGTGGGACTTCTCGTCCTTACCACCGAGCGTCAGTCCCCCAACAGCATTCACCAGATCACCAGCGTCGGGATCGCACCCGAGCAACAGAAGATCCTGGTCGCCAAAGGGGCCGTTGCGCCCCGTGCCGCCTATGAGCCTGTGTCGCCGCGACTGATCGAGGTCGATTCCGGTGGGGCCTGCTGGATCGCACGTGGGCCAGAGCACTACCAACGCGCCTGCAAGGGACTCTACGAATGGAATCGATGAAGATCACGAGACAGGGAGAGTTCGTATGACCATCCGGATCGGCGTCGTCGGCGCTGGCGCCAACACGCGCAGTCGTCACATCCCCGGCTTTCAGGCCATCGACGGCGTCGAGGTCGTGGCCGTGTGCAATCGCACTCGCCCTTCCGGACAGAAGGCAGCTGACGAGTTCGGCATCCCCAACGTATACGACGACTGGCAAGAGCTGGTCGACGCCGAGGAGGTGGATGCCGTCTGCGTGGGTACCTGGCCCTACCTGCACTGCGCCATCACGTTGGCGAGCCTCGCCGCCGGCAAACACATCCTCACCGAGGCGCGCATGGCGATGAGCCTGGAAGAGGGGTGCCGCATGCTGGCTGCAGCGCAAGCGTCGGACAAGGTAGCCATGATCGTGCCGGCGCCGTTCTACCTGGAGAGTGAGCCGACACTGCGGCAGATGGTGGCCGATGGCGAGTTCGGCGACTGGCTCGAGATCCATGTGAACGCCCTCACCGGTGATTGGCGCCCCGAGGCGCCCATCCACTGGCGCCAGCGCCGTGAACTGTCCGGTGACAACATCATGTCCATGGGGATCCTCAACGAGACGGTACGGCGCTACGCCGGACACGATCGGGCCCTCTCGGCACAGGGGCAGACTTTTGTCGGCACCCGACCCGATGCCGAAGGAGGAACAGCGACGGTGGATGTCCCTGACAGTCTGGGCGTCCTGTCACAGCTGGAGAACGGCGCCACCGCCGTGTATCACCTCAGCAGCGTTGCCGCGCACGGTCGGGGCGGATGCATCGAGATGCACGGCACGAAGGGCGCCTTCCGCCTGGAGGGCGGCAACGCCTTCATCGCCATCGGTGATGACGACTTCACTGAACTGAAGGTGGCGCCAGATAAGGAATGGGGTTGGACGGTGGAGGCGGATTTCGTCGATTCGATCCGCGACGGCAAGGCGGTGACGCACACCAGCTTTGAGGATGGGGTGAAGTACATGGCTTTCACCGACGCCGTGCAGACGAGTCTTCGCGAGGGCTGCAGAGTCGACCTGCCGGCAGTCTGAGCCCCAACAGCCTCCCAGCTTACGGACGATCCCAGGGAAGGGAGTAGGTCTTCACCCAGGTCATGGCCTTCATCGTCTCGATCACGCCTTCTTTGTATCCCAGGCCGCTGGCCTTGATGCCACCGAAGGGAGTCCACTCCAGCCGGTACCCGGGTGCTTCCTTGACGTTTACCGTGCCGGCGTCGATCTCGGAGATACACCGCTGAATGGCAGGCCAGTGATCGCTGACGACGCCCGAGGACAGTCCATATTCGGTGTCGTTGGCAATTTCGATGGCTTCATCGAGCGTGTCGAAGCGGAGGATGGCGGCGACGGGTCCGAAGGTTTCCTCACTTACGAGGGGATGGTCGTTGTCGACGCCGTCGACGACGGTGGGCGGATAGAGGGCGCCCTGGCGCTGATGGCCACACAGGAGTCGGGCGCCACAGTCGAGCGTGGCCTGCACTCGACGCTCGATGCGCTGCGCCGCCTCTTCGTCGATGACGGTACCCATGTCGCTGGCGGGATCGTACGGGTCGCCGCAGTTCAGCTCGGCGGCCCGTGCAGCCAGCCCACGGGCGAAATCATCGGCAAGTGAACGGTGAACGACGAGGCGACGGATCGCCGTGCAGCGCTGGCCCGAGTTCTTGAAGATCCCGGCTACGGCGATGTCGACCGCCTCCTCCACGTCCGCGTCTTCGAGCACGAGCAGGGGTGAGCTGCCGCCCAGCTCCAGCACGAGGCGCTTGTAGCCGGCGCGCCCGGCGATCTGCCTGCCGATCTGACTGGATCCGGTGAAGGTGACCATGTCCACGAGGTCGTGGGTGACGAGCAGGTCGGCTGTCTCAGCGATGGGTCCGTTGACGACGTTGAGGGCGTTGGCGGGCAGACCGGCGTCGATGGCGATCTGGGCCAGCCAGTAGGCCGACAGGGGAGTCTTTTCCGATGGCTTGAGGACGACCGGTGTGTTCGTAGCGATGGCCGGCGCGATCTTGTGGGCCACCTGATTCATCGGGTGGTTGAAGGGTGTGATCGCCGACACCAGGCGCAGAGGCTGTCGCGTCGTGTAGATGCGCCGGGCTTTTCCGTGGGGCGTGATGTCACACGGGTAGACGTTGGAATCGTCGTCGAGAGCCTTCATGGCGGCGAATTTCAGGACGTCGACAACCCGGCCGGACTCGTACCGCGTGTCCTGCACACAGAGCCCCGTCTCATCGGTGATCATGCCGCTCACCTCGTCCCGACGTTGCTCCACGATCGCCGCCATGGCCTCCAGCACATCAGCACGATCGCGGCGGGACAGCCCGATCCGGGCCGCGTGGGTCTGTTGCAGAATCTCTTCGATCCGTTGTGGCCGAGCCAGAACCACTCGCCCGACCACATCCCCGGTCCAGGGGCTGCGCACCTCCAACCAGTCACTACCCGACTCCTGCAAGCCGCCGGCGATGGTGCCGAACTCGAGCACGCCTATGACTCCCGAAGGCCGTTACAGAGGACGTGGAACAAGTCGAAGTTGCGCAGCTCGCCTGCGGCGAGTTGTGCCGCGGTTTCATCGGCGAGCGGTCGATTGACGATGAAGGGCACCGTCGCTTCATGCAGACCCCCGTGGGAGCGCAAGCCGGTGGCCACGTCCTTCAGGTCATGCCATTCAGGTGTGCGTCCGAGCACGGTGTCACGATCGGCGAGCACGACGAGGTCACCGATCCGGTCAGGTGGCAGTTGGAAGGTGCGGGCTGCCTCATCCCGGGTCAGGACCCGTTCCACGCCATCAACAGCCTGAAGGCATGCGGTTGCCTGCTGCACGTGGTCGGCGTCGACATAGACCGTGGCATAGGAGCCGAGAGCGCCGTGATGGACGACGTAGGGATCGGTGATCGGCAGTATGACCCGCGCCTCGGCAACCCCGCTGTCGCGCAGACGGGTCTCGAGGTATTCGACCTTTGGCGAGCCGTCCGTCTTCGTCTTGGTGTTCATGCCGTGGTCGGCGGTGATACCTACGACGGCGCCACTGCGGTGCAGTTCTCCCAGGAAGAGGTCGAGGCGTGCGTAGAAGGTGTTGGCTACGGCTGTACCCGGGACATGCTTGTGCTGCACGAAGTCCGTCGTCGACAGGTAGAGAACTCGTGGCGCCGGCGTGCGGGTCATCAGCCGGGCGCCGGCCTCGATGCAGAACACGCTGGCTTCCGGATCGTAGATCCCCGGATTGTCGCGCCCGACCATGTCGGATACCGCCTCGATGCCGTTGATCTCCAGGGTGGCCTCGTGGGCCTTCTCCACGGAGAAGCGGATGGCGGTCGACGGCAGGCCCTGTGACAGGAAGGCGCGCAGCTTGTCCTTCGTCGTCACCGTGGCCACGTCCACACCTTTCCGGGCGAAGGCTGCCAGCAGCGTCGGACAGCGCAGCCAACGCGCCTCCTGCATCAACACTTCCTCGTCCGCCTCGGCGTCGTAGTAGAAATTGCCGGGGATCCCATTCACCTCGGGCGGGGCGCCGGTGATGATGGCCACATTGTTGGGATTCGTGAAGGAGGGTACGACGCCGTGCGCCTCGCCGCGGGCGCCAGCGGCAATCATGGCCTGAAGAGCGGGCATGACGGTGGCCGCCTCGTCGAGGTACGCCGGCTCGCAGCCATCGAGACAGATGCCGACGACGGGGGTCTGCGGTATCGAATAGGACCGGCCGTTGACGGTCAGGTCAGATGCAGGGCTCACGCAGGGTCCTGTGGGTTAGGGGGCACTGCCGGGGTGACTGCAACCCGCAACCAGCGGCACTGACGACTCAACTCGATGGCTTCCTCGAATCGACTCAGGGGCAAGGCCGGGCTCACCAGGTCGGCAAAGGGAAGGTGGCCCACCGTCCGTTCGAGGAAAGCGAGGCCCTCCTCCAGATGGTGGGGGGAGTAGTTGTGCACGCCGTGCAGGGCCAGGCATTTGCGGATGATCCGTTCACCCGTCAGACCACCCAGATCAGAGTCGGGGTGGACCATGCCGGCCAGAACGCAAACGCCGCCGGTGCGAATGTGGTCAATGCCTTCGAGCAGCGCCGCTCGGCTACCCGACAGTTCCAGGACGGCATCAACCCCCTCTGGAGCGACGCTCCGGATCTGATCCTGCCGGTCACCGGCCGAGTCGTGGTCGCAATCGAGTGGTCGCGCCCCAAAGCGCTGCGCCAGTTGCCGTCGCTCGGGAACGGGATCGGTGCAGAAGACGGTCCTTACACCCCGGTCCCTCAGCCAGGCACAGGCATAGATGCCGAGCAGTCCGGCGCCCTGCACCAGCACCGAAGCGGCACTGGCGGGCACGTGGCTCAACACGTTGGCCACCGTGGCCAGGGCGCAGTTGGCGGGTGCCACCACGCTGTCGTTCAGCGAATCCGCCACGGGCAGGACACGGGTTCCCCGGCGCAGAACGATGTGCGAGGCATAGGTCCCATTGAGGCCGTGACCATCAGCCACGGTGGCGTGGCCGTACTTGAACAGCCGAGCACACTTTTCCGGCAAGGCGAAGTCGGTGCAATAGGCACAGTGGCCGCAACTGTCAGCGATCGACCAGGTGACGCGGTCGCCGCATCGCAGTCCATCTCTTCCGGAGCCACAGTGGACGACCTCACCGACGCCTTCATGTCCCAGAATGGCGGGCGTCGACTCGGTGCGCCGACCCTCGATGGTGTGCAGGTCGGAGCCGCAGAGAGTTGCCAGACGCACGGCGACGAGAACCTCGCCTTCTGCCAGTGTGTCCGGAAGTGCGAACTCCTGTTGGCGGAGAGGGCGTTCAGGCCCGTCGAAGACCCTAGCTACAGCGTGTGTGACCACGAGGATTGTGCCCCCAATGCTCAGTCCTGCAGCGATCGTCGGTAGAACCGCTCCATCGAGTCCTGCGCTCGCCAGTCCAGCATTCGCCGCGCCTTGTCACTGGAATACTTGCCGTGGGGCAGGTCGGCGGTGACAAAGAAGGTCTCGTGGCGAGTCGGCAGTCTGGTGAGATCGGCCTCGAGAGCGCAGCGAATGACCCGGGCAGCATCCGGGAACGTGACGGAGAACGGGATCAGACCGTGTCTTCGGCCGCCATACCGGGGGTCGTCAGGATCGGTGGTTCGGAAGTTGAGGAAGAGCAGGCAGAGCACGTGAATGGGGAACTGTTCGGCAAAGAGTCGGCTGATCTCATGTCCGGTGGATTTACTCAGTGCATACAGACTGGTGCCGGCGTGGGGAGGGACCTCCTCCACGAGGCCGAAGTCGTACGTGTGATAGGGCTCCCCCGTAACCGTGAAATGGGGACCGGTGTTGATCGTACGCTCGTGCCCCATATCGACGGCGACACGCAAGGCGTTGTAGGCACCCACTGTGTTGACGTTCCAGGCCAGCTGCCGGTGGGGGCGCAGGACGGAGCAGTTGACGATGACATCGCAACCCTCCCCGGCCCGGCGTACCTGATCCAGGTCACCGGCGTCCACCTGCATTGTCTCGTGGGGGGATCCGTCCGGTACCGTG
Organism: Candidatus Latescibacterota bacterium; assembly: GCA_036011085.1. GTDB lineage: Bacteria > Latescibacterota > UBA2968 > UBA8231 > UBA8231 > UBA8231. The sequence goes on from DASCMS010000060.1 coordinate 93,793, forward strand.
ACATCGGTGATGCGCAAGCTGTAGCCGCCGCGTTCGAGTTCGCTTACTACCCAGGGCCCCAACTGCCCGTTGCCGCCCAGCAGGCAGACTTTCACGATCCCACCGGCAAACGCCGTGGGCGCCCGAAGTCGTGCTCCAGCGTCACTGCCAAACGATGTCGGCCGCTGCCGCACTGGAAACGAGCACCTTCGAAGTCTCCCTGCAGATGAAACAGCCGGTAGGGCTCCGGCTTGTCCCCAGCCACTACGGCTGCGCAGATGCCGGCTGCAGCGTCACGCGGATCGATCGCCATAGGGTCCAGATCATCCCCCGTACCGACCCCGTCGGCGTCAACCAGATGACCGAGCCGGAGAATGGTAAGCCGGATCTGCGCCGTCTGGGCGAACTCCCTGGCGACGAATTCTCCCAGGTACGGAGCCATGACAGCTGGCTCTGTCGTGGGCCGTGGGCGCCAGCTCGGGGTGACGAGAAAATCGGGGTCATAGTCCTCGAGGCAATCCAGAGAACTGACATAAACCATGTGCTCCACCCCGGCATCGACAGCGGCGAGCAGCAGGTTGTAGGTGCAGCGTGTGCAACTGTCGATCCAGGCCGCAGCATCGGCTGCCATTGGGTCAGCCGGTCCAGGGAGGTGTACCACGGCCCCCATTCCGGCCACCAACTCATCCGTCTGCCGTCCATGACCGAGTTGCGACTGGGTGAATTCCGACTCGGTGCGCCGTCGTCGTCGGTCGCTCAGCCGCAGCCGGTAACCCCGGCGACGCAGGGCCTCGGCGGCATCCTGGCCCAGCCGGGTGGCCGCACCCGTGAGAAGGATCTTCACAGCGCTGTTGCCTACAGGATCTGCTGGTCGATGTTGGCCGCCACCATGTCGTGCACGTCCGAGTCGCGCAGGGCGCTGGGTGACTGCATCTCAAGAACGGCCTTCTCATGCAGTTCATCGATCGATCGGCAGCCGGCGGTGGCGAGGGTGGAACGGAGGATCTGCAGTATGACCGGCAGTTTTTCGGAGACAGATCCCAGATGGGGTACGTATCCGGTGATGCCCTCCTCGAAGAACAGGTCCTTCAGTTGAGAATACCGTCTGTGGTTGCGGGCCTTGGTGCTGCCCTCCATCCAGTACTCCTTGACGATTTCACCGGCGGCGTTGCGCATGAGATTGCCGGCAGACTCGGTGTATCGGGCGAAGAAATTGCCCATCATCAACGCGTCAGCGCCCAGGGCAAGGGCGACGGACATGTCCGCCGGTCCCGAGATTCCGCCATCGGCGATGACGGGGATATACTGGCCCGTGGATTCGGCATGGGCGTCGCGGACGGGGATGATGTCAAGCAAGGTTGAACCCTGCCCGCGGCCTGTGGCTTTTACTTCCTGAGTGGTGCAACCAGACCCGATTCCCATGCCGACCTTGACGCCATCCGCTCCCGCTTCGACGAGAAACTCGAAGCCTCGGGCCGTGACCACGTTGCCGGCGACGACGGGAACCTCGTACGTGGACTTGATCCACTCCACCATCTGTCGTTGGTACTGGGTGTGGCCGTCGGAGGCATCGATGAGCAGAACATCCACCTCGTGTTCGACGAGACACTGCACGCGCTCACGGTCCTCCGGATGGGTGGACACGGCGGCGCCGACCAGCAGACGTTTCTTTTCGTCGATGGACTCATTGGGGTGCTGCAGGTGCTTGTCGAGGTCCTTCTTGAAGACCGCCGTCTGCAGCATGCCGTCCTCATCGACGATGGGCAGGAAGCCGCGCCCGAACTTGATCATCAGTTGATTGGCTTCCTTCAGGTCGGAGATGTTGACCCCGTACTGGACGTCGGTGCGCATGCGGTCCTCGACCGTAAGGGCATGGTCGCGGCGTACGTCGAAGTCCTTGTCGGTTATGACGCCGAGCAGCTTGCCGTGGAAGTCGCCGGAGTCTGTCACCGGGAACGTGGTGTACCCCATCTCGTTGATGATGATGATGATGTCGGAGATGGTGCGGCGCGGCGACAGGGTCGTGATGTTTGTCTGAAAGCCCGCCTTGAAGCGCTTGACGCGGCCGATTTTTTCTGACTGTTCCTCGATGGTCTGGCTGACGGGCAGAATTCCGATGCCGCCCAGCTGGGCGATGGCGATGGCCATCTCCGTGCCGGTCACAGCCTGCATGGCAGCCGTGAGAAACGGCGTCTGCAGTCTCAGGAAGTCGCTCCCCTTGCGGCAGAGACGTGTGGTCAACTCGACGTTGAGCGCGTTGCCGTCCGGCGGGGTATAGCCGGGCAGGATACGGAACTCACGGAGACTGTGAGAGGGTCGTTTAAGAACCTTCGCCATGGTGGCTCTTCCTTCCGGGAAAGCCCGCCAGGGGAAGGAGGGCTCGGCAAGCGGTGGCGAGGGGAGATAGTGCGCCTCTGGTGAGCACCAAAATCTACGGCTCCGCGCGCCATTGTCCAACATGCCTGCCACATTGTCCAGTGCGGGGGAACGCGTACTTTACCACCGCGTCTCTATTTCTGTTGCGGCCAGCTTCTGGCCGCCGAAACCCATAAGGAGTGTGGCTATGCCCTACGTGCGGCATCACAGCAGCAAGAACAGCAGTGGCAGCCTGATCGGCTTCCTGGCAGGTTGTCTGGCCGGCATCGTCTTCGGCGCGATACTGGGTGTGCTGATGGCACCCCATCGTGGCGACATCACCCGCCGCAAACTGGCCCGTCGTGCCGAGGAAAAACGCGATCAGGTCGTCGAGAAGGTCGAAGACCTGATGGTTCATCGCAGCGAGGATGAGGATGCCGACGAAGCAGCAAATAACTGACACCCTCAAGGAACGCTTCGCGGAAGTAGCCGGTCGCGGCAAGCTCTTCGGGCAGGCTCTGAAGGTTCGCGCCGACATGGCAGCCATCCGTCGCCGCCTGCGCACGACCTATGCCGAACTTGGCGAGGAAGTCTATCGGCGCCTGCACGACGGTGGGCTGGATGGCGACCATCAGTTACTGACGATGAAGGAGCGGATCGACGGGCTCAAGGCCGACATCCGGCAGCGGGAGGCGGAGCTGAACGACATCGTCTACGCCGGAGTTCGTCGCCCGGGCGACGAACAGTCTCCGTGATCCGTTTTCTGCTGGGTATGGTTGCGGGTCTGGTGACAGGGATCCTGCTGTTCGGATCGCTGCTGGAGCAGTTTGAGGACGCCGCCGACTGACCACATCGCCGCGCCCAACCCTCACCGGTCCTCACCGCTGCCGTGGAGGCGGTACAGGCGGGCGTAGATCCCATCCTCGGCCACCAGTTCCTCGTGCTTACCACGCTCCCGGACCTCGCCGTGATGCAGCACCAGGATCTGGTCGGCAGTACGGATCGTCGACAGTCGATGGGCGATGACGACTGAGGTCCGCTCCCGCATCAGACGCGAGATCGCCTCCTGGATGAGTTGCTCGGTTTCGGTGTCGATGCTCGATGTCGCCTCGTCGAGCACGAGGATCGTCGGGTCAAAGGCCAGGGCGCGAGCAAAGGACAGCAGTTGACGCTGACCAGCCGACAGACTCGTGCCGCCTTCGGCCACCGGTTGACTGTAGCCCCGCGGCAGGCGCTCTACGAAGCGGTCGGCGTTGACGTACCGTGCCACGGTGCGCACCTGGTCACTGGATATCTGTGCCTCTCCCAGGCGGATGTTGCCCTCGATATCTCCTGAGAACAGAAACACATCCTGCTGCACGATGCCGATACGCCGTCGTAGCGCCTCCACGTCCCATTCGCGAACATCGAGACCGTCCACGCGAACAGCCCCCTGCTGGATCTCGTAGAAGCGGCACAGCAGGTTGACGACGGTCGTCTTGCCGGATCCGGTAGCGCCCACGAGGGCCAGACTCTGTCCAGCGGTGACACGGAAGGAGACATCTCTCAGAATCCAGTCTGCTGCCTGCGGATCGTACTTGAAGAAGACCCGATCGAATTCGATAGCGAGTCCTTCCGGGCGATGGCCCGTCGTGCCCCTGGGACCACCGGTCGGCTCCGTCGGCGTGTCGAGGAGTTCGAAGATCCTCTCCGAAGCCGCCATGGCGCTCTGCATCAGGGCGTAGCGGTCAGAGATGTCCATGATGGGCCGGAAAAAACGCCGTATGTACTGGACGAAGGCGACGAGAACCCCCAGGCCGATGGCGTCCTGCACGACGGCGCCGGCGCCATACCACACGATCAGCGCCATCCCCACCGTGCCGACGAACTCCGTGAAGGGGAAGAAGAGGGCGTAGTAGAAGATTTCGCGATCCTCGGCCCGGCGATACGGCAGGTGCTCAGCGTCGAAGTCACGGAGGTTGCGCTGCTGGCGATTGAAGAGCTGCACCACCTCCATCCCGGTGATGTTCTCCTGCAGATAGGCGTTGAGGCGGGCCAACCGGCGGCGGAGCTCGCGGTAGGCGACCATCGCCTTACCCTGCAGGTAGAAGGTGGTCACAGCCAGCACCGGGATCACGGTGCAGGAGACCAGTGTCAGCTTGAGGCTCATGTCGGCCATCAGCACGATGATGACGATCAGCGTCGCCAGATCCATGAACACGGAGACGATGCCTTCGCTGAAGAATTCGTTGAGAGCTTCCACGTCATTCGTCGTGCGTGTCATCGTGCGACCGATGGGGGTGCGGTCGAAGTACCGCATGGGCAGTCGTTGCAGGTGCACGAAGATCTGCCGGCGCAGATCTCGCATGACGTGCTGTCCCATCAGCTCGGTAACTCTCGTCTGCCCGTACTGGGCGAGGTACTGAACCACCAGGCTGGCGAAATAGAAGGCGATAATGACATGGAGGCCGTGGAGATCACCCTCCAGGATGTGCTCGTCGACGCCTATCTGAGTCAACCGGGGCCCGAGTTGACTGGATATCGCCGTCAGCAGGATCAGCGAAAGGGCAGCTACCACCCGGAGCTTGTATGGTCCCAGGTAGGCGACGAGGCGGAGCACGAGCCGCAGGTTGAAGGGCCGCTCCTGCACCTCCTCTTCGTTGGTGAGATCCACGGGACTCACATCACATCTCGTCGAGTTCGGCCGCCAGTTGCTGACGCCGAGCCAGGTCGGCGTAGAGGCCGCCGGCCGAGATCAGCTCGGCGTGTGTGCCCTGCTCGGTGATGCAGCCCTCATCGAGGACGATGATGTGGTCGGCGTCGCGCAGAGTCGAGATTCGGTGGGCGATCAGGATCGTTGTGCGCTGCGCCATGATGCGTCGCAGGTGGCCGAGAATCGCCTCCTCCGTCTCCGTGTCGACGGCGGACAGGGAGTCGTCGAGGATGAGGATTTCGGGACGCATCAAGAGTGCGCGCGCCAGTGTGGTGCGCTGTTTCTGTCCCCCGGACAAGGTCACGCCCCGCTCGCCGATGACCGTGTCGAAACCCTCTTCAAACTCCTCCACATCTGCTCGTACCTGGGCCTCTTCGGCGGCCTGGCGGATCTGGTCCGGTGTAGCCTCCTCTACGGCGTAGCCCATGTTGGCCCCGACTGCATCGGAGAACAGGAAGGGGGTCTGCGCAACATAGCCAATGGCCTGCCGCAGCCGGGCCAGAGGCCACTCGTCGAGAGGCACACCATCGAGAAGAATCCGACCTGCTGTCGGTTCGATGAGGCGCGGAATCAGCCTCGCGAGGGTTGTCTTGCCTGACCCCACACGACCGACGATGCCCAGCGTGGTCCCGGCAGCCAGGTCGAGATCCACGCCTTGCAGAGCCGCCATGTCGTCGTAGGCAAAGCCGACCCCCTCGAACTGCAATCTGCCGGATACACACTCCGGCGGTGCGACCGATGCAGCCGACACCATGCGGTCCGAAATGCCCGGCTCGATGGCGAGGACCTCGTTGATGCGGCGCATGGCGACCAGCGCCCGCTGGGAGCGATCGATGATCCAGCCAACGTAGGAGACCGGTCGGATCAGCAGCGTGAGATAGGCGTTGAGGGCGACGAACTCGCCGATTTTCAAACTGCCTGTGGCCACGGCTTCGCCACCGAGCCACAGGTTCATGCCGAGGCCGGTGGAGGCGATCAGGAAGGAGAGGGGACGGTAGATGGCGTGGGTATGGATCAGGCTGGCGTTGCGCTCCAGGTACTCCTGGTTGAGACCGTCGAAGACGCGGGTTTGAGCCGGGCCCTGCACGAATGCTTTTACCACACGGATCCCGGACAGGTTCTCCTGGATGAAATTGCTGATATCGCCGAAGAAGTCCTGGATTGCACGGAAGCGTGTATGTACGATGGCGGCCATGCGAATGATGAACAGGCTCATCAAGGGCAAAGGAATCAGCACCAGCAGTGACAGCTGCCAGTCGATGCGGCACATCATCACCACGGAGAAGACGAAGATCAGGGCGGTCTCAGCGATGCCGCGCAGACCATAGGTGAAGAAGATACGGACCTGGGTCAGGTCGTTGGTGGCCCGGGCCATGAGATCACCCGTACGATGCTCCTGATAGAAGGACAAAGGCTGCGCCAGCAGGTGAGCGAAATATGTCGTGCGGATGTCGTACTCGATCCAGGTCGAGGAGACACCCATCTGCCGCCGCATGATGAACCCGCCGACGGCGACGAAGGCTGCCAGAACGAGGACCCAGGCAACGCGATCGCGCACCGTGGTCAGGGGCGCCGCACTGGCGCCGGATTCCAGGGCATCGACGGCGGCGGCGATCTGCATGGGGATCAGTGCACTGGCCACCTGGGAGCAGGCGATTGCGACCACGCCCACAAGGAGCCGTTTTCGGTAGGGGCGAACGTAGTGGGAGAAGGGCCCGAACATGTCAGCGTTCTGCAGAAAGCCGTGACGCCGACTCAGCCAGGCCCCATCAGTTCGGGAAAGTCCCGCCGCAGGATGGGCACCAGGGCTCGCAGGGCGCCTCCCCGGTGGCTGATGGCGCCTTTCTCCGCTCGACTCAAGCTCGCCATACTGCGGCCGTACTCCGGCGCGTGAAAGATCGGATCGTAACCAAAGCCGGCCTCGCCAGCAGGTTCGTGGAGGATACGCCCTTCGCAGGTGCCCTCGACTGACGCGCTGCGCCCGTCCGGGGAGCAGATAATCAGACAGCAACGGAACCGGGCCGTGCGCGCCGCGTCAGGCAGATCCCTCAGTTCCTCGAGGAGACGTCGGCATCGTCCCGCGTCGTCAAGATCGGGGCCGCCGTAGCGAGCGGACCGCACACCAGGACGGCCGTCGAGGGCGTCCACCTCGAGGCCGGAATCGTCGGCGACACTGGTCATCCCTGAGGCCCCGCAGTGAGCCCGTGCTTTGAGCAGGGCGTTGTCGTGGAAGGTCTGTCCCGATTCTTCGACGTCCAACTCTCCAAGGCCGACGTCGCCCGGCGAGCGGATCTCCGTACCCGCCAGCAGCAGGCGGAACTCCGCGAGCTTGCCGGCATTGCCCGTGGCGACAAGCAGCACCGGTGATGCTACCGTTGCCCCTGGGCCTGAGCCTGAGCGGAGTCCAATTCCTGGAGTCTGTGGGCGCAATAATCCTTGTAGCGGCTGTCAGCGATGGCGCGACTGTACCAAGTGAGTGCCTCCTCCAGCTGTCCCAATTCGCTGTGGGCGTCGGCGAGGATCACCTGAGCGTCGTAGAAATCCTTCTGTCGGGAGACAGCGGCCATCCCCGATTCGATGGCGGCACGATACTCTCCCATGCCGAGGTAAGCCTCTGCCAGTCGGTAGCGGGCCTGGGAATTCTTGCCGTCCACCCCGACCGCCGAATTGAGCGGTGCGATGGCCTCTCCATGGCGCTGCAACTTGATCAGAGCTGTGCCGATCAGGACAAATCCTTCACCGTACTTCGGGTCAAGAGAGACCGCCTTGCGCAGCGTGGCAATCGCACCCTCCAGGTCGTCAGAAGCGATTCGGACCTGGGCCAGACCGGCATGGGCCTGTACGAGCTGGCCGTCAACAGCGATTGCCTTTTCGTACATCTCGGCCGCCAGGCGCATCTCGCCTCGTTGACGATGGATGTCACCCAGCGACTTATGCGGCCAGGCATAGGTTGGATCGGCCTTGACGGCGGCCTGGAACACGGGAATTGCCTTGTCGGGTTGCCGCAGGCTGATGTGACACAGGCCAATCGTGTAGAGGGCCTGGGCGTTGGCCGGATTGTACCGAAGCGATGCCTCGAAGCGCTGGATCGCTTCGCCGAACCGACGCTGCTGACGCGACCGGAGGGCGGCCTTGTAGTAGAGATCCCCGAGCAGACGCGGGATGCGGCCGGCCAGATCATCACGGCTTACCCCGTGACGCAGAGCGGCCTCGAGGGCGGTGGCCGATTTGTCGTAGTCCCCCAGACTGGCATGGGCCATACCCAAGGCATAGTGCGCATCTCCGTAGGTTGAATCGAGGCCCACGGCAGTCTCCAGCTCGATGGCGGCGTTCCGGTAGTCCTTCCCCTGCAACTGCGTATAGCCGGCCCGGTAATGGGAGACAGCTTCGGGCGTCTGCGCCGCAACCAGGCAGTTGCACAGTAGAACGAACAGACAGACCAGTCCGGTGTGCCTGCAACAGGATCGCTTCACGTGATTCGTCGGCGTCATAGTCGTAGTCGGGGTTGCTGGTGGGGGAAGCGGCTGAAGCTACTGGGGCCCCCAGTGGTTGTCAAAGACGGGACACTTTCTGTACACTACCTCTCGAACCGCTTCTGTAACAATCGGTTCGGGTTTCTGACACCGTCTACTGACGTCTCTACCATGCGCTGGTTTCAACTCGATCCGGGCTACTGGCTTTACTTTGCTGCCGACTGGTGCCGCGACGAACTCGTCGGCACGCGAACCGGCGCCGTGGGCATCGTCTTTTTCGAACTGTTCGCCGAACTCTGGTACTGGCTCCTCGTCGGCGCGTTGTTGAGCGCTCTCGCCTCTCACTATCTGCCGCGATCTCGACTGGGCAGCCTGCTGTCGAGGCATCGCGCCGGTTCCGTGGTGGGCGCTTCCCTCCTTGGTCTGTTATCTCCCCTGTGCACCTTCGCAGCGATTCCGCTGGTCTCCCGTGTGCTGCGCTCTGGTGTACCGGCACCGCCACTGATGGCCTTTCTGTTCACGTCCCCGTTGATGAACCCGGCCCTGTTTGCCTACACCTACGGGGCACTCGGCCTCGAGATGGCGACGGCACGGACGGTGACGGCCCTGTCCATCGGTCTGGCAGTGGGCCTCGGCACTCATCTGCTTCAGGGTCGCGGGCTGCTCGCCCTCGATCTGCTGCCACCAGATGCCATGCCCGCGGTGGCCGGAGGCTCCGGCAACCTGTCTGGCGTCGGGGAGCCGACGCTGGCCCGTCGTTTCGCTCGAGATCTGGCCTTCATCTGCCGCTGGTTCACCCTCGGAGTTTTCATTGCCTCGCTGACGGCAACCTTCCTGTCTCCCGGACTCATCCGGTCGTTGCTGGGGGCAGGCAGCCACTGGTCGGTGCCGGCAGCCGTCGCCCTCGGCGTACCACTCTACGCCTGTGGCGGTGGGGCGATCCCCGTGGTGGAGACCATGATTCGACTGGGGATGACGCCCGGTGCGGCTCTCGCCTTCTTCATCGCCGGGCCGGCGACGAAGTTTCACACGGTAGGAACTCTGGCCGCCGTGTTCGGTCGCCGAGTGCTGGTATGGTATCTGGTCGTCATGATCTCCGGCGCGTTGGCCTGGGGATATCTCTATCCCTTCTCTGACAATCTGCAGGTCCGTCACCGCGACCCCTTCGTGTCCAGCGCCGAACGCTGAAACACCTGCTACTCGCGGACTCGTCGCTCTCTGCTCCCTTCCGGCCAGGGACAGATGGGCTGCCAGTGCTTTGGACGGCATCTGACACCGGGGTTATTCTTGACACTGTGGCACACAGACGACGAGATAGATACCTGGATTGTGGCGCCGTGAGCGTCGCCTCGAGCCTGGCGCTACGAACCTTGGCGGCCGTCTGTTTCGGACTGATTGCTATGGTGGCGGCGTGCAACGAGCCCGATCCCGAGCCGCACATCGCGCTGCTGAAGAGCCTGCAGCCGGAGGTCCGGGAGAAAGCCGCGGGCAAGCTCGTCATATACGGTGAGTCGGTCGTGCCACGACTGATCGAGGAGACCTATTCCGACTATACGCGAGTGCGGTTCGAAGTTGCTCGTATACTTGGGCGTATCCGGGATCCACGGGCGACGGATGCCATGATCCGTCTGCTCGATGACAGCTCCTTCAACGTCGCCGCCTACGCGGCGCGAGGTCTCGGTGAACTGCGGGCCGCCAGGTCGGTGCCGACGTTGCTGCGTTTTACGAATTCTCCGGCGCGAGTGTTTCGGCAGCAGGTGGTGTGGGCCCTGGGCCGCTGCTACGACGACTCGATCCACGCTGGCTTGGGCGACTCCGTGCTGCACGTGGTCGAACGAGGGCTGCACGATCCCACCCCGGATGTACGTGTGGTGGCGCTGCAGAGCGCCCGCGAACTGGGCTATCGTGGGATGTCGGCGCAGCTGATTCGCATGGCGCGAGACCCCTCCGCAGAGGTCCGCCATGTCGCCGTCCAGGCTCTGGGACAGGTGGCGATCGGCGACACACCGCGTCCCTCGGGTCCCGTTGGAGAACAGATGATGTCGGGCATCGTCGACGCACTGCTGGCCGCTGTCGACGAACCACACCAGAGTATCCGCACCAAGGCAGTACGCGCTCTCGAACGCATGGGGCCGCCACCACAGACCGAGGCCGCACTGCAGCGGATGCTGGCAGGGGGAACGATCGAGGATCAACGCGAAGCGCGCCGAGTGCTCGAAAAGCTCGCGGGTCAGGGATAGTCGGCAGACACACCAACCTTGAGAAGCACGATGGAAATGACGGTACAATGACGGAGAGCTCCCCACGGTCACTGAAGATCGGGTTTCCTTCTGGAAGCCTGCAGGATGCCACGTTCAAGCTGTTCGACCGGGCCGGGTACAAGATGCGGCTGCCCTCGCGGTCCTACGAACCGGAGATCGATGACCCGGAGCTGACGGGCCTCATGTTCCGGGCTCAGGAGATCGCCCACTACGTCGAGCGCGGCGTCCTCGACGTGGGTGTCACGGGCCGGGATTGGGTGGAGGAGTGGGAGGCGGACGTCGTGGAGATCGGCGAGCTGTGCTACAGCAAGGCGACGTCGAAGCCTCTGCGGTGGGTCATCGCCGTGCCGGAAAACTCGCCCATCCGGACCGTGCAGGATCTGCAGGGCAAGCGGATCGCCAGCGAACTGGTCGGCGTCACACGGCGCTTTCTCGCTGACCGCGGCATCGAGGCCGAGGTCGAGTTTTCCTGGGGTACCACGGAAGTCAAGGCGGGGATCCCGGGCGTCGCCGACGCCATCGTCGACGGCACCGAGACGGGATCTTCTCTCCGCGCCAACCGTCTGCGGATCGTTGAGGTCATGCTGGAATCGACGACGCGCTTCATCGCCAATAAGGAGGCGTGGGCTGACGATTGGAAACGGCAGAAGGCCGCCAATCTGCACACGCTGCTGCTCGGCGCCCTGGATGCCGACTCCAAGGTTGGTCTGAAGATGAATGTGCCTCGAACTCAACTGGACCTGGTGATGGCAATCCTGCCCGCCCTGCACGCACCGACGGTCTCCAATCAGGCCGACGAGGCCTGGGTGGCGGTGGAGATCATCGCCGACGAGAGCATCGTCCGCGATCTGATTCCGGAGCTGAAGTGCAACGGTGCCGAGGGGATCATCGAGTATCCACTGAACAAGGTCGTGTACTGACCGTGTTGGAAATTGTCCCATATGCTCAGGACGCCAGCCCTCAGGGCCGTCTTGCCGACGTCCTCGCACGCCACGCGGGGGTGCCGCCCGAAGTCGAGGAGACGGTCTCGAGGGTCCTGTCCGCCGTCCGCGAGCGCGGGGATCAGGCGGTGGCGGAATTCACTGATGAGTTTGACGGGGTCAGCCTGTCTCCCGGCCAATTTCGAGTGCCTGGGAAGGCTCTCGACGACGCCCTCGAGTCCATCGACCCGGAACTGCTGGCCGCCATCGAGGAATCTGCCGCCAATATCCGTGCTTTCCACCAGCGGCAGACAGAGAACTCCTGGTTCATGGAAGACGGCGACGGTGTCATCCTCGGCAAGAAGGTGACACCCTTGCGACGGGTGGGGATCTGTGTTCCCGGAGGGCAGGCGCCGCTGATCTCGAGCCTGCTGATGGCCTGTGTACCGGCACAGGTGGCCGGCGTGGAGGAACTCTGTGTCGTGACGCCACCGCAGCCGTCAGGGCTGCCGCACCCGGACATCCTGGCCACTGCCTGTTTCCTCGGCCTGGAAGAGGTCTACGGGATCGGCGGCGCCCAGGCGGTAGCCGCCCTGGCCTTTGGTACGCAGTCGATCACCGCCGTCGACAAGATCGTCGGCCCGGGCAGCGTCTACACGGTCACCGCCAAGCGGCAGGTCTACGGGACGGTCGGCATCGAAATGGTCCCGGGACCGTCGGAGATCGTCATCCTCGCTGACGAGGATGCGGACGCCACCTTCATCGCCGCCGATCTGCTGTCACAGGCCGAACACGGCACAGGCTTCGAGGCCGCAGTGTGTATCACCCCGTCCCGGGATCTCGCCATCGCTGTGCAGCAGCAAGTCGAGAGCCAGAAGGCTCGTCTGCCACGAAAGGACCTGGCCGAAAAGGCCCTGTCCCGATTTGGCGTCATCGTCACCGTGCCGGACCTCGATGTCGGCATGGAACTGGCAAACCGCCTGGCACCAGAGCACCTGGAACTGCTGGTCACCGACCCGTGGGCATGGCTCGACCGGGTGCGCCACGCCGGCGCCGTGTTTCTCGGCGAGGCAGCCACCGAGCCGGTAGGTGACTATTTCGCCGGGACGAACCATATTCTGCCCACGAACGGGGCCGCACGGTTCTCGTCCTCATTGGGACTTTCGGACTTCGTCAAGACGACAAGCGTCATCAGCTATTCACAACAACGGCTGCGAGAGACGGGACCCAGGATCGCAAGGCTGGCACGGGCCGAGAGTCTCGAAGCACACGCCCGGGCCGTCGAGGTCCGGCTCGAAGCCTGGTCGGAGAGATCGACAGATGAGTGAACAGAGACAATCCCGGATTCAGCGTCAGACATCCGAAACGAATATCGATCTGACACTGGTCATCGACGGTGCGGGAGAGTCCAGGATCGATACCGGTGTGGGCTTCTTCGATCACATGTTGACGGCCTTTTCCCGCCACGGGCTGTTCGACCTCAACCTGACCTGTAAAGGGGATCTTGAGGTCGACCCCCATCACACCGTCGAAGATGTGGGCATCTGCCTGGGCCAGGCTGTTGCCGAGGCACTGGGCGACAAAGCGGGAATCGTACGTTTTGGCAGCGCCTATGTGCCGATGGACGAAGCTCTGGCGCGTGCCGTCATCGATCTGTCGGGACGGGCCTATCTGAACCTGCAGGCGGCCTTTGTCGACGAGACCGTAGGCGGGCTGCCTGTGGCGCTGGTGCCCGAGTTTTTCCGGGCCGTGGCCGACAACGCCCGGATGAATCTCCATCTGGATCTGCTGCGCGGCACGAACGATCACCACTCGATCGAGGCGGTTTTCAAGGCTACCGGCCGGGCTCTCGACACGGCGACACGCCTGTCCGAGCGAGTTCAGGGTGTGCTCTCTACCAAAGGCACATTGTAGACGGACCCGCGAGGGCGATCCGCCCTCCTACTGCGCACTACCATCGACCCACCAACAGGAGAAATACGAGGATGGGGAAGCAGCGTCGGCGGAATCGTGCGCCTGCGCCCGAACTCGCAACCGGCGAGCCGGGTACGTCCGTGGGGCGGGGGGCGGACATCACGTCCTGGGTCTCCCGGCCCTGGTTCGCCCCGGTCCTGTTCGCCCTGGTGGCACTCGTCTACTTCTGGGAGTTCCCCTTGAGCGACCAGATCATCCGCGGCGAAGATGTGGGGACCGATTTCCACAAAGGCAAGGCACCGGTCCTGGAGAAGCTGAAAGACCTTGTGCCTTCGGCCTGGGATCCCCGCATGGGTGGGTACCCGATCTCGGAGGAGATTCGCCACAAATTCTTCCCGACCTATCTGATCGAGCTGTTCACGACCAAGCAACGCGCCACTGGCTGGCGCTATCTGCTGGTGGTGTTCGGAGCCGGCTGGGGGATGTCGCTCTACCTGCGCCAGATCGGTGTAGGGCGAGCTGCATCTCTCTGGGGCGGAATGGCCTACCTGTCGGCTCCCATGTTCCTCTCCTTCCCTTTCGCCGGTCAGTACGCGAAGATGACCGTCATCGCTCTGTTCCCTTTCCTCTGCCTGTGTCTCGAGCGAGGCATGGATGGGGGGCGAAGGGCTGCCAGTTGGTGGATACTGCTGGCAGTGCTGATCGCTCTCGGGGTGTTCTCACCCCATCTGCAAATGTTGCAGTACGCCCTGCTCGGTCTGGGGCTCTACTGCCTTTATAAGGTAGTCTCCCAGTTTCGGGAGGGTATGCCGAAACCCCGCCTTCTCGAGCGGATCGTGCTATTCTCCCTGGTAGCCACCCTCGGCCTCGGACTCGGGGCGGAGGGCGTCCTCCCGGCCTTTCTGCACGTGAAGACGCAGTCCAAGCGTGCCGCGATCCAGGATGATCTCGGGCGTTCGGAAGCCCAGCAGCTGGCCCACGCGCGCAGCTGGTCGCTGCACCCTGAGGAGATGGCGTCACTGGTGGTTCCCGAGTTCGCCGGCTTTCTGGATCCGAAAAGCGGGCAGAATCACTACTGGGGCCGGAATCCCATGAAACTCAACTCGGAGTACTTCGGAATTCTCGCCTTGATCCTGGGAGTCGTGGCGGTTCCCTGGGCGCGACGAAGGCCACTCATCCTGTTTCTTGTGCTGTTCTCGGTCACGGCAGCCGCATACACATTGGGAGAGCACACGCCGGTGCACTGGCTGGCCTACCACCTGTTGCCCGGGGGGAAAGTGCTGCGCGCCATCGGCCAGGCGGCGTTTCTTTTTGCTTTCCCCGCCATTGCCCTGGCCGCCATCGCCCTGCACGGTGTTCTCGATGGCCCTGAGGCTCAACGGCGGGAACTCTCGCGCCGGGTGCTTCGCGTCGGCGGTTTCTTTACCGGGCTGGCCCTGATCGCAGCGCTGGCTCCCGGCGTCGTGCTCGAGGCCTGGACTGCCGTCCTGTGGTCGGACATCCCCGATGCCAACCGCCAGGCCATGCTCGCCGGAGCCGGTTGGGCAGGGCGTGGCGCCTTCCTGGTGGCATGCGTGGCGGGGGGCGGTACCGCCCTGCTCGTGCTGCGACTGAAGAACCGCCTGGGTGTCGCTCCTGTCGTGCTGGGACTGATCGCCCTGACTCTGGTCGACACCTGGCGCATCGACAGGCTCTTCCTGCGCTATGAAGACCCTGCCCGCTGGACTGACTTCCGCCACACCAATCCGAGTACGGTGGAATTCCTTCGGCGGCAGCCCGGCAGGTTCCGCCTCTTTCCGCTTCCCGGCTACGGTTTCCTGAGCGATCCCCGTTTTCATCTGGAAGGGGCGGATATCGTCACCGCCTTCAACAACTACACACTCAGGCGGTACGATCGTCTCCTGCAGGAACTGCGTCCAGTCGAGCACATCTACACGTCGAAGCTCCGCGGTCAGCAGGTGTCTTGGAGTGACGACCAGCTGCTGGTCGCGATTCAGCCCTTGCTCAACCTCGTCAATGCCCGCTACATCGTCACCCCGAGGCCAATGGAACTGACGGCCGACGCTTTTCCCGAGGTATCTGCCTCTGAGGGAGTGCGCCTGTACTCAAACCCTGGCGCGCTGCCATGGTTTCAGCTGCTCTCCCACGCGGTAGTGATGGAGGAAGAAGGAGAGATCCTGCAGTTCCTGAGGGATGGACGTCTTGATCTGCGAGAGGTAGTCGTTCTGGAAGGTCCACCACAGATCTCTCTGCCGGGACCGGAGGCAGATCGTTCAGGAGACTCGGTCACGCCGGTGGAGTACGACTACCACGACGGTGTGATCCGGGTGAAGACCCAGGCCACCGGGGCACGTATGCTGGTGGTGAGCGACAACTACCATCCCAATTGGGAGGCCACCATCGATGGCGATGCCGTCGAGATCGTGCGGGCGAACTACGTCTGGCGGGCGGTGCCGGTGCCTGCGGGTGAGCATGACGTGGAGTTCACCTACCACTCCGCGCCGGTGGCGATTGCCCGTGTCATCAGCGGGGGGAGCCTTCTGATTCTCCTGGTCTGGGGCGGCACGATTCTCTGGCGCCGTCGCTCCGGGCCGTCTCCCGTCAGCTAACCGCCAAGACGCTGCCGCGCCGAGCGGATCACCATGCGACCGGCGCGTACCGGGTGCCTCACGCCACGGCCGAAAGTGTGCCATAGGATGCCTGCCCTGGCGGCCAGGCCGCTGTTGCTCTCGCGGAAGGTCGCCAGCTGCTCCTGCATACTGCGGCCTGACTCCTGCTCGAGTTCAGCCAGGCGCTGGCGAAAGATCACGCCCACTTCCTCACAGAGAATGCGGTCCAGGCGATTCCACGACGCCACCGCCTGGGTGTCCCGCTCGGGGATGGGGCTTGATCCGCGCCGACGGACGTTCACCCGTCGGTAGTAGGGGGGAGACCAGCGGAGGCGGTGTCTCCAGTCCAGCAGAGCCTCATCGAAGGCCTCCATGGGGGCCACCAGCACCCTAGAACGGGCGGCCTGCAGAGCTTTCTCCAGATCGGATTCTTCCATTGTCCTCGTCAACGGCATACCGTCGAACTCGACGGCCCCGCTCAGGTACCGGACCTGGTTGTTGTCAAACAGGGCCAGGGGTTTTCGGTCCATCCAGTCTGCAAGGGATGATGGCAGTGCCCCCCGGGCATCCGGTAGCCAGGCCTGAGGTTCGGCGCGTATGTGGGCAACATGGGAAAGGACTCTCCGCAACGGGTCGCGAACCATGGCGAGGGCCAGTCCCTGCGGCCACGATGCGTCGAGGGGGCGATGGGCGCCGATGACAGCCGGCGCCCCCCGGCACTGCCCCGCTGCAACTGACGGGGTCGTATGATCACCGTGGAACCATTGAGGGATCAGATACATACAGGACTGATACTGTCGATCCAGTATCCATCTCAATGTCGAGCCGCCGGTCTTCGGTATATGCACGAAGCACAGCGGGCGTCCATCGGTGTCTGCTGCCGTCACGGGTTTATTCTCGCCAAGCTATAGGGGAGGTTCGGTATGTCTGCTACCAGTGAGCGACGACCGCAGACAGAAAGGGTTGACAGGACTGAACATACGGCCGATTTCGAGTACAAACGACATCTGGCACGAATCTAGCTTGAACCTCGAGCCGAATCGACCTATCTTGTAACCCGAAGCCAGCTAGTGACAAGTGTCACAGCGACCAGGGAGAAGGTTTTCTACATTCTCCCGCAGGGGTTGAGACGGCACGGGTACCGACCTTACCTATCTTGTGATTTTACCCTAGGTTGGCACCAACTTCTGAACCAAGAAAGTGCTTGACACTCCAAAATCGCCGTGATATTATAAGGCTCCCCCACGCCCATGTGGCATGGGGAGGTCCGCGCGTTCCGCAATTGGTGAATGCGCCGGCTGTCCAAGAACAAGCAAGACTGGCCACAAGAGTCTCGTAGGGTGGACCGCAGAAAGGAGGGAGAGGCGACGAAGTCAGCACGTGGGTCCCGCAGTCGGGTGTCGGTCGACGCGGGGTACTTGCAGTTGAAACCGAATCTCTCACAACGCGATTCACAGTAAACTTCCTGTTTGGACATGAAATGACGTCCGCAGACTGCAGTTTCAAGCTATGGGGACTGGGCTCCCTGAGGAGGAATAGGATGCAGTATAGGAAATGCGTAGCCCTTTTCGCCGCCATGTTGGTTGGCTTCGGGGTCGTTGCCGTTGACGCCGCTACCGTCAACAGCATTACGATCGTGTCGCCATCTGACAGCGGTGCACTGCGAGGAATTGACTCGACCTTCCAGGTCCAGGCAAAAGTCCTCGACTTCACCCCGAACGATTCGCTCGAGGTGATCTTTTACTTGGTCACGACCAATGACTCAACGGTCGTGGCAGACAGTCTGAATACCAGTACTGGCCGGAATCTCGCATCGGTTATCGCCAAGTCCACGAACAACACGATCAGGACTTCCGGCGGAACCGCTTTCTACTCTGGAGTGACCGTATCCTCGAAGGTCACGTCGCGAGCTTCAGGTGCACTGGTCGCAGTGCGGGCCACGCGTGGCCTCGCCTTGGCCAGCCCAACCGGCAACCAGGGTGACGCCGACTCCGTTCGTGCTACCACCAGCGGTGACACGACGACCTTCACGTGGTATGGGAAGGTTCACTACTCGAGTGGCACCGTAACAGGCGTGCGTGCCGCCGCGATCTCCATTGACGGCACGTCAACGTCCTCGTTGACGGACACGACCACGCCAACCCTCTCCGCTGGGAGTCTCCTGATCGGTATTGATGCCGATCGTCCGGCGAATGCGGACCAGTTGGTCACCGCTACTTCCGCCAGTGCCCAGGCGAACCGCAACGGCACTCCGAATCACACGATCGGCGGCCTGTTAAACAGTGCCACCAACGACAAGGTTCTCGGTATCAACGACACGTTGAAGGCTGACGTGAAGCTCGGCACGCAGACTGACGGTGTGCTGATCGGTGATACCCTGAAGGTGATCGCAGATGCCTTCGGTAAGGCTTTCGAGGTCAGTAAATCCGCACGGAGCTCAGATACGCTTCAGTGGCGGCAGATCATCGCAGAGGGCGACTTCGGCGACTTTGTCGGAGCTCAGAATGCCAACGCCAGCGATACCCTCGGG
>DASCMS010000061.1:0-22555 GCA_036011085.1 Candidatus Latescibacterota bacterium
CTCGCGCACCTGCTCACTCAACTCAACCTGCGCCATAGGACGGCCTAGTGCCATCGAACTCTCCTTGCGAAACGGGTCCGCAAGAAACCTACTAAGCACACCCATACTTACGCTAGTTATCTCTGCGACACAACACTAGGGCCAGCTGTCAGCGTAGCTCCCGCTACCGTGGACGGTTCGCGTCAGCGGTCGATCACCGCACGCAACTGCGGCGACACGCCGCGAGCCCGTGTGCGAGCTCCTGCTTTCTTCTTCTTCTTGCCACGAGTTGCGCTGGGCGCTGTCAGGCCGTCAAGAAGATCCGCACTCAGCAGCACGTTGCGGGGTGTCGGCGTCGGGGACTGCCGAGGCCTTGCGGGCAGCGGGCCGTCGTTTCGGCAGGGGCATCTTCATCAACGCCTCGGCATCCACGATGCCGGCGCCGAACTCCCCCGCTGGCAGGTTGTGATTCTTGTTCGCCGTGGCTTTGAGCAGCGAAGCGAAAAGTTCATGTACGCCTTCGCGGCCGTATTTGGCGGCCAGCACGTCCGCACCGTGATAGGCCAGCCACATGGCCGCCACACCGGCGGTCAGGGCCACGGCGTACGAGGTGCCGTCGCTGCGGGCCTCATCAGGCTTGCCCTTCTTGTTGTAACATGCCCTCCAGACGCTTTCCGCTGGTGCCGTGATATCCACCGAGCCACCATGACTCGATCCGCTCCAGGGCGCTCTGTCGATATCGCATCCAGCGACGGCGATCACGTCATCGTAGCGTGCCGGCCATACGACTGTGCGCACCTGGTTGCCGGCCGCAGCCAGCACGATCACACCAGAGTCGGTGGCTCTACGGATGGCCTTCTTCACCGACCGGCTCGGCAGGCCTCCCAGACTCATCGAGATCACCTTGCAGTGCACCTTCACAGCATGATCGATGGCGTCACGCAGACGACGCATGCCGCCTCCGATCAGCACCGGCGCCGGACGGATCCAGCCAGGCTTGGTCACTCTCAAAGGCACGATCTCGGCGTGCAGGGCGGGTCCTTTGATGCGATCATCGACACCGCCGGTACCGCTCATGATCACACTCGCCGTCGCCAGGCCGTGGTTACCCTTGTTGCTGATCGTCTCGCTGTCACCTCCGAGAAAGTCGAAGTCGATCTGCGTCATCACTCGCGTGGCGTCCATTTCGTCGTGCGGACGGTAACCCGAGTCCGGATGTCCGACGCGCACTCCGGCACCCGGCCGCTTGTGCTCCGCCTCGATTCTCTGCCACGCCTTCGGCACGCGGCACAGCTCCAGCCCCCACGCGGGAATCTCCGTGCCTGCCTTGTGACTGCTGCTGCCGCGGCTCGAAGCGCGCAGCGCCCGCGCTGGACCGTCGTGAGCCTGTTCGAACTCGCCTGCTACGGGGAAGCTGAGTGAGGGCTCGGCGTACACCACGGCGTCATCTTCGGCCAGCTCGTGGGCCAGCTGCCAGGCCTGGGCAAAGCCGATGGCCGTGGACCCGCGGTAGAGAGCGTCGTACTCATTCGGATCACCGGGGGAACGCTGCAGCTCCCAACCATCTCCGAGCACGGTACGCGCCAGTTGCTGTGCCGTATGAAGCCGCTCGGGCAGCGCCACTGTATCGTCCAGCTCGAAGATGACCGCCTCGCAGTGCACGGTGTTCTTGTCGACGATGGCCGCGTCCCTTTCGCGCCCCTTGTGCCGGTCGGCGCGCATCACACCCTTGTGCTGTTGCTTCACCACCAGGCGGTGCGTGGCCTTGTTGTCTCGCGGGCGGATCCAGGTGTCATGCTCGCCCGTTTCGGGATCCAGAAAGCCGGCATAGCCACCGGGACCAACCTGAAAGGAGCCCAGGCCGGTGCCAAGGAAGTCGTTGTGATTCCGATGCTCGTCACCCTCGGTGAAGTAGAGGGGCAGGAGGAAGTTGGCGACTTCGACGCCGTCGATCTCGTATTTGGAGCCCTGCACCGCATCGCACAGCTCGTACCAGTGAAAGACGGTCCGGCCGTCTTCCTTCGGGTCGGGATGCGGTCCCTCGGCCAGCAGATTGGCCTCGGGGTCCATGGCCATCTCCAGCACTTCGTGCGAGAGGGTTACGCTCCAGTCTTCGCCCAGCTCAGCGGCGAGTTCCGTGAAGACGAAGCCAAAAGGAACCCCCACTCCGGTGAGATCGTGATAGCCGATGGCATCGTCTACGTCCACCTGATCCCACAGGTAGAGCACGGCATCGCCGCGCATGTTGATCGGCTTCTTCGGATCGGGCGTTTTTCCGGTCCAGCCTTCCAGGCGCAACTCGATGTCGCGATGCCAGTAGCGTTTGAAGTCCTCCGCCAACTGACGGTTGATGGCACGCAGCTTCTTCTGGACCTCTTCCTTCTTCAACTGTGTCGTGTTTATGACTGAGATGATCATCCGTGTCTCTCCCGTCAGGGATCAAGAAAGCGGCCCCGCCATCCGGCAACGCCGCTGTCCGTATACGACGAGGGATTCCGAATCGCATCCGTAGAACTACGTAGGCCAGCAAGATGGTCCAGGTTTGCGGGAAATTATAGAGCGACGCACTGACACCATCTCGTAGGAACTGCCAGCGTCGACCTCGTCGGCTGAGGGCTCAGCCGTCCCCGAGCCGCTTCCACTCGTCGATCATCGCCAGCGTATTCGCCCACGGGAAATGGCGCCGGATGCTGTTGGTCACGCCCAGCACGAAACCACGGCGACCGAAGATCTCGACGGCCTTGCGCACCTCCGACCGCACCGCCTCAGGATCGTCACCACCCAGCAGCACGGGACTGCTGACACCGGTCCATGATGCTGCGCGGCCGGCAAAAGCGTCGCGCCACTGTTCCAGGGAGCACCGGCTCAGGTGCGGCTCGCCTCCCTCGATGGCGTCAAAACCGATGGTAGCGATGTCTTCCAGCAATGGCTCCATACCCGTAACCACCCGATAGAAGATGGCCAGTCCCAGTTCGTGGGCCCGGGCCACCTCGCGCTCCAGCCGCGGCCGACACACGCGACGCCAGATCTCGGGGTTGTAGAAGTTGCACATCTCATAGCCGCCGAAGCGCTTGAGCACGTGGACGCCGGCGCGGTGGGCATACTCGATGTTGCGCATGGCCGCCTCGTGGCCGATGCTGGCGAGACTGTCGAAAGCCTCCGGCTCGTCCACACTGAAGAGCACGGCGTTCTGGGCACCCATGAGGAACATGTGCAGGGCGAGGCCCTGGCCGTACGTGGCGATCACCGGCAGGCCGAGGGCGCGGGCATGATCGAAGGACGGCGCCGTGGCAATCTGCCAGGCATTGAAGTCGACCTCCGCCAGCGGCTGAAACAGATAACGGAAGGCTTCGACGTCAGCGGCCTCCTTGATGAGGGGCTCGAACATCGAACTCGCCGCCGCGTCGTTCCAGTGGATGTGGTCCCAGTTGGCGCACGTCTCATTTCGCCGCACGCCCTGGCGCAGCGTTCCGGAGGGTGTCTGCCATTCCTGCCAGAAGATGGGCCAGGACTCGCCGGCCACATCCTCGTCGATCCAGGTACGGCTGCGGACCTCCGCATGGGTCCCATGGCCCAGGCCCACGCTGACGAAGGGATCGACGCCGAGATCGATGGCCAGGGCAGTGCGCCCCTCCAGACGACTGCAGTCGTGACCTTGAACGCGCAGGTTCGTGTTGAAGTAGATGGAGCAAGGCACCGGCGTGACCTCGCCGCCGCGCAGGACAGTGAGCAGACGTTCAGCCGGAGTCATGGCGGGGTGCCCGCGATCTCGACACTCAGTTGTACCGATGGACGGTCAGATCTGGAATCCGATCGAAGTGTCGCATGTTTCCGGTGACGACGTCGTCGCCACGTGCCAGGGCTGAGCAGGCGATCAGCAGATCAGATGTGGGCAATCGCTGGCCGCCCATGGCCAGCTTCGCGTCGATTTCGCCAAAGACACGGGCAATCTGAAGCGTGATGGGCACGACGGGCACGACTGCCAGGATCGTACCGACATACTCCTCTCGGCGGGCCCTCCTGGCGGGAGTGTCGGCCCGCCAGCAGCCGTGCAACAGCTCCCCCGCGGTCATGGCCGACAACGCCACCTCGACGTCACCCCACCGAGTCATCAACTCCGCGAGCAATTGCTCCGGAGTTTTTCGATCCCGCTCCGCCCTGATCAGGACGGTTGAGTCGATCAGGAGTCCCATTTCGGTGGTTCGGTGAGGGGTTCTCCATCGATGAGATCGGCCAGATCGTCGCCAAACCCTTCATCCAGCAGCACGGGCGGTCGTCCACGCAGAAGTGCCACGCACTCGGAAACCTTCCGACTCTCCACAGGGGGTGGAGCCATAGCGCAGATAGCCCGGCCGCGACGTTGGATCAGGAACCGACCACCTGCCTCAACATCGTTGAGAAGCTTCGAGAAGGAACGGCTCGCATCGGTAGCAGACAGGACTTCGTCGGCATTATCAGATTTTTTGGCCATATATCTGATAATACCTTTCACGTGTCGATCTGACAAGCGCAGGGCCTGCCTGCAGGGAGACCCTCTGATCGCCTCGACCCCGCCGACGTTTTCGCCCGTCCTCTGTTATTGGCTTACCTTCTTACACGCTGTACATGGGCACGTTCATGCTTTTCGTCGGATATGTCGCCTGTGTGCACGAAAGTTGTCGTGGGAGATACAGGCCCAGCGCCCTGATAGCGACCGCTGGTCGCGACATTCCGTGATTCAGATGGTGTTGACTGTCGTATGGCCCTGACCGGGGTCCCGCGCAGGTAGAGCTTTTGTGCCTTCGGCCCCCATAGGCGCGGCATCACTCACCATGCTGTTCACGAGTCACAGGGAGGATCGAATGGGTGCTGGGAACGGCTCATCCATAGCGGAGCATATAGAACCGGCGCGACACCGTCAGTATCGTGGCCTCGTCGACGACGAGACGCCGTCGGCGAATACCCGCGAGACCGATCACTACAAAGCTCAGTATGTCATGGGTTTCGTCAACAAGTGGGACGAGTTCATCGACTGGGACGCGCGCGCCGAGAGCGAGGGTGACTTCTTCATCGAGCAACTGCGTGAACGTGGGGTCAGGCGCGTCCTCGACGTCGCCACGGGCACCGGCTTCCACTCGGTGCGGCTGCTGGAAGCCGGCTTCGACGTGGTCAGCGCCGACGGCAGTCCGCATATGCTGGCCAAAGCCTTCGACAACGCCCGAGATCGCGGTCACATCCTGCGCACGGTGCAGGCGGACTGGCGCTTCCTGAATTGCGATATCCACGAAACCTTCGACGCCGTCATCTGCCTCGGCAACTCCTTCACGCATCTGTTCAAGGAGAGGGATCGGCGCAAGGCCCTGGCGGAGTTCTACGCCGTGTGTGCCCACGACGGCCTGCTGGTTCTCGATCAGCGCAACTACGACTCCATTCTCGACGATGGGTATTCCGCCGACCACGCCTTCTATTACTGTGGCGAGTCGGTGAAGGTGCAGCCCGAGCATGTCGACGATGGTCTGGCGCGCTTCCAGTACGCCTTCGAGGATGGCTCCACGTATCACCTCAACATGTTCCCCCTGCGCCGCGACTACACACGCCGGCTGATGCACGAGGTGGGGTTTCAGAAGGTCCACACCTTCGGCGACTTCGAGAGCGACTACGAAGAGGCCGACCCCGATTTTCTGGTCCACATCTGCGAGAAGCACTACGAGTTGGAGGAAGAATCCGGTGACTGAGACCTACTCCGAGGCCGTCAGTACCGCGCGGGACTATTACAACAGTGACGACGCCGAGGCCTTCTACTCGACGATCTGGGGCGGCGAAGACATCCACATTGGCCTCTACGAAGGGATCGACGACAGCATCGCCACCGCGAGCCGACGCTCGGTCGAGAATCTGGCGCGCCGCCTGGAGCCCCTCGACGCTTCCTGTCGAATCCTGGACATGGGCTCGGGATATGGTGGCTCGGCGCGCTACCTGGCGCACACCTACGGCAGCCACGTCGTCGGGCTGAATCTCAGTGAGGTGGAGAACGAGAGGGCCCGGCGGCTCAACCGGGAGCAGGGCCTGGCGGATCGGATCGACATCGTCGATGGCAGCTTCGAGGCGGTGGACGCAGCGGATGACTCCTTCAACGCCGTATGCTCACAGGACGCTTTCCTGCATTCGGGTGAGCGTGCTCGGGTCGTCGCAGAAGCGGCACGCGTTCTCAAGCCCGGCGGCGTCTTCGCCTTCACCGACATCATGCAAGCCGACGACTGCCCCGACGGTGTCCTCGATCCGATCCTGGCGCGCATCCACCTGAGCAGCCTGGCATCACCGGGTTCCTATCGTAAGACGGCGGCTGCCACGGGACTGGATGAGGCGGCGGCATTCACTGACCTGACGCCTCAACTCGTGACCCACTATCAACGGGTCCTGGTCGAGACCGAGCAGGGCGAAGCGGCGCTGCATGGCAAGATCAGCGACGAGTACATGCGGCACATGAAGGCGGGGCTGACACACTGGATCGAAGGTGGCGAGCAGGGCCGCCTCGTCTGGGGCGTCTTCACCTTCCGCAAGCCGGCCGGCGCATGAACGACCCCTCTGATGACGGCCGCGGCAGCGGCCTTCAGATCAATGCCTTCGTGTTCTGGGCGTCGGCAAGTCTGGTGGTGCTCTTCGTCGCCTTCAGCCTGCTGAACCTGGACCGCATGACGACGGTTTTCGACGGCGTCCTGCAGTTCATCACGGCGAGCACGGGTTGGTTCTTCGTCCTCTGCATTAACATTTATCTCGGTGTCGTCCTGCTCCTGCTGTTCAGCCGACACGCCAACGTGCGCCTGGGCGGCGACGACGCCCGCCCCGACTTCAGCACCTGGGGATGGCTGTCGATGCTGTTCAGCGCCGGCATGGGTATCGGCCTCATGTTCTGGAGCGTCGCGGAGCCGATCTATCACTTCTCAAGCCCGCCGTGGGGAGAACCACAGTCCGTCGAGGCGGCGAAGCTCGCCATGGGCATCACCTTCTTCCACTGGGGGCTGCACGCCTGGGGGCTCTACGCGCTGATGGCGCTGGCCCTGGCCTACTTTGCCTACAATCGCGGGCTGCCGCTGACGGTGCGTTCCACCTTTTACCCGCTCCTCGGCGAGCGCATCCACGGCCGGGCCGGGGACGTGATCGACGTGCTGGCCGCCGTAGCCACGCTTTTCGGGCTGGCCACATCCCTGGGGTTGGGTGCCCAGCAGGTCAACGCCGGTTTCGCCCACCTCTTCGACTTCATCCCGCAATCGACGATGGTGCAGGTACTCCTGATCGCTTTGATCACTGGCATGGCGACGATCTCCGTGGTGCTGGGCGTCGACAAGGGGATCCGGCGGCTGAGCCAGATCAATGTCGTCATCGCCGGGTTGCTGCTGTTCTTCGTGCTGCTGGCCGGACCGACGCGTTACCTGCTCGATGCCCTGGTGCAGAACCTCGGCATCTACCTCCAACAGTTGCCGCGTCTGAGCTTCGAGACCGAGGCCTACACGCAGACGGAGTGGCAGCACGGCTGGACCCTGTTCTACTGGGCCTGGTGGATCGCCTGGTCGCCCTTCGTCGGCATCTTCGTGGCCCGCGTGTCGCGAGGGCGCACCGTGCGCGAGTTCATCGCTGCCATTCTTGTAGTGCCGACGTTGGCGACCTTCGTGTGGCTGACGGTGTTCGGCAACGCCGCCCTGCACGTCGAACTCTTCGGCGGTGGCGGCCTCGTCGAGGCCGTGAAAGCAGACGTAGCCGTGGCCACCTTTCAGTTGCTGGAGACCTTCCCGCTGACGTCGGTCACCGTGGCTCTGGCGGTGTGCATCGTCATCACCTTCTTCGTGACATCGTCGGATTCGGCGTCCCTGGTGGTGGACATCATCACCGCCGGCGGCCATTTGGACCCACCCAGGATCCAGCGCATCTTCTGGGCTACGATGGAGGGGGTCATCGCCGCCGTGCTGCTGCTGGGCGGCGGCCTTCTGGCGCTGCAGACGGCGGTAGTGACCACGGGGTTACCCTTCGCCCTGGTGCTCCTGCTGCTCTCCTTCAGCCTCGTGCGCGGCATGGGGCAGGACCATCCCCGAAAGCGCGAGGCACGGTAGAGCATGTCCATGACGAGTATCGAACGAATGGCCAACACCCTGGCCCGCAAGCCGGTGGACCGAACCCCCATCGCCGTCAGCCCCTGGGGCGCCACCGTGGAGCGCTGGCGAGGCGAAGGCCACCTGAAACCCGACGAGAACGTGGCCGAGCACTTCGACCAGGACCTGTGCTCAGGCGGGTGGCTCGACTCCACCGTCGACCTGGACTTCGAGGCGGTCACCCTGGAGGAAACCGAGGAGACCATCCTGCAGCTGGACGGCAACGGGGCCCGGCTGCGGCGCCACAAGTTGCACGACAGCACCCCGGAGCACGTCGGCTTCGAGGTCATCGACCGCGAGACGTGGGAGGACTTCGCCAGGCCCCGGCTCGTGGAGTTCGACCGGCGGCGCATCCCCTTCGAGGCATACCGACAGGCCAGGAGTGTTGCGGCAGAACGGCAGCGCTTCTTCTGCTGGGCCGGGGTTGCCCCCTTCGAGCAGATGCACCCCCTGTGCGGGCATGAGAACATGCTGGCCGGCATGGCCCTGGACCCGGACTGGGTCAAGGACATGGTGCAGACCTACGCTGACCTGACATTGAGGCACCTCGAGGTGCTCGTCGCCGAGGAGGGCAAGCCCGACGCGTTCTTCTTCTATGAGGACATGGGACTGAAGGCTCGGCCCTTCATGTCACCGGCCATGTACCGCGAGATCATTCAGCCGGGGCATCAGCAGCTCTTCGACTTCGCTCACGCCCAGGGGTGCCGCGTGATCGTCCACTCCTGCGGGTATGTGGAGCCCCTGGTTCCGGGTCTCATCGAGGCGGGGATGGATTGTCTCCAGGCCATGGAGGTCAAGGCGGGAATGGATCTGCCCACGCTCTACAGCCGATTCGGCGACCAGATCGCCTTCTACGGTGGCATCGATGTTCGGACCCTGATCAGCAACGACCGGGCTGCTATCGATGCCGAGATGGACACCAAGATCCTGCCCGTGGTCACCGGGGGTGGCGGGTATGTCCTCCACTCCGACCATTCCGAGCCACCGGAGGTCGACTACGAAACCATGTGCTACTTCGTCGAGCGCGGGAGGGCGCTGGGCAGGTGGCTCCTGCCGCGGCAGTAGACGCTCGTCACCCGCTGCTTCGGTAAGGCGCCCCTCCAGCGGATCGTAGCGTTTGTCCACGCCCGCAGACGGCCTGGTATCTGCCCCCTGCTGCTGGAATGAGCTTCGCCCTCTTGCCCTGGCCCAGTCGTCATTGACATCGCCTCTTGGGATGGGAGTTCGCCGGCGTCGCTGCGGCAACAGCGGGCCGTTCCCCCTCTACCGGATCGGCCAGTCTTCCGGCACCATCGGCCGGTGCAGCCCGTGCCTTGCCACATGGGCACGATCCCGCAGATCCAGCCGATCGAGCAGGTCGTTCAGATAGTCTCGACCGGCCTTCAATCTGTCCTCCAACTCGTCAACGTACGGAACCGCATTGTACGTCTCGGGGTCGGGCAGATCACCGTTCGACACTCTCTGCTGGCACGCCCATGCGATCTGCATCACCGCGGCGAATTCGGCCACGGTGAGGTCCGGGTGAAGTCGCAGCCAGTGGGGATCGAACACATGGAAATCGAACAGCCACTTATGGTCCTCGATCGAAAGGCGCAGGTTCGGTTCGAACTCGGCCAGAACGGGCAGGATAGTGCGCCAGTCGAGAACGCCACGCCCTGGTGGGAGAGATTGACGTCGAACCCCGCTGTTCGTGAGCGTCAACATTGCGTCCTTGATGTGCGTCATATGCACATAGGGCGCCGCACGACGAGCCGCCTGGGTCGGCTCCTCGCACTGGCAGAACACGTTCGCCGTGTCCAGGCAGATGCCGGCAATGTCCGGGCCCACGTCTTCGACCAGGCGAACCAACTCGAAGGTCGTTACGTCCCCGTGCGTCTCGATGTTGATCCGGCTCTTGTGCGACCGCAGAACGGGGGCCAGAGAGCGGATGAACTGAGCCGCATCCGCCAGTTGATCGGTCCACGCCACGGCATCTACGTATCGCTCTTCCCCGCCGCCAAAGGCCGTGTGTAGTTCGTGCCAGCCACACTCCGCGGCGAGGGCGATCTGCTGTTCCACGTCCTGCCTGTGCTCGTCCAGTGAGCCTGTGATCCGATGGGGATTGCAGCTCGGAATCGACACATCCGTGTAGAGTCCGAGGGAATCCGCACGGGTTCGCACCTGCTTCAGTTGGCCAGGATCCAGGTCCTTGGAAAGCGATCGAAGCCCCCCGAACTGCGCGCCCGTAAAACCCCGCTCCTTTAACCAATCGAGGGTTTCCATTGCGCTCAGGTTCAGCTCACGGATGGTGAAGGTGTCCAGTCCGACCTGCATAGCGATCCCGCCCTTTCCTCACATCTCGATGTGGTAGGACGCGCCGTCCGTGCGGCCGACATCCACCGGACCTGCAGACTCGACCCACGGCCTTGGTTCGATGGGCAGCGATACCACACGCCGCTCTTCCACGGCCCGGTACGCGGCTTCGGCGACTTCCACCGTGCCACGACACTCCCGGCCGCTCGTGCGAATGTCCGCCTCGCCGCCCGCGATCATTTTGACCCACTCCGTGATGCACTTTCTGTGGCCCGCATGCGGGGCACACTCGACGGGCACCATTGCCTCGAGCGCGGCCTCCCCGTAGCGATCGATCGCCTCCCGGTCGGCGTTCTCGTGCAGCCTGATGAAGGTCCCTTCGCGGTTCGACATGTAATACGCTTCACCCTCCGTACCGCAGGCGTGAACCATCTCGTACCACAGGCAGTTGTCTCCCACATTCGAGCGTGTTCGCCAGTTGATCGACAACTCGGCCAGCGCACCGCTCGCCAGAGTGGCGATGATCACGCCGAGAGATTCGCCCTCCATCCGGTCGGGCGTCACGCGCGTCATGCAGCTCAGGCTGCCAAACTCACCTGCGTACCAACGCAGAGCGTCGATCTGGTGCGTGAGGCAGCTCATGATGCACCCGCCGCCGATGCCGTCGCGCGTGCGCACCCACGTGCCCTCGGGAAACACGACGTCCTGGTTGTGGTCAAGCTTCCAGAAGAAGATCTCCCCGAGAGCGCCAGAATCCACGATCTCTTTCAACGCCTCCCACTGTCCATGGTAGCGGCGGTCGTGGCAGACGGTGAGCGAAACGCCGGCTGTCTCACAAGCCTCGATCATGCGGTCACACTCCCAGACATTGCGCGCCATCACCTTTTCCGTCAGCACCGGCTTACCCGCCTCCGCCGCGTCGACTGTGGCCGGCATGTGCAGGTAGTGAGGCAGGAGGATGTCGACCGCGTCGATTCGGCCGTCGGCCAGCACATCGTGATAGTCGGGCACAATCTCCACATCCTCGCCGAGCAATTCACGGATCCTCGCGTGGCAGTTCTCATTTGGCTCGGCGACCATAACGACGGAACAGCGGTCCGCGTTGGCCACGAATGCGGGCCCGTGGGCCCCGAGGATGCCGCCGCCACCCAGGATGCCTATCCGGGGCTTCTTGCTCACTTTCTCACTGATGTCTGGCAAAGGTGGTCTCCCTTATAGCTTCATTGCGGCGAACTGCAGCGGACAACGCAATCGCCGCAGGTGACACACGCACGGGGGTATCTATGGCGAAGTATTTATAATGTCCTAGTTGGCTACAGAGTCAAGAGGCTTCGCAGGGTCACTGGCCAGAGTTCCAGTATGGATGTGAGCGGCCATCGCCCCCGCATCAACGCCAAGGGGCACACTCGCGTTTGACGAGGACACACCAATCGCACCATAATGGCCCTTGATCTGAACACAATCGGCCAGCCCGACATGTCGGTATGTGGATCGCCACGCGGTTTGCCGCCGATTCTGCCGGAGTGCCTGAGTGCCTGATGGCGCCCACCAGGCGTCGAAGCGAGACGTATGATTGTCATCGCGGGGAACGAACAGCCCCGGGCGCGGATCGTCGTCGCCGCCAATGCTCTGCCGGTGGAACGACATGCCGCGACGGAGCTGCAGAAGTACCTGCAGCAGATCTCTGGCGCTCTGCTGTCTATCGAGGCAGTGAGAGACGACCAGGGTCCCAGCATCTACATCGGCAGCGCCTGTCCGACGGGCGACATCGACCTGTCGGTGGACGCTCTCGGCTTCGACGGGTACGTCGTCAAATCTGTCGGTGACGATATCCTCCTGGTCGGTGTCAAACCCTACTCCTGCCTCTACGCCGTCTACCACCTTCTGTCCCGGCATCTCGATTGCGGCTTCTTCGAGGATGGCGACCAGATCCCGCAGAGCCCACGGATCGCCCTGGGGGAGCTGGATGATGTCTGCAGGCCCCACTTCGAGTGGCGCAACAAGTGTGTCGCCCACCACCCCGCCTACAGCGGTCATCGCTGGTACTCGGAACAGGAGTGGATGCGGTGGTTCGACTGGCTGGTGAAGACGCGGATCAACGCCTGCGAAACCAACTGGCTGGGTCGATACACTGGAATCGAAGCTCTGGCGGCCGCGCGGTTCGGCATCGACATCGCCCTGACACCGTGGCAGCAGCACAACCTGGCGATGATGCGCCGGCTCTTCGAACACGCGCGCATGTGCGGCATCCGCTGCTGGTACGAGGTCACCTGGCATCAGCCGTGGCTGTCCAGCGAGCCAGGTTCCATGCCATATTACGACAGTGTCCAGACGGAGCAGTTCCGGCAGCAGTACGCGGCGCACACCGGAATCGACATCCCCACCGTGCCCTACGAGTGGTGCGGCCTCACCTTCCAGTGGATGGACCCGAGGCTGTCCGTGGTGCAGGAGTTCATCGGCGCCTGTGTGCAGGCCCAGATGGAAGCACTGGGCTCCGACCACTACTACTACGTCGGTGCCGGCGGTGAAGGTCACTTTGGCAGTGGCACGCCGGAGGAACAGAACGAGCTGGTCAAGGCCTTGCTGCGCGAGACCATCGCAGCCGTGGAGAAGGCCGATCCGCAGGCCGAGATCCTGACGGGACAGCCCTTTCGCTACGCCTCGACCTATGAGGCGCAGAAGGAGGCCATCCAGGAATCGGGGGCCACGGTGGTCACCGGTTTCCTCGCCATCCCCCAGCGGGTACCGGACTTCAAGCTCAGTGACTACTACTGGGGGCTGCGCTGGATCAACGGCATGATCGTGCAGTGCGGCAAGCACACGAACTTGTGGGGTGACATGCGCGTCGCCGTCGACAATGCCCGAGCCCTTTGCCAGGACCCGCGAGCATACAACTGGTGGGGTTTCGTCGTCGGCGGCGAGTCGAGCCATCGCGAGCACCTGAAGCAGGACCTGTACGCCGAGCTCGCCTGGGATCCCATGGTCGTCGACCTGGACGACTTCGTGCGGCGGTGGACGATTCTGCGATACGGTCGCGCCTCCGCCACACGCCTGCAGGGCGCTACCGATCTGGCCATGGACACGCTGTACTCGCACTACAACATGGACATGACCAATCGGCCGCTCTATCGCGACTGGGCGGGCGGGTATCTCCCCGGGCTGACACCGACGTCGGTAAAACGCACGCTGGGCTATCTGCCGAGGCTGCGGCAGCTCCTGCAGACGCTGCTCGAAGAGCCCGAGCTAATGGAGCGGAGCCATCAGTATCGCTTCGATGTGATCGACTACGGCCGGGTGTACCTCGGAGCGCTGTTCAACGACCGCCTCGCTCGTGCCAGGAAGGCCTTCCGCGCCGGGGTTTCGCCGACGTATGAGAGCCACGCGGCGGCCGTGGAGGAAGTGATGCACTTCATCGCCCGCTTCACCTCCGCCCACGACGAGTTCCGCCTGCAGGTCCACGACGACCGCGCCGCCCGCTGCCCCCAGATCCTGCCCGGGCACGACAACCGGCGCAGCAACTGGGTCACCTTCACCGCCACCCAGTCGGCGACGGCATGGCGTCCGATTCTGGACTACACCGCCGAGGACTACGCCGAGCTGGTGGAACACTACTTCTGGCCTCGCGTCGAGCTGTACCTGCAGCAGATGCGGCAACTGCTCGAGCGAGGTCAGGACATCTCCGGAGACATGGGCCGTGACTTCGTCATCTCCGACTGGGCCAGCCCCAAGGGGGCCCTTCCCTGGTCTCCCTACGGCATCCCCTGTGAGCCAGAACTCTGTGACGGCGACCTGGACCTGGCGCACAGTCTGATCGTAGGCGAATCGAAGAGCGGGCAGTTCGACTTCCACCAGGGGCCGCTGGCTCCCCTGCTGGCGGAACTCCTCGACCGCTTTCCTGTGCCGGACGATCTGGCCGCCATCCTCGCCGAGGTCGACCCTACGCAGAAGGCCTACGAGGTGCAGAGCATCTCGGGTGTGCCCGGAGACGTGCAGCAGGGCTTCCACACACCCGAGGTGGTGGAGCTGACGGTCGTGCCGGAGGCGCTGTCCTATGTCGTCGAGATCGAGGCTCTGGATACGGTCTACAACGTCGCCCGTGGGGAGGTGACCCGCCGCCGCGTGCACGTATCGGACTGGCTCGATCTGACCCGTCTGCCCGACGAACCTTCAGCCCACGGCGACCACCAGGTCGTGTGCTACGAGTTTGCCTATGACGAGAAGCACTGGATCCTGCGCTATGACCCCGGATCTGACCAGTCATACGCAGCGCTGAGGATCGACACGAGAAGGAGCTAGTTGACCATCTGCATCAGCCGTTGCGTCATGGAGCCTTCCTGAGTGAGAGCGTAGATCACTGTATTGACGGCGAACTGCAGGATGCGGGTCGAGTCCCGACCGCTGGCATAGCCGAAGTAACCGCCGATGCCGGCATTGGCCCTGGGGATAGCCACCAGTCGCCCCTTCACGAACAGGCCCTTCACCACGTTCCAGTAATACGGCTCGTCAAAGCGTGCGCTTCCCAGGGCCACACCATCCCCCAGGTCGAAGAACGCGTGAAAGATCGGATGGTCTGCGGGTAGTCGCTGCGTGTAGAAGTCCCGCCCCTCGACCAGGCCACCGTACTTCACCAGCGCTTCCGCCCAGAACCCGTCGAAGTCGAACTGCTCGGCCATGACAAAGCCCCCGGCCAGCAGGTACTGGGCCAGGTTCCGCATCTCGTTCTCGTTGGGGACTCCCTGGGGCAGGATGATGGGCACCTCCAGCAGCCGCGGGTCGTCGAAGGTCAGGCTCCCGGAAAAGTCAGCCTGCAGGCCCGTCCACTCATTGACCATGTCCCGCAGGATGTCGATCTCCTGGGTGTTGAGCCCACCGTCGACGACATTCGTCTCCGTCGTGGCCACGTAGCTGGCGGAGACCACTCGGGCCAAGTTGACGAATCCCTTGAGGGCCTGCTTGTCGTTGGCATCCTGCACCACCAGGGCCTGGTAGCGTCCCGTGTCCATGGCATCCACGTCCAACATCTCCAGGGCCATGTCGATCCGGTTCTCGGCATGCGGTCTGACGCCGAGATCCACGTCCCAGCGCATCTGCGGTTCCGCCTCGACGGCGAGCTCCGGCAGATCCACTCGCAGAGGCATCCCGGTGGCTCTGGTGGAACGGGCGATGATATGGCGCGTGGAGAAAGCCGCGGTGGCCTGAATCTGATCCAGCCGCGCCGCCATCGGTCGGACGTGGCGCCGCAGCATGCGACGCTCGAACCGCGGTACTTTGCGCAACTCCAGGGCCTTGGTCAGTCGAGGCTCGCGCTTGACGAAGCGTGTCATCAGCGGCCGAGGCGGTTTCAGGGTCTGTTGCTGGAAGGGGTTGAGAGAGACCACACCCAGGTGGAGAAGCAGGGCGATCGTCAGCGACAGGCCGAACATCCGGCGCTGACGGCGCCGCAGGACTCCCAAGTCCAGACCGGCGCTGGAACTTGCGAAGCGCGAGGCCCGATGCATGGTCCATGCCCCATGACCGGTAGTGGGTCGGTGATTGGATGTTGGAGACATCCGTATTCAGACACCCGGACCGGTATGGTAGTGGAATTGGAGGCCGGCGCGCCACTGTGGGGCGAGACACCAGCGACTCGTGCGCGACACGGTAGCTCTCGTAGTGCTACATTTCTGTGGTATGGGGACCTCAACCGACATCGCGGCAGTACAACGCTTCTTCGAGACGCAAGAGAGTCGCCTCGTACTCTCAGCCTACGTATTCGGGAGCACGGCCCGCGGGACACAGCACGAAGACAGCGATGTGGACATCGCGGTCCTACTGGATCGCGTGCTGCTGCCCACTCGACGCGCAAGAACCGACGAGCGCGTGCGTCTGACCTCCGGTATCATCGCCGCACTGCACCGCAATGATGTTGATCTCGTAGTGCTCAACGACGTTCCACCAGGTATTGGCCGTCATGCGATCACGCAAGGAGTGCGCGTATTCTGTCGCTCTGAAGAAGCGGATCACAACTACGTACGGGACATCCAGTTGCGAGCCGCGGATCTGGATCCGTTCCTGCGTCGGATGCGAAAGATCAAGCTACAGGCCCTGTCCGCATGACTTTCCTGGTGGAACGCCTGGCCGAACTGCGCAAGCACCTCGAACACCTGCGCGCCCTAAGGCCGAGGGTGGCGGACACGTCAACACTCGAGCGGGATCTGAGTCTGCATAACGATGTCCTGTTTTCGCTGCTGACTGTAGCGCAACTCGTCATCGACATTTCGGGAGAGCTGGCCGCTCGGCGAGGGCAGCGTTTCGAGGATTACACCGAAGCCATTCGATCTCTCTCAGCCTATGATGAGTTTCCACCGCCGCTCGTCGAGGTATTGGCCCAGCTGCCCGGCTTCCGCAATGTGCTGATACACGAATACGTGGCGCTCGATTTCGACATGGTGATAGCCGCGCTGGACGGGCTAGATCCGATCGATCAGTTTGTCCGCATCGCGGCGGAGCTGGAAGGGAACTGA
Organism: Candidatus Latescibacterota bacterium; assembly: GCA_036011085.1. Lineage (GTDB taxonomy): Bacteria > Latescibacterota > UBA2968 > UBA8231 > UBA8231 > UBA8231. The sequence continues at coordinate 16,898 of DASCMS010000061.1, forward strand.
CTCTCGATGCTGAGTCCAGTGTGCGCGTCAGCGGCACTCCTGAATCTGGAGCTCGATCCCTCGAGCCGCAGCTATCGCCTGCGGCAGAAGCACTGGCAGAACACCCACGAGGCGGCCGTCGTGACGAAGCCGGTCGTCGGGTCCGGTGAAGACACACTGGTCGGTCACGCGCATGATTTCGCCGCCCTTCTCGAAGCCAGCGACCCGTTCATTCAGGACGAAGAGCTTATCGTCGGCGCACAGCTCGCGACGCCCGAGAACGCCGACGAGATCAACCTCGGTGAGTACGACCCTCACTACCCGCCCGGTCACGCCATGTTGCTCTCTCGAGGTCTTCCGGGAATGAGAGACAAGGCGCACGAAATGCTTCAGACGGTCACCGACCCGGATGGCCGTGCCTTCCTTGAAGCGGTGGCGATCTCCTTCGAGGCCGCCTGCGGCTACGTGGCGAGACACGCCCGCTACGCCGAGACTCTCGCCGCCCGGGAAACTGACCCCGGCCGACAACTCGAACTGTTCCGGATCGGGGCTGTCTGCGATGAGCTGGCCACGAGCAGGCCCACCTCGTTCCACGCTGCGCTGCAACTGCTCCAGTTCACAAGGGTGTTTGGTGGACGCGGTTGCATCGGGCGTTTCGACCAGTGGATGTACCCGTTCTACCGTCAGGACATCGACGCAGGTCGGCTCACCCAGGCCGAGGCACAGGAACTGCTCGAGTGCCTCTTCATCAAGACCGCCCACTTTCCGCATGCGCATCTGGCCGACAACGATACGTTGCGCAATATCTCGGTGGCAGGTCAGACGTCCGACGGCGGTGACGCCTCGAACGAGCTCAGTTACATGTGTATCGAGGCCTCAGGCAGACTGATGCTCGCCGAACCCAAGATCAACGTCCGGTTCTTCAAGAACACGCCCCCGGCACTCCTTCGAGCCTCGGCCCAGGTGCTCGCCAAAGGCGCGAACAACCTGGCACTGTTCAACGACGAAGTCACGGTGCCCTCGCTGGTCAAGATCGGCATCCCCATCGAAGAGGCCCGCGACTACTGCAATGATGGCTGTTCCGAAATCATCATGGGCGGCAAAGGAACCATCAAATTCAGAGTCCACGACGCCATCCCGGTATTGAACGACCTCGTACACAGCAGCGCCGGCAGGGACCACGCAACATTCGAAGAAGTGATGGAGGACTACAAGAGCCGGCTCGTCGAATTCATGCCCGACGGGCCCGGTCCTGCACGGCCGATCACGTTCCCGTTCTTCGCCGCAGCGATCGAAGACTGTCTGGCGGAAGCGTCACCATCTGGGGCTCGCTATGCCATCAACGGCAAGATTCTGGCTCAGGTCGGCAATGCCGCCGATGGACTGGCAGCCATCAAGCAGCTCATATTCGATGAGCGCAGCCTCAGCTGGGATCAGCTCCGCAGCGCCATGGCAGCCAACTTCGAAGGCCACGAATCCCTGCGCCAGACGCTGAGAAACCGTACCGCCAAGTTTGGCAACGACACCGATTTCGTCGATTCGATCGTCAAGGAGATTGCCGAGTTCTTCTGCGACGGTGTGCACGAACGATCCCACAACGCCGCAGGACCTGGTGGCAAATGGGCGCCCGGCTTCATGTCCTTCGGCATCCATCGCAAGAGCGACTACGACGCCTCGCCCGACGGTCGACGGAAGGGTGAGTTGACCGCCAACAGCTTCTCACCTGCCGTCGGCATGGACACCAGTGGTCCCACGGCCGTCCTCAAATCGGTCTCGAAGGTCGATCTCGAGCGAGCTTCGCACGGCTCTGTACTCGACATCGCCCTCCACTCGTCCATCGTTCGAGGCGATGACGCATTCGAGAAGTTCGTAGCCTTGCTGACCGTCTTCCTGGAGATGCCGTCAGTCATCACGCTGCAGGTCAACATCATCGATCGTGACACTCTCATGAAGGCGCGCGAGGACCCCGACAACCCCGAGTTTCGGACCCTCATCGTTCGCGTCTGGGGCTTCTCCGCCGTCTTTGTCGACCTGCCGGATGGACTCCAGGATCACGTCCTGGCCCGAACTCAACATGGTATCCTCCAGGCGTGAGCGTCGTCGATTCGGGGGCTACTCGTCGTCGTCGTCGAACTCGTCGTAGTCGTCCAACTCGTCGTCATCGTCGCCGCGCTGCAAGGCCGTCAGCTCCCGGGTGCGTTCCTGCAGAAGAGCATTCGTCTCATTGAGCCGGCCGCAGAGGATGGAGATGACATTCTGCTGGATCTTGGACAGGAGTCGTCCGTCACCGGCATCTAGAAACCTGCGCTCGAGGATCAGAACCGTGCAGTCTTCGGTGGCCACCACATCAGCACTGCGAGGCTCGCGGGTCAGCATGCCCATCTCGCCGGTGGGACTGCCCACTCCCAGGCGGGCATACTCGACGCCGCCCGGACCGCGGACCGACATCTCGCCCCGAAGCAGGATCAACATGTCCAGGCTGGGGTCTCCCTCGGCGTAGATCGTGGTCTGCGCCGGGAACGGCATCATGCGGCAGATCTTGAGCAGGAGCTGGACGTCGCGGCCGTCGAATCCCTTGAAGACGTCGATCTTCTGGATCGTCTTGATGAGGGCGAAGTGCTTGTGGCTCGTCGTCTGTGTCATGGAGGTCTGGCCAACGTATTGGGGAGAAGCCGGGACGGCCGAGGATGGTTCCCGCATGAACACCCAAGGGAATATCGGCAGGTGTGGCAAGGTCCTGCAGCGGTATTGCAGCAGCAACCTTCTTGCCTAGTTTTCCCACGATTGCACCATGACACCCGCCGTCAAGAGAAGCCATGCCTGCCACCACACCGCGCAAGTTCAAGTTCATCGGTTGCGAGATCGCCTACCGCGAGGCGTGTTATCTCGCGGCAGTCGGGCCGCACATGGTAGATGTCGAGTTTCTCCGCAAGGGTCTGCATGACCTCGAGACACTGGATATGGTGTCGAAGGTGCAGGAGACGATCGACGCCGTCGATCCCGCTTCAGGTTACGAAGCGATCATGCTCGGTTACGCCCGCTGCAACGACGGGCTGGTCGGCGTGCAGGCCGGGGCAGTACCACTTGTGATCCCAAAAGCTCACGACTGCATCTCTTTCTTCTTCGGCTCACGCAGTGCCTACCAGGAGTACTTCAACCAGAACCCGGGCACCTACTACCTCACCACCGGCTGGAGCGAACGCAACGACAACGACGGCAACCCGGCGACGCCCGCCTACGGCAAGCAAGGGGTTATGGCCAAGCTGGGCCTTGCCGAGCCATACGAGGAGATGGTCAAGAAATACGGGCGCGAGAACGCCGATTACATCGCCGAATCGATGGGCGGCTGGGAGAGCCACTACACGCACCTGCTCTATCTCGAAATGGGCACGATGGACGAATCGAGTCTCATCGACCGGGCGCGTCAACGGGCCAAAGACAACGGTTGGGCCTTCGAGAAGCGCAAGGGCAGCTGGTCCCTGCTCGAAAAGCTGTTCCTCGTCCAGTGGGACGATGATTTCGTCATTGTCGAGCCCGGGCAGCGGATCATCGCCCGGGACGACGGCGAGGTGCTGGGCGCGGTGTAGTCGGACCCGTGCTATCAAACGGGATGAACAGAAAGGCATGGCCGTGAGCACACAAGATGACAACGTGAACGCCTTGTCCCTGGGGCGCAGCTTCTTTGATGAACTGGTCAGACCATCCATGGAGAAGGTGTGCCCGGAAGCCCTGGAGACTGGTGCGTGCGGGATCTTCGGAAACGGCAGCGAATGTTTCGGCATGGACGATGTGCACAGCCGCGACCATCACTGGGGACCGCGCGTGTGCATCCTGCTCCCGGACGAACTCCTCCAGGAGATGGATCCGGACACCTGGAAACGCGTTGCGGCGGGGTTACCGGACACCTTCAAGGGGTTCAAACTGGAAAAGGGTCTGGTGGGCACCGCCGGCCTGGAGGCTGACGGAATCGGCGCCTTCCTGACCCGAACGATTGGCCGGACCGGCCTGCCGGAAACCGCGACAGACTGGCTGGATATGCCCGAAGAAGACATCGCACATGTTGTCAACGGGGAGGTCTGGCACGACGGCAGCGGCCAGTTCACCCACATCCGGAGCGTCCTGCTGGACTACTATCCTGACGCCGTCTGGAAACGAAGGATCGCCCACTGGTGTCGGTATGCCAGCGGCATGGGGCTGTACGCCATGCGGCGGGCCATCATGCGCCAGAACATGCCTTTCTGCTTCACTGCCTTCGGCCGCACCTTGAAATTGACCATGGAACTGGCCTTCCTGCTCAACCGCAGGTACTTCCCGTATGACAAATGGCTGTATCCGAGCTTCGTCCGGTTGGAAAAACTGGCGCCGGAAATGACGCCGTTGATTGAAGAGTCAACCCGACACGACACGAGTTGGGAACGCAGGATTCACCTTCTCGAGCAGATGCACGCCCTGCTGGATGAGGAGATGGTCGAGTTGGGCCTGGTTTCGGCCCACCCCAGATTCAAACCGCACGAGAGTTCCGGATATCGTCTCCTGGAACGTGGCTACCGGGAATTGCTGAAGGCAGTTCCCGAGGAACTGGCGGGCCACACCCCGTTGTGCGACCAGGTATTTCTCGAGCAGTTTGTCACCGGTTACGTGGCCGGGCTGGACGAGGACGCCTGGCTGAAGCTGTTGAATCTCGAACCGGAGTGAGGGGCTACCCCTATTCTGGGGCACCGTGCAGCACGTCATGAATCGTCTGTAGCGCCTGCGAAAGACGATACGGCTTGTCGAGCAAGGCCAGGACCCCAATGGCCTCGGCGCTGTGTTCCGTATGGCCCGTCGAGACGATGACCTTGACGGCTGGATTCAGGGCGCGCATCTGTGCCAATACGTCCAGGCCGTCGCGCTTCGGCAGTGAGAGATCAAGCAGCACCAGATCAATGTGTTTCCATTCCTGCTGAAATGCCTCCAAGCCCTCCAGGCCATCCCTGCCGACCAACACCGAATAGCCATAACGTCTCAAGGAGGACACCAACAGACTGCGCACATCGTCCTCGTCTTCGATCAATAGAACTGTCTCGGTGCCGCAGAGCATAGAGGCCGTTGGTTCGATGTGGTCGGGGACGATTTCATGCTCCCTGACCGGCAGATAGACTGAAAAGGTCGTGCCGGCGCGCTCTTGACTGACACACTCAATCCACCCCTGGTGCTCCTTGACGATGGCATACACGGTGGCCAGCCCCAGGCCCGTGCCTTCCCCGACCTCCTTGGTAGTGAAGAATGGCTCAAAGGCACGGTTCTGGGTCTCTTCGTTCATACCGATTCCGTTGTCGATGACCTGGACACACACATACTCTCCGTGCCGCGTCGCCAGATCTGCCGGGAGATCCCTGTCCTCCAACACGGCGACCTTCGCTGCCAGCTGGACCTCCGGTGCGGAGGCGTTGTCCTCCGCTACGGCATCACGGGCATTCAGCAAGAGATTGAGAAAGACCTGTTCAAGCTGCGTGCGATCTCCGGGGACCAATGGCAAGTCCGTGGGGATGGCCTCACTTAGGGTTCGCAAGGAAACAAGTGGTCAGTTCTGTCCGGCTTTAGCCGGATGGATCGTGTAGTTCCAGTCGCCGTGGAAGTCGTGGCGTTGTAGTCGAATCTGATCCATCTGGTCGGCGGTGACCGTGACCCCCTTGGGGT
>DASCMS010000062.1:0-10820 GCA_036011085.1 Candidatus Latescibacterota bacterium
CCATGACTTCGAACTGTGGATACTGCAGCTTCGGACGGAAGTATCGGAAGTACTGCAGTTCGGCCTCGCCCGCACCCTCGGCGCCATCGACGGTGTCGCCGCACAGCAGGACAAACTCCGGAGAGTCCACCGAACCGCCGACGCTCTCGGGGTAGGGCCACCCGGGCAGGTCGTTCATCTGCTCGATGATCCGGTCACGCAGATCCTGCCCGCCGAAGCGCTGATCATAGCCGAAGTGCGTGTCGGCCCAGACGAAGAACGTCAGATCTCTCGACACTGTGGCTTTTGTCCCGTCAGCGTGCCAGGTAGTCGTGGTCAATCGTGGCGTAGCCCTCGGAATAACTCGATTCCATGTGGAAGGCGCCATCGTAGGACAATGGCGACAGCCCGCTCAAATCCCGGGCGGCAGATGGCTCGAAGCAGACCGAGCCTTCCCCCCGTCGGCACCACGACACGGTTACATCCTGCGCCGCGGGTGCGCCGTCGACGAGCTGTTTGATGGCAGGACCCGGGCCGTCGGCTCGCGGGATGACCTTCAGCCGCCAGGACGGCGCCAGTTCTGGCAGATTCGCGACCGTTGCCGGCTCGGAGGCGCTGCTGGTGATCGCGATCTCCATCTGGTCGCCGGTTCCCGCCTGGGTCCGGATCTTGTCCCCCGACGTGGCGATCTCAACGTCTGCGAGGAACTTCGGCGTGCCGTAAATCTCGCGTCCGGCGGCGATCCCGGCCGGGCCGTTGTGCCACACGTGAGAGCAATACCAGCCCGATCGATCACCGAAGTGGCAGGCCATCTGCAGGACCGCCTCCTCGAAGGCCCCGTAGGCACTGCACTTGGGTATGCGAATCCCCATGGCCATACAGCGGCCTTCCGGGGACGGCCGTAGCGGGGCCGGCAACAGTGTGGCCATGGCGTCCGGGTCGGCACGGTAGAAGACAAACTGGAAAGAGACGTCCTCGTAGCGCGCCGGCAGGGGCGGATAGAAGGGGCTGTCAAAGGGAATGTTCCAGCCCTCGTCGATTGGCAGTCCCGTCATCCTACTTTCGTGCCCTGTTGGCACCGAAACGATCAAAGACCGTGCGAATGCCGGGGTTCTGCTGGATATACTCCTTCACTTCCATCACGATGTTCTCCTGCAGCTGTATCGTCAGGCCGCCGTCGACCGGCAAGGTGACACCGGTGATGAAACTGGCTTCCGGCGAGCACAGGAAAGCCACTGCATTGGCGATGTCTTCTGGGCGGCCGAGGCGCCGCACCGGGTACTGCAGCTCGAACAGCCGTTGTCCTTCTGCATTGCCGACTTCACGCCACCCGGCTTCCATCTTCTCGGTCATGATATGCCCCGGGGCGATGGCGTTCACCGTAATCCCCATGGGCCCGAAGTCGATAGCCATCTGGCGGGTTATGCCGATGGCGGCGGCTTTGCCGGCCTCGTAGACGAGCATGCTGGAAGCTTGCAGCAGACCGTGCACAGACGACATGTTGACGATTCGTCCCACCTCGGTCTTCGGCGGTCCACCCGTATCCATACCGATCCGGCTGGTTGGTGCCGTGTCGAACCCCTGCGGCACACCGGATGCTTCCATCGCCGGTACCGCGTGTTTCGCCCCCAGGTACAGAGCGCTCATGAGAATGTCGAGGCCGCCCTGCCAGCCTTCCGGCTCGACCTCGAGAGCCCCGCCACCGAAGGTCGAGCCCCCGATGCCGAAGGCGTTCTGTACCAGGATGTCGAGACGGCCATAGCGTGACACTGTCTCCGCCACCATGTCCTTCGCCGTCTCTTCCTTCGAGATGTCGCCCACCAGGACAGCTGCCGTACCACCGGCATCGGTGATGCCCTGCGCTGTCTCCTGCGCCAGGTCGCCGTCGATATCGACGATGAGCACCTGCGCCCCGTCGGCTGCCAGCCTTCGGGCGCACGCGGCACCGATCCCCTGTGCACCACCGGTGATGATGGCCGCCCTGCCTGTCAGTCTACCGCTCATCGTGATCTCTTCCTCCGCTTTCTATGTATAGAACTCATCCACGTCGAAGATCTTCAGTGTCACTTCGGAGTCGCGGGCCCACCGCTCGTTGTCACGCGTGTAGTAGGCGATGACGATCTCGCCCTGATGGAAGTGCGCCGATGGATAGGCTGCGTGGAAATCCTCCCGGTTGTCGATGTCGCCTGCAAGGCGCCAGGTGTCGCCCTCATCCGACGAAACCGCCGCCGTCAGCGGCGTCCGTGGTGTATTGCGCTCCGATGGCACGTTGTTCCACAAAAGCAGCAGGTCTCCCGTGGTGGGAATCCGCGCCAGCAACGCCTCGGAGTCGGGCGAGTCCAGCACCGTCGCCACCGGTTCACTCCAGGTGATGCCGCCATCGTCAGAAACGGTACGCCAGATCTTCTTCGTCGTCGTGCGTAGAAAACAGAGCAGTGATCCGTCCGGCCTCTCCACGATCGTCGGCTCGTGGGCGCCCCGACCGGGCGCCGTCACCTCGGCACCTTTCGTCCACGTGCGGAAGCCATCATCTGAATACCAGACCCAGGAACACAGCTTCGACTGATGCCCGAGGTACGGCCCGCCACCGACAACGCCATGGGCCGGCAGCAGGATACGTCCCGTCGACAGCGTCAGGGCCCGGCCGTGGTTGTTGCAGTACCAGCCAGGCTCCGACAACATCACCGGCTCGGCCCAGCTCTCCATCTCGTCCACCGAACGTCGCAGGAAGACATTACGATGAGCGGAGGAATCCCAGGCGGTGAAGGTGAAGAGAATCTCCCCGTCCGGCAGGCGCACCAGATTCGGGTGCTTGACGTTGTGCTGCCAGCGATTGGCCTGCAGCGTGAACCTGGGACCCCAGGTGCGGGCCCCATCCACCGACATCTTCGCCGAGATCCTGCACGGCGCCTCATCGCCGAAGCCCGTCTCAGCGTCGGTTGGATCCCGCAGCACGTGGGTGGGCCTGTCGGCGTAGTACTCACACCACACCAGCAGCAGACTGCTATCTGTCATGGGGAAGATCAGCTGATGATCGTGGCGCGAGTTCTCCTTCGTCCACGGGCACGGCACCGATTCGAAGATCGGTGTGAGCAGTCGGGTCATGGATTCGGCGGTGACGTACAGATAAGAACCACGAGCGTCTCTCGCCCCGTGTTTTCTATTCCGTGCACACACCAGGGCGGCAGATAGACGAAGTCGCCTTTCTTCACCTCCCGCTCATCCCGGGCGAAGGTCATGCGCCCCTCGCCTTCCATGATGACATATGTCTCCTCCGTGGGATGGGATCCCGGTTCGAGCACGACGTGGGGCGGGATGTAGAACAGGACCAGCCCCATGTCCTTGGCCGGCGCCTTCTCGTTCACGGGGTGGACGACGCGTACGCCAAGGCCGTGGCAGCCCGGGTAGACGACGGGTACGCCGTCCTCGGCGCTGACAATCATGGGATCCGGGGATGAGTCTGGTTTCGGCGGACCCGGGACCTCGTCTCCGGCATCGTATCCCTTGAACTCTGTGATCTTCGCCATTCGACTCAAGCTCCTGCTAGAAGTTGCGTACGTAGCCAGCCGTCCAGCCGCCGTCGACAACGAGGACGTGGCCGTTCACATAGCTGCTTTCGGGGGCCGCCAGGAACAACACGGCGTGGGCGATCTCGTCCACGTCACCGGGTCGCCCCAGCGGGATGTGGTCGAGCATTTCCTGCATCGAGTCGCGGAAGGAACCGTCCTCGCCGTAAAACAACTGCCGGGTACCATCCGTCAGGGTGGAGCCCGGCGCCACGGCGTTGACCAGGATACCGGCCGAACCCAGCTCGATGGCCATCGACTTCGTCAGGTTGACGACTCCCGCCTTGGCGGCGACAAAGGCGCTCTGCAGGCGCAGCGGCACCAACCCGGCAATGGAAGCGATGTTGATGATGCGCCCGTACTCGCGGGCGCGCATCGAGGGGATCACCGCCTTGCTGACGTGATACGGGCCGTCCAGATCGACAGAGAGGAGTCTGTCCCATTCGGCCTTCGGAAACTCATCGACCGGCACACGATGGTCGGCGGTGTTGACCCCGGCGTTGTTGACCAGGATATCGATATGGCCATGATCGGCGAGAATCGCGTCCACCACCTGCTGCGCGCTGTCGATATCGGTGACATCCAGGCGCCGAGTGTCAGCCTCAGCGACGGTGGCCAGGCCCACTTCATCCACGTCGGTGTAGACCACGTGCGCGCCGTTGGCTCCCAGCAGGTCGGCAATGGCCCGTCCGATCCCCTTGGCGGCGCCGGTGACGAGGGCCACGCGATCGCTCAGGTCGACCTTCATGCCGATGCCTCCGGCGCCGTCTGCTCGAACAGATCCCGCAGGGCGATTCTCGTCATGGTGATCTCCTGCTCCTCTTCCTCGTCGTCGTCGGCGTCATCAAAAGACAGGTCATCGCGGCCGTCGAGAAGGCTCTGCAGCTGTGCCAGCGCGCCCTCCGCCCAGCCGATACTCCAGCAGGCGTCGGCGGGTAGTTCGACAATCGGCGGCCCCTCCTCATTCAGCGGACAGATGTCCCGTCGTTCGACCAGGCGGCCCTGCTCGTCGTACTCGGTCCAGCGCAGGGGCAGCCCCTGGCTGCGGCACACGTAGGGACGCTGGCCGTAGATCCGGCAGGCCCCCCCCTCGTCCAGGAAGGCGCACAGGCCCACCTCATGAGGGGTCGCGGTGTGCAGCAGCTCAGCATGGTGGGATCGGATACTCTCCGCCTCGACTTCGGCCACGGTGATGCCATCGACGCAGCACATGGAGCAACCGCGCCGGCACACCAGCCGGGAGCCGTGTGTGACGGACAGCCGGGCCGCCTCCGCATCGATGCGGGCGTACAGCTGCTGCAGTTCGTCGCGCGCCTGCCGACGATCCCGCGTCTCCTGATCTGTCATCGAGAGCCTGTGACGGCTGTCCCCTTTCCGTGGTGGTCGGCGGCGCAACACCGGCCTATCTTCCGGCCGCTGACACAATCAACACCCAAACTGAGCACGCCACCAACCGGGAGATCCATCGCCCCATGCTGAAGCTTGGCTGTATGTCCCTGAGCTACAAAGATGAGTTTGGCGCCGGCACCCTCGACCTTGACGGCTTCATCGACCGTGCCCATGAGCTGCGTCTCGATGGCATCGACCTGCACACGCGCGCCTTCGCCTCCGAGGACCCCGACTACCTGCGGGGAATCCGCATGCATGCGCTGAAGAAGGGCATCGCCCTCTCCTACATCGGCGTCAGCTCCAATTTCGGCGTCCCCGCCGGCGAGAAACTGGACGAGCAGGTAACCACCGCCAAGCACTGGATCGACGTGGCCCACTTCATGGGAATTCCCATGGTCCGCGTCTTCGCCGCCTGGATTCCGGAGGGTGACACGGAGGAAGCCGTGTACGAGCGTATGATGCCCTGCCTGAAGGAGGTCGCCGCCTACGGCGAACAGAAGGGCATCGTCCTCGGCCTGCACAACCACAACCACGGCTGCGTCACCCGCACTGGAAAGGACGTACGCCGCATTATCGAGGGCGTCGACAACCCGTACTTCTCCCATATCCTCGATACGGGCCAGTACGTCGGGTCACCGGGCGCCTCGGGTCAGCGCGGCAAGGAAGATCCCTCACTCAACTTCTACGGATCCATCGAAGAGACAGCGCCACTTGCGGTACACGTTCGCTGCAAGATCTACCGCATCGAGAGCGGCACCGAAGAGTGGCTGGACTATCCGAGGATCATGAAGATCCTCAAGGGGGTCGACTACAACGGCTGGTGCTCCATCGTCTACGAGGGCCAGGACGTCGAGGCCGAGGCGACGGCCGTGCCCAAGGCGGTCAAATATCTGCGCAGCCTGATGGACTGGTAGGCGGGCGCGACGCTGTCGCCGGCCGCGCTGCCTCGTGGACCGGTGTCAGCAGCGAAACCGTGCCGAGCATCCGCCTCAAAGGCAAGCATCTTCATCGTCGAGGACTCCCAGTGGGGCGAGAGCTACGGTTCTGAAAAATGGATATCCCCCGAGCGAGCCCGAAAGCTTCTATCAGTCAGACCATCGGCGTGTGTGCCGTCACCCTGCACTACGGCAGACCCAGTGCGCGCGGTCGTCGTGTGATGGGCGAACTGGTGCCCTACGGAAAGGTCTGGCGCGCCGGTGCTGATGAGGCGACGACGATCTCATTCAGCCATCCGGCCCGTATTGAAGGCCAGCAGATCCCTGCCGGGAAGTACGCGCTGGCGATGACGCCTGACGCAACCAGGTGGACGGTGATCCTGAACAGCGAATGGTGTCAGTTGGGCGTGTACAACCTCGATGTGGAGAAAGATGTCTTGCGCGTGGAGGTGCCACCCCAATCAACGCAGCACACGGAAATGTGCACCTATACCTTCACCGAGGTCACCCAATCTGCCGGCACGCTGAATCTGGAGTGGGAACGAACCCGGATCAGCCTGTCCATCGAAACCGACACTCACGCCCACACCCTCGAAGAGATCACGCGGGCGGTCAGCGCCGCGACGGCACACTGGTTCACATATTCTGCCGCCGCCCAGTACCACTTCTATGAGCGCCACGAAGCCGATATCGCGCTGGAGTACATCGATGCAGCGATCGCATTGCATGCTCCCAATCCTGCACCGTGGATGCTGAAGTCGCAGATCCTGGCTTCCCAGGGAGACTACGAGCAAGCGATTCGGTTCGCGACAGAAGCGATTGAAGTGAGCAGGCGGCACGACTTCCTGTTTGAAGTCGAGGAGAATGAAGCCAACATTCAGAAGTGGAGTTGAGTGTCCACCGACACTGTCCGTCTGCGGGTTAGCTACGCAGATTCTGCTGCAGCATGGCCACAGCGTGGCCGTAGGGTATGTCCTCGAGCAGGCCCAGTGATCCGCCCATGATCAGGCCACCACCCTTGCCGAAATACAGGGCATTCTCCTGGCCGCGTTGATGCCTCCACACACGGCGAACTCCTGATGATCGCGCAGGTGTTCCACCAGTTGCGTCGCATCGAAGTCCTCGGCACCCGGCAGCGGATAGGCCTCTACCTCCTCGACCGTCGTCATCTGAGCTGAAAGGAGCCAGATTGTCACGATATCGCGCTTGGATTTCGATGCTCCTCATCTGGGTCGTGGCAGCGGCATTCAGCACACGCTGTCACGCCGACGACCATCAGGAGGACGGCATCAGAGTTATCAGCTACAACATCTGGAACGGCTTCGAGTGGGGGAAGGACGGTGCGCGTCGTGCTGCCTTCATCGACTGGATGCAATCGCAGGATGCGGACGTGGCCGCCCTACAGGAGTTGTGCGGCTACGACCTGGAGAAGCTGCTGGAGGATGCCAGGCAGTGGGGTCATCCCCATGCTGTCATCCTCAAGACTGAGGGATATCCCGTGGGGTTGACGTCCCGCGAGCCGATCATCGTCAAGGAACGTCTGCTGGAAGGTCTCTGGCACGGCATGCTGCACGCGGAAACCCTCGGCATCGACTTCTTCGTTGTCCATCTGTCGCCAGCCGATGCCGGATTCCGCTTGCGTGAGGCCAGGATCGTCGCCGATCGAGTAAGGTCCGCTGAGGCACCGGACTTCCTCATCCTCGGTGACTTCAACGCGCACTCACCCGCCGACAGTGATCTCGACAGGTCTCGGACCGCACTGCTTCAGCGGTATCGCAAGGGTGACGAGGATAACGAGACGCACGACAACCTCCTGCTCGGCGAGTTCGATTACAGCGTCGTCTCGACATTCCTCGCTCTTCCTGCCATCGATGTCAGCCTGAGACACACGAATCCCGTCGACCGTTTCAGCTATCCGGCACCGGCTCTGGTTGGCCAGTACGGGCAGACGGAGGAATCCGTCGTCGACTACCGTGAGCGAATCGACTACATCCTGGCCAGCCCCGGGCTGGCGACACGTTGTACGAATGTGGCGATCGTGAATTCGGGCGTGACCCGGAGTCTGTCCGATCACTTCCCCGTAGTGGCCGAGTTCAGGAGGTAGGATATGGTCGTACAGTTCCTGCTCTCCGTCACGATACTGGGTGTATCGCCATCGCTCGTCGCGCAGGCTGTGATTGCCATATCCCCAGGTGGTGAGGGCCGGTCGTGTCAGGTGCACGGAGGGATCTTCCATGCAGGACACCAGCGAGGTCCCCTCGTTGGTGGCGACAGCAGGCAGACGGCAGAGCTCGACAAGGGTCGGATAGACATCGAGCAGATTGACAGGAGAATTGCAGACCCCACGGTGGCCACCCGGCCCGCGGAAGACGAGCGCTGGCGCCCAATGCCGCAGACCGGGCGCAGATCGTGCCGGGCCCGAAACCGGCGGACGGGACCGAGGCCGGCGACAGTGAAGGTAAGACCACACCGGCAGCGCGACGGCACAGACTGGCCTGGGCAGTCCTGCTGGTACGGGTGTTTTACGTTCCAGGCGGGGCGGACAGCTCGAATGTTCCTGAGTCGCTTCCCAACACGGCGGTCGCAAAACCAGCACCGTCGTAGAAGAATCTGGGAGCCGAGCCAGCGCTCATGCTGGTTAAGACGAGTGGTTGTCTCGCAAGGGCCGCTTCAGCCAGCGACCTAACTCTTTCGACTCGGCCCATCTGGCGTACGAGCTTGAAGACACACGGCAGCACAACGCGGCCTCATGCAGGAGAGCACATCACCCTACAGGTTCTGCATCAACCGCTCGACCATCCGATCCACGTACAGCTCAGGCGGTACGGTGTGAGTGGTGGGATACCAGACCAGTTCTGCCGGATCGTCTAGAAGGTCCATCAACCGCAGAGTTCCCTGGACGAAAGCGGGCCTTGAAGTACCTGCTGGCAGCCATGAGCCGGCAGGAGGACGCCATTACGCGCCAACAGAGCGCCCCAATGGTAATCGCCCGGTGTGCTTCGGCAAATGTGCGCTCGGTGTTAGCTCTCTCCGGGCGGGGCCACTGTGACCCACTGCGTGTCCTTGAGCTGACGGACCTTGGCCGTCCCCTTGTCGACGTCGAAGTCGCCCTGTCCGGCAGGTTGCGGAAGCTTCCGCAGTTTATCCCAGGGATTGAGAAAACCCGTCGAGCCTTCCTCGCGCTTGACTCTTCTGTAAAAATCACACTTCATGCAGGAACTTTCCTTCTCGGCAAAGGTCCCCTGCACCTTGTTGCCGCAGAAGGTGCCGGAAACGGCCCAGCAGATTCGACCGGCGTTCTTGCCCCCGTTCAGGCCGTCACAGGCGTTTGCCACGGCCGCGGGGCAGACGCCGATCTCGTCGACATTGTGTCCACCCGGCCCTCTGCCGCATTCCTTGGCTTCCCAGCAGTTCGTCCTTCGGGTCTTCTTCGAGATCGCCTTCCAGGCGGCGACGAAGTTCGACGTTCCCTCCTCATTGATGACCCTCTTGAAGAAGGCGCATCGCCCGCAGGAGTCCTTCTTTTCGGCGAATGTCCCCCGGACCTCTCCGCCACAGAACGTACCGGTAACCGCCCAGCAGATTCGCCCACTGTTGGTCCCACCATTCAGGCCGTCGCCGGTGGGGTCGGTCGCGGCCGGACAGACGCCGAGCTTGCCGACCTCCGATCCGCCCGGCCCCCTGCCACACTCCATGGCGTCCCAGCAGTCTTTCCGGAGGAGTTTCCCGTGAATTCTCTTCCACGCCCGGAAGAAACTGGCGAAACCCTCCTCGTCCTTGACACGGTTGAAGAAATCACAGGCGGCACAGGTCTCTTCCTTCTCGGCGAAGACGCCCTGCACCTGGCCGCCGCAGAACGTGCCTGATACGGCCCAGCAGATCCGGCCTGCATTCGTCCCGCCATTCAGGCCATCGCACGCGGTCTCCGTCGCCGCGGGACATGCACCGAGCTCCCTACCTTCGCCCCTCCCGGACCTCTGCCGCAGCTCTGGGCTTCCCAGCAGTTCACTTTCATGTATTCTCCCCGGGTCGAGAGTCGAGAGCAGGGCGAGAACAGATGTGAAGCGCATCGAGGCCCCCTGGTGTCGGGGGCTGCCCGCACTGTGTATTAAGGAGACATTCGGCGACGCAGGTCAACCCGGGTCCATGCAGTCTCCGCATAACCTCAGACGGACGCCTGAGCGACACATTCCCCAAGGCGAGCCGGCACGAGTTCACTGACCGAAGGCACGATGGCCATGTTGGCTACCCTCAACAGAGGTGGCCAATGTCGACCGGGCGCAGATCGTGCCGGGTCCGAAACCGGGCGACGAGACCGACGCAGTGACGGCACAGACTGGCCTGGGCAGTTCTGCTGGCACGGTGTTCCCATTTGAACTGGGTGTATGTGAGCGCTACGGGGGGCACGTGAAGATTGTGGCGGCTCTCACCGACCCGCGGTCCATCCGTAGGTACCTGGAAGGGGTTGGCCTGCCGACGCGGGCGCCGCCGATCGCAGAGGCCCGGCCCCATCCACAGCAAGAGTTCGACATGGAGTACTCAGGCTCGGCAGCCTGAAGCATTCACCACCTGATAGTTCTCGCCACGCCAACTCGGCGTCAGCGACCCCGCGTGCCCGCTCACGCCTTGATTCGGGGACCTGCCTCACCCCGTAGTTCAGGGCTCCTCATCGCTCCGGGAGTACATCGCCGCTGCCAACAGCCCCAACCAGACCCTCCGGCCCAGAGCAAGGCGGAAATAGCCGTGCCGTGGACCACAACAGACCCCGATGCTCGCTTGACGAGCTAGTGATTTACACCTCTATCCTCACTAAGGGCTCTCCGAGAAATAAGCACTAGACTTCATGATGTAGTTGGAGTCATGTTTGGAGCGTGGATATCGAAACGCTCCGAAGGAAATACGAGTCTCTTTCTCCGCTTTTGACGGAGCGCACCCGACGTCTGTGGGCGGC
>DASCMS010000063.1:0-28894 GCA_036011085.1 Candidatus Latescibacterota bacterium
CCGGAAGGATACGACCTGTCCGCCGGCTTCGATCTGTGGTTTCTGTGGGTGAAATTCGCCAACAACCTGAACGTGCTCGGCCTGCGTCAGGTGGTGCCACTGCTGTTGATCGCCGCCCAGTGGCTGCACTGGAGACGCGTAAGAAACAAAGACGCCCCGACCGCAGTGTAGAACGCGATCGAGGCGCGGGAGGAAGACAGTTTATCGGATCGACCCTCAGGTCTTCAGCCGCACCTTGTGATTGCCGCGGCTCTGATCCAGCTCCAGTGACACATACCCCGCCTCGGCAGCCGCTTCCAGCAGGGCATTGAAGTTGCGGAAGCCGTAGCGCTTCTCGTTGAAGCCCGGCTCAACCCGGCGCAGCGTCTGCTTTACCAGCGAGCTCCACAGAGGATCGTAGTCGTCTTCGAGGGAAGCCACGATCTGTACGACTCTGTCGAGGGCCTCCTCCTGCTGCGGCGTCTGCGCCTCTTCCTTCTTGGCTTTCGTCTTCGCCTTGGTCTTCGCCTTGGTCTTCGCCTTCGGCTTGGCCGCCGGCTTCCGGCGCTCCCGCCGTTCTTCCTGTTTCTGCACCAGGTCGTCGTAGAAGATGAACTCGTCACAGCTGTTGATCAGCAGATCCGACGTCGACTTCCGTACGCCGCACCCCAGGACGCGCCGATCGTTCTCCTTCAGTTTGGACGCCAATGGCGAGAAGTCGCTGTCCCCCGTAACCAGAGCAAACGTATCGATGTGGTCCTTGGCGTAGCTCAGGTCGATGGCGTCGACCACCATGCGGATGTCGGCCGAGTTCTTGCCGCTCGCCCGCGTCTGTGGGATGTCGATCAACTCAATCCCGTGAGTATGCAGGTCCCGTACTTCGTTGCGGTACCCACCCCAGTCACAGTAGGCACGCTTGTGCACGATACGGCCCTTCTCGAGAAAGCGCCGCAGAATCACCTCGGGGTTGAATTTCTGCGGCCGCAGGCCGATCGCCAGGTTCTCGAAGTCGATGAACACAGCGATCAGAGATTCGTCAGGCATCAGGTGGTCTCCGTGGGCAGGGTCAGTTCGAAGCGCTCGGCGCACACCGCAATCTTGTCCCACGTCCCCGGTGGAATGGGTATACCGTGAGCGCTGCGGTCTGCCAGTATGCGCTGTTGCGGATCGCCTGGCACCAGCACCTCGTCGACGCCATCCTGCGTCGGCAGCGACTTCTCGGCGCGCACCAGTTCGTCCACCTCCGTCTGCATCGCCTCGACCTCACCGAACATGGACACGTCGACGGCGGCGACAAAGCTGTTCTGGGCGCCGCCCTTCGGCTTGTCTCCGGCGCGGTCTTCCAGGATATGCGGCGCCAGCAGGGCGTTGCCCGCCATCAGGCTGGTGAAACACTCGAACATGAAAGCCAGTCCGTAGCCCTTGTAGTCACCGGCGGGGCGCAGCAGTCGCGCCTGCGCCGGGTCCGTCGTCGGCTTGCCGTCGGCGTCGAGGGCCCAGTCGTCACCGAGGGGGACGCCCTGATCGGCGGCGACCATAACCTTGCCGAAGGCGACGATGCTCGTTGCCATGTCAAAGATCACGGCGCCGCGTTCCTTGGACGGTACGGCGAAGGCGATGGGACTGTTGTGCGTGCCTGCCGCCTTTGCCCCCGGAGGTGCCATGTTCGGTGGATTGCAGACCACGGCAATCCCGGCCAATCCCTGCAGGGCCAGCTTTTCGACGTAGTAGCCCATGGCGCCCTGGTGTGTCGTGTTGCGGATCAGCGCCCAGCCGACGCCGGCAGCGCGGGCCTTCTCGGCCACCCGGTCTACGGCAAAGTTGGTGACCACGGGGCCCATCGCGTGGTCGCCCTCGATGAAGATCGCCCCGGCTCGTTCGGACAACACACGAATCTCGGGGCGCGCATTCATGGAACCCGCATCGAGAGCGTGGCTGTAGGATTCCAGCCTCGTGACCCCGTGAGAATCGACACCGCGAAGATTCGCCCATAGCAACACTTCTGCTTCGATGGCGGCATCCGCCGCTGGCATGCCCAACCCCTCGAAGACCTGCTGTGTGAATCTCTGCAGGTCTGTTGCGTCCACCCGCCGATCTGCCATCAACGAAACTCCTGTCCTGGAATCGATCCTTGCGTCGGGATCGGTGAGGTGGCAAGATAGCGGTTCGCCACATCCTCAGAAAGCGGATCTCTCACGCATGCTGCGCATCGTCGATCAGGGCACCCTCTCGCACGTCTCCGGACGGGGTGCCTACATGCCGTGGATCACACCCCTGGCGGACGGCAGCTTCATCGCCACCCAGCATGTAGGCGCTGAACTCGGCTCCGACGACAACCACATCGTCGTGCTGCGCTCCACTGATGGCCGCTGCTTTGTCGAACAAGGGCGGATCGGTCCGGTAGACGACGGCTTCGCCTACCGCGCCCCGCAGATCAGCGTCGTGGACGACCACCGCCTGGTCCTGGTCTGCACCCGCTTCGAAACCGGGGCCGGGGCGCTCTTCGACCCTGAGTCGGAGGCCCTGCGCCGGCCCGGCATGTGCCTGTTCTGGTCCGACGACGCCGGCGTCAGCTGGAGTGAGCAGCCACAGGTCGTACCCGTCGACCTGCCCCCGGAGCGCTATACCTGGAACAGCGCCGGACAGCTGCTGCAGCTGCGCCCGGATCGCTGGCTGTGGCCCTTGGAGACATGGAAGCCCGAAGGCTTCGAGGGTCCTCCCGATCAGCGTGCGTGGGCGCTGTTCTCCGACGACGGCGGCCTTGGCTGGGGAGAACTGACCGTTGTCGCCGACGACCCCGATGGGGCCGTGCTCTACTGGGACCAGATGAACTGCCGCCTCGACGACGGCCGCCTCTACACCATGATCTGGACCCACCTGTACGGTACGAGTGACGATCTTGTGAACCACTGGGTCCTGTCCGAGGATGAAGGCCGGACCTGGTCGCAGCCTCTGCCGACGAACCTGCGCGGGCAGGTTTGTTCACCGATGCCGTTGGCCGACGGCCGTGTCGCCGCCATCTACAACGACCGCCACGATCCGCAGGGCATCCGCGTCGCCCTGTCCGAAGACCTGACGACCTTCGACACGGCCCACCAGGTTACCGTTTTCGACGCCGGCGCCGAAGCCACCTTCGGCGATCCGGAACATGACAACTTCCTCGCCGAGCACATGCTCATCGCCTTCGGCAAACCAGGGGGACGTCGCCTGGATGACGGCACGCTGCTCACCTGGTTCTGGTGTACATCAGGGGGCGTCACGCACACACGCTGGGTGCGTCTGGAGCTGGCGTGAGCGAGACGCTGCTCCAGTTCGGCGGCGGCGGTTTCCTGCGCGCCTTTGTCGATCTCTTCCTGCACGAGGCCAACTCGGCAGATGACGAATACGGTCGCGCCGTCGTCGTCACCTCCACCGAGAGCCCGCGATCGCGTTGGATCAACGAGCAGAACGGCCGCTACCACGTGGCCATTCGCGGGCTGCGGGATGGCGGGCGCGTCGACGACACCGTCGAGGTGACCGGCGCCCTGTCGCGCAGCCTCGTGGCCGGTGACGATTGGGCGGGTGTTCTCGAGGCGGCCCGGTCTCCGGATCTGCGCTGGGTTACGTCGAACACGACGGAAGCCGGTTTCGCCCTCGATCCCAGGGATCATGCCGGCGTGCGGGCGACGGCCATGGGTGCCGAAACGCCGCAGGCGCCCCGCTCCTTTCCTGCCAAGCTGTTGGCGGTCCTCGCCTACCGCATGCAATCGGGCCTGCCCCCGGTGACGGTCCTGCCCTGCGAGCTGATCGAAGACAACGGGCCCGCACTGCTCGACCTGCTGCGCGCGCAAGCCGACATCTGGGGCCTGCCCGGGGACCTGCTCGACGCCGTGGCCACCTGTCCGGTACCGAGCACACTGGTAGATCGTATCGTCTCCGGTCGACCCGAGGAACACCCCCTGCTCGGGCAGGATCGACTGCTCACCGTGGCCGAGCCCTTCGCCTCCTGGGTAGTGGAACAGCAGCCGGGGCTCGATCTGTTCCCCCATCCGGCCATCGCCATCACCGACGACGTAGGTGATTATTCGCTGCGCAAGGTCCGTATCCTCAACGGGGCCCACACGGCACTGGTCTGCAAGACCCATCTGATGGGGATTGAGACGGTGGGTGATGCTGTCGCCCACCAGGCGGTGGGTCCCTGGTTGCGTCGGGTCCTGGTGGACGAGATCCTGCCCGTTGTCAGCGATCGTGTCGTCGACGGCGAGAGCTTTGCCGAGACCACCCTCGAGCGCTTCGCCAATCCCTACCAGCAGCACCGCCTCGCCGATATCGCCCTGCACCACGAGACCAAGGTGAGCACCCGCCTGCTACCCACCTACCACGAGTACCTGGAGATGTTCGGCAAGCCGCCAACGCTCCTGGGCGAAGTCCTTCAACCTTTCCTGTAATCCGATGAGACTGCCGTGAAAACCCTCGTCCTGACCGAACCGGGCCGCTTCGATCGTACCGATACCGACGCTCCCGGTGAACCCGGCCCGGGGGATGCCCTGCTCCGCATCCACCGTGTGGGGATCTGTGGTACCGACCTGCACGCTTTCCGCGGTCGCCAGCCCTTCTTCGAGTACCCACGCATTCTGGGCCATGAGCTGGGTGCCGAAGTGATCGCCATCGGACCGGGAGTTGATCGTGTGGCGGTCGGTGACAGCGTGGCGGTGGAGCCCTATCTCCACTGCGGCACATGTCTACCCTGCCGTCGTGGCCGACCGAACTGCTGTGAGGCTCTGCAGGTCCTCGGCGTACACACCGATGGCGGCATGCGCGAGTACATCATCCTGCCGGCCGGCAAACTGCACCGTTCCGACCGTCTGGAGCTGGAGCAGCTCGCCCTCGTCGAAACCCTCGGCATCGGTGCCCACGCCGTGGAGCGGGCTCAGCTGGAGGATGGTGAGACGGTCCTCGTCGTCGGCGCCGGCCCCATCGGCCTGGTGACGCTGCAGTTTGCAGTCCTCGCCGGGGCCCGGGTCCACGTGCTGGAGTCCGACGAGAATCGCCGAGCCTTCGCTCGTGATCACTTTGACGTGGCTGGCTGTCTGGCCCCCGGCGACGAGACACCCCGGGCGACCTGCGTGTTTGACGCCACCGGCAGTCGCGCCGCCATGGAGGCTGCCTTCGACCTGCCGGCTCCCAGCGGCCGCCTCGTCTTTGTCGGGTTTCAGCTGGAGCCCGTCTCCTTCGCCAACCCCGACTTTCATCGCCGGGAACTGACGCTGCTCTCGAGCCGCAACAGCACCCCCGCGGAGTTCACCCGGATCATCAGCCTCATGGAAGCGGGTCGTATCGACACAGCACCGTGGATCACCCACCGGGCCAGCTACGATGACGTTGTCGAAACCTTCCCCTCGTGGCTGGAGCCGGAGACAGGAGTGGTCAAGGCGATGTTGGAGCTGACCTGAACGGAGTTCGCCCGTGGTGGTAGGTGAGGATTTCACGGAGCCCGTGGGCAGAACAGGCGTCTGTAGGAGCATGAGCCGCTTCCGGACCCCAAGCCTGCTGGTGCTCCTGTGCACCCTGTCGTGTGGCGATGAATCCTCCTCTCTTCCCACCGGCCCGGCCGACAGCACCTCGGATGCATCCGGCAGTCTGGGGGCTACGCCCCACGGGGACAGCCCCTTCGGCGTCCAGGTCGGCACGCATCCCGGGATGGAGGGTTCGCTCTATTCCGTCGATACCTTCCCCGTCTCACAGATCATCTCCGCCGTTGCGAAGGACGCGATTCCCGCCATCACCGATCCGCCCATGGTGGCAGCCGGGCAGACCGGCTATCTCATGGCCGACGCCGTCGTCTTCGGAGTTGTCATCGATGGCGAAGCGAGGGCTTATCCACATAACGTCGGCTGGTGGCACGAAATCGTAAACGACCAGATCAACGGTCAGGCCTTCAGTGTCACCTTCTGTCCCCTCACCGGCACGGGCATGGTGTACGACGGCGGCGACGCCGACGCAGAGCAGCGCCTGACTCTGGGTGTATCCGGTCTGCTCTACAGTACGAATCTGGTGATGTATGATCGCCGCGACGGGGAGTCGCTGATTCCGCAGATCTTTTCGACCACCGTCAGTGGCCCGCGCAAGGGAGAGACCCTGTCCCTGATGCCCGTGGTGGAAACTACGTGGCAGATGTGGCGACAGCTGTACCCTGAAACCCTCGTCATGGCCCCGGGACCCTACGACACACGCCGGTACCTGGTGTATCCGTACAACAACTACCGGGTGAACCACACCGAGTTTCTGTTTCCCACAGATCCATCTCTGGGGGCCAATCCAAATCCCCATATCAGCAGGTACGGGTTCAAGGAACGAGTGCTGGGCCTGCGTATTGATGGCGTGACACGAGCCTTTGCGTTCGCCGAGATGGGATCGGCGCAGCGGGTCATCAACGATACCGTGAACGGACTGGGCTTCCTCGTCGCCTGGGATCCGGACTCCCGCATGGCCATCCCCTACTCGACGACGGTCGACGGGCGCGACCTCACCTTCCGCCTGGACACCGAAGCGGGTGTCGTTCCCTTCGGCATGCGTGATGAAGAGACTGGCACTCTGTGGGACGTCAAGGGTCAGGCTCTGACGGGAGAGTTGGCCGGTCAGCGGCTGACGCAGCTGCCCGCCCACAACTCCATGTGGTTCGCCTGGGTTTCTTTCTGGCCTGCTACAGAGATCTGGCAGTCGCCGTAGACCTGAAACTCTACCGGATCATCTCCCGCAACGAGGGCAGGCGCTGCATCACTCGCCTCCCGGCGTTTCGGTTTCATCCGTCGGCATCGGGAGTGCGCCCTGCGAGTCGAGCACGAGGCTGCGCCGATACCACCTCGACAGGGTTTCCTGCGCCGGCTTGCGTTGCGGCGTAAAGCCGTCGTCCCCCTCACCCCCGGCACGTTCGTGGTTCGGGAACCACTTCCAGAAGTAGGCGCCCCCCACCCAGGGCCGACTCCAGGCGGCGCGGAAGAACGCTTCGTACAGGGCTTCCTGTGTCTTCAGTCCGTTATGATCGCCGCCACCTTCAGTCTGTCGCTCCCATAACCACGGCTCGACGGCGGCGTTGGTGTTGGTACGGTAGCCGATCTCGGTGAACAGCACGCGGCGATCGCGGCGCTGCGCCACGCCTCCGAGGCGCTCGAGCCACGGCTGCCAACCCTCCATGAGACGGTCCACATCCGCCGTTGGCTCCTCGGCAAGCGGGAAATACGCCTGCACACCGATAAAGTCGACTGCGTCCCAGAAGCGCACATCCTCGAAGTTCGTCCAGTTGGCCGCGTAGACGATCCAGCCGCCGTAGACCTGGCGCACGCGCTCGATGATCTGCCGCCACTCGTGCTCGCGTTCGAGTGTGGCCGACAGTTCGGCGCCGATGCAGAATCCCTCGATGCCGTTGGCCTCGGCCAGACGGGCAAAGTGCACGATGAACCTCTCATACTGGGCGAACCACTCGGCCCAGTCCTGCTCGGACGTCATGGCCAGTTCACCCCGCCAGGTACCGCGACCGGTCCACAGATGGGGCTTCAGCAGTGTGGCAATGCCCCGCTGGCGCGCCAGTGCCGCGGTAATGGCCACACCCCGGTCGCTTTCTCCCCACCCGCCGGACTCGCCATCCGGCGCCTGCAACGTGGGCTTGTGGATATCCCGCTGCCAGCCGAACGGCGTCTGCACGATCCAGTCGACGTGCAGCGGTTCGAGCGAAGCCAGGTGGTCGCGGCCGATCATACGTCCCCCCACCCAGCTCACACCCCGCTGGCGAGACGACGGCGGCAGCGGGTGGTCGTGCGTGTCATGTGGTATGCCGAGGACTGTGGCCGGGCCTGCGGAGAGAGCACTCATGCGGAACAGCGGCCTGTCGACGACGGAGACCGGGGCGGCGGCGCCCTCTTCAGGGATCCTCGCACGAACGGCACGGCGATCGAGGCCGAGACGGGGATCGTCAAGGCTCAGCAGGTACTCTCCCGCCGGCGCCTGCAGTTCGAAGGTTCCGGCGGAGTCGGTGGCCACGACCCAGCGGGCACCCCCTTGGGTTCCCTCAGCCCGCACGGAGGCCGGGGGTGTCCACGCCAGACTGTCACTCCAGAGAGCGCGACCCGAGAGTCGTCGCAACGGCATCGCCTCCTGGACGAGGACCACATCCCCCCGACGGCCAAATCGCGATCCCCACATCTTGCCGACGCCGGGACCCCACGTCATCCACGACAGCGAGCCATCCCCGTCCGCGTCGGCTATGGTCACGTCGAAACCGAAGACCGAACCTGGAGCGATATCGGGTGCGTCCGTGTCAGATCTGCGCAGGAAAAGATCGGCAAGGTCGATCCGCCACTCGTAGACACGGCGGTCCTCGGTGAACCGGACGGCCACGTCGCCAGCGCGCCACTCGGTGCTGTCACGCTCGGACGAGGTCAGCAGGTAGCGATGGTCTCGACCGTCGTGGGCGAAGCGCACCACGCGCGAATCACCGTCCTCATGGCCGACATCGATGATGACAGCACAACCATCAGGCAGCGACGGCGGATCGTCGGTGTCCTGCGACCGCCATCCGAGGCGCCGCAGGAAACGTACCATCTGCCGCATCGACGCCGGCGACTCTCCATGGGCAACCAGGTCATCGTCGAAGACCTCCACGGCGACGTAGAGTGCGGCCCCGGGGGCGTCGCACGCCGCTCGAAGATTGGCGCGGAAATCATCTGGACCTTCCGGTGTGTCCCCGAGTCCGACACGCTCGATGACCGTCTCGGCGACCGGAGGCCAATCGGACAGATCGCCATCGATGATGATACCTGAAACGGGCACAGCGAAGGTCACCGCACCATTGTGTCCGTGGGCGGAAGACGACGCCAGGAGGATCGAGAGAATGGTGAGCAGGGCTGGGGCGTGGGTTCTCATCAAAAGACGAAAACCAGCGGGACGATCCGTCGCAAGCGATCCAGGCATGCGTCTCGGATTGGGCGGCGCGCAGGTGTAGAGCACGCCGCCCTGTGGATCAAACCTCCGTGGCCTGCTGTATCGCCTCATCCATGATGGTGTCGAGATCACCTTCCTTGGCAGCTCGCTGTACGGCGGTGATACCGGCGGTGAACAGCCATAGGCGTTGACGACTCGCCGCCAGCACCTCGGTGCGCAGTGAGTACAGGGCTTCCACGAGATCTTTCATCGAGGCACGTGCGGCGAGTAACCTCACACCTGTCTGCAGGGCGGGATCACCGATGGCCTCCGTCAGGGGCGCCAGTGCTGCCAACCCCTGACGACGGGCGATCTCGGACAGATCCGTCAGCCACGTGGCCAGTCGGTCCAGGTCCCACGCGGATGCGGATGGCTCCTGCAACTGCACCGCCAGGTCATCCAGCGTTGCACCCGTGGGCTCGATGACGGCATCGAAATCCGCACGGTAGACACATGTCAGTTTATGCGCGATCAGCCGCGGATTGTCGCCGCCGCAGATGGCAGCCATCGCTTCGACGATCACCTGCAGACGGTTCTCCATGTGCTGCAGTACCGCCCGGCTCCGGGTCTTGAGGAAGTCCTCAACCTGGTCGGGCTCGGTACCGTCGACCACCAGCCGTATGCCTTCGCGGACAAACCCGTCACCGGCGACCTTCGCCGCTTCCTCCAGTGACAGGATTCCATGAGCACGAGCCCGTACGGACAGGCCGTGGATCACGGCGCGTATCTCCTCGACCTGCAGGCTGTCCAGGGATCTGCCGATGGTGGCCAGGGCCGGTTCCAGAGCATCTTCGGTCCGACGCTGAGGCGGTGGAGTGTCGCTGCCGGGCGGCCAGGTGATGCTTCCGGCGCGGGCCAGCAGACGCACCTGCTCCACGATACGCGACTGCACCTCGGTGATCTCATCCGCAGGCATGGGCCCCAGGGACTCCATCTCCTCCAGGATGAACGTGCGCACCCGCAGGGACATGCGCTCCAGCAATCGATCGCTGACCGCTTCCCCCGCGTTCTTCAGGGCGACGACCACATCCTTCTGGTCTGTCTCGCGCAGCAACTGGGTCGCGTCTTCGTCGGACAGTGCCGCAAGTCCCTCAAAGTCGAGCTCGGCGGCAGCGGCGAGTCCGCGCCACTCACGGTAGCCGTACTCACCGGCCAACACGTGCTGTGCCTCCATGAGCGTTACGTCATCGACGGCTGCCTTCTCGCCGAGACGGGGCAGACCAACGTGCACGCGTGATACGGCACCGTCATCGCCGTCGAGCAGCGCCTTGTGCAACTGCTTGGCTTCGTTCTTCAGGTGACGCAGGGAGGGTTGGGCAGGAAGATGACGACTGGACATGGATCCCCTCTTTCCGAAGGCGCCCGATGTCCGCTGCTGCGGGCAGAAAGAAGGTCGATGTGGTACTGCAGATGCTGAGGGTGGCCTGGGACCTTTCCGCGGACGTGGAGGCGCCCCGATGCGCCTGCCGGTAGTATAATCAAGGCCAGCGGAAAAAGGTAGAGTGCTACCTGAAGAGCTGCTCGAAGTTCTTCCGCAACAGGGGGATCGAGATGTCGAGCTCGACCTCGGGCTCCACCTCGTACATCAGAGGCGCAATGACACCGTTTCGGCGCAGCGCCACGGCAAGGGCTGTCCAGTCGACGACTCCCTCACCGGGAATCCAGTGACGCTGCCGGACGCCGTCGTTGTCGGAAATGTGGACGGCGATGATCCGGGTTCCGAGGGTGTCGATGTAGGTGACGGGATCAGCGTTGAGATTGGAGTGGTTGACGTCGAGGCAGAACCCCACCACGTCGGGATCCAGCTCGTCGGCAAGGGCAGAGATCTCACCCAGGGCTGCGGGTATCCACTCCGGGGGCATGGTTTCGACAGCCAGACCCACGGAGAGACGGCGCGCTTCCTCCTGCAGTTGCCGGAGACTCGCCAGGGCGGCAGCCAGGCGCCGGGGGCGCGTGCCCTCGGCAATCGGATCCTCACTGGCGTGGAGGACCATGATGTCGGCGCCGATCTCCTTCGTCAGCTGCAGAGCGGTCTGACTGTTGGCGACGGCTGCCTGTCGCTTCCCGTCATCCAGTTGTGACAGATCCCGGTCCGGCGTGTAGGGAGCGTGCAGCGACCGCACCAGGCGGGCGTGACCGCGCGTATCTCTGATCAGCTGTCGTCGGACACCCTCGTCGTCGAGTGCCGGCCCGCTTCGCTCATAACCGATCTCAACAGCGGCGAACCCGGCCGCTCGAGAACGGGTCAGCAACTCGGCCACTCCGGTACTCTGGCGGGCAACGCAGGATGACAGACCGCACTGGATCGGGCTCTCATTCTCGGTGATCGGGGCCTGCCTCGCCGTATAACACACATGGTTCGCCAATCCAGCGCTTCACGATTGGCGTGATGCAGAGAGCATAGTACCTCGAGGTTGACCACGCCACGGAGAAATGGGCGTGCGCTGCAGGGTCTTACTGTAGCGGCCGTACCTCACTACCATGCGCTCTTCCTCGTCCCCCGACCGATGGAGATACGCACATGGTCCGACGTTCCCTGCCTGTCCTGGTGCTGCTGGCGCTGCCCGGGATGGCCTATGCCCAGGACGGCCTGGATACGGGTGACACGGCGTGGATCACCACCGCCACCGCACTCGTGTTGTTCATGACGATACCCGGACTCGCCATGTTCTACGCGGGTCTCGTCAAATCGAGAAACGTCCTGTCCCTGTTCACTCAGTGCTTTGCCATCACCGCCCTCGTCACGGTGCTGTGGACGATCTACGGTTACAGTCTTGCCTTTGACACCACTGGCATGGTGGAGGGCGAGAGCGGCCTGGCCGCCTTCGTCGGTGGCATCGACAAACTGTTTCTGTCAGGCGTGGGGCCGGCGTCGCTGTCGGGCACGATCCCGGAGCTGACGTTCTTTGCCTTCCAGTTGACCTTTGC
Organism: Candidatus Latescibacterota bacterium; assembly: GCA_036011085.1. Taxonomy (GTDB): domain Bacteria; phylum Latescibacterota; class UBA2968; order UBA8231; family UBA8231; genus UBA8231. Next base: position 11,863 of record DASCMS010000063.1, read on the forward strand.
CATCATCACGCCGGCACTGATGATCGGCGCCTTCGCCGAGCGCATGAAGTTCTCCGCCGTCCTGTGGTTCACCGGTCTGTGGGTGACCCTGTGCTACTTCCCGACGGCGCACATGGTGTGGGGTGGGGCGGGCGCGTTCCTGGCCGACCTTGGTGTATTCGACTTCGCCGGTGGCATCGTCGTGCACGTGACCGCCGGCTTTTCCGCCCTGGTGGCCTGCATCCTGGTCGGCAAACGTCAGGGATACCCGGAGAAGGTCACGCCACCACACAACCTGCCCATGACGCTTGCCGGTACGGCCATGTTGTGGGTCGGCTGGTTTGGCTTCAACGGTGGTAGTGCTCTGGCCGCCAACGGCCAGGCTGCCATGGCAGTTGTGGTGACTCAGATCTCGCCCTGTGTGGCTGCCCTCACCTGGATCGTTATCGAGCGCATTCGCTTCGGTAAACCCACGGCCGTCGGTTTCGCCACCGGCGCCATCGCCGGCCTCGCCGGTATTACACCCGCGTCCGGGAACGTCGGACCCGTCGGGGCCATCGCCATCGGTCTGGCTGCCGGCGGCATCTGCTACTGGGCGTCCGTCATCCTGAAATCCCGTCTGGGGTACGACGATGCCCTCGATGTCGTCGGTGTGCACGGTGTGGGCGGCCTCGTCGGCACGATCCTGGCCGGTATCTTCGCCTCCGCCGTTTTTGGCGGGGCCGTGGAGGGCCTCGACATCGGCCGCCAGCTCGGCGTGCAAATCTTCGCCTGTGTGGCCATCGCCATTTACTGCATGGCGGCCACCTTCGTGATTCTGAAAGTTCTGGATGCCACCGTCGGTCTGCGCGTCAGTGCCGAAGGAGAAACCAATGGACTCGACGTAGCCGACCATGGTGAGTCCGGCTACGCCATGTAAGGAGAACTGATGAAACTGCTCAAGTGTATCGTACGAACGAGTGCCCTGGACGAGGTGAAGGAAGCCTTGAGCGCCCTTGGTGTGGTCGGCATGACCGTCAGCGATGTGAAGGGCTTCGGCCGGCAGAAGGGACACAAGGAGATCTACCGCGGCGCCGAGTACCAGATCGACTTCACACCGAAACTCGAGATCGAAGTCGTCGTCGGCGACAGCCTCGCCGAACAGGCCATCACGGCCGTTAGGGAGGCTGCCGGGACGGGCAACATCGGCGATGGCAAGATCTTTGTGATTCCCGTGGAGGAGGTCATCCGCATCCGCACCGGCGAGACGGGCGAGACGGCACTGTAACCGGCAGAGCCTCAGTCGTAGTTGCTTTTCCGGTGCTCGCCGAGAAGACGCCGCTGCCGCGGGTTGGCAGCGGCGTAGATGCCTTCGCCGAGGCGAAATCGGTGCGGGTAGGGCGGGAACTTCTGCGTGATCATGCGCCGGGCGTAGTGCACCTGCAGCAGGTACCGCATCTGCTGACTGGTGTTGGCCGTGCCCCGGTGCCAGACCTCGGAACGGAAGAGCAGGCCATCGCCGGCCTGACACAGGATGGCCTGCTCGTGCCTGCCATGAAACGTCGTGTCGCCGTCGGGCGGACGACCGGCGCGGTGGCTGCCCGGAACGAAGTGTGTCGGTCCCAGTTCTTCGTACATGTCGTCGAGGTAGTAGTGCATCGTGGAGATGAACACCGGAATCTGCACGCGCTCGTCTTCCATGACATCTTCCGGAATCGTCAGCGGCTGCCAGTCGGCGTGCAGCGTCTGCGGCGGCCGACCAGGGCCGGTGAGCCAGATCGTCATGCCGATGACGTGGGCATCCTCCCCGTGGATCGCCTCGGCCAGTTCGATCACACCCGGTCGATCGGTAAAGCTCAGCAGGTGCGGATCGCGGTTGAAGGCGTTGTTGAGCACCTTCGTCGGGAACTCACCCTGGCCAGCGGTGCGCTCGCTGTCGAAGTATTCCTCCACCGGCTCGAGCCGATCCATCACCCCCCGCAGTTCAGCCACCTCTTCCGGGCTCAGGATACCCGGGAAGTAGGCGTAGCCGTCGTCGCGGACGGCCCGCGCCTGATCCGCCACGTCGGGATAGTGGACAAGTGGCAGTGGCTGCGTCATGATCCGCTCCGCCTCAGTCGTAGGCGCCACACTCCGCAAGGGTGCGCAGTGCCAGCTGGTAGTTGCTCAGCGACACATCACTGGGCACCGAATGATCGGTGTGAAACAGATAACCGGCGGCACCCTCCTTGCCGGCTGCTACCTTGGTGCGCACCTCCTCCACGACCTCCTCCTCGGTACCGGCCAGTTTCGTCGCGTCGATGCCGCCGAACAACGCCAGGCGGTCACCATGCTCGGCGCGCAGAGCCCCCACGTCGAGACCGGCCTTGGCTTCCAGTGGGTGCAGACCGGTAAAGCCGGCCTCCAGAAAAGACGGGATCAGAGGCCGTACATCCCCATCTGAATGCAGCACGATGGGCAGACCGTCGGCGGCGAAGTGGTCGCACACACGGCGGTGGTGGGGCATGATCTGCTCGCGGTACATGGCGGGCGAGATCAACGGCGCCGTGCGGTAGCCCAGGTCGTCGGCCAGAAAGACCCCGTCGAACTCGAAGCCCGCCGTCTTCATACCCTCGTAGATATCGATGATCAGCTGCGCGTGCATGGCCATCATGTCCGCCGGCCACTCGGGCTCTTCCAGCATGGCCATCAGCATGGTCTCGAGACCGATCTTGTGCCATGTGGGGTGGAACGAGGCATGGGCGGAAAAGGCGACGAACTGATCCTTTTGCCGCGCCCGCCGGTAACCGTCCAGCGAGGGCACGCGGGACGGGTTGTAGGTCAGTCGGTCCCGATGCTGCTGCCAGGAGTCCGAAGAGTTGACGGTGAATTCCAGCCAGTGCGGCGTCCAGTCGTCACCGATGGCGATCACCTTGCGGGTGGCGCCGTCGCTGTCGACATACACCCTGTAGCGATCCGTTTCCTCCAGTGTACGTTCAGGAAACTGGAGGGAGTAGTCGCCACCGATACGGGCCATTTCGCAACCGAAATGCTCGCCGAGATCGACATCTGCCGGAAGGCCCTCCCGCTGCCAGCGGATCATCGTCGAACGCCAGAAGGCGTCCTGGTAGGGAACTCTGTCGTGGGGCTGCCCCATCAGGGCACAGCGGATGCGCTCGCGTGAGGTCATGCTCATGTGCTGGTCTCCTGTCTTGCTGTCGAACCCTCGCGGCCGTGCCGGGAGGATGGCCTTAAGAAGCCCCGGCCATGGCGCCATGGCAAGCCGCTTCACCGCATCGGGTTCAGCAGTAGTGATCGCGGCAGCGGTCGAACTCGTCGAGGAAGGCCAGGAAGTTGTCGTACTTCGTGCCGAAGGCAACCGAATGCGAGGGACCCAGGATGAAACCGCCATCCGGCGCCCCTCTCTCCATGGCCTTGCGTACGTCGGCGCGCACCTCGTCCGGCGTGCCGTCGATGAGCAGCTCTACCGAGACACCACCCCAGAAACACAGGTGCTGGCCGTAGCTCTGTTTGAGCAGCCCCACCTCCATGCCCGCCGTCGTCTGCAGCGACTGGTAGCAGTCGACGCCGCAGTCGATGAACATCTCCATGAGGGGCATGTTGTTGCCGCAGTTGTGGAAAATGATCTGCTCGACACCAGACTCCCTGACATGCTGCATACGTGCTTTCAGATACGGATAGCTCAACTCACGGAACATCTCCGGTGACACCAGCGGCCCGTTGGAGCCGGCCATGTCCTGTTCCATCAGCACGCCGGCGGCGCCTGGTCGTATGCAGTGTATGTCGAGGGCGTTCTGCCGGGTCACCGACCGACGATTGGCGGCCGCGATCACCTCTGGCTGCAACGCGTGCAGCACCAGCCCCTCTTCGGTCCCCCCCAGCAGGGACAGTGCCGTGATCCCCCCCGTCGTCGAGGCCACATAGCGCTCGTCTCCGAGTTCGGCGATGACGTGGTCGAGGACCTCGTAGACACTGGCATCCGGCGGCTGGGGCGGTATGTCGTCTTCGAAGTCCGCTACCGACCAGGTCCGCTGACCCGCCGCAGGATCGTGGACGCACTGGATCTCGTTGGCTCCGCGCGACGCCTGGTAGACGCGACCGCGGTCGTCCTCCCAGCGATCCTCGCCGATGGCGCGCGGCCGCAGCGGCTCGTAGTCGGCCGGCGGCAGCAGCATCGCCTCCTTCGGCAGCAGCAGATCGGCACACTCGAGTCGACGGTAGAAATCGACAACATCGGCCTTCAACCCCGCTGCCAGCTCATCACGACGGCCCTCCCACAGCGCGATCTGACTCTCCACCTTGTCGCGCACGAAAGTGCTGCGCCCCAGGACGCGCCCCACCGTATCACAGTCGACGGCGTAGAAGCCCAGCGGCACCCGGTCTACGGGCTGGCGGTTGATGGCGGCGGTGACGCGTTCCTTGGAATTCAACGGTTGCCTCTCATGCGGACACCTCGTCGATCACCTGACGGCACAGCTGCACCCACCGCCGCACCCTCTGTGGATCGGCTTCCACGGTCTCCACGTCCTTCAACGTGATGTCGACGCAGCAATCCCGGCAGGCCGTCAGATCCTGATGCAGCTGCTCCTTCACCCGCTGTTCATCGAGACCGTAGCCGACCATGTCGGTCGGACTGGGCCGATAGCTGAACACGTAGTCTCGCCCGATCTGTTCGGCACAACGGCGCACATCGGCGAAAGGAGATACGGCGATTCGACGCAGGTTCGAGATCTGCCGCAGCATGTCGATCTTCTCCGTCAGGTCCTCACAGCATCCGTAGGCGACAAGACCGAACTGCTCCATGATGGGCAGTTGGTAGCGCAACAGAAACTCCTCGTGCATCTGCGGCGACACTCCGGTAAACTCCTGCGCCGCGGTGAAGCACCACAGCTGTCGCCGGTTCACGCCCTGCCGGTTCGCCGCCGGATCGTCGAGTTCCTCGGCATAGGCCATCGCCTGGTTATAGTGGTCGCTCATCCCCAGGTCGCCGGCCTCCTCCGCCTGCCCCTGGGCCCGCTGCACTCCCTCCGACATGAAACCCAGCAACTCGTGCAACCACTGGGGACGATCGGTCATGTCCATCATAAAATGCTCGATGCCGCGCAGGTATCCCAGATCGGTGGACAGATCGGCCCCCCAGGTCCAGTACGCCGGACCACGATCCACGTCGATGTCGATCAGGTCACCCAGACAATCCTGCACCCGGGCCAGTTTCGCCGCCGTTCTGGTTTCGTCGATCTCGTGCCGTGGCGGTCGCAGCTGATCCACGTCTTCCGGCGCCTTGATCGGATAGTCGACCTTGAACGAGCCACGGGCGTACTCGGCGTGTCGGCGCGCCGCCACCACACCCCAGCCGCTGCAGACGTGTTCGGCCCGTACCGTCACCCATGGCTCGAAGACGGAATCGTCGCCCAGGCTATCCCAGAACAGGTGGCGGCGGAAGAAGTCCTCATACTGTCGCCAGAGGGGATCCTGACACCTGGGTCCAGCCTCCGCCATCTCCTGCCAGGCGAAGGCCCGGATATAGATCGGGGTTCGCGTCTGCTGCAGACTGTTGTGCTGACGCCAGAGCTGTCGTCGTTCGGCTTGCTCGGGCCGCTCACAGATCTCGACGTAGTGCTGTGCCAGGTCGCGTAGATAGGTGCGTTCCTGCATGGCCCCTCTCCGCTTGTGAGGTCTCAGGGAGACCGGGCCCTGCCCTTGCCCGGAGACGTGCGTCTCGGTATGGTGACCGGGACGACCAGACAGCTAGAAACAGACTGCCACTCCCTGAAGAGGTCATTATGAACTCCCGCGAACGTGTTCGCAAGATTCTCAACTTCGAGGAAGCCGATCGACCCGCCATCGACCTGGGCGCCACCCGCATGACGGGAACGGTGGCCTGGACCTACCAGGCGCTGAAGCAGGCGCTGGGCATCGACGGCGGCCAGACCCGCGTATTCGATCTGTTCCAGATGCTGGCCGAGGTTGAGGAGCCGGTGCTCGATGCCCTGGGCTGCGACTTCGCCATGGTGCCGGCGGACACCATGAACTACGGCCTGGACCGCAATGGCTGGAAGGAGTTCACCTTCTGGGGTGACCAGACCTTCCACGTGCCGGAAGGCTTCCGACCGCAGGTGACGAACGATGGCTCGCTGCTCGTCGGTGAGGGGCCCGGGTGGACGGACCCTGTGGCGCGTATGCCCGAAGGGGGGCGCTACTTCGACGCCATCAATGTCGCCAATCTCACCGAGACCTTCGAGGTGCCCCACATCGACCAGAAGGACTGGACCGTTCCGGGGCCGCTGGAAAGCGATTTCCTCGAGCGCGAACGGGCCAAGGTCAAGGCGCTGTATGAGTCCACCGAGCGTGCCCTCGTGGTTACCCCGCCCTTCAATCTGCCCGGCGGCTACGGCGGTCTGTACCAGTTCGGCATGAAGATGTCATTGGATCGCGACCACTGTCGCGAGTACATGCTCGCCCAGTGTGAAGCCAGTGCCGCTCGCGCCCGCCAGTACCTTGGTGCCGTCGGCGAGTACATCGAGGTCGTCATCCTCAGCGGCGCCGACTACGGCACGCAGGACCGCGAGGTCTTCCGGCCCTCCCTCTTCGGCGACATCCTGGCGCCGGCGTGGAAGCTGGTGTGTGACGCCGTACACGAGTTCCCCGACGTCAAGGTCTGGATCCACAGCTGTGGCTCCATCCCCGACCTTATCGGGCACATCGCCGATGCGGGCGTCGACTGCCTCAATCCAGTACAGTGGGGTGCGGCCGGCATGGATCGGCGCTGGATGAAGGAGACCTACGGCGACCGCCTCGTCTTCTGGGGTGGCGGCATCAACACGCAGAATACCTTCCCCTTCGGTTCAGCGGCCGAAGTACGCCGCGAGGCCCAGGAGTGTCTCGACATCTTCGCCCCGGGAGGCGGCTGCGTCGTCAACCCGATTCACAACATCCAGGCCGACGTGCCGGTGGAGAACATCCTGGCGTTGTACGAGACGGCAAGGGCCTACTCCTATTGAAGGCGGCGCCACCATGACGATCGTCGAGACCCATGCCCATCTCTACTCCGGGGATGACAGCCGCTACCCCACCACACCGGATCCCAGCCGCCCCCCGGCGGGCGCCGGAACGGTGGAGCACCTGGAGCGCAGTCGGCAGGAGGCCGGGATCTCTCATGTGGTAGCGGTGCAGACCTTCAGCCAGTACGGTCACGACAACCGTCTGCTGGTCGACGCCGTGGCCGACCACCGCAGCTGGATGGTGGGGGTCTGCAACCTGCCCTCTGATGCGCCGACCTCACCGGATGAACTGGCACGGCTCGCCGACGGCGGCGTACGTGGCCTGCGGCTGGAGTACCCAAAGGGTGGAGGGTCCTTCCACCATACCGGATCCGTGGCCCTGTGCTCCCGCGCCCGCGATCTGGGACTGGTGGTCAATATCCACGCCAACGGCACCGAGTTCTACGCCGATGCCGCCCGGCTGCTGGCCGAGTTCCCCGAACTGACCTTCTGTCTCGACCATTGCGGTTACCAGTCGCCCGACCGCCCCGACGTCGAAAGGGCTGTACTGGACCTGGCCGGTTTCGACAACCTGCACTTGAAGATGTCGTTCTGGGCGAACCGGGAGGAAGCTTACATCGCCATTGGCCGGCGACTGCTGGCAGCCTTCAGCCCGGACCGGTGCATGTGGGGAGGCAACTTCCCCGCCGAAAAGTGGCACCCCGAATTGACCTGGACCGATCACTTTGCCGTGATGCGTGACGACATCTGCGGCAGTGACGGCGAACGCGAGGCCACCCTCTCGGCCACACCTCTGCGCGTCTGGTTCCCGGATCAGACCTGATCTGCGCCGGCACTGACGACAGATCTATATCGTTCTCTCATCATCAGGCACGACCTGCACTTGCAGGCACAGGCCGCCCGCAGGCTTCAATTCCTTCAGTTCATCCAATTCAGCCTGGTACACCGGCCCGGTGACGATCAACGGCTTGTGCTCGAGAACACGCTGCAGCTGCGGCATGACATCGGCGGCCAGCGGTCCCCCGGGGTAGTCGATGGAGACCTGGATGCAGTCGAGGTCCTCCTCAAGCACCAGGTCGTCGATGATGTGCAGACAGCAGGAGTGCAGGTGGATGAGGGTCACGTCGAAGGCAGCGAAGACCTTGCGGTCGAAAGGCAGGATGCGCTCACGGTACGTCTCGGGTGACAGCATCGAGACATTGTCCACCTGTGTCCGCACGACGGTGCCCGGCGCCCAGATGCCAAAGCTGGACAGATAGCCGCCCTCGAACTCGGGTGTCCCCGTGAGCCGCGCCGTCGCCATTTCGTTGAACAGCTCGACGCAGCCGTCCAGGATCCGGTCCGACGCCTCCGGTGCCGTCTTCACCGCCATGCAGGCCTCCTCGTGTCCCAGTCCGGCGAACATCACATCCACGGGGCCACGGAACAGGGGCTGTGTGATGGGGTGGTGGCCGGCGGCGCGGTCGACGAGGAAGTCGACGAACTCGTTGAGCTTGCTGATCCATTCCTGGTCCGGCTCGAGGTATCGTTCGGCGCGCCAGTCGCCGACGCAGGGCTCCGCCCATGGGCCACCGGTGACGATGCGCACCGGACAGCCGTAGGCGGCTTCGGTCCAGCACATGCCCGGCGGGCCCTGACTGGCGATGAAGTCACCGCGAACCACGTCCTGGATCGGCGCGCCGCCATAGAATCTGGCCGGGTCCAGCAGCTCGGGCGTAATCAGGCGGCCATCTGCCGACCGCGTACCGTCGGCCAGGGGGATGCCGCCTCTCTCCTCCAGCGGCTTGTGCGCCGACACCGACATCAAGGGTGTGTCGCCCTGGCGTTGCCAGAACGCCTCGTGCCGCGTCAGCAGATCCTGCAGTCGGTTGCCGTTCATGATCTTTCCTTTCTGTCCGGCCACTCAGGCAGGCGCGGAGAAATCGCCATGTGTCTCACACGCATGCTGGTAGGTGGCGAATGACTCCAGGGGGATTTCGGGGCTGACCGAATGGGTGCCGATGACGAACCCCCCGTCCCGCCCCAGCTCGATGAGGGTTCTGGCTTCTTCTTCTATTTCGAAGGCCGTACCGAGGGGTAAGGTCCGGGTGTTGCACATGCCGCCGGTGAGAATGAGCTGCGGATAACGCACTCGCAACTCCTCGGCGACCATACTGGCCCGGCGCTCCAGCGGATTCAGACCGTCGATGCCGGCGTCGACGAGCATGTCGAGGATCGGCAGGATGTTGCCATCGGAATGTAAGATCACGTAGCGTGCACCCGCCGCCTTATAGGCATGGATCATGCGGCGATACGCCGGCAACAGCACCTGCTCGAAGGAATCGGGTGAGAACATGGGCCCGCCGTTGTGGGCCATGTCGTCGTAGATCCAGACGCCGGTGTCGGTCAGATCCCAGCGTCGCAGCAGCTCGATGGCCATGTCGATCAGATGATCGGCCATCTTGTCGGCCAGGGCCCGCGCCAGCGACGGGTCGCCGGCCATGTCGAGGAGGAACTGCTCCGTGCCGCGCACGAAGCTGGTGCGCAGATAGGGGCCGCCCGTCTTGCCGAAGACGCAGTAGTCCGTCTTGTCCCTGGCCAGCTGCGATGCCGTCTCCTGCAGGTCTGCCCCGTGGACGGCGTAGCGCTGGTCGAGGTCCGGCGCGTCGAAGGTGATTTTCTCGGGATCGCTGCCTGGTGGGATCGGCACTTCGAGGACCTCGTCGAAGTAGGCCCCCTCCCGCGCACGAACGGTACGTCCCCAGTCATCGATACGCGTCGTCCAGGCACCCCGTCGCGAGAGTCGCTTGGCGCGCGTTGGAAAAGCGCCCTCCCGCGGACACCAGATGGCGACATCGCTGAGGCTCTGCCGGCGTCCCAGCCGTTGTTCCCACGCCGGGGGCAGGTCCCAGAAGCTGTCGAATCGGGGGATTCGATCGGGCTGCTCGAAGCGGCAGGCGCGCAGGACGCGTTCGTGTGAGGTGATAGACATGGTGGCGGGCCTCGGACTTGCCCGTCAATTACCTCCGATCGGGCTCTGGCCGCAACATCGGCCCCGCCGGGTCGTGTCGCTGGAAGTTCCTCACTGCCGCGTCGTGAGATGTGACCACATAGCAGTACTTGCATCCGGCCACGCAGGAATTGTCCATACCGATGTCCACGGTCCGCAGACACTGACAGCTCTGCCGTGACGGTGCCGGGGCCAGCTCGGCGACGCGGGTCTGCAGTCTGTCCCCGTAGGGGGCAAACAACTCCAGGCCGCAACATTGCGATGCGGGCAGGCTCAGCTCCGGGTTGCAGCACGAACGCAGTTCCAGCCCGTGGGTCGTAGCCACCGTCTGCAACTCGGCCATCATTGCCGCTGTCGACTCCGCCTCCACCTGAAGCAGGCCAGGGTACCGTTTCGCCGCGGTTTTGTGCCGGTCCGGATCCAGCGGCCGGAACCGCACCGTGTCGTCAGCCACCCGGCGGATCGTCTTGAGATACGGTTCCACCACCGAGACATTGACGACGCGGGTTGCACCCGCCAGCTGCCCGGCGATCTGGCTGAAGTTTGCCACGTGCCAGGCGCTGTCGTGGACCCCGGACAACACGATCGGGTCGTAGCGCCATTGGATGCAGGCTGGATCCGGCAGATCCTCGCTCTGCCGTCGAAAGTCATCGACGGCCGCGGTTAACCCCGGGGTATGTGGCTCGAGATCGGAGCCGTAGTTGGTGATCGTGTACTGGACGGCGTACGGCACACCGTCATCGCGCAGGGCCCTCAGGTTGTCGGCGAAAGGTTGTGCCAGGCGCGTCCAGAACAGATAGCCGAGAACGTCTTTGTCCTGCAGCGACACCGCCCCCCGCCCACCGAAGGCGTTGCGAAACTGAACGTGCCCTGCCGCCCGTCTCGCCGCGAAGAAGCGGGAATAGTACCGAGGGATGTCTGTGCGCCTCGAAGCGCTGATGATCGTAGCCACAGCCTGAACTAATGAACGCGGATCGAACCTGGGCAACCCATCCCGTGGCTTGCGCCCTGCAGGCCTTCTGGACACACTTCTCTCAACACCGCGATTCAGAAAGAGAATGTGATGCCAGAACCATATGAGTGGGAGTTCCCCTTGCCGCGCACGCACACCGGGATGCTGCAGGGCAACGGCACTCTGGGGTTGATGATCTGGGGCGAGGGCAGCGTCCTGCGCCTGACCCTGGGTCGGGCCGACCTGTGGGACCATCGCGGTGGCCTGCCGTGGACCGAGAAGCAGTCCTACGCCAACATCCGCGACTGCCTGGAGGGACACGATGAGGCCCGTCTGCGCCAGCTCTTCGAGGACACGGAACGTCCGGAGGGAGTCCCCCGCCGGCCGAGCGTCATCCCCGTGGGCCGCCTCGAACTGGATTTCGGTCGTGGCACCGAACTTGCCACCGGGTCGCTGGATACGGCCGACGGTACCGTCACCGTACGGCTGCGCCGGGGCCGACGGCAGTACACCGTACGCCTGCTGCTGGACATGGCTGCCTGCCTCGCCTGTGTCACCGTACCGCCCGGATTGCCCGTGCCCGATATCAAACGGTTGCCCGCGTGGAAGTGGGTGGGCGACGAGCTGAAAGCCATCTCCTTCCAGCCGCCGCAGCGGTATTCCACCGGAGAGGGGGCGGGGTGGTTTCAGATGCTGCCCGACGACAACGGGGTCTGCGTAGAGCATCGGTGGCGGGGCCGTTCGTTGCTCATCGGCGTCAGCCGCGGTGAGAGCAAGGCGGCGGCCCGGACGGCCGTTGCTGCCGTACTCGACGACCAGTGGCCGGGAAGCGTGCTGAAACTCAGTCGTCGCATCAGCCGCTGGTGGAAAGCGTACTGGCGGGACACCGCACAGCTCGATCTGCCCGACGACAACCTGGGTTTCCTCTACGACTACGGCATGTACAAGTTTGCCGGGCTGACCCAACCCGAGGGCGTAGCCGCCACCCTGCAGGGGCCGTGGATCGAAGAGTACCAGATGCCTCCCTGGTCGAGCGACTACCACTTCAACATCAACGTGCAGATGTGCTACTGGCCGGCCTTCCACGGCAACCGCCTCGAGCACCTGCGCCCCCTGTTCGACATGATTCAGGGCTGGACCCCCGTGCTGCGCCACAACGCCCGCGTCTTTCTCGGCATCGACGACGGTCTCATGCTGCCCCACGCCGTCGACGATCGTTGCACCTGCATGGGCGGCTTCTGGACCGGCAGCGTCGATCACGGCTGCACCGCCTGGGTGGCCCAGATGATGTACCGCTACTACCGCTATACTGCGGACCGTCAGTTTCTCCGCGAGATCGCCTTTCCCTTCATGCAGGGCGCCATGCGGGTGTACGAGGAAATGCTGGAGCAGGACGGCGACAGTCTGGTGCTGCCCGTGTCGGTATCACCCGAGTATCGCGGCGCCGGCATGGACGCCTGGGGTCGCAATGCCAGCTTCCAACTGGCCTGCATCCATCGCCTGTGCGAGGACCTGCTCGAGGCGGCGGCGGCGCTCAAGGAAACTCCCCGCCCCGTCTGGTCCAGCGTCCTCGACCGCTTGCCGAAGGTCTGCCTCAGGGGCCCGGAAGGGTCTGAGGAGATCGCCCTGTGGGAGGACACGCCTCTGGAGGAAAGCCACCGGCATCACTCCCATCTGGCAGCCATCGCCCCCTTCGATGTGCTCGATCTCGACGATGCTGACACCAGCGGCCTGGTGGAACGCAGCCTGCGGCGCTGGCTGGCCGAGGGTCCGGGATTGTGGAGCGGCTGGTGTGTGCCCTGGGCCAGCATGATCCAGACTCGCGTCGGCAGCGCTGACGCCGCCGTGCTCTGGCTGGAGATCTGGCGACGGGTGTTCACCAACGTCGGTCACGGCACCCTGCACAACATCGACTTCCCTGGCGTCTCGCTCATGGGCGGCCGGTCCATGGGCGCGCTCGACAAGAGCCACGAGATCATGCAGATGGACGCCGGCATGTCCTGCGTCGCCGCCCTGCATGAACTGCTCGTCCACGAGCGCCGTGGTGTCACCTATCTGTTCTCCGGCGCCCCCTCCGAGTGGCAGGAAGTGGGCTTTCGTAAGGTGCGCACCGGTGGCGCCTTCCTGCTCAGCGCCAAGCGCACGCGGGGCCGGGTCGGTGCGGTTCGCATCCGCAGTCTCGCCGGCGGTTCGCTGCGGCTGGCCAACCCCTGGCCGGGCGAAACGCCGCGGCTGCGCCGGGCCGATGGCACCGAACGACAGGTTACAGGTCGCGTGCTGCGGCTGCGGGTACCCAGGGGAGAGACGGCCGCTCTGCTCGCGCCGCCTCGACCCGCCGCGCGCTCATGAGCAAGTCTGACGCCATCAACCTGCTCGTCGTCTGCGGTGCCACGGCCTCGGGCAAGACGCGCCTGGGGGTGGAGCTGGCCCGTCGATACGGCGGCGAGATCATCTCCGTCGATTCACGCCAGGTCTACCGGGGTCTCGACATCGGCAGCGGCAAGGATCTCGGCGAGTACGAGACCCCCGACGGCCCGGTGCCCTACCACCTCATCGACATCGTCGATCCGCAGCAGGTGTACAGCCTGTGGAACTATCTCGAGGATTTCGACAGGGTCTTCGCCGACATCTCCTCAAGGGACCGCCTGCCCGTCGCCGTGGGCGGTACGGGACTGTACCTGGAAGCCGTGCTGCGCGGCTACGAGATCCCCCAGATGCCCGCCGACGAAGAACTGCGCGCCGAGCTCATGCAGGAGTCCGTCGTCGACCTCGAGCGGCGGCTGCGCCAGTTGGATCCGGAGCGCTACCGGAACCTGGACGCCAGCGGTGGCAAGAGACGACTGGTCCGCGCCCTCGAGGTGTCTCTGGCCGAGGCAGAGTCCGATGGTCGCACTGCCGCCGTGAGCGCCGAGTTGCAGCCCCTCGTCCTCTGTGTCCGCTGGGACCGCGAGATCCTGCGCCAGCGTGTCGCCAGACGCCTCGACGAGCGCCTCGACGCCGGCATGATAGAGGAGGTGAGGGCTCTGGTGGATGCCGGCATCGGCATGGGACGGCTGGACCAGCTGGGTATGGAGTTCCGCCACGTGGGCCGTTTCGTCTTCGGTGACACCACGCACGAGCAGATGCGCACCGATCTGCTGCAGGCCATCTGCCGGCTGGTCAAACGCCAGGACACCTGGTTTCGCGGCATGGAGCGGCGCGGGACCCCCGTACACTGGCTTGATGGGGACGACACCGAGGCCGCCGTAGCGATCGTGGCGTCAATCATGGGATAGCTTGCTCGTTCTCCCCTGACGCCGCTTCTTTGCCCACTCGATCTACAAAGTGGAGAAGCAGATGAAACAGCTGGAAGACAAACACTGGACGGTCCCCGCTGACGAACTGGCGCGGGACATAACTGAAGCGCGGCAACGAACGCTGAAACTGGTGTCCGATCTGGGCGACGAACAGATGACGGGCCCCCTGATCGAGATCATCAACCCCTTCCTCTGGGAGCTGGGTCACACCGCCTTCTTCTACGAGGCCTTCCTCCTTCGTGCCCTCGACGGGACCCCCCCCCTCCTGGAGGGGGGGGACAATCTTTATAACTCTTTCACCGTCGAACATGACACCCGCTGGGGGCTCCCCCTCCCGTCCCGCAAAGACACGCTGGCCTACATGGATCGGGAGCATACTCTGACCCTGGAGCGCCTTGACGGCAGCACACCGAACGCAGTCGAGACGTATCTCAATCTGCTGGCCCTGCACCACGAGGACATGCACGGCGAAGCCTTCACGTACATGCGGCAGACCCTCGAGTACTGTGCCCCCGATCTCAATGGTGCCGGGGGGGCTCCAACATCGAATGGGAACACAGGTCAGGGACCCCTTCCCGGCGATGTGGACGTACCCGGCGGCGTGTATCAGCTGGGAGCTGCCCCGGACGTTCCCTTCGTCTTCGACAACGAGAAGTGGGCCCACCCGGTGGAGGTCGCCCCCTTCCAGATCGCCCGCGCCCCCGTAACGAACGCAGAGTTTGCCGAGTTCATCGAAGCCGGCGGCTACGGACAGCAGGACCTGTGGGACTACGAAGGCTGGGTGTGGCGCAACCGGACCGGCGCCCAACACCCCGTCTACTGGACGCGGGGCAGCGGCGGCTGGCAGCGTCGTCACTTCGACCGCATGGTGTCGCTGGAGGAGCACGCCCCCGCCAGCCATATCACCTGGTACGAGGCCGACGCCTACTGCAACTGGGCGGGACGACGCCTGCCCACCGAGGCGGAGTGGGACATGGCGGCCAGCGCCGAGCCCACCGACGACGGTGGCTCAGTCACCGGGCGGAAGCGGCGGTACCCCTGGGGCGACGAAACGCCCGAACCCCGTCACGCCAACCTGGACTCGCGCGCCATGGGCTGCGCCGATGTCGGGGCTTTCCCCGACGGGGACAGCGCCTTCGGTTGCCGCCAGATGGCGGGCAACGTCTGGGAGTGGACGGCGTCGCCCTTCTACCCGCTGCCCGGGTACGTCCTGGACTTTCCCTACAAGGAGTACTCCGCACCATGGTTCGGCTATCGTAAAGTGCTCAAGGGGGGCGCCTGGGCGACCCGATCGCGTCTGGCCTACAACTGCTACCGGAACTTCTTCCCCCCCCATCGAAATGATGTGATTGCCGGATTCCGCACCTGCCCGGGTGGCGCCGCGTAGAATACCGTGGCTGACCTGCAGCGCCTGACGTTTCTCGTCCATCCCTTCTGCTACGCCCCGTCGCGCGACCGTGCCGATGGTTTCACCGCGGACCTGTGGGATGGGTACCAGGCACGTGAGACCGAAGTTGCACGAGGCTGGAACGCCCTGATCGACGACCTGAGCGACGCCGATGGTCTCGTCTTCCACCCGTGCTTCGAATCCCGGGAGGAGCTCGAGCTGGCGGAGCGTGCCCGCCTGAAGCTGGGTGATCGTTTTCTGCGGCTGGGATCGCGACAGGAGTTGTACACGCCCGAAGCCATGGCCGCTCTGGCGCCGGAGATCTCGACAGCCTTCCAGAGACGGGGCAAGTACAGCTGGGCGGTTCACGATCTGCGTGTCGCCGCCTTCTCCTACCACTACGCTCTCGATCTGTTGGCCGCCTACCAGGAGCGTGGCATCACCATCGACACGTCACGGCTGGCACTGCGTGCGGTGGGTGAATCCTTCGAAGGCTGCGTGACGACGTGGACCACCATGGTGCCACAGTTTCTGGGGGCGCCGGCGCGGGTGCAGATTCCGTATGAGCTGACAGTGCCGGACAGCTACTTCCTGCTCGGCTGCCAATACCTCGGCCGCACCGAGCTGGCCTGTGACACAGCCCTGTACCTGTTTCGTGATGGCGCCCGCACGATAGCTCACTTCAAGCGGGAGCGGGTGGAACTGGCCGATCCCAGCTACTACGTCCGGCTCGAGATGGACCCGGGCCGATTGAGTGTGTGCACCAGGGATGGAAACGTGCTTCTGTCGCCGGATCAGCCTCTCTCGCCAGAGGTACCACCGAGTCTGGTGCGCTGTGAGGACGGCCACATCGAGGTGATGGTCGCCTCGGGCCGAGGCCGGGGCGGTGAAGGGCCGCCCTACTATCCACGGGAAGCTCCCCTGTTCATCACCGCCGAGGGATACTTCGGTGATGAGCTGGCAGCTGCCGCGTCCAAGCCTCGGGTCGTACCCGTCGACCCACTGTGACGACATCCACGAAGGAGGAATGATTGGCCCGGAAAAAGGTGTTGATCACCGGTGCGGCGGGCCGCATCGGTCAGGTACTGCGCGCCGGTCTGAAGGATCGCTACGACCTGCGCCTGCTCTACAACCGCACCGTGCTGCCGGCAGAGGATGGTGAGGAAGTGTGCGTCGCCGACATCACCGACCTGGCCAGGATGGAAGAGGCCGTGGACGGCTGCGATGCCGTGATCCACATGGCCGGCAACCCTTCCATGAAAGCCTCCTTCGATGACTGCCAGTATCAGAATATCCTCGGCACGCATCGTATCTATGAGGCCTGCGTGCAACGTGAGTGCCGCCGTGTCATCTTCGCCAGCACCAACCACGTGACCGGTATGTATGAGCAGGAGGGTGTATACACACGACCTGACATGCCGGTGCGGCCCGACAGCTTCTACGGCGCCA
>DASCMS010000064.1:0-55919 GCA_036011085.1 Candidatus Latescibacterota bacterium
CGATGCGGACCACGATCCTGATGTGCCTGATCCTGCTCGCGGGACGACCAATCCTCGCACAGGATGATGTTCGACAAGAGATCGAGTCGCTTGTGAAGCTCTACCACGAACAGGGGCGATTTACGGGTAGTGTGTTGGCAGCGACGGACGGTGAGATCCTCTATGCCGACGGTGTGGGGATGGCGAATGTCGAATGGGGAATACCAAACACGCCCGACACGCGGTTTCGCGTCGGCTCGATTACCAAGCAGTTCACGGCAGCTGTCGTCCTACAATTGGTCTCCGAGGGCAGAGCCGAGTTGGACGATTCCATCACCAGGCATCTGCCCGAGTACCGGCGCGACACCGGCGATCGCGTCACGCTCCACCACCTCCTGACACACTCCTCTGGCATTCCCAGCTACACGAGCAATCCTGATTTCTGGGACGACGCCCACGCAACCTACAAGGTCGATGAGTTCGTCGAGGAGTACTGCAGTGGGGATCTGGACTTCCAGCCAGGGTCAGAGTACCGCTACAACAATTCGGGCTACTTCCTTCTTGGTGCGATCATTGAGGCCGTCACCGGAAACACCTACGCCGAGGAGTTGCAGGATCGAATCTTCGATCATCTCGGAATGACCGGCTCGGGCTACGATACCCAAGAGGCGATCATCGAGAAGCGCGCTATTGGTTACACGCCGACCTACGACGGACTGGCAAACTCGGCGTTCCTTCTGGCCTGTTCAACAATTCGCGATCTGGCCTCCGTCGGATCTCCAGGTTCGGCCTCCGCCTCCCTCTGTCGCTCGTAGTAGGCTTGTCGGTCCCCGTTTGACATGCAGGCGAGAATCCGGAGCCGCACCGAGGGGGAACCGCCGTTGATCACGTAGTCGCGCAAGGCCGTCACCAGAACGGCGTGGTCTATCTCCGTGAGCAGTCTCTTCAGGTCATGGTCCGGCAAGTCGGCGAGTGCATCGAACCCCGGTCCGACAGCCCCGCGCAGTTCCGCCCAGTTCTCGAAGCCATAGTCTCGGGCGATAACGTGCTGTGTCTCCTGAAGAGTTACTTCAGCAGAGAGAATGTCGGCCTCGGAGGCATCACCAAGGCGGCGCAGATGCGCTTTGACTCGGTGGACAGCATCAAAGTCCCCCTGCTCGAGAGCCCTGTGGAGTTGCCTGGCTTCGTTCTTGAGGTGCCGGAGACTGGGATTGGAAGGTAATGCGGGCATAGTACCCTCTTTCGTGAACAGCCCGGCGTCCGCGTGAGACGGGCAGAAAGAAGGTGATCTTCAAGGATGTCACTCAGGAGGGTGGCCTGGGGCCTTCCCGCGGACCGGTGGCTCTCCCTTGGAGCCATGCGGGTACAATACGCCACAGTTTCTGCAACGCAAAGCGGAATCTCGGAGGATGTTCTGCGAGGACGCGGGCCTTGAGGGGCGGGCAGACTCGCTCGAGTCTTCGGCGCTCAACTTTGTCCATCACTGGCGATCTACAATCTGGCGGCGCAGAGAGTGGCGACGCTCATGAGCGGTCACCGTGAAGCGGGGTCGTACTCAGTACGGTGGGATGGTGTGACCGAAGCCGGACTCGAACTGGCGTCGGGTGTGTACTTCTACCGGCTTACGGCGGGGGATCGGGCGGAGACACGGAAGCTGTTGCGGCTGCGTTGAGCAGAGATAACGAAAAGCTGAACAAGAAAAAGGGTCCCCAAGCGCCAAGCCTGGGGACCCTTTTTCGTTATAATGGTGGGCGATACTGGAATTGAACCAGTGACCTCCTGCATGTCAAGCAGGCACTCTAACCATCTGAGCTAATCGCCCCAACTCGAAGAGATAAAAGTTACCTAGCACGACAAAGGACGGCAAGAGTGAGTGATCAACCAACATACCGGGTCGGCCTCGTGGGCTGCGGGCGCATGGGCACGACGATCGACGACGAGGTGCGCGACCGGCCCAACACCAGGCTGTTCCTGCCCTATTCACACGCCGCTGCCGTCGTCGCCTGCGAGCGCACGGACCTGGTCGCCGTGAGCGATCCGGTGGCTGGCAAGGCCGAGGCGGCACGCAGCCGCTATGGCGCCCGGACCGCGTACGAAGACCCGGAGGAGATGATTCGCCAGGAGGGTCTGGACATCGTCTGTATCGCCACGCGGCCGTCGCCGCACGCACCAGTTACTCGATTTGCCGCTGAGAACGGCGTACGCGCCGTGTACTGCGAGAAGCCGCTGTGCAACTCGATGGCAGAAGCCGATGCGATGGCCGCCGCCCTGGCGGCTCACGGGGTAAAATTCAACTACGGCACGCAGCGCCGCTACGTGCGCATGTACCGGAATCTGCGGGAGATGATCGAGGCCGGGCACATCGGCCAGCTGCAATCGGTGATCGCCCACTGCGGGGCTTCGGCAGCCCAGTGGGGACACACCCACGCCGCCGACATGCTGCAGTTTCTTGCCGGGGATGGACCCGTGGACTGGGTCCAGGGGACCTGCCGTTTTGAGGAAGCCGACTGGGAGGGCAACCGCCTGACCTTGGATCCACCGATCGAGTCGGGAACCGTCCGTTTTGTCGACGGAGTCACGGCCAGCTTCGTGCCGGCGGGAGGATACGAGTTCGAGGCGAGCGGGACGGAGGGCAAGCTGCGCACGCAGTCGAACGGCACGGGCTACACCTGGCGCCGGGTGGGTGAGAGCGGGGATCTGGAAGAAGCAGGAGGGCCGGACGCACCGATCGAGAGTGGCACGTTGCGGGCCATCGAAGATCTCGTCCGGGCTCTCGATGAGGACGCACCGACTCAGGGCGGGATCGACTTGGCCTGCCGCAGCCAGGAGATCATCCTGGGACTGGTGGCGTCCCACCGTAACGGCGGCGCCCGAGTGTCGCTGCCGCTGGCCGACCGATCGATGGCCATCCGCCCCGACGCCTACTGATGAACCTGACCGTCGTCAGCTACGCCAAGGGGAAAACCGGGTACGAGGACGCCGAAGCGGAGTATGTTCGCCGGCTGTCCGGCCACGGGAAAGCGGAGGTGGAGGTGGTCCGGCATTGGAAGGCCGCCGACGGCCTGCCGGACCGTCTGCTGGGCAACACCTATCCCATCGGGCTTTACGTAGACGGACGTTCGTACAACTCCACGGAACTGTCCGCCCACGTGGGCGATCTGCTGCAGCGGGGGAACTCACATCTGGTGTTCGCCATCGGTGGTGCGGACGGCATGCCCACCGGGGTCGACGATCAGGTGCGCGAGCGCTGGTCGCTGTCAGCCCTCACTTTTTCTCATGGGCTGGCGCGGCTGCTGCTGCTGGAGGCGCTGTATCGGTCCTTCGACATCCTGCGTGGCGGGAACTACCACAAATAGAGCCGGCTACTCGAAGTAGCTCATCAGTTTCTCCCACATGCTCATGCGGCCCACCGTGGCGGCAGCCACCAGGTCGACGCGGGCAAGCAATCTGTCGTCGAGGCTGAGCTGGAGTACGCCGACGGAATCTCCCTCGGTGATGGGGGCCTCGCGCAGAGCGGGAAGCTCGATGTCACGCTTGATGCGACGCCGCTGCTCAGGCGTGAGCACGGCAACGACCGTGTCGGCGAGCACGGCAGATACCTCCGGCGCCAGGCCCCAGTCGAGGGGAACACTGCCGATGGTCTCGCCCGCCACGGCGATGGGTCCTTTGACGAAATGGTTGAAGCCCCAACTGAGCAGTTGTGACGTCTCCCGCTCCCGCTGCTTGTCGCTGCGGGCACCCATGATGACGGAGATGAGGCGCATCTCCTGGCGACGGGCGGTGGCCACAAGATTGTGGCCGGCGCGCTGAGTGTATCCCGTCTTCAGACCGTCCAGGCCACGAAAGCGTCCGAGCAGCTTGTTTGTCGTGTACAGCTGGAACTTGCCGTCACGGAAAGGTCGGATTCGCGTCGACGACCACTCGAGAATCTGCGGATGCGCGAGCAGGGCCTGCGCCAGGACGGCCAGGTCGCGGGCATTGGTGCGGTTGCCTTCGGCGGCAGGTGTGTCGTCGAGTCCGTGTACGTTGACGACACGAGTCGAGTCAAGCTGCAACTGCTGCGCCTTGGTGTTCATGAGATCGATGAAGCCGTCCACGGAGCCGCCGATATGTTCGGCGACAGCGACACAAGCGTCGTTGGCGGAGGAGATGACGATGGCCGCCATCAACTCGCTCAACGGAAAGACTTCGCCCTGTTTGAGAAAGACCTGGGAGCCACCCATGCGACTGGCCCAGGCTGATGTGTAGACCGAATCGCCCATGCTGTAGCGGCCGTCGGCGATGGCATCCATAACGACGAGCTGCAACAGCAGCTTCTGCGTACTGGCCGGTGACCGCAGTACATCGGGATTGTGTTCGAACAGGACGGCGCCCGTCTCGGCCTCGACCAGCAGGGCGGCGGCGTAGGGTGGATCCTCACCGGGGTCGTATTGGGCCGCACCGACGACCGTGGCGAATGCGAGGGTGAAGGACAGAATGCACCACGAGCGCCAGGCGTTGCTCAACCAGGGCATCAAATCTCCGACGGAACTGTAGGGGTGGATACTTGGGGAGGAATTGATAAAATAACGGTGGTACAGATACGCGGCAACCGAACCGGGAGAAACCGCTGTGAGTTACCGAGTTTTCGTCGCCGGACTCGTACACGAGACCCACACTTTTCTGGCGGAGCAGACCCACCTGGCCGGTTTCGAGGCTATGGTCTGGGTGCGCGGGCAGGAGATGCTCGACAGATGTCGGGGGGACGCGTCCCCCATGGGAGGCGGTCTCGAGGTCGCGGACGCAAGTGGTTGGCACGTGCTGCCGTCACGCTACGGGGCGGCCATGCCCTCTGGCACGGTGACCGATACGGTTCTGGAAGGCTGGTGGGAAGAGGTGCGGAACGATCTGGACGCGGCACTCGTCGCCGGCGGCCTCGACGGCGTTCTCCTCATCCTGCACGGGGCGATGGTCTTCGCCTCTTATGCCGACGGCGAGGGAGAGGTACTGCGTCGGGTTCGGGATCATCTGCGTGAGCGGTTGGGGGATACGGGGAAGCGCGTGCCCGTGGCTGCCGATCTGGACCTGCACGCCAACACCAGCGACACCATGGCGGCACAGGCCTCGGTTTTGACGGCGTACCGCAAGAATCCCCACACCGATGCGCGCGACGCCGGGATGCGGGCGGCGCAGCTGCTGGATCGACTGATGAGGTCGGGAGAAGAGACACGGATCGTCCGCGTGGCGCCACCCGTCATCTACTCGCCAAGAGGTACCGGCACCGATACCGAGCCGATGATCAGTCTGCAGAGATCCGCCCGCCAACTCGAAGCCGATCACCCGGACCTGCTCGAGGTCTGCGTTCTCGGTGGCTTCGCCTATGCCGATATCGACTGCGTCGGTGTCAGTTTTCTGGCCACGACAGCCGGCGATGCAGAGGCGGCCGCAGACCTTCTGCAGCCGCTGGCGGAGGAGGCGCTGGCTCGCTGTGATGAGGGCAATCCGCTGGACCCGCCCATTGATGAGGTCATGGGACAGGTGCTGGCGTCGGGGCAGACCGGACCCATCGGGCTCATCGAGCCATCGGACAACATCGGCGGCGGCACGCCCGGCGACGGTACCGGCATTCTTGACGCCTTTCTCAGGTTTGAGGTGGACGATGCGGTGGTCATCCTGAACGATGTCGAGGCCGCCGCTGCCTGCCACGGTCGCAGCATCGGTGACCATCTGACCCTGCCGCTCGGCGGCAAGGTCGATCGTTTCCATGGCGGCACGATCACTCTTGAGGTCGTGCTGGAGAACCTGACCGACGGCCGCTTCGATCTGGAAAATGAGCGGTCGCACCTGGCGTCGCTCGTGGGCAGGCACGTGGACATGGGGCCATCGGCAGTGGTGCGGGCCGGCGGCATCCGCCTGTTACTGACGACACACAAGACGCCCCCCATGGACCTGGGTCAGCTGCGCAGCCAGGGGATCGTGCCCGAACAGCTCTACATGGTCGGCATCAAGGCGGCCGTGTCCCACAAGGCCGCCTATGACCCCATTCTGACAGCGTCATTTTACGTCGACACACCCGGGCTCGGCTCCAGCGACCTTCGCCGTTTTCCCTATGCGAACCTGACCCGAGCCATGCGGCCGCTGGACGGGTGACTCAGACGCGGCCTACCTTGCTCGACCACACACCCGTACGAATCGAAGCGAGATGACATGACGGATCTGTTGGCAGCTGGTCTGACCTATCGCGGGCAGGACCTGGAGCCCGCCGACGACGCCCTCGGAGAACTGCGCCGCTCGGACGACATCGCTCTGGACGGACCGGCGCTGCAGGCCCGGATGGCGGAAGACGGCTATCTGTTCCTGCCCGGCCTGCTGCATCGTGAGGAAGTGATGGCAGCGCGCGAAGAGGTGCTGCGCCGGCTCGCCGCAGACGGGGTCGTGGACGCTACCGACCACCCGTTGATGGACGGCATTGTGCGCCCGGATCGCACAACCGCCTTTGCCCCCAATCTGGCGAAGGACAACGCACCGTTGATGAAGGTGCTCTACGATGGTCAGGGGCCGATGATGGCCTTCTACGAGCGGTTTCTCGGCGGGCCCGTACGTCACTTCGACTACACATGGTTTCGCGCCAAGACGCCCGGTCTGGAGTCGGCGACGACGCCGCACTTTGATGTTGTTTTCATGGGGCGGGGGACGAAGAACCTGTGGACCTCGTGGACACCCCTCGGCGATGTCCCCCTGGACCACGGCGGACTCATCGTGCTGGAAGGATCACACCGGCTGACGGACCTGCGCAATACCTACGGTGAGACCGACGTCGACAAGTACTGCGAGAACGAAGGGGATGCGGCCAACATCGTTGCCGCAGCCCGAGAGGAAGGCAGGGAACTGACGGCCGACGAGCGTCGTGGCATCCGCTGGAACTCGACGGGACAGTACTCCAACGACGCCATCGATACCCGCCGCGAGCTCGGTGGCCGCTGGTTGACGGCGGAGTACCACGCCGGCGATCTCCTCGTGCTCAGCATGTTCCTCATGCACGCCAGTTCGGACAACCGATCTGACCGCATTCGCCTGTCCTCGGATTCACGCTATCAGCTGGCGGCCGAGCCGGTGGACGAGCGCTGGATCGGTGATGATCCGGCGCTCCACGGGATTCGTGCCAAGCGGGGAATGATCTGCTGACGGCGCCGTTCGGTGGTTCACGGCCAGCGGTGATGCAAGCGCCTACCAAGCCGGGAATGGGCCGGTTCCTCCGGTCTCGAGGGATCGGCGCCACCAACGGTATGGCTCCCGACGGCGAGTGTTGCGCTGCCCATTCCCTGTGGATCGCCTGATCTGCTGACGGCGCTGGACGGTGGTTCACCGCCAGCGGTGGTTAGTTCAGGCTGGGATCTTCGGGAATGAAGCTCATGGGGGCGTACTTCCCGCCCAGGACTTGCAGGGCCTGCTGCCAGACGCCGTCGGGATCGTCGCTGAAGACGAGATCCGTGCCGCCGGGGGCCAGGATCCAGGCGCCGAGGGCGATTTCGGATTCGAGCTGGCCGGGAGCCCATTCGGAGTAGCCCAGGTAGAAACGGACGAAGGGTCCTTCTTCCTCTGACTCGGCGGTGAACTGGCGCAGGGCGTCGAGGTCGCCGCCGGCGAACAGCCCGGGAACAACCGGCGTGGCGTCACCCTTGAGTTGTTCGACGCGGTGCAGGAAGATGAGTGAGCCGGGTTCGACGGGACCACCCTGGTAGAACAGTTCCGAGCGGGTCACGGACTCGTCGAACTCCATCCCTTCGGTGATGCTGTCGAGTTCTTCGCTGGGGTACAGTTTGGCCCGATCGCCGAGGGGGCGATTGATGATCACACCGAGGGTCATTTCATCGGCAACGTGCTGCAGGATCAGCACCACCGTACGCGCGAAGGTGGGATCCTCCAACCCGAGAGAGGCGATGAGAACGGTACCAGGTTCGAGTGGTGCGGGCATGGAGAATGAATCAAACCGGCGTGGCCGGTACTGTCAAAGCGGATACTGCAGGTACTTCTGACGTGTCACCTCGAAGCCAGTCCGGTCCCGAGCCCAGGAGGCCAGCAGCTCATCGACAGGAGTTCCGGCGTCGATGGCGCGACGCACGCTGTCACTGCCGGCGAGCTTGTCGAAGTTGTGAATGCCGACGCGATTCGTCCGCCACTCGAACTGCCCCGGCCAGCCATGACGGACGGCGGCGAGGGCTTCGAAACCGGCCCGCAAGGGCTCGAAGGGGGCCCCTCGTGACGCATGCAGCTGCACGCCCCGGCAGGTCTGACCTTCGTACTTGCCGAAGGAGGGGCGGAAGAAAACGGGCCGGAAAGCCGTCCCGGGCAGCCGCAGGGCGTTGAGGCGGTCAGCCAGGTCGAAGCCATCGATGTAGGGCGCCCCCACCTGCTCGAAGGGCCGGGTCGTGCCGCGGCCTTCAGAGACATTGGTACCCTCAAAGAAGCACATGCCAGGGTAGACATTGGCCGTGTCCGGCGTCGGCATGTTCGGCGACGGCGCCACCCAGGGCAGTCCCGTGTCTTCCCACAGCATCGTTCGCCGCCAGCCCACCATGTCGACCACGTGCAGGTCGGCCCCGATGTCGAACTGTTCGTTGAACATCCGGGCCAACTCGCCCACGGTGAGGCCGTAGCGCACCGGGATCGGGTAGCGACCGACGAATGAGGCGAATTCCGGATCGAGGATGTTGCCGGCCACCTCGACACCACCCAGGGGATTGGGCCGGTCGAGAATGACGACGGGTACGCCGGCCTCGGCGCAAGCCACCATGGACTGGCTCATCGTGTAGAGATAGGTATAGAACCTGACACCCACGTCCTGGATGTCGAAGAGGAGCACGTCGAGCCTGGCCAGTTCCTCGGCCGATGGCTGACGGCGCTCACCGTAGAGGCTGATGGTGGGCACACCCGTGTGGGCGTCAGTGGCCGAATCGACGCCGACCCCATCCTCGGCATCACCCCGGATGCCGTGTTCGGGGCCGAATAGAAGAGCCAGGTCGACGCCGTCGGTGGCATGCAGCCGATCGGCGGTGGCGCGCAGGTCGCCGTCGACGCCGGAGTGGTTCGTCACGAGGCCGACGCGGCGACCCCGCACGTGGGCTAAGTCCTCGCCGTCAAACAGCTGCTCGCAACCGAGGCGGATTCTCGGCCGGGCGCTCATGTCCGGGAGTCGTCGACGGGCTGGATGCGGCGCACGACAAAGGCGATACCGCCCAGCAGGCTGGCGAGGATGCCCGCAGCGTAGCCGAGGATGGAGGTGGCGAAGGCCAGACTCTCTTCGACGCCGATACCGCCGAAAAGCTCAACCAGTACGCCCTCACGCACACCGAGGCCGCCCACGGAGATAGGCAGAGCGGCAATGATGGCGGCCACGGGCTGGAAGCCGACGAAGTAGCGCAGGCCGACGTCGAGGCCGACGGCGGCGCCCGCGGTGAAGTAGACGAGGATGCGGCTGAACTGTACGCCGAGGGAGACCAGCCACACGCCGACCAGCAGCGGCGCCTTGTGTCGGTAGACGACGAAGTTGCCGCGCAATTCTCCCAGGATTCCCGAGACCCGGGCCGGCAGGAGTCGTTGCAGAATCCGTTGCACCGAGGATCCCAGGCGCCGACTCAAGCCCATGGCCAACAGGACGACGAGGCCGGCAAACACCGGCACCAGAATGGTCAGCAGGCCGGGGCGGCGCACCTCGGCGACGAATACACAGGCGCCCAGAGCCAGGCAGCAGGTGGAGAAGAGACCGACGAAGCGATCCATGAAGGTCGCCGCCGCCGCCCGGCTCGTCTCGCCGGTGAGGCGGCGCATATCGTAGATGCGCATGGCATCGCCACCGATGTTGCCGAGCAGAACGTTGTTGAAGAACACCCCCACCCAGTAGAAGACGACGGCCTGTCGCAGGGACACCGCCAGGGACTGACCCCGGAGCAACAGGAACCACTGGCAGGCGCCGAGGGCATTGCTGACGACGAAGAATCCGGCGGCCAGGACGAAGAGCCAGACCTCGGTGCGTTGCAGGATGGCGCCGAAAGTGGCCAGGTCGGACTGCGACAGCAGCCAGTAGAGCAGACCGCCGCTGACAAGCAGTTTGGCTGCCAGGTCGCTGAAGGTGCGCAGCGCCGAGCTTCCCTTGTCGCCGTCCTCTGTCCCGCCAGACATCAGGTTCCTTCCATGACATCGCCGGCCGTGCGCCGCCGCCGCACATGATACTGCCACAGGACGCTGCCGGAGAACACACCCTCGCCGTCGACGTCTACGCCGCCGGCGACCAGTCGCCGGCTGGCGCGCCGGCGGCGCCAGATGTTCGTCGGATGGGACAGGATCCAGCCGATTCCTGCCAGGGGCGCCAGGGCGGCCAGCAGCCGGCCATTGGCGAGGTACCCGAACCCCGCAGCCAGCTCCAGAAACAGCCGCACCGGCAGGATTCGAAGAAGGCGGCCCAGTGACAGATTCTTGAGCAGGGCGATCATGTTGTTGCGATGGTTCAGGTACACCTTCAGGAACGTGTCAGGTGGCAGCGACTGGGCGGCGAAGTGGTAGATCGTCGAGGCGGGGACGGCGAGGATCCGCCACGACGCCAGGCGCAGCCGCCAGCACAGATCGATCTCTTCGAAGTGCATAAAGTAATCGAGGTCGAGGGGGCCCACCTGGGTTACGGCGTCGCGGCGCAGGAACATAGCCGAGCCACAGGCCCAGAACAATCCGACGGGTGCGTCATACTGGCCTTCGTCCAGCTCGACGGCGTCGAATATCCGCCCCCGGCAGAAGGTGTACCCGAGGCCGTCGATATATCCGCCCGAACCGCCGCTGTAGTCGAAGAGACCTTCCCGGGTGGCAGACAGCAGCTTGGGTTGACAGGCGCCGACGCGCTCGTCGGCGTCACAGGCCGCCACCAGCGGTGGCAGCCAGCCAGGCGTGACGCGCGTGTCGTCGTTGAGGAGAAAGACAAACTCCGTTGAAGCGGTTTCGAGACCGTGGTTGCAGGAACCGGTAAACCCCAGTCGCCGCTCGTTGCGCAGGACTTCGATGTGAGGGAAGCGGGCGCGAGCTTTCTGCAGATTCGGGCCGTTGTCGCCATCGTCTACGATGACGACCCGCGTCGTGTCCGGCTCGGTATGATCGGCCAACGACTGCAGGCAGGACTCGAGAGTGTCGGCGTTGAAGTGCGGGATCACGACTGTCGTCCTGACAGTTGACGTGGTGCGGATGTCCGTCACGGCACCTCGGGGAGCGTCTCCTCCGTTGCCTCGGCACCGCGCTCCACGGCCTTGTTCAGGATCTCTCGATCTGCTTCCGCCGAGTCGTTGGTGCCGTACTCCTGGATATACGCGAGGACGCTCTCCAGCGCCTCGGGAGACCGGTTGGCCGCCTGCAGCGTGGCGGCCAGCTCGTGCACACCGGCATAGGAATCCGGGCGCAGGGCGATGGCACGGCGGTAGACGTCTTCGGCCCTGTCGAACTCGCGGTAGTTGTTGAGCAGAATGCTCGCCAGAGCCAGCGCATTGTCATACGTGGCGGAGGGGTGGTCTCCGTACTGGCTGATAAGACCGTCGGCGGCTTTCATCATGAACTCCACGGCCAGATCCGTGCGCCCGGCCTCGCGATAGTTCTCGCTGGCGGCGTAGAAGCCCTCCCAACCCATGGGGATGGTGCGTTCCGCCCAGCGCAGCAATTCTGCCAGTTCCTCGACTCGATCCTCCGCCTGATAGGCCTCGGCCAGGGTCATCACACAGGCGCGATAGTTCTGCAGCAGGCGGCGGGTGTTGACGTCCTTGTAGACATCCTCGTCGGCGACGCCGCGAAACTGGTATACCTCCATGAGATTGCGTGCCAGCATGTCGACGTTGCCGGGACCGGAGATCTCATGGCGAACCAGCTTCAACGTCATGCCCTGCATCTCGAGGTAAGGATCGAGGCCGGCACGATTGCTGCTGGCCACTGTGAGGGCGAAGTGCACCGCCCGCTTCCAGTCGTTCCAGTAGACGATACCGATGACCATGATGTCCTGGATACGCAGCAGGTCATGCCCCGGGAGGGCGGACACCTTGGTATCCAACCCGAGATGAACGTACTCCTGCGGGCGACGTGGCTCGCGCCAGAGACGCTTGTAGAGATCCGTCATCTGTGTATCGGTAAGGGTTTCCTCGATGTACTCGTCCGACATGACGCTGCCCATGGCGACCTTGGGCTCGCGGTCGCGCAGCTGCTTGATGTACCAACCCGTATTCAGCAGGCTCAGGTTGACGACGCGCACGTCGCGGCGGACTCCTTCCACCTCCTGCAGAAACCACAGGGGAAAGGTGTCGTTGTCACCGTTGGTGAACAGCAGCGAGTTGGGGTCGCAGGACTGCAGCAGGTTGTAGGCGTAGTCGTAGGCGATATAGTCGCCGGTACGGTCCATCTCGTGATACAGCTTGGCGCCGACGCCTCCCGGCAGAGCCAGCCCCAGGCAGGAGACCAGGGCGACGACGGTCGGTGACAGCGACAGCCGCTGTCGGATCCACTCGACCAGCGAGCACCAGCCCAATCCCATCCACACGGCCCAGGCCAGACACATGCCGCCGAATACGTAGTGTCGTTCACGCGGCTGCGGGTCGGGCATGTTCAGGTAGAAGGACAGACCCACACCCATGATGACGAACATCGACAGCAGGCCGAGGAAACGTCGCCAGTCGCGGCGCAGCTGCCAGCTGAAACCGGCGATACCCGCGGCGAGCGGCACCAGCGAGACGGAGATGATGTGGGGTGCCTTTTCGGTGGCCCAGCGGAAGACGATGTCCCGCTCGAGCAGCGGGAAAGGCCACTGCTGCAGGAAATACTTCACCTGCTGGTGCCACAACTGGTATCCCCGCTCCGCCCGCGCTGTCAGCATGCCGAGCAACTGACTCTCGGTACCGTACTGCTCGCGGTTGAGGAAGGAGATGAAGTTCTTCCAGTTCTCCGGGTCGTTCATGTCCACCGCGGGGTCGAGGCCCGAACGGATGAACAAGGCGAGGTAGGTCGAGTAGCCGAGCAGGAAGAGGACGACAGCACCGATGGACAGCCCCAGGGCGCGCCGGTCGTCGCTGTAGAAATGGTAGAGGATGGCCACGCCGGAAAGGGCGATGACAACCTGCACCGGCAAACCGATGCCGAAGAGGGCGCGGGAGAAGAGCACGGCGACGCCGATACCGATGAGCAGCAGAACCGTGCGCCGGTACTCCTGATGGGTCACCCATATCCAGGCGAAGAGTCCGGCCGCCAGCAGGGCCGCCACCAGAGCCATCAGCTTGGCCGTCGGCGGTGACTCGGCGAAGGCGCTGAGGACGATGAGCCCCTCGAGCCCGGCTCCGACAGCGACGAGGATGAGTCGGCGCAGCCTGCGGTCGGCGAACCAGGCGAGGATGACGAGGGTGGGGACCGTCAGCAGACAGAGAAGATGCAGACCGCCACCGAGGCCGAAGAAGTAGGCGATCAGCAGCAGCCACTGGTCATTGCGAGCGCCGTGTCCGGTGCCTTCCCAGTGGAAGATGAGCCACATGCCGCCGCAGACGAAGAACAACGAGTACGCGTAGACCTCGGCTTCGGTGCCGTTGAACCAGAAGGTGTACGATGTGGCGAGGCAGAGAGCGGCCACGGCGGCGCCGAGGGCGGCCGACCAGTCCCGGGCATCGCCGAAGGACCGGAAGGCGTGCCCCCCCATGGCTCGCCGGGCGAGGGTGACGACACTGCCGTAGGTGAACCACACGCCGATGGCGGAGGCCAGGACGGACATGAACACAACCCGGGCCGCGACTTCGCCGATCGGTACGAGGCTGAAGATGCGCCCCAGGAGCACGTACAGGGGAGATCCCGGTGGATGGGGCACGCCGAGGATGTGCGAGGTGGTGATGAACTCGCCGGTGTCCCAGAACGACGTGGTGGGCGCCATCGTCTTCGTGTAGAGGACGAGGGTGATCAGGAAGACAGCGGCTCCGACTACGCGATGCAGTTGCTGAGGTGTCATAATCCGTCGCTGAAAAGTGTCCTAAACTCGTGAAATCTAAGGGTTTTCGCGGTTGCTGGCTACGTCAGTTGTGCCGTGCCCCAGCGACTGGGATCGCCGTCGAAGGGCGGTGTGCGGTCCACGGACCAGGATTGCGAGCCCAGTTCGAGGTCGTGCAGCACATAGTTGAACCCGAGCCGGTCGAATTCGCGCGGCTGGTATCCGTTCAGCCCTTCGGCAGGCAGGAAGATCTCCATCTGGTAGCTGCGCTTGAGTCGCCGCAGACCCACCTTGATCGCCTCCTCGGGGCAGGGCGGCGCCTGCTCGCGAGCCTTGTCGATCGAGGTCTGCCGGCCGATGGGGCCTTTGCCGTCACGGCCACTGCCTCCCGGCAGGAAGAAGAAGTGATGGCAGTAGCGATTGGCACGGTGGCCATCCTTTACATCGCGTGTGTCGAGCCACACCTCAAAGCAGTCCGCCTGCCAGAAGTTACGCGGGTCGACCTTGTATTTCGTTTTGCCTGGGCGGCCCTTGCCGCCCACCTCGAGTCCGAACCAGAGGCCGGCGTCCGACCAGGCCATATAGACGTCGGCGACGCTCTGGCCGCCATCGACGCCGATGATGTCGGGGACACGATAGGAGTCGTCCCAGTCGCGCAGATTGCCGTCTACCTTGGGCGGATCGTCACGTCGGCGACAGGGGAAGGCGAAGCTGAAGAAGGCGCGTGCGGGGACGGTGATGAGGCTCATATGAGGTATACGCGGGAGACCGGGTCTGGTTCAGGCGCGTTTGCGCCGCGGGGTCGAACGGGTGGCCTTGGTCGCCTTGGGAAGCACCTCGGCGAGGAAGCGTCCCGTGTGCGAGGCGCGCACCCGAGCGACCTTCTCGGGTGTGCCTTCAGCTACCGACTGGCCACCATCTTCGCCCCCTTCGGGACCCAGGTCGACGATGTGATCGGCTGTCTTGATGACGTCGAGGTTGTGTTCGACGACGATGAGACTGTTGCCCGCCTCGACGAGGCGTTGCATGACCGTGAGCAGTTTCTGAATGTCGGCGAAGTGCAGCCCCGTCGTGGGTTCGTCCATTATATAGACGGTGCTCCCCGTGCCCGGTTTCGACAGTTCAGCTGCCAGTTTGAGGCGCTGTGCTTCGCCTCCGGACAGGGTTGTCGACGACTGACCGAGAGTCATGTATCCCAGGCCGACATCATCCATGACACGCAATCGATCGTGGATGGCGGTGACGTTGGCGAA
Source organism: Candidatus Latescibacterota bacterium (assembly GCA_036011085.1). Classification (GTDB taxonomy): domain Bacteria; phylum Latescibacterota; class UBA2968; order UBA8231; family UBA8231; genus UBA8231. The sequence continues at coordinate 15,196 of DASCMS010000064.1, forward strand.
CACCTGGAGGGCCGACGTGACGGTCATGTCGAGGACTTCACAGATGCTGTACCCCCTGAACTTCACGGCCAGCACGTCGGCGTTGTAACGGCGGCCGTCGCAGGCCTCGCAACGCACCCAGACGTCGGGCAGAAAGTGCATCTCGATACAGCGTGAGCCCAGTCCTTCGCAGGCTTCACAGCGCCCACCGGCACGATTGAAGCTGAAGCGGCCGGCGGAGAAGCCACGCACCTTGGCGTCGGGCAGACGGGCGTAGAGCTGCCGGACGTGGTCGAACAGGCCCATCACCGTGGCCGGTGTGCTGCGTGGTGAGTGACCGATGGGTCCCTGGTCGATGTTGATCACCTTGTCGACGTGTTCGACACCGTCGATGGCATCGCAGTCGCCCCGGTTGCGCGAGGCGCCGTGCAGCTCGGCGGCCAGCCCGGCGTAGAGTATCTCCTCCACCAGCGAGCTCTTCCCTGATCCGGAGACGCCGGTGAAGCAGGTGAAGGTTCCCAGGGGAATCCGGACATCGATGCTCTTGAGGTTGTTCTGCCGGGCGCCGCGAACGATGAGGGCTTCACCCGTACCCTTGCGACGGTGAACCGGTACCTCAATGGCCAGCTGACCTTTGAGGAAGGCCGAGGTGCGGGAGGCGACCTTGTCAGGCGAGACGATCTTGACGGTACCGTTGCCGCGCCGCGCGGCGAGCTTCTTTGGTGTGCCTTCGGCGACGATGCGGCCGCCCTCGGATCCGGCGCCGGGGCCGATATCGACGATGTAGTCGGCTCCCTCCAACGTGTCCCGGTCGTGTTCGACGACGACGACCGTGTTGCCCAGGTCGCGCAGCTCCTCGAGGGCTGACAGCAGGCGGCGGTTGTCGCGGGGGTGCAGACCGATGGTGGGCTCGTCCAGCAGGTAGAGGACACCCGTCAGTCCGGAGCCGATCTGTCCGGCCAGCCGTATCCGCTGGGCTTCGCCGCCGGAGAGCGTGGCGGCGCGACGATCGAGCGTGACGTAGCCGAGCCCGACGCGGTCGAGAAAGCGCAACCGGTTGCACACTTCGAGGAGCAACTCGCCAGCGATGGCGGTCTCGCGCTCATCGAGCTCGAGGCGGTCGAAGAATTCGAGGCAGTCGGTGATCGGCTGCCGCTGCAGGTCGACGACGGACTTCTTCTGGGACAGGTATACGGCGCGGCTCTCCGACTTCAGGCGACTGCCCTCACAGGCGGAACAGTCCACCTCGCGCAGCAGGGACTTGTAACGCGGAACATGGCGCGCCACCTCGTCCACAGTGGGCAGGACGCCACCGTAGCGCAGGGACGAGCCATCGGCCATGGGGATACTGCGCCCCGCGGCGCCATACAGCAGGGCACGACGCGCATCCGGCGTCAAGCGTCCGACCGGTGTGTCCAGATCGAAGCCGAGGGCGGCGCCGGCGGTGGCGATGGCCGTCTCGAAGGCAGAGCCCTTTTCCAGAGGTCCCCAGACATCGACAGCGCCCTGGCGCAGGCTCAGACGCCGGTCGGGAATCAGTGTGTCGCGGTCGACGCCCTCGCCCGTGCCGAGGCCCTCGCACACCGGGCACATGCCGTCGTGATGGTTGAAGGAGAAACTCTGGGGAACCAGAGGGGAGAAGCTGCGGCCACAGTCCGGACAGGAGAAGCGACGGCTGTAGCGGACTTCTTCGCCGTCATCGGCGCCAGCGACGACGATTTCGCCGGCCGACAGCTCCAGGGCGCGCTCGACGGATTCGGCCAGGCGGCCCCGGCTCCTGGCTGACACGGTCGTGCGATCGACGACGAGCTCGACGCGGTGTCGCAGCCGTCTGTCGAGCTCCATGTCATCCGTGAGCTCAACCACCTCCCCGTCGATCCGTACCCGGGCGAAACCGTCGTGACAGGCGTGACGCAGCTGGGTCTCATAGCCTTCGTGGCGGGTCGCGTCGAAGGGGGCCAGCAGCAGGATCCGGCGCCCTTCCGGCATGGCCAGAATTCGATCTACCATCTGGTCCACGGTCTGGGCTCCGGCGGGCACGTCGCATCGCGGGCAGTACTGGGTGCCCACGGTGGCGAACAGGGCGCGCACATAGTCGTAAACCTCGGTCACCGTGCCGACGGTGGAGCGGGGATTCTTGCTCGGGCTTTTCTGCTCGATGGCGATGGCCGGAGACAGGCCGGTGATCCTTTCAACCTTGGGCTTGGCCATCTGGTCGAGGAACTGTCGGGCGTAGGCCGAAAGTGACTCGACGTAGCGCCGCTGTCCTTCGGCGTAGATCGTGTCGAAGGCGAGGGTGGACTTGCCGGAGCCGCTGACTCCGGAGATGATGGTCATCTGGTCCCGCGGGATGCGCACGTCGACATTCTTCAGGTTGTGCATACGGGCGCCGACGATGTCGATTTCGCGGATGGCGCTGTCGCTGATTGTGGCGGCCGTGTCTGCCGACAGAGGCAGGTCCCGAGGCGCTTTGGGTGCCAGCAGGTCGGCCAGAATGATGCCTGTGTGCGAGGTCGACACCGTGGCGACCTGTTCCGGACTGCCCTCGGCGACGACGAGCCCGCCGGCAGCCCCCCCTTCCGGTCCGATATCGAGGACCCAGTCCGCCGTCTTGATGACATCGGTATTGTGTTCGATGACGACCACTGTGTTGCCGCCGTCGACGAGTCGATGCAGGATGGCGAGGAGCTTCTCGATATCGGCGAAGTGCAGACCCGTGGTCGGCTCGTCGAGCAGGTACAGCGTGCTACCTGTGGACTTGCGACACAGCTCCTTCGACAGCTTGACGCGTTGCGCCTCGCCCCCCGACAGCGTCGGCGCCGGTTGACCCAGCTTGATATACCCCAGACCGACGTCGTGCAGGGTCTGCAGGATGACGGCGATCTGTGGGATATTGGCGAACAACTCGAGGGCGGCGTCGATCTCGAGGTCGAGGACATCGGCGATGGAGTGCTCACGATAGCGAATCGACAGGGTCTCGCGGTCGAAGCGCTTGCCCTCACAGGCCTCGCAGGTGACCCAGACATCGGCGAGAAACTCCATCTCCACGAGCACGGCACCATTGCCGTCGCAGGCCTCGCACCGGCCGCCGCGTACGTTGAAGCTGAAGCGGCCCTGCTTGTAGCCGCGCACCTTGGACTCCGGCAGCTGCGTGAACAGTTGACGGATGGGCGTGAACAGGTCGGTGTAGGTTGCCGGGTTGGAGCGAGGGGTCCGGCCAATGGGGCGCTGGTCGATGCGGATCACCTTGTCGAGCTTGTCGACACCATCGATGTCGTCGTGCTCGCCCGGTTCGGTCTGGGCCCGGTGCAGGCGGTTGTCGAGCTCCTTGAACACGATATCGTTGATCAGCGAGCTCTTGCCGGATCCGGAGACGCCGGTGACACAGGAGAAGAGGCCCAGGGGAACGCGGACATCGATGTCCCGGAGATTATTGTGGCGGGCGCCGCGCACGGTGAGCCAGCGATCGTCAGCCTCGCGCCGATGCTCCGGCATGGCGATCTGGTCTTCGCCCGAGATGTAGCGACCGGTGGGCGAGCCGCTGCCGGCGACATCACCCGGTGAACCGCAGGCCACAATGTGACCACCACGGTCGCCGGCGCCCGGACCGAAGTCGACGACCATGTCGGCCTGCCGCATCGTGTCCTCGTCGTGTTCGACGACGATCACTGTGTTGCCCACATCGCGCAGTCTCTTCAGTGTGTCCAGCAGACGCTGGTTGTCGCGATGATGCAGGCCGATGGAGGGTTCGTCGAGGATGTAGAGCACACCCACGAGACCGGAGCCGATCTGGCTGGCCAGCCGGATCCGCTGGGACTCGCCGCCGGACAGGGTGTGAGCGCCACGGTCGAGGGTGAGGTAGCCGAGACCGATGTCATCGAGCAGGTCGAGGCGGCCGCGAATCTCCTTCAGAGCGTCTTCGGCGATGATCGTCTTCTCGGGCGACAGTTCGACCCCGTGAAAGAACTGTCGACTCGCCTCGATGGGCAGAGACGTCAGCTCGGGCAGGTTGGAGCCACCCAGAAGGCAACCGAGGGCCTCGCGCCGCAGTCGTCCTCCCATACACGTGGGGCAGGTCTCGGTCCGGGCGTACTGGTTCAACTCCTCCCGGACCTTGGCGCTGGCGTGATGCAGGCGTTCCTCGATGAAGTTGAGGGCACCCTCATAGCGGTCGTCATGGGCCCAGGAGTGACCGCTCTGATTGGTATAGGTGAACTCAATCTTCTTGTCACCGAGACCGTGGAGGAAACCCGTCTTCTGCGCCTGTGTCAGGTCCTTCCACGGTTTGTCCAGGGCGAAACCCAAGTGTTCGGCGGCGCCTTCGTACAGATGATGGCGCCAGCGATTGCTGGTGATATCTCCCAGAGGTTCGACGGCGCCATCGGCGATGGACTTGCCCGGGTCGGGTACGATGAGCCGTTCGCTCATGGTGACCTTCGTACCGAGGCCGCCACACTCGCTGCACATGCCCGCGGGGTTGTTGAAGGAGAACATCTGCGGCGTGGGCTCGATGTACGAGATGCCGCAGGCGGGGCAGTCGAAGTTGGCGCTGAGCAACCAGTCCTCGCCATCCTCGCCTTTCTCGTCCGTTATGATCAGCGAACCACCGCCGAGACGAAGAGCGTTGTCGACAGCCTCGTCGAGGCGCCCCCGCATGTCGTCTCGGATGACAAGCCGATCGACGACGACTTCGATGGAGTGGCGGCTGTAGCGGTCGAGCTCGGGCGGGCTGTTGAGGGTGCAGAGCTGGCCATCGACGCGGGCCCGCAGGTAGCCGTCGCGGAGCAGTTCCTCGAACAGATCGTGGTATTCTCCCCGGCGATTCTCGACCACGGAGGCTAGGATCTGGATGCGACGTCCTTCCGGCAGGGCCGCGATCCGGCCGACGATCTGGTCCCGTGTCTGGGCGACGATCTCGCCACCGCATTCGACGCAATGGGGCGTCCCACAGCGGGCGAAGAGCACCCGCAGATAGTCGTAAACCTCGGTGATCGTGCCGACGGTGGACCGGGGATTGGCCCCCCCCGTTTTCTGTGAGATCGAGATCGTCGGCGCCAGGCCGCTGATCTGATCGACGTCCGGCTTTTCCATCTGCCCCAGGAACTGGCGGGCATAGGCGGACAGGGAGGCAACGTAGCGCCGCTGACCCTCGGCATACAGAGTGTCAAAGGCCATGGAGGATTTTCCGGAGCCGGACACACCGGTGAAACAGATGAGCCGGTTCTTGGGCAGCTCGAGATCGACGTTCTTGAGATTGTGAACGCGGGCCCCGCGGACACGGAGCGAGCCGGATTCCATAAACCCTCAAGGGTTGAACGACAGGTGAGAAAAGACCGAAAAGAGCAACATGGCAATCTACTCGGAGGGTGGTACGCGAGCAAGGAGGAGGAGCCCCCTGATCTCGATTGACGCCTCGATTGACGTTCTGAAGGGTGCTGGCTATACTCGCCGCCATCCACTCACACGACAGAAGGACAATCCATGATCACGCTGGGGGCCAACACCGTCCTCTTCGCCGGGTATGACCTGAAGACGGCGTTGCAGCATCTCTCCTGGGCCGGGTACGACGGCGCCGAGCTGTCGGCGATCCAGGGCATGTGCGAGCATCTCGAGCTCGACAACTGGAAGGCCCAGGCTGCCGACATCCGGGCCATGGCTCAGGACCTAGATCTCACGCTGACCGCCATGGAGGTGGCCAAGCTCGACGAAGAACGGCTGATGAAAGCCTACGAGGCGGCGGCGGCGATCGGCATTCTCGTGGTCAACGTCGGTCCCGGAGGCAAGGCGGGCAGCGACGAAGACCTGGCGGCGCAGATCGAGTTGCTGGGGAAGATGGCCGAGCGGGCCCACGAGCACGGCGTGCGTCTGTGCGTCAAGGCCCACGTGGGACAATCGATCCACGACACGCCGACGACCCTGCAAGCCATGGCGCAGATCGACTCCCCAGGCTTCGGCGTCGATATGGACCCGAGTCACATCTACCGCGCCGATGGTGGTGAAGATGTCGTCGAAGCTCTCGGCACGGTCGTGTCACGTATGGGGCATGTACATATCAGGGACTGTCCGGCGGCGGCGAAGGGAACCGAGGGTCCCCCAGGGCCACCCGAGGAGCAGGCCTGTGGTCGGGGAGGGATCGACCTGGCGGGGTATCTGCGGGTGCTCCACGACGCAGGTATCGACATTGCCGTCAACCTGGAAGTCATCGGCGCGAAGGACTACGAGCTGTCGCGGGTGGCGACGATCGCCGCCGAGAGTCGGGGCTATCTGAACGCCTGTCTCAAGGCCTGCGGCGCCCGGTAGCGGGACGAGCCAGCCCTGGCCGTCAGACTTTTTATTGCGGCCAACGTGCCGGCAGCGGCGCAGAAGGCGCTGGCAGATACCGCCCGGCAGCTGTCGGCGCGCTGGCGTTCCGGAGATGTGCGCTGGACTCCTCCCCAAAACCAGCACCTGACCCTCCGGTTCCTGGGCGACACGTCAGCAGCGGCGCAGCAGAAACTCACCGCCGCCCTGGATGAACTGGTCATGACCGAGTCATCCTTCGTTCTGCACATCGAAGGCACAGGTGTCTTTCCCCTCCCGGAGAAGGGACCGGCGCGAGTACTCTGGGCAGGTTTCCGTGACGATGACGGGCGGCGCTCCCTGATGGCATTGCAGCGGCGCCTCGAAGCATGTGTCCGCCGCCTCGGATGGCAGTCGGAGTCCCGACCCTACCACCCGCACCTGACCCTCGGCCGTGTCCGCCACGGGGCCTCGTCTCACGGTGGCGGCCGGGAACACCTCGGCCCGGACGCCACCGGGCTTCCGGTGCACGAGGTGGTCCTCATGCGCAGTGATCTCAAGCCGTCGGGTCCGCGATACACGCCGTTGCACGCGGCTCGGTTTGGCGGTTAGGAAACCGTGGCCGGCAGAAAGACCGCCAGGGCGGCGGTGTAGCCGTGCAGGTAGGTGGAGTCGCCCACCGGGGCGATCTCGCCGCCGCAGAAGAAGCCGCTGATGGGGATGTGGCCCAGGCGCTCGAGAACTCGACCACTGTCGTGCCCGGCGGCGCCGAAGAAGCGGTGGCCGCGGCCGGTGCAGGTGAACAGCAGGACGCCGGCCGGGTCGACAGCGGGATGCTCGCTCCGGTAGCGGTCGAGCATTGCATCGAGATCGTCCCCGGCCGTTGCCGGATCGCGCAGGTGGAACTGCACGGTCTGTCCATTGCGCAGCAGGTCACCCACGGAGATCACGCCCTTCTCATGGTCGAGCTGCAGAACGTTGCGCATCAGGAAGTCGCCGGGGCCGAGATCGGATTTCAGACCCGTGGCGGCCACGCCCAGGTGCAGGGAGCGCTGCAACAGTTCCTGATCGGACGTGTCCAGTTCATGGAAGAGCTCGACCAGGACCTCCACGGCGGGGCGCTCGTCCAGAGCGGCGAGGAAGGTACCGCTAGAGTCCGTCACCGTCATCGTCGGTCCGATGGGCCGGCAGCCCTGGGCGACGATGGCATCGACGCGGAGATTGCCCTGCAAGGCGACGCCGGCACAGCCACCCTCGTGCACGGCGTCGTCGAGAAACAGGTGGTTCTCCTGCAGCACCGAAGCGAGGCCGCCCATCGTCGTCGACCCGGGGTAGGCGAAATCGAGGCCCATCAGCAGGGGACGGGCGTCGAAGTTCGAGCCCCCCCCGGGATCAGCGAGGAGGAGGAAATGCGTGTCGGGTTCGGGGTCGACCCCAAGGGCTTCGTGCCAGTGGCCCGGGCCGGTGTCGAGGTCGGGAAGATCTCCCGCATCCAGGCGAAACGGAGTCATGGTGACATCCGGAAGAGTGGCGCCGGCGGCGACGACGGCGCCCCGCTCTTCGACTTCCTGGCCACCGCCGATCACACCCGTGGCCGTACAGCCCAGCAGCAGACCGGGCGCTACCCGGCCGGCGACGAGTCCGGGCAGACGCTGGATCTGATCTTCGTAGTGTGGTGTGACAAAGAGGACGAGAAGATCGGGGACCTCGCCCAGCTGGAGTACCAGATCCCCTTTGATCTCGGTGAGAGCCGTGCCGAGATCGGCTTCGAAGGAAACACCTGATGCCCATTTCATGGGCGCACAAGCTCGACATCCCTCGCGGGACACACAAGGAGAGACAGACCAGAGATGACAGGCAGACCATGGATACTGGCGGAGACGAACTGGAAAGAGGCGGAACCCACGGACTACGAAGTCGTCGTCCTGCCGTGGGGAGCTACCGAGGCCCACAACTATCATCTGCCCTATTCGACAGATGTGGTGCAGTGTGACCACATCGCCGCCGAGGCTGCGGGGCAGGCGTGGTCGAGGGGGGCGAAGGTTGTCGTTCTGCCCACGATCCCCTTCGGCGTCAACACGGGGCAGGTGGACATCAAGCTAGACATCAACATGAATCCCTCGACGCAGCTGGCCGTGTTGAGCGATATCTGCGACGTCCTCGAGCATCAGGGCATTCCGAAGCTGGTGATTCTCAACGGCCATGGCGCCAATGACTTTCGCCAGATGGTGCGGGAACTGTGGCCGCGCTACGAACTGTTCCTCTGCACCCTCGACTGGTATCGGTTGCTGCCAGACGGGATATTCCAGGAGCCGGGAGATCACGCCGGCGAGATGGAAACGAGCCTCATGCAGCACCTGGCCCCTGATCTCGTGCTACCACTCTCGGAGGCGGGAGACGGCAAAGAACGCACGTTCCGCATCCCGGCCCTGCACGACGGGATCGCCTGGACCCAGCGTGACTGGGTGGCCGCCACGGCGGATACCGGCGTCGGTGATCCGGCTCCAGCCACCCCCGAGAAAGGACGCCGCTGTCTGCAGCAGGTAAGCGAACGGATCGCCGACTTTCTCGTGGACCTGGCCAGTGCCGACCTGGATGATCTCTACGAAGAGTGAAGAGCAGGTCGTTGGATTCGCGGCGCTGCCATCATAGATTGTGAGACATGGACAACGACCAGACATCTGACGAGTCTGCCCCCGGCGGGGACGCCGAAGGCACCGGTGAGGGCAGCCGTCGCCAGTTCATGCGCAAGCTCGCGTGGGTGGCGCCCGTGATCGAGACCTTCCTGCTGAGCGACAGCGCCTTCGCCAGCGGCTCCGAGAGCCAGGGAAAAAAGCAGCAGCGTCGGCAGCAGCGTCGGCAGCAGCGACGGAAGGTGTCGCCGCGGCCGAACGAACGGCCGCCGCCCCCTCCACCCTCGGGTGGGGGCGGAGAGTAAGGAGAACAGCACATGGCCATCGATTTTACCGGCACTTCGGTCATCGTCACCGGCGGCGCCAAGGGCATCGGGCGCGGCATCTGCCTCGGTTTCGCCAACGCCGGAGCCGGCGTGCTGTGCGCCGATGTCGATGACGCGGCGGGGACTGAATTGGCGACCACCTTCGAAGGCGCCGGCGAGATTCGCTTCCAGTCGGCCGATGTCTCGCAGGGGTCGGTCTGTCAGGGGCTGGTGGCTGCGGCGACCGAATACTGGGGTGGTGTGGGTGTGGTCTGCAACAACGTCGGGATACAGCCGATGGCAAGTTACAAACCTGCACACGAGCTCACCGAAGAGGAGTGGGATCGTATCCTCGGGGTCAACCTGAAGTCGGCCTTCCTGATGACGAGAGCCTGCGTCCCCGGTATGATCGAGCGCGGCGGCGGCGTCATCGTCAACACCGCCAGCGTGCAGGGACTGCAGTCGGCCAAGGGGGTCTCCGCCTACGCCGCCAGCAAGGGCGGGATCCTGTCGTTGACGCGGCAACTGGCCCTGGAGTACGCCGAGCACAACATCCGTGTGCTGGCGGTGAACCCCGGCACCATCGACACGCCCCTGGTGGATGACGCCCTGGCGGCGTTCGGCGGCGACACCCCCGAGGCGCGAAAAGGCATGGGGGCCGTGCACCCGATGGGTCGCATCGGTCGCCCCGACGAAGTCGCCAATGTCGTGATGTTCCTGGCCAGTGACGGCGCCTCGTTCATGACCGGCGAGAATATCTGCGTCGACGGCGGCATCATGGCCCGCGGGTCGTGGGAATAGGTGCCTGTTCGAAGGGGCTCTACTCCTCCACGGTGACCGCGTCGATCAGTTGTGTTCCCTCGCTGGTGGTGACCGAGTTCTTTCAGGACCGGCTGAGGGCCCGCTTCACGGCGGCGGCGATGGCCGACTCGTCGCCGTCCTGCACTGTGTGCATACCGAAAGAGATCGAATCCCCTTCGGCGTATGCCCAGATGGCGGGGTCCTCCCGGCGCAGTCGGTCGGCCAGGGCGGGGCCATCCATGCCGCCGCCGGTGAGTCGCAGGCGCAGGCCCGTGACGCGATCCCCCTCGAGGGGGATCAGTTCGGCGCCGGCAAGGTCGCGCAGCAGGTTACGTAGTAAGCGCCCACGACGACTTGCGGCTTCGTCCCGTTCGTCCTGCGACGCCGGGTCCAGCCATTCCCGCAATGCCGTGACGACACCGACGACCTCCTGACGGTCGATCTTCAGCGGCCGGCCGTACCCGGGTAGTTCCCGACGCTCGAAGGCGGCGAAGGTATGGGCGCGGGCAGCGTCGATCAGATCGTGCCGGCCGCACAGCAGGCCCGACGAGTTGGGTGCGCCGAAATACTTGGCGCCGAAGCCGACCAGATCGGCGCCACACGAGGCGGTCTGACGGAAGACATCCAGCGGTGAGACCTGGTAGGCCGCGTCAGCGATGACAGGGACGCCGGCGGCATGGGCGATGTCGAGGACCTGTGCCAGGGGCAGGAAGCCATCCTGGGAGCCACCCAGTACAGGGTAAAGGACGGCGGCTGTCTGTCTGTTGAGGCTTGCCTCCAGGTCGGCGCCCGTGCAACTGTCCGCTGACCCGGCGGCCACGAGTCGTACACCGGCCATGCGTACCACCCGTTCGTATTTGTAATGCTGTGGCGCCTGGATGACGACCTCGCCCTTCATGCCGGTCGTGTCTGGCAGTCGAGACATGCGTTCAGGATCGTCTCCGGCGACGCAGGCTGCCGTACCCAGCAGCAGAGCAGCGGCACACCCGGGGGTGACCAGGGCTGCTTCGCAGCCCAGCAGGTCAGCGACCACCCGTCCAGACCCTTCCAGCAGCTGATCCATATCGACGTAGAAGCGGCCCGCCTGTTCCATGGCGGCTCGTACTGTGGCCGAAGGGCTTGAGCCGCCGAGCATGGTCAGGTTGCCCATGGCGTTGATCACGGGTACAGCGCCCAGCTCGGAATAAATGGCGCGGGCGCCCTCGGCTTCCATGGATGCTCTCCCTTCGCTAGTGTCCGGGGCCGACCTGCTCGAGCACCGGTTGTGGCAGCAGGACGAGGGGCTGGCCGTTGTGGTCGAGGCGGAACTGCAGCCAGGAGTACCACGACGGCGGTGGTGTCTGTGTCCGAGCCGGCAGGCCGGTGCGCACCATTGCGGGCCAGTCGCGGAAGGAAAACCAACTCAGCTGTGGCCATTCGACGACGCGCACGGGTCTTTCTGATGAGATCCCGGCGCGGGTTCTGGCCAGCTGGAGTGCCGTGCGCAGCCCTCCCAGAGTGTCCACAAGCCCCTGCTCCATGGCGGCGCTGCCAGCCCAGACGCGACCACGAGCCGCCGAATCGATCTGTGCCTTCGAGCGCTTGCGCGCCGCCGCGACGCGGGCGACGAAACCATCGTACAGCGACGTCAGCACGCGATCGGTGCGCTGTACCTCTTCGTCGGTCAGGGCGCGGTCCGGCAACGGCGTACCCAGCAGCGGCAGGGGCAGGCCAAGGCCCAGATCGGCATGGTCTCCAATCTGCACATGGTCCACCGAGAGTCCGAGGCGCTCCCGGAATCCCTGGTTGTAGAGCCAGCCGCCGATGACACCGATGCTACCGGTGATCGTCGCCGGCGTGGCGACGATGGCGTCGCTCTCCATCGAGATCCAGTAGCCGCCAGAGGCTGCCAGGCGGGCCTGCGAAACGATGACGGGTTTCTGCAGGCGGCAGGCTGCTGCCGCGTCGGCCACCAGGTCAGAGGCCAGGGGGTCGCCTCCCGGCGAGTCGACGCGCAGGACGACGGCCCGTACACCATCGTCTTCGGCCAGGTCGCGCAGTTCTGCTGCCAGTGCCCGGGCTCGGATGCCGCTGTCCATGGCACAGATACCCAGGGCGTAGACCACGGCCAGCGTCGGTGGCGCGCCCCAGTCTTCGACGACAGTATGGTTCAGCTCCGATGTCTCAACGAGGCCGCCGGTACCGCCGTGCTGCACGGCAATCTGTTCCATCATCGGCCAGCGGCCGATGATGTCGACCAGACCCGCCTCCAGGGCATCCTCCGGGAGCAGACTGGTCACATCGTTGACCAGGCTGTCAAAGGCCGTAGCAGCGAGACTCCGAGAGGCGGTGATGTCGTGACGGGCGCGACCGTAATCGTCTTCCAGCAGTGCCTGCCACTGCTCGCGGTCACGCTCGGACATGCCGGTGCGGTTCACCGGCTCGAAGGCGGACTTGTATTCATGATAGCGCCATTCCTGGCTGCCGATGCCCAGCTTGTCGAGGGCGCCCCGCAGGTATACCTGGCCGGCGGCGACGCCCTGCAGAACGATCAGCCCCGCCGGGTCGAGGACGACAACATCCGCCACCGATGCCAGGTGATAGCGGCGCATGTCGGCGCGATCGATATAGACGATGACGGTGTTGCCGTTGTCGCGCAGAGCCTGCAGTCGCTGGCGCAGTTCCCAGGACATGGCCGCATCGATACGCAGCCCGGACAGATTCAACGCCACACCCGACAGGGACGGATCGGTCTCGACACGCCGCAGCGTGCGCAACAGGTCGAGCAGCGGGCGGCCTTCGTCGAACAGGGGATAGGCCCGGTGCCGCACCGGGCCATGCAGATCCAGCTGCAGAAAAGAAGGGCGATCGGGCAGCAGCGGCGTCGCCGCGTCGCCGCGATGGGGACCGAAACGGAGCAGATGCAGGCCCCGGCTGTGGCCGCCACGGCCCCTGTCCCGCTGCCCCTGCGTCCAAAGTCCCGCCTCGCCGAACTCGAGCCGGACCCCCACGCTGATCGTGCGGTCGTCGATATAGCGTCCCGTCACGTGGAACCCCGGCAAGAGCCGAGCATCTGCTCCAGCGCTCCAGTAGGTGCGGTCCCCGGTATCCCAGCCGAGGGCCCCCTCCGCGAACAGACTCAGACGCGTTGAGGCGAAGGGGCGCCAGCCGAGATCACCGGCCCATTCCCGGGAGTCACCGTCTGTTGTGGCCGTCCACGTCGTGCCGAGCGACCAGGACCGATCGGGCTGCAGGACCACGCCGGCGACGAACACCGGATCGGGTGCAGTGTCCCCGGAGGACCAGCCCCAGGCGAGTCCGGAGCTGATGGCACCGTCACCGCCGCCAAGCCCGAGGCGATACTCATTGTATTCAACGTCTCCGGGCCCGTGGCGCCGGACGGCACCGAAGCCGAGATGCGGAAAGGCGGAGTAGATGCCCCAGTCGTTGACAACCTTTGCCCGGGCGCGCTCCGTCGACCAGCCGATGACGTTCTCCGGCGCGGTCAATCGGCCGAGGATGGCGGGGTTTATGTATCCCAGAAGTCCCGTCGGGCTCGAGCCCGGCGGTGACTGCAGGAACTGGGTGCGCGCCGCGTACGGCGTGAACTGCGCTGCCGTGGACAGAGGCAGGATGAGGATGACCAGGGCGGAACACCAGGGTCTGAATCTGGTGACCGTCGCGTCCGCGAGGGTCGGTGCTGCGGCTCCGATCACACCGATTCCCGCAGCAGTGACAGGTCCCCGGATCCCTCGCGCAGGATCTCGATTTCATCACCGATGAGAGAGACCACGCTCGAGGGCAGCACCGGAAGCTCGCCGCACTCGAGAATCAGGTCGACCTCGTTGCCGAGCTCCTCCTCCAGCGTAAAGGGGTCGGTGATGGTGTCCTGATCGGAACGGTTGGCGCTGGTACTGAGAAGGGGACGGCCCAGCTGCGTCACCAGACCGGTGGATACAGTGTGGTCTGGAATGCGAATACCCACCGTCTTCTGCCGGCTGCGCAACAGCTTCGGCGTTTCCTTCGTGGCCGGCAGGACGAAGGTATAAGCCCCGGGCAGCAGTCGGCGCAGTATCCGATAGGCGAAGTTCGAAACCTGCGCATAGTTGCTGATATCGGTGAGATCAGCACAGACAAAAGACATGGGTTTGCGACTGTCACGTCCCTTGATCCGCTGGATGCGCTCCACCGCCGATTTGCTGGTGATGTCGCAGCCGAAGCCGTACACCGTATCCGTCGGGTAGATGATGACGCCGCCGTCTCGGAGGGTTTCCACGGCGCGCCGTATGGGTCGCATCTTCAGGTGTTCGGGATCGATGTGCAGCACGTCGGCCATCTGTCAGCCTCCCCCCAGATGCTCGATCCAGGCGTCGACGACAGCGTCGACCATGGCCTGTCCGTGTTCGACATTGGCCGTCCAGCTGTTGCGCTCCTCGTCCTGACGGCAGTACCAGGGCGCCTCGTCGATATCGAGACGTTCCTGCTGCACCAGTTCCGGTCGCGTGGCCATCAGGAAGGAGGTCTCGTTGTAACCGGCGTGATCGCCACCCGCCGGCGGTGAAGCCGCCGGCAGAATCATGGGCTGCACATCGATGGCGCCCCAGCGGGCCTCGTCCTTCAGCTTCGAGTCAGCCCACCAACCGCGAGGATGTCCGGCGTCGAGGATGGATTCGAAGGCAAGCTCTGCCGCTGCTTTCTTGAAGGCCAGGGCCAGGGGAGCGTTCATGCCCTGATGAATGATCGGCACGTAGATGCGTCCAAACCCCATCTGCAGGTAGTTGTGCAGGATGGATTTCACGAAACGGGCATGAGCGTCGTAGTCGGGGTCGATGGTGCCTTCCGCCGGCCCGCCCAGGGCGTAGCCGGTGGGGCCGAAGTCGAAGGGCGGCGCGATGACGACGTCCATCCGCCGGGCGATGCGCTCGCAGATCTCCTCGACGATGATGGTGTCGTGGCCGATAGCCATATGCGGACCATGGGTCTCGACGCAGCCGGTGGGCACCAGCAGAGGCCGGTCGTCGGCGACGGCCTGACGCAGTTGATAGGGGCGGAGATGCTTGAGGAGCATGTCGTGGTCCGGATCCTTCGCCGGGCGGAGCCATGGGGAGGGACGCTTCACAGCTAACTAGAACGACAAAAGGGCGGTCAGGCAAATATCCGACCGGCCCCATCAAGCTACACAATTGCCGGACGAATCTACTCAGGATGATTGCTGCCGCAATCTCTGCTCTTTGGCCTCAACTTGCCGGTGACATATTTTCGCTACGTGGATATTCTGGTGGTAGAACAAGACGACGCCGTAGCCGACGAGATTCTCGAGCTGCTCGGCCATTGGAAGATGGACGCCGTGCGTGCCGTCGACGTACAGACAGCGCGTACATTGCTCGACGCGGGGGGGATCGATCTGGTCCTGTCCGAGCTCTCGCTTCCCGGAGAGAGCGGCGTCGATCTGGTCCGCTGGATGCGGGACCAGCCCCATCACCGCTACCTGCCGGCCCTGCTGGTCTCGGGTGAAGCAGGGCGTGATGACATCGTTGCCGCCTCGCAGGTCGGAGTCGAGGGTTTCGTCGCCAGACCCTTCCAGTCAGAAGAGCTGCGGCAACGCATTCTCGAGGTATATCGCAAGAACCGCAGTGAGCGCTGGACGCGTGACGCTGTCGACATCTGGAACGAACGCCTGCCAGCAGACGAAGCCAAGCCGGAAGGCCCCGTCGTCGTCTTCGGCGAAGGCGTCACCGACGAGAAACGCCTGTCCGACCCCGCACAGCGCCCGGTGATGGAGTACCTGGCCCTGGCGCGCAACGTGATCGGGGCGCTGAATGAGGCGGCCCCCGAGCGCCTCGCCCGGTACATGATCCTGCCGACGACGACGGAGGTCATTCTCTCTCTCAAGCGCCCTGGCGTACGCGATGCCATTCGTGTCATCCTCGTGTCGACCCGTTGCCAGGGCAACCCGACGCTGATGGCTCGTCTGTTCTCCATCAACCGCCGCAGTTACCAGGCGACACTCTACCTGGTCTACGACGAGGTCGATGAGATCTCGGCGGTGCATCGCCAGGGGTTGAAAGACCTGGGCGTGCGCACCTTGCGTCGGTCACGGATCGACGAGGAACGCATGCAGTCGATCATGACGCGCCATCTCGGGGCCGAACCGGTGACGGCAGCGGAGGAGGAAGAGGAGGAGCTGGCGCCACAACAGATCCGCAGCCGTATCGTCGATGATATCGAGACGATGTCGACGCTGCCGCCGATCCCCCAGGTCTATGAGAAGATCAGCAAGCTGGCGCGCGATCCCGGCAGTGACCTGAAGGAATGGATCGACGTGATCCGGGTGGATCCACTGACCTGCGCTACCATCCTGCGGCAGGCGAACTCGGTAAACTACGGCTTCAAAGCAGAGATCTCGCAGATCGACCGTGCCGTCATCCTGCTCGGCAAGAACGTCGTCGTCGGCCTCGTGGCCAGCGCCTCCGTGCGCACCGCGCTGGCAGCGATCGACGAGAAGGGTTTCCGCCTCGAAGATCTGTGGGTGCACAATCTGGCCGTGGGGTTCGCCGCCCACATCCTGTCCTTTCCTCTGGACGGTGAGGTGGAAGGCATGGGCAATGTCGACGGCCTGGGATTACACGTCGACGGGCTGGCGGTGCTGCGCAGTATCAACCTGCCGAAGCGGCTGGGCCTCGACTACGCCTCGATCAACGCCATGGCCGCCGGTTCGTTGCATGATGTCGGCAAGGGTGTCATGGTCTTTGCCTACCCCGGGCTGTTCCCGCTTGTGCGCGACGAACTGCAGGAGCGCCGCTGGCAGATCCCCATGTTGGAGGCGGAGCGCGATGTGGCGGGTGGTCTGACGCACACCACAGCCGGCGACATTCTCGTGCGCAAGTGGCAGATGGCAGACCAGCTGGGCAACTCCGTGCTCTCCCATCACGCCCCCGCAGTGGATGACGGACTGTCCTTCCTCGTCGGCATCGCCGATGTCGTCGGCCAGATCCTCTATCCCTTCCCACGAGACGGCGGCTACCCTCTGGCCAAGGCCTTCGAGGACGAAGACTGGGGCACGGCGCGTCCCTTCCTGCCCGAAGGGTTTCTCGATCAGCCGTTGATGAGCCCTGCTGAACTGGTGACGCTGTATCACACGATAGGGCCGCAAGTGCGCCATTTCACCGAAGAGATGCGCCGGTCGATAGGATAGGTTGCGCCGATGATGAAAGCCCTGGTCAAAGCCCACAGTGAGCCAGGTATCTGGCTCGAGGATGTCGCCGTGCCGCAACCGAACACCGGCGAGGTACTCGTACGGGTGTTGAGAACCGGGATCTGCGGCACGGACCTTCACATCTACAAGTGGGATGACTGGGCGCAGAGGACGATCTCCGTGCCCACGGTGGTGGGGCACGAGTTTGTCGGCGAGATCGTCGAGGTCGGCGCCAGCGTCACCGAGTTCAAGCCCGGCATGATCGTATCCGGCGAGGGGCACGTCGTCTGTGGACATTGCCGCAACTGCATGGCGGGCCGGCGACACCTGTGTGCCCGGACTTCGGGCATTGGTGTGAACCGGCCTGGTGCCTTCGCTGAGTACATCGCGTTGCCCTACGGCAACGTCTGGGAGCATCATGCCGGTGTGGATCTCGATGTGGCTGCCATCTTCGACCCATACGGCAACGCGGTGCACACGGCGTTGCAGTGGGATCTACTTGGCGAGGACGTGCTGATCACCGGTGCCGGACCCATCGGCATCATGTCCGCGGCTGTGTGCCGCCACGCCGGGGCACGCTACGTCGTCATCACCGACGTAAACCCGTTCCGGCTCGAACTGGCGCAGAAGATGGGTGTCACGCGTGCCGTCGACGTTCGTACCGAGAGGATCGCTGACGTGCAGCAGGCTCTGGGCATGGAGGAGGGTTTTGACGTCGGGCTCGAGATGAGCGGCAATCCCGCCGCTTTCGGCGACATGCTGGCGAACATGTGTCACGGCGGCAAGATCTCCATGCTCGGCATTCCGGAAAAGGAGATGTCCATCGACTGGAACACCGTCGTTTTCAACATGCTGACCATCAAGGGCATCTATGGACGCGAGATGTATGAGACCTGGTACAAGATGACCGTGATGATCCAGGGCGGGCTCGACCTGCAGCCTGTCATCACGCACCGCTTCGAGTTTGGCGACTTCCAACAGGGCTTCGAGGCGATGCTCTCCGGCGACAGCGGCAAGGTCGTGCTCACGTGGGCGGATCTGTAAGCACACGACCAAGGACACCGATCCATGTACGGCTCATTCAGACAACACCTTGAGACCCAGCTTGCAGGCATCCGTGCCGCTGGACTGGAAAAGAACGAACGCGTGATCACCACGCCGCAGGGAGCGCATATCGCTACGACCGCCTGCCCCGACGTGCTGAACATGTGCGCCAACAACTACCTCGGCCTGGCCGGCCACCCCGACTTGATCCAGGCCGGGCACGAGGCGCTCGACAAATGGGGCTACGGCCTGGCCTCGGTGCGCTTCATCTGCGGCACGCAACAGGCTCACACAGCTCTCGAAGCCAGGCTCTCCGGGTTCCTCGGTACCGACGACACGATCCTCTACTCCTCCTGTTACGACGCCAATGGCGGGCTCTTCGAGACGTTGCTGACCGAAGAGGATGCCATCATCAGCGACGAGCTGAATCACGCCTCGATCATCGACGGCGTGAGACTGTGCAAGGCGCAACGGTACCGCTACAGGAACAACGACCTGACGGACCTGGAAGCGAAGCTGAGGGAGGCGGCGTCGAAGAACGCCCGGTACAGGATGATCGCCACCGATGGCGTGTTCTCCATGGACGGCTACATCGCCAGACTCGAGGGGATCTGTGACCTCGCCGACGAGTATGACGCCCTGGTGATGGTCGATGATTCGCACGCGGTGGGCTTCATGGGTGCCACCGGCCGCGGCAGCCATGAGTACTGCGGCGTCATGGGCCGCGTCGACGTTCTCACCGGCACACTGGGCAAGGCGCTGGGTGGTGCGAGCGGTGGCTACACATCCGGTCGCCAAGAGATCATCGCCATGCTTCGTCAGCGGTCCCGGCCGTACCTGTTTTCGAACACACTGTCGCCGACGATTACAGCGGCCTCGATGCGGGTGCTCGCAATGCTCGAGGCGAGCACGGAGCGGCGTGACCAACTCGAATCGAACACCAGGCTGTTTCGCGGCGCCATGGCCGAGCACGGCTTCGACATGCTCGAGGGCGACCACCCCATCACCCCCGTCATGTTCTACGAGGCGAAAATCGCCGTCGAGTTCGCCGAGCGGCTGCTGGCCAGGAGGATCTACGTGATCCCCTTCAGCTATCCCGTGGTGCCCAAGGGCAAGGCTCGCATTCGTGTGCAGATCAGCGCCGCGCACAGCGAAGAGGATCTGCGTGTCGCCGTCGATGCCTTCGCTGCGGTCAAGGCCGAGATGGGGTAGCGGCTTTCAGATCGACCAGACGTTGGCCGCAGCGTCCGGTGTGGCCACGTTCAACGGTGAGCGCGCCTTGTAGGACGGCTCCATCTGCCCCCAGAGATGCTCGAGGGCATGTTGGTTCCAGTCGAGGAAGTGGTCTTCGCCGATCTCGAACGCCAGATCCGTGGCCACCAGCAGTTCGTAGACGCTGTGCTTGACCCGGGTGAAGTAGACTTCGATGCCGATTCCGCGGAGATCCTGCACGACGCGTCGCAGAGCCTGTACACCGGTGGCATCTATCTGGTTGATACCCCCTGCATCGAGAACCAGGAAGCGCAGGTCCGGCAGACGGCCGAGGGCCTCCAGGACTTTGTCCTCAAAGAAGCCGGCGGCGCCGAAATACAGGCGGCCATCGAAGCGGAGGATGGCGATGTGCGGGTCCAGGGCCAGATTGTGAGCGTCGGCGTCGACGAGCGCGCCGTCGGCGTGACGCGCCAGATAAGCAAAATGAGGACGCATCGTTCGCTGCAGATAGCCCGCCAGGGACAGGCCGACGCCGATGACGATACCCCAGTGCAGCTGCGGCGCCAGCGCCAGGGTGATGGCGAAGGTCACCACGGAGAATACGCCGTCGCGCCGGGACACGCGCCAGGCCTCACGGATCGGCTCGATGCGTATCAGTCCCAGGACGGCGAGGATGATGATCATCGCCAGCGTTGCCTGGGGCAGATGAAAGAACAGCGGTGTAAGCAGCAGCAGGGTGAGCATGACAACGACGGAGGTCACCGCCGAGGACAAACCGGTGGCGCCGCCGCTGGCGAAATTGATCGCCGAGCGCGAGAACGACCCGGACACGGCATAGGAGCCGAAGAGGCCGCCCACGAGATTCGACAGCCCCTGGCCGACGAGTTCCTGGTTGACGTCGATGTGCTGCTTGGAGCGCGTGGCGATGGTCTTGGCGATCGACATGGCTTCCATCAGGCCGATCAGCGTCAGCGTGATCGCCCCCGGAACCAGTTGCGCCGCCACCGACAGATCGACTGCGGGCAGGGAGAAGGCGGGCAGGCCCCGAGGGATCTCGCCCACCGTCTCTCCCGCATACCCGGTGACCCAGGCGACGATGGTGGTCACAACTACGGCGACCAGAATTCTCTCATTGCGCCGCCGCAGACCCACCAGGATCAGCCCTGCCAACATCGCCATGAGCAGGGGTGCCGCCCTGGCCTGCTGAGCGGCAGCCAGCACGACATTGGCCACCGTCTCGAAGTGGAAGGTGCCAGGTTCGGCGGTGACCCCGAGTACATGATGCAGCTGCGAGGTGGCGATGATAATGGCGGCGGCATTGGTGAAGCCGGCCACGACCGGACCCGAGAGCAGGTTGACGAGCACACCGAGTCGCAGCAGGCCGAGCAGCAGACGCAGGACGCCGACCATCACAGCCAGCAGGATGGCATAGCTGATGAAGAGCTCGGAGCCCTGCTGCGCCAGAGGCGCGATGGCGGCGGCGCTGATGAGGGACGCCATGGCCACCGGTCCTGTCGCCAGATGTCGCGACGAACCCCAGAAGGCGGCGATGACCGGCGGCAAAAAGGCGGCATACAGGCCGTACACCGGAGGCAACCCCGCCAGCCGGGCGTAGGCCATGGCCTGTGGCACGAGGACCGTGGCGACGGTGACGCCGGCGATGAGATCGCGGCGCCATACGCCGGGCTGGCGGACCTCGGGCAACCAGCGCAGGAAAGGAAGGAGTCGATGCATCGGGGTGACCCCGTGGGCTCGGGCCCGCGGGGGTAAATCCAAAGAGAACCCCTCGGTCGCCTTGTCGCAAGGCGACCGGGTCACCCCGGTTCAGATGAGGGCGTGACGCCCTGCCATCGTCTCAACGGCTGGACGAGTAGGCCCAGAACCCCGGCGGCCGGCGTTCGGCGACGCTGCCCTCGCGGGTCAGCGCATAGACGACGACGTTCGTGGCGGCGCGCAACCAGGGAGTTTTCGTGGTTTCGGGTCGGCCCAGGCCGAGAACCTGCTGCGGGCTGAAAACGGCCACCAGCTCGCCCTGCCATTCGGCGCCCCAGAGCCCGAGGTAGGGACTGCGGTGCCGAGTTGCAAGGTCCGGATAGAACCAGGGATCGTCGGTCAGCGTCGACAGGTCGACCCGGCCGCGCCGCTCTCCGGGAAAGCCGCCGGGCAGATCATAGTAGCTGTGGTAGATGGGATGATCGAAGGGGATCTGCAGTAGGCGTCCCTCGTCGTCGAGAGCGTCGCGGACGTGATGCACCATCTTTGTCAGATACCAGGGGTTGCCTTCGATGAACATGAAGCCGCCGCCGCGCAGATAGCGTGACATGACGTCGATCTGCTCCGCGGCCAGATCGGGACCGAGATGGCGCTCGGAGGACTAGTAGTCGGGGCGGGCGAAGGGGCCCACGCCCGGAGCATTGAACAGGATGGGGAACTCGAGCCACTCATCGCGACGAGAGGAATCCCACTGATTGCCGTCGTAGTGACGCGCCTCCAGACCGGTGTTGAAGCGCAGGTACTCGGCCAGCTCCCACACGGATCGACCGGCCTGCAATGCCGTCTGCCATCCGGGGATCATCCCCTGGGAGGGGAAGTGGACGAAACCCCGCAGGTTGCGGCGATCCGTCGGGTCGATGATGACGACGCCGTGGCTGCTGCCGGAGCGGTCGAGATCCTGCAGGCGCAACAGCTCCAGCTCGGGAACTGTCAACGTATCGGCCAGCGACCGCTGCACCATCTGCTCGAGGATGGCCAGCGCCTCGTGCCGGGAGCGATGAAGACCCGGAGACCGCTCGGGCTGCTCGAACAGAGTCAGCTCGATAGCATCGTCTTCGTCCAGCGTGGCAACCCTCGGCAGCTCGGGAGGCGGCGCCACGTCCTTCAGGGGCTGAGGCGTCCGTCGCTGCCAACGGTCCGGAATCGAAGCCAGGCCCAGATCGAGGGGCGAGGTCCATCTGGGCGCCGCAATCCGCGGACCGAATCGCGTCACCGCCAGCGGTTCGGTGTCGTGCCACGAGGGGATCTCGAGAAGGGTCAGGTGCACCAGGGCCGACAGGCCGAGGCCGGTCACCACCTTGCGGTGCGTCCACCACCAGGTGGTGCGGGCAGCGAGGGGGATCAGGACGGGAGGAGTGGCCTCGGACGGTGCGACCCCGGCGGCGAGGGCGCCGAGAACGGCGCGCCGTAAAGCGGATCGGCCGGGACGGGCAGGAGGGGAGGCCAGGTCGCCGGGTAGCACAGCCCGGAGTCGTCGCATGCCCTGCAGCACGCGCCAGCGGACGGTGGCCACGGGCATGTCGAGACACCGGGCGATCTGGCGATAGCGGCACCCTTCGAGATAGCGCAGACAGATGAGGACACGGTATTCCGGCCGCAAGCCGCTGAGAGCATCACTGAGCAGTCCCGTCGACTGTCGGGCCTCAGCCCAGTCCGGCGGCGGCGTCGGTGTGTCCGACAGGAAGTTGTGGCTGGCTTGTGACTCGGTCTGGCGCCACAGCGTCCGTCGCCGGCTCCAGGACAGACCGGTGTTGCGCGCGATCTGCGCCACCCAGGGGCCGAAACGATCGCCCCGCTGCAGCTGAGGCAGGGCCGTCCAGGCCCGCAGGAAGACCTCCTGGGTGACGTCGTCGGCGTCGTCGCGGGCTCCGTGATGGAAGGCGATGCCCCGCACGACCGCCCCGTAGCGGTCGATGAGCAGTCCATAGGCGGCCTCGTCGCCACGCAGACTGCGCTCGACAAGGGTCTGATCACGTGCCTCTGTCCCGGGAATCTTCATGGGCTGCTCGTAGCGCACGGTGGCGTGGTGTCTGGAAGTTGTCTACCTACATAGACTGCAAAGGTCAGCAGCTGTACAGTACGAAAATGGACAACCGCCCCATTTTCCCTCACCAGAGAGCACGATTCCATGAGTGAAAAGCGCCGTACCGCCGCCATCGTCGGTTGCGGAGACATCGCCCACTACCACATGCAGGGGTATCAGCTGGCCGGTGTCGACGTCGTGGCCTTCGTCGATCCCCTGGCGGTGGCCCGTGACCAGTTCGTCACAGAGTACGGCGGAGGCCGGGGATACGCCTCGCTGGCCGAGATGCTTGCCGCGGAATCACCCGATCTGGTCAGCGTCTGCGCCTGGCATCTGCTGCACGCGCCGCTCACCGTCGAGGCTGCGGCTGCCGGGGTGCAGGGCATCATCTGCGAGAAGCCGATGGCCGTGAGCATGGCCGGTGCCGACCGCATGGTCGAAGCCTGTGACGAGAGCGGAACGAAACTGGCCATCAGTCATCAGCGGCGTTTCACCCTGGGCTGGGAGAAGGGCCGGGAGCTGATCGCCGCGGGCGCTCTGGGAGACGTGTTGATGGTGACCAGTCAGTTCGGCGCGGGGCTGCTCAACTGCGGCACCCACGCCATTGACGGCGTGCGCTTCGTGCTCGGCGATCCCGATGCCGACTGGGTCATGGGCGCCGTCGAGCGGCGTACCGACAAGTACGAGCGGGACACGCCGATCGAGGATGCCTGCATGGGTTTGGTGCATTTCGCCAACGGCGTGCAGCTGTTCCTGCAGGTCGACCTGGAGGGTCCCAACTACGGGTTCCAGTTCTTCGTGCGCGGCACCGAGGGCATGATGGAGGTCAGCGAGACAGCCTGCCGTACCATCGGCGCCGGTGACGCCAACTGGGTGGACTGCGACCTGGGTGTGCCGGCCAATGAGATCGACGTCATCGGCGGCAAGGCGAATGGTCGTCAGACCCAAGAGTTGCTGGAGTGGATCGACGGTGGCGCCGAGCATCGCTGCGCCGGGACCACGGCACGCGACACGGTGGAGATCATGATGGCCCTGGAGGAATCGGCGCGACGCCATCAGGTGGTGCACATGCCCCTCGCCGAAAAGGGCTACCCCCTCGAGTTGATGATCGGCGAAGGCAAGCTGCCGGTGGAGGTGGAGGGCCGCTACGACATCCGCAGCTTCCTGAAACGCGAAGACGTCGACGAGGCGCAGTACGCCAAGCTGCGCGCCACCGGGATGGGTCATCATCCGATCATGCGCAAACTGTGGGAACTCGAGCAACAAGTTGCCGAGCAGCAAGCTGCTGGGCAGCAAGCTGCCGGGCAGTGAAGCTGCCGGGGAGAAGCAGTAATCACTCCACGCGTTCTTCGTCGGTGGCAGCCTCGATGACGAACCAGGTGACGCTGCGCGGTTCCATCGACAGGTTCACCGTGATGACGTGGTCCCGCGACAGCCACTGGCGGACAGTGTCACCGTCGCGCTCGCGCACACGGGCAACCTGATCGATGCCGGTGTAGTAGAGGGGCAGCCGCAGGCGCTTCTGTACCGACGTGTCGAGGGGGTTGTAGACCATGGCCAGGCCCCGGATCGGCAGGCGCGGATTGACGTGCAGCAGGCAGTCCACGTCGCGGGCGTCGGGACGTCGCACGTGGATGACGTCGGAGTCGAGGATGTCCCGGTACTTCTTGTAGAACGCGACCCACTCGGCGGCGACCGCCTTCGTGGCGTCCGTGTCGAACAACCGGGGACCCCGGTAGCAGGCCTGCACACCGGAGCCGAAGTTCTGCGCCAGGTGGGCGGCATAGTCGTCCAGGTGTTCAGCCAGCGGCTCCAGTGTGGCCGCCTCGCCGCCGCCGTGGTATTCGACGAGGGGCACGAACATCCAGCCCATACTCGGAGACTTTTCCCAGGTGCCGTCGTAGATGTTCTGTCGCCCCAGCAGGATCTGCCGATCCCGCGGCAGGGACCAGTTCACCTCGCGGTAACCCATGCCGTTCTTGTTGGAGCCGTTGAGGAAGTACCAGTCCGGCACGTTGAGGTAGATGCCCCGGCCCCGACACCAGTGATAGAGGCCGGTGATGGCCTGCCACTGGGTCCATTGCGAGTCGGCCAGGTCACGGTGGCCCGGGTGCGAGGTCGAGGCGCAGACGTCGCCGGGGTAGGAGCCGTCGTGTTCGAGGATGTCGAGACGCGTCGCCTCGAAGAAGCTGCGCACTTTCTCCAGGTACTGCTGGCCCCAGTCGCTGCCCAGACACGGCGAATTGCCGAACACGGCATGGCCGCGCTCGCCCGATGCCGGATCGATGACGTCATCCTCGGCGGAGACGGCGCGGCTGGCCAGCAGTGAGTAACCACCCAGCTCGACACCGCGGCCGTGAGCATAGTCGGCCAGCGCGCGGATGCGGGCGATCTCGTCCGGATCGGCGGTTTCGGCGTCGAAGCCGGAGCCAAAGGTCATGATGATCATCTCGAAGCCGACCTCGGCGCACTGATCCACGGCGGTGCGCACGGCCTTGTCGTCGGCGTGACGGACGTGCATGAGGATGGGGTTCTCCGTCACCCACGGCGCCACGGTGCGGTAGAAGCGGCGCAGACTCAGGCCGCGCCGTTCGCGGTCGGTGCTGTCGAGGGCGATGACGAAGCTGCGGAAGGATCGGAAGGTCTGTCCCGGTTGCAGGTCGAGGCCGGGACCGATGGGCGGGCGCGTCTCCAGCAGCAGGGGAGCCGTCAGGTTGTAGTTGACCTGCGACGTGTAGCGTGGATCGGGCAGCCAGCACGTCGTCACGTCGGCGTCTGCGGGTCCCATACCATGGAAGGCGTAGTCACTCTCGACGTGCAGCAGCGGATAGCTCCAGCGATCCTGGTCGCCGACACAGTTCTCGTGGTCGACGAGAGCGAGGACCTCGGCGGAGAAGGTGTCGACTCGGACCGGGGCCGTGCCGCTATGGTGCAGCTCCAGCCACTTGCACATGACAGGGATTCCGTCGTAGAGCTCGTAGATGACGGCCAGCTCGAGACCGGCGGGTGCCCCGTCAGGCGGGGAGAAGCGCAGTGTCAGGCGTACGCCGGGGGCAGGCCAGGCGCCATCGGCGCTGTAGCGCTTGCGCTTCCAGATGAAGGGGGCCACTGTGGGGCCGTGTTCGAATCCCGTGCAGTGGAAGGCGGCAGGGTCCGCTTCCATGTGCCGCAGCCACTCGGGACGCAGGTAGGCGAACTCCGGCTGGCCCAGCAGTCCGCCTACGTCGAAGGCCTGGCCGTCGAGACCGAGGCGCGCCTCCGGGCTCACAGCGCGCAGCAGCGAGGCGCCGGTGACAAGGTTGTCGAAAGCGACGGTGGCGGCATCCGGCGCCAGGCGAAAGACGCGGCGCACCAGACCGTTGGACAGTACCAGACCCGGCGCCCCATCTCCCGCGGCACGGCTCAGACTTGCACGAGCGTCGACATCGTGCACGAGCCAGTCGCCGTCGGCAGGAGTCGGCTGGGCGGCAGGCAGGGCGTCCAGTTCAGCGTCGATGTCCATGGTCGTCTCTTCTGGTCGGGCGTGGGCACGGCCGGCTGGCGTTGGCCGATTGACTACCTTACTTCATCCCATCCGTGAACTGAACGTGCAACAGAGGGAAGGTCAATGAAGAAAGTCGTCATCGAGGGCGCACGGAAGGCCGCAGTCGTCGATGCGCCCGACCCCACGCCACATCAGGACTGGGTCCTCGTGGAGGTCAAGGCCGCCCCCATGTGCACCGAGTACAAAGGATTCACAAGTGGTCATCAGAGTGAGCATCTCGGACACGAGGCCGCAGGGGTGGTTGCCGCCGTGGCCCAACCGGGCCGAGTTCGAGTCGGCGACCGTGTTGCCGTCATGCCCCAGTATCCCTGCGGTGTCTGCCATCTGTGCGTCTCCGGCGAATACATCCACTGCGAGTCCACCGTCGACTTCGACGGTTTCACGAATGGCAGCGAGGGACGGGCGACGATGGCCCAGTACCTGCTCAAGCCCGACTGGCTCCTGCCCGTGATCCCCGAGGATGTGTCCTTCGAACACGGCGGCATGGTCTGCTGTGGTCTCGGCCCCTCCTTCGGCGCCTTCGAACGCATGGGACTCGACGCCTTTGACACGGTGCTGATCACGGGTCTGGGTCCGGTCGGACTCGGTGGCGTCATCAATGCCCGGTTTCGCGGCGCCAGGGTGCTGGCCGTCGACAGTCACCCCTGGCGGGCGCAGCGGGCTCTGGATCTGGGCGCGGAGCAGGTGCTGGATCCAGGCGAGGGGGCCCTCGAGCGGCTGTGCGAGCTCACCGGTGGTCGGGGCGTGGACCGGGCCCTCGACTGCTCCGGTGCCGTGGCTGCCCACAGGCTCTGCATCGACGCCACTCGACGTCACGGGAAGGTGGCTTTCGTCGGTGAGTGCGGCGACGATACGCCGCTGCGCATCAGTCCCGATATGATCCGCAAGGGGCTTACCCTCGTGGGCTCCTGGCACTATAACCTGCGTCATATGGAGAACATCTGGCAGGTGGTGCGCCATTGCAGCGACGCTCTGGACCGGCTCATCTCGCACACCTTCCCCATGTCCGCCGTGCAGGACGCCTTCGAGCTGCAGACCACGGGAGCCTGCGCCAAAGTGGTTCTCGACCCCTGGCAGTGAGCGCGTGAGCGACTACAGGACAGCGATCATCGGCGTCAGCGGTGCAAGGGCCCGGGGGCACGCCGAGGCGTACGCCCATATCGACCGGGGCCATCTGGTAGCGGTGTCGTCACGCAACAGCGAGAACGTCGCTGCCTTCGGTGAGCACTTCGGCGTGCCGGCGCGTTATACAGACTATCGCTTGATGCTGGCGAAGGAACGGCCGGATGTGGTGCATGTGAACACCCCCCCGAACGTGCGGCTCGAGGTCTTCGAGGCGGCCGCCGATGCCGGTGTGCCGGCTCTCATCGTCGAGAAGCCACTGGCCATCGATGGTGAGGACTGGACCGCCATCAGCGAGTGGGCTGCCCGTGCGCCCGCGGTCAAGATCGCCGTCAATCACCAGCTGCATTTCCAGCCGCGGCGGAGGCTGCTGCAGGAACGGGTTGTCGATGGCGCTATTGGCGGCGTACGATTCGTCGATGTGAGTGCGGGCATGAACCTGGCCTACCAGGGGACGCACGCGCTGCAGGCGATCGGTGCCTTCCATCCCGCCGGGGTCCCGGAGACCGTCTTCGCCCAGGTATCCGGAGCCGAGGGTCTCGCCGATACGCCACGCAAGCACCTGGCGCCCGACCGCTGTCTGGCCGCCATCGCCTTCGCCGACGGGGTGACCGCGCGCCTGCAGTGTGGACCGCAGGCGCCCCGGGTGGGTCGGGAGGGCATCAACACGCACAAACGTATCGCCATCTACGGTGAACGTGGTTTCGTGCACTGGTGGATGTGGGGCTGGGAGATGGCCATCGACGGAGTGCTCGAGTCCGGCACACACGAATACCCCGATCAGGACATTCTCGGACAGGCGGCGATGACGGAGGCCATGTTCGACTGGCTGGAGGACGACGGCGCCGTGCACCCCCTGTGCCTGGAGAACTCGCTGCGCGATTTCAACGTGGTCCTGGGGATCTATGCCAGCTCCCTGCGCCGCGAGGTGGTCGACCTGCCCTTCGTGCCAGAGCCGGGCCTGATTCCGTCACTGCGCGCCATTCTCGGAGCGAACAACCCGACATGACAGGGGAGAGGTCGACGTGGACAGACTGAAGCAAGCCGGCTCAGAGGCCTGAGTATGCGCATCGTCGTGATCAGCGGGTCGCTACGCCCACAGAGCCTGTCTCGCGTACTGGCCCACCGGGCCCTGAATACGCTGCAGGAGCGCGGCGTCGACACCGAATGGGTCGACCTGCGACAGGTGGACCTGCCCATGTGCGATGGTACCGAGGCCAGCAAGGGGGGAGATGTAGGGCGACTGACCGAAGCGTTCACCGCCGCCGATGGCCTGCTGGTGGCAGCGCCGATCTACAACTTCGATGTCAACGGCGCCGTGAAGAACCTGGTAGATCAGCTCGGCCGACAGGCCTGGACCGACAAGACGGTGGGGTTCCTGTGCGCCGCCGGCGGCCATTCGAGCTACATGTCGATCATGTCTCTGGCCAACAGTCTCATGCTCAACCATCGCTGTGTCATCGTACCCCGTTTCGTCTATGCCACCAGTGACGATTTCGACGACGATGGCACGGACGGCATGACGATCGCCAGCGACGAAGTGGCCGAGAGAGTCGACCAGCTGGCAGCGGAGGTGGTGCGCCTGGCGGGGGCGGCATGAAGGCGCTCAGGCTCCGCCGTAGACCGCCTGAATCATGGCATTGATGTAGCCGAAGCAGTACGCAAAGGATTGATGAGTGCCCTTGGGATCGTCCTCGCTGTGGGGGACGTGGTCGGGATCGATGCCGTAGCAATACCCCACGTCCTTGAGGGCTTTCAGCACTCTGTAGAAGTCCATATCGCCTTCGTCCGGAAGGGCCTCGCGGAAGCTGAAGCGTCCGCCGATGAGGTTGCGGTAATGGACCAGGAAGATCGTATTGCGGCTGCCGAAGTATTCAATAAACGGGAAGATCTCGTTGGCCGAGTCTTCGAGCATTTCGGCGATGGAGCCGACGCAGAAGTTCCAGCCGTGATACGGACTGCGCTGAATCTCGATGAAGCGCTGCATGCCCTCGAAGTCGTTGAGGACTTTGTCAACGCCCCTGAACCCGGGAGGCGTGGGCGGGTCTTCCTGGGAATTGCCCATGCGCACCTTGAATTCCTCTGCCACGGGAATCATGCGTTCGAGCAGGTACTCGATTCTCTCCCAGTGCATCTCCGCCGTGACCCGCCCGGCGTCCGTCAGTCTGGCCCGTTCCTCTTCCGGGAAATTGTCCAGGCGGAAGGCGGTGTGCATGAAACCGCCGCGACCTTCCTCCCGTTCGGTACGGTCGATGTTCAGCACGCATGTGTTGTAGCGCAGAGAGTCGATGCCGGCACGCGAAGCGGTCCGGATCATCTCGCAGACCAGGTCGATCTCGCGATCCCGTTCCGGGCTCTTGCCATGATAGATGATATTCGGGAATCGCTCGTAGATGGGTAAAGCGCTCATGTCCGGCGTCAGGCCGAAGGCTTCGAGGCGCTCCTTTTCCCTTAGCAGATCGTCGAGCTTCCAGCCGTGGTCCGGATGGAAGGGAAAGATGACGGCCTTGTGGCGCACGCCGCAGCGCTGCAGGAAGCGCAGGTCGGCGTCGGTCGAGCCAAAGCTCTGTGTGCGCACATACATGCGCCCACCGCCCGAAGAAGGGCCTGATGTGTCTCCTGCGGCCGACGCGGCAGCCTCGCCGTCTGCGAGGCCTGCTTCGAAGGATTGTTCATTCATGTGATTGCCTCTCTATGGGGGTGTCAACGCATCACGGGTAGATCTTCCGCCCGATAGATGACGGCGGCACCATGGATGCCGATGGTCGCCGCCCGGGGCTCGCTCAGCACCAGCTGGTCGGCGTAGTAGACGGTGACGATCGCCCCGTCCTGGCGCTGAATGTTGCTCGGGTATCCCAGATCCCTGCCGACGTCGGCCACGAGGAAAAGCCGGTGGTTCGTATCCCAGCTCGCGCCGTCGTCGTGGCTGACGAGGCCGAAGACGCCGCAGGGGGTCGTTCGCCTGCCGAAGGTGAGCAGCAGGCGCCCGTCGGCCAGCTTGATGACGTCCCCTGGATGCTCCCTCGCCTCGGTCAGCCGCACCGGCTCCGACCAGGTGACGGCGTCGTCCGTCGATCGGGACACTGACAGCGCCCCTTCCCGGTCGTCGCGCAGCACCGCAAGGAATCTCCCCTCCCCAAGGTCACAGAGCCCCGTCTCGTTGTAGCCGCCACCGGCGATCGCGGCGGGTCGGCCCCAGGTCCGCCCATCATCACTGGAAGTGATGAGATGGCTGCCGCCGTCGGCATAGTAGTGCATCATGATACCGCCATCGGCGCGGGTGAGCATCTTGCCGTAGGGCGAGCTGACGGGGAATTCATCCCTTCCCTCGACCCTGGCGAGCTCGGTCGTCCAGGTCTGCCCATGGTCATCGGAGCGCGCCAGGTACAATGGTGTCGGTACTCTGTCGCCGGTGTCATAGACCCCGTCCGTGTAGTTCACCTGAGCGATGAAGGAAACGAGCAGCGTACCGCTGGACGTGACCCCGAACGCTGGATTGCGGTTGTCGGATCCTTCACCCGAGATGACGGCCGCATGGCTCCACGATTCTCCCCCATCGGGCGAGTAGACGAAGACGAGTCGCCCTCGCTCACCGATGTGGAAATCACCGTCACGGGTAACGACCCCCAGGTGACCGTTGTGCAGATTCTGGATGACGGGCCAGAAGCCGCCCATCGTCATCATCAGGAAGCGCTGTGTCGGCAGCGGGCGATACACCCCGCTGAGGTTGTGCAGCGGTCGTCGGTAGTACATCCTGCCCTCTCCTGGCCGTCTGGTGAGCATGGCGCTCTCCTGCGCCTGCCGCTCCTCGGGAGATATGAAGCAGACCGTCACTTGTCTGTGCAAGTGGACGTGAGCTACTTCAGGAGCAGATGGGTTGCAGGCACGCAGAGCTGACAGACAGGTGTGCGTCTGCGGACGACACTAACACGGAACGGAGCAACCGTCCATGGACATCAAGGCTGAGCAACAGCAGGGAGAGTTCGTCCGTCCGGAGGACACATTCCGCGAGTGGATTGCAGCGGGGGAGGCTGCCGCGTCGGCTGGCGCGGCACGCTACCATCTCTACGTGTCGCTCGCGTGCCCGTGGGCCCACAGAACGATCATCACACGGAAACTTCGCGGACTGGAAGACGTAATCCCCATGACGGTCGTCGACCCGGTCCGCGACGATCGAGGCTGGCGGTTCGGCGAAGGGGAGGGCTTCGAGCCCGATCCGAACGAGGGCTTCCGGTTTCTGTCTGAAGCCTATCAGCTGACGGATCCGGCGCCGAATCGACGTGTGACAGTTCCGGTTTTATGGGACAGAACCCGGCGCCGGATCGTCAACAACTCCGAGGATGACATCTGTCGGATGTTCAACGATGTTTTCCCATCCCCACTACAGGGGGCCATCGATCTATTTCCCCAGGATCTGCACGCCGAGGCGACAGACCTCAATGGGCTGATCTATGAGGACGTCAACAACGGGGTGTATCGTGCCGGATTCGCCGGAACACAGGCCGCGTACGAGAGGTGCGTCATGCGGCTGTTCCGGGCTCTCGACCAACTGGAGGAGCGCCTGTCGAATACACGCTATCTGTTGGGAAATCATCTGACGGAGTCGGATCTGCGACTCTTCTGCACGCTGATTCGATTCGATGCGGTGTACTACCTTCACTTCAAGTGCAATGTGAGACGCATCGTCGACTATCCGAATCTCTGGGGTTTCACCCGGGATATCTATCAGCTCCCCGGGGTCGCCGATACCGTCAATCTGAACCACATCAAGCAGCACTATTACGTCACGCATCCAGACATCAACCCCACACGTATTGTCCCCGTGGGACCAGAGCTCGATTTTGCGGGACCGCATGGTCGTGGTGACTCGATCACCATTGCGCCAGTGTGCTGAACAGGCCCTCCAGGAAGAAGACGAAGATGCGGTACCGCACGTGGATCATCGGCAGGACCCTGATCGGACTCTGTATCCTGGCCAGCGTCGTCGACGCTGCCGAGCTGCAGGGTACGATCAAGGGGCTCATCCTCGACAACGACACACAGCGACCGCTGGTGGGGGCCAATGTCCTCGTCATCGGCCATTCTCTGGGGGGCATCGCCGGCGAGGATGGCCGTTTCACCACGGGAAACGTCCCGGCCGGTGTGCACAGCGTGCAGGTGTCGATGATCGGCTACGAGATCGTCATCCGCACCGACATCGTGGTCCGACCCAACCGGATCACGACCATCGAGGTCGACCTGGCACAGCAGGCTGTCGACGTGGGTGAAACGGTGGTCACCGCCGATTACTTCGTCGACGCCGAAGAAGAGGTCGTGAGCAGCACCGTCTTCAGCTACGAGGAGATCCGCCGGTCGCCCGGCTCGGCGGGGGATATCAGCCGGCTGTTGCAGGCGTTGCCAGCGGTCAACATGGCCACCGACAGCCGCAATGATCTGGTCGTGCGCGGCGGCAGTCCGGCGGAAAATCTCGTGCTGGTGGACAACATCGAAGTACCCAACATCAACCACTTCCCGACGCAGGGGGCCAGCGGTGGACCCATCGGACTGCTGAACACGGATCTGATCGCCGACGTCCGCTTTTCCGCTGGCGGCTTCTCGGCAGCCCATGGAGACAAGCTCTCGTCCGTGATCGACGTCGACCTGCGCGAGGGCAACCGCGACGAGCTGGACGTGGAGGCCAACATGGGCATGGCCGGGGCAGGGCTGATCGCCGAAGGCCCCCTGGCCGGCGGGCGGGGCTCGTGGGTGCTGTCGGCCCGGCGCAGCTACCTGGACCTGATCGTCGACGCCATCGGTACCGGCGCCGTGCCGAAGTACAGCGATGTCCAGGGCAAAGGGACCTACGATGTGACCGACGAACACCAGCTTTCCGTACTCGGCATCGGCGGTTTCGATACGATCGACATCAAACCAGACGACTCGGATGAGGATGACAACTTCACCGACGTCGCCATCGATCAGCAGGTGCTGGGCGCCAACTGGCGGTGGTTGTGGAGTGCCAAGGGGTACGCCAACACATCCGTCGCCTTCAGTCGGGGCAGCTTCGGCCTCGACGTTACCGACGGTGACAGCGGCGTCGTCATTTTCGGCAACGACTCGCAGGAGAAGGAGTTGGTCCTGCGCAGCAACTTCCACTACCGGGCCGGAACCGCCACCGAACTGGACTGGGGGCTGGTCACGCGTCGGCTGTTCTCCGACTACGTCCTGTTCGCCAAGACCGACACCAACCGCGTCGGGCAGACCACGGATGAGGTGCGGGTGGGCGAGGGGGTAGAAGCCACCAAGGTGGGACTGTTCGCCAGTGTCGGTCAGCGCCTGACACCACGTCTGCGTCTGACTGCCGGTCTCCGTTTCGACTACTTCGACCTGAACGAGGAATACGACCTGGCGCCTCGTCTGGGGTTGACCTACGACATCGACGACCGCACCAGCATCAGCGCCGCCACCGGGATCTACTATCAGAACCTGTCGCCCCTGCTGGTGGTGCAGCACGCCGACAACGGTCAACTGGAAAACCCGCGAGCCGACCACTATGTCGTGGGGTTGCGTCGACGCCTGACGCCGAGCGTGCTGCTGACCATCGAAGGGTATCTCAAGAACTATACGCAGCTGCCCTTCGATCCAGATGACCCGACGGAATCCCTCATCGACAGCTACGCCACCTACGACACTCCCACGCCGGGTCGGATCGTCGGCGGTGGGGAGGCCACATCACACGGCTTCGAGGTCCTGCTGCAGAAGAAGATGGCCACCAACCTGTACGGCACGGGAAGCTATTCCTACTCGGTGTCGAAGTACACCGACCTGGGCGGCACCGAACGCAACCGCAGCTTCGACAATCGTCACCTGTTCTCCGTCATCCTCGGATACCGGCCTTCGGACCGGTTGGAGTACAGCCTGCGCTGGGCTTTCGCTGGCGGTCGTCCGCGTACGCCCTTCGATGTGGAGCAGTCCCGCCAGCTGGGAACTGGCATCATCGACAGTGGCCGGGTCAACTCAGAGCGACATGCCGTCTACCACCGTCTCGATCTGCGCGTCGATCACCGCAAGTATTTCAGCCGCTTCAACCTCGTCTCCGTCTTCTCGCTGCTCAACGCGTACAACCGGGCCAACGTCTTCGCCTACTACTGGGACGATGACAGCGAGACTGTGGAGCGCATCGATCAATGGGCCTTCCTGCCGATCGGAGGCTTCGAGCTGGAGTTCTGAACTACAGTCCTCATCGAGCCGTGGCGAGCCCCGTCTGCCACTCCCTGCCCCGCATACCGGCGTAGACCATGTAGAAGGTGTCGCCGATGCTGAAGACCTGCGGCGTCAGAATGCCGTCGCAGTCCCAGGCGTCACGATCCGGCGACGGCGACAGGATGGGGTTGTGCGGGTTGGGCTCGAAGGAGCGGAAGTCACGGGTGCGCACATGCCCGATGCGCCAGACCTCGCCGTCGGTGCCGCCGTAGAAGATGTGGTAGTACTGCGGTCCCTTGAGGATCTCGGCCTCGCGCACGCCATGGCTGTCCCAGGTCTGCCCCGTGCCGCGGAACACGGGGTTGGCGGTGTCCTTGGTGACGACTGAGGGATCAGCGGTCGGGGCGGTGGCGTGGCAGAGGGTGTGGCCCTCTTTCGCTTCGCCCGTGTAGAGGATGTGGATGGTGTCACCGTCGATGGCAACGGAGGGATGTGACGAGCCCTGCTTCTCGTGCTCGGTGTCGGCGGCGATGACGGGGGTCCGGCATACACGCGTCCATTGACCGAAGTCACCGTCACTGACCAGCAGCCCCGTCTGCTTGGGGATCCGGCGCCGACGGCCCAGGTAGTAGCAGTAGAGGCGGCCATCGGCGGGATTGTGGAAGGGGAAGGGGTACTCGATGGTGAAATCGTCGAAGCCCTCTTCTTCCGAGGGCAGCAGGATCGGGTTCCGCGGGTCGTGGCTGACCCGTGCGGGGTCGCTTGCCGGCGCCGTGCTGTGCATGAGCACCCAGTAATTGTCCTGCCTGCGGCGGGACCACAGATAGTGCACGGTGTCCTGCTCGACGAAGGCGTGGGTTGCAGCCGCCCACTCGGGTGGCTCGCAGGCGATGATGGGATTGATACTCTCGAGTCGATCGAATCGGGCGAAGGTCTCGAAGGGGATGGGGTCGCTCACAGGTCCTCCGCAGGGGATGGGTTATCTCTCGAGGGCTGCTGCCCGTGCAGCGCTGGACCGTGCCGGTTCGGCCAGCCCCAGTCTCTGGAAGACGATGGCGGCGTCGCTGAACAGACGTGCATCCCGCGACTCCGGGACGGAGGACAGGGACTGTTGCACCAGGTGCAGCGCCGCATCGTGTTGCCCCTCGTCGACCAGAGACCGGGCGCCACGCACCAGGGCGCGGGCGAAGACGTCACGGGCCGCCCAGCGCATGTTGGCGCCGCCCGTATCCAGCAGTTGAACGCTCACACGGGGGCCGGCCCGGCGCAAGTCTCCGAACCCGGAGAGCGGCACGTACAACGCGTCGAGGTCATCGTAGCGCGGCGACGCCGTGTCGGTGCCGTCGCCGAACCGGGCTTCTGGCCCCACAAGTTCGGCCAGCTGGTCAGTCAGATCCGTCGTACGGGTGGAGAAGCCCAACTCGTGTGCGTGGGTGACGACGCCGTCACAGCCGAATCCCGTGACCGTCGACTGCGACCCTGCGGCCAGATCCTGGTTGCCCGTCTGCACGACAAAGGAGACGAAGGGGACCGGGGGCGGCACACGGTCGAGCACGGCCAGGGCCTCACCGACGGATGGTGTGTCTTCCGTGCGCGCCAGCTGCGAGATCTTCCACCAGATATCCTCGAAGGTGCGCGACGGCGGATCGCCGGCCCAGCCGCCGAAGTTGCAGAGGACCGATCCCGCCGGCACGTGGGTCGCCATCCATCCGGCAGCCTGCACGCGGGTATCAGGCCGCCAGCGCAGGTCGGCGATACGGGTCGATCCGTAGAGGGAAGGCACCAGCACAGCCAGGGCCGCCAGGGGTGCCCAGCGACCGCACCGGCGGCAGGCGATGGTGATGAAGACGGCGGCCAGCGGCGTCAGGGGGAGGGCGTAGCGGACGTAGGTCAGCTTGGCCGAGCCGATGACGACGAAGTAGAGGAGGAAGGCGGCGGCAACACCCAGCTCTCCCGGGCGACGACGTTGCACCGCCAGGGCGAGACCGGCCAGGCACAGCGCCAGTCCAGCCGGGCCGTAGGCCGTCCACAGCGACAGAGACAGGTGACGCCACCAACCGGGTGTGGCCGCCACGGTCCCCGGTGATACGTGTTGCCACAACTCGGCAAAGCCGCTGGTGAAGGTTGCCGAATCGAGCAGTACGCCGGGGGTGGTCAGCAGGAAGACGGCCGTCGCGCCGGCGGCCGCTGTCGCCAGGCGGACATCGACCAGGGACCGTCGGCACGTCAGGTGGACGACCGGCACGGCCACCGCCACCAGGGCTCCCTGGTACTTGAGGGCAGCCGCCAGGCCGATGAGGACGCCGGCGAGCAGGTAGTGGCGCACATCATCCGTCGACTCGAGTCGAGCCGCCGCCCACAGCGCCAGGACGAAGAGCAGCGCCATCGGCACATCGGCGCCGGCAACGGGGCTCTGACGCACATGGATGACACAGACGGCCATCAGACCCGCGGCCGTCAGCGCCCCCGCTCCGAGCCTGCGGGCGAGCAGGCCGGTTGCGGCTACGGTGGCGACGCCACAGCCAACACCAACGACCCGTGCCACCGCCAGCGCCTGTTCCGGGAACCAGAAGTAGCGCAGCAGGGCACTGGCAGCGAAACCATCCCCCTCGCCGGCCACGGCAAGGTGCACTGCATTGACGGTGGCCAGCAGGTAGTAGGACAGGTGCGGGTAGTAGAAGACGGGGGGCGTATACTCACCGAGCAGAACCAGCAAGGGCCAGAAGACGAAGTTGTATTCGTCCGGATGCCAGGCGGCGATGTCCGGGCTGATACCGGGCCAACGCAGGGCCGCTGCCAGCAGCAGGAGGCCAGCCCCCATGGCTGGCTGTCGCCAGCCGGCGGCTGCCCCGTGATTTTCCTCAACCGGTGTGTCCTCGCTGTGGGCTGGCATCTGAGGCAATATGGACGTGCGATCCGGGCGCGCCAAGACGAGATCGCGAGAGCGGAGAGGTTCAGGGCTGCGCTGAACGCCAGCGATCCCGAGGGAGCTGATACTCCGAGCGCTCGGGCCAGAACCGACCGTCCCTGCCTCTGCCGGGCGACAGTGACAGGGCGTGGGAGAATCCCAGGCTTTCAAGCAGGCGGATGGAACGAGCGTTCGTATCCACGCTGCGAGCGTTCAGCTCCGACAGACCGAGGTCAGCAAAGGCGAATTCGACCATGGCCCGAAGGGCCTCGGTGGCGTATCCCCGTCCCCAGACTTCCGGGTTCAGCTCGTAACCGACGTCCGCCGTGGTGGCATCGACGGTCGTACGGCGGACACCGCAGCTGCCGATCAGTACACCTGATTCACGCAACTCGAGGGCGAGCTGCCAGCGCCAGCGGGGCAGCTCCCGCTGCCAGCCGATGAAACGCTCGACGAGATCACGAGTGTCCTGGATCGACATCCTCTCTACAGGGTAGTGCTCCAGGTAGCGAGGATCGACGTGCCACACATACATGGCGTCCGCGTCGGTCGTTTCGATTTCGCGCAACCTCAGTCGCTCCGTGTGCAGTTTCACGGATGGTCCCCTACCATTGTGTCCTGTCAGCACCACCTAATCACAGGAGTAGAGCCATGGCCTACTGGCTGGTGAAGTGCGAACCCAGCGAATGTTCCTTCGATGAGTTGAAGACCCGTCCGAAGAGTACGGGCCACTGGCGGGGTGTGCGCAACTATCAGGCACGCAACACGATCCGCGACGGTATGAGCAAGGGTGATCTGGCCTTCTTCTATCACTCCAACTGCGACGAGCCAGGCATCGCCGGAATCGTCACGATCGTGAAGACGGGATATCCCGATCCGAGCCAGTTCGACAGGAAAGACCGGTACTACGACGAGAAGTCCAGCGCCGAGGAGCCGCGCTGGTATTCCTTCGACGTAAAGTGGAAGAAGAAGCTCAAGACGTACGTCCACCTGGCTGACCTCAAGGCAGACGAGAAGCTCGCCGACATGAAGGTCGTGCAGAAAGGGCAACGACTGTCGATCCAGCCGGTGACGGAGAAGGAGTGGAAGCGGGTGTGTCGGATGGGGGGCGTGACGATCTAGAAGCTCGTACTCGCCTCGTGCCGGTGCCTGCTCGGTAGGTCGGGTTAGCCCTCCGGCAAGTCGCCAGCCAGCAGGCTGCCAATGGTCTGCCTAAGCACCGGTAGCTTCGTCAACGCTACGTCCCAGACTATATCATAGTCCACCCCGAAGTACCGATGGATCAGGATGTCCCGCAGGCCTGCCATGGCGCGCCAATCGACCTGCGGGGTCCGTCCTCGGAAGTCTTCGGGCAAGGCCTTGCTGGCTTCGCCGATTATCTCAAGACTGCGCACAACGGCCCTCTTTACTGTCTCGTCTTGCAGGAACTCTTCCTGCGACTGCCGGCCTACATGAGAGGCAACGAAATCGCACTCGTCAGCGATATGCTGCAGCAAGTCACGCGGCGAGGTCGGCATATTCCGCTTCCCGCAGTATCCGGGGGCCGATGTGGGGGCTGAGCGACTCGAGAGTGAGGAGTTCTACGCGCCTGTCAAGGAGGTCCTCCAGAAAGAGCGCAAGGCCCAT
The DNA here is from genome assembly GCA_036011085.1 of Candidatus Latescibacterota bacterium. Classification (GTDB taxonomy): domain Bacteria; phylum Latescibacterota; class UBA2968; order UBA8231; family UBA8231; genus UBA8231. The sequence goes on from DASCMS010000064.1 coordinate 54,801, forward strand.
GAAATTGTCGAAGGTCTTGTGGGCGGGAACGAACTCAACAAGCAGATCCACATCGCTATCAGTGGTCGCCTCGTCACGGACGAATGAGCCAAACAGGGCCAGGCGTTTAACCTGGTATTCCCCAATGGCGTGTCGGTTCTCTGACAGTAGTCTGAGAATCTCGTGTTTGGTCATTCTGATCGACATATCAGCAAGGGTATAACGAGAATGCCGTCCGCGCCAAAGGCCAGATGGGGCCGGACCGTGCGCAGACGAACTCTTCACTCACGGTCACCCGCTGATCCGCGTCCTCAGTCACGGTACGGGTCGTGTGTTTCCGGCCCTGCCATGGCCACGCCGAGGGGCTTGAGGGTGTGCAATATTCGGATCGAGTCCTCGTGATGGGCCAGCACCTCGGGCAGGCGTTTGTAGCAGTGCGGTGACTCGTCGGTGCCGGCGCCGCGCAGTTCCACGCCCCAGTCACGGATCCAGTCCTCCATCATCTGGCGGCTGATCTTCCCCTCCTTCTGTACGACGGGGATCATGGGTCCCCGCTTCTTCGGCTTTTTCCAGCGAACCCGACCCGCCGCCGCCGTGCGCGACATGACCCGGCCGGCGCCATGCACCGTCGATCGATACCCCCGCGCCGCCGCTTCGGAGTCGACACCCTCGACGATGACGGAGATGTCACCCATGGAACCGCCGATGAAGCCGCGTTGGCCGGGCTACGCCGGCGTGGCGCCCTTGCGCACCACCCAGACCTCCCGATCGTCGTGCTCTTCGAGCCAGGCGAAGTTGTGGTGGTTGTGGACCTGTTCGACGATGGGGACGCTCAGCAGGCTGCAGACCTTCTCGCAGACCCAGTCACGACCGGCGTAGGCGTAGCGCCCTGCGAGCTTCATGCAGGCGATGTACTCCTCGCCGACCTGCGAGTCGACATCGAACAGCACGGGCGGCGCGTGGAAGTCGTTGGAGCCGCCGCCGAGCTTCATGAAATGTGTCGCTAGTGCTCTGTTAAAGAGTCGGCATTGAGTTTTGGACTTTGGCTAACTGGGTGTCTTCGGTGTTTCGGTTTCGCCATCGGAGGTATTCCTGCATGCGTTGGCCGACGTCGCGATGATCTGCGGGATCGCTGTTCTT
>DASCMS010000065.1:0-118803 GCA_036011085.1 Candidatus Latescibacterota bacterium
CTCCTCGTCTAGGGCCTCCACAAGTAGGGTACGCGCCGTCGCACGAAAGCCATGCGGTACGGCGTCGAAGTCGAGTTTATGCCGTTTGATGACACGCCGCAGGGCAGTCCCGAGTGTCGCATTGGAGATAGGACCGTCACCGCCCTGGGACGATGGGAAGACGTAACCCTGCGGCCCTGTGACCTTCCGCAGTTCCCGCAGGATGTCGAGGGCCTGACGTGGCAGGGGCGTCAGCAGGGGGCGACCGCCCTTCGAGGGGCTGAAGTCCCATGTCCCTGCTTCGAGGTCGAAATTCTCCCACTGAGCCGATCTCAACTCGCCGGGGCGCGGAAACAACAGAGCCGACAACTGAAGGGCCGCCATCGTCGTCGGTTCACCGCCATATCTGTCGATGGCCCGTAACAACTGCGCCAGCTGCTCAGGGGACTCAGGTGCGGGGTGGTGCTTTTCCTCCTCGGGTCGAAGGGCACGACGCCCCAGGCCCTTGGCGGGGTTCGACGTAGCCCGACTGGTAACGATGGCGTACTCGAACACCATCGAGCACACATCCTTCACCTTGTGCGCCGTCGGCACCTTGCCCGCCCGCTCCAGGCCCCGCAGGGCATTCAGGAGGCGTAGCGAGTCAATCTCCGCGATGGGATCGGTACCCAGATGGGGGAAGATGTAAAGCTCTAGGCGACGTAGGTTCCGTTCGGCGTGGGCAGGGGTGGCGTCGTGACGATGCCGGTCATCCCACCACTCACGGGCGACGGCCTCGAACGTATTGGCCCCCGCGACCTTCTTACGCGCCTCCTGCTCCCGCCGGTGAGCGACGGGGTCTATTCCCTGGGCCAGCAGGACACGGGCCTTGTCGCGCTCCTTACGGGCCACAGACAGGCTGACCTTGGGGTAAACGCCCAGAGACATGAGCCGCTCCTTGGCCTTCCCGCTGGGACCGACGCCAAGCCAAAAACGGAAACGCCAGTATCGTCCGCCCTGCTTGATATGGAGGAACAGGCCGTCGCCATCATGCAGTTTGTGGTCTCGGCCCTCGAATTTGGCGGCTTTTATTGTGGGGGCCGAGAGTTTGTCCCGGCTGACCTTGGGCATGGTGGCCTCCGTGGAATCGGGATACCCCAGATAGGTATCATCACCGGGGCAATTCAGCTACCCCAATAGGATACCCCATATAAGAACCGAATGTCAACGGATTCCTGCGGACGAACACGGAGGGACAGACACAAAAAAGTCCCGCTTCTCAGAGAGAAACAGGACTTTTGTGGACTGCGGTGGATATATTACTGGTGGAGCTGAGGGGAATCGAACCCCTGACCTCCTGAATGCCATTCAGGCGCTCTCCCAACTGAGCTACAGCCCCAATCTGTGCGCTGTCACAGAATGATCCTTGTATTCGTCCGCCGAGCCATCCTGGCTCGCTGCGTTGCGCTCCATCGCTGGGTCTATCAACCCACGTCAGTCGCGCGCCTTGCGCGCCAGGCGTCTCGACGCCCGAATTCCACAAGGCCAATTCTGTGACAGCGCACTGGGCGCAAAAAAACTACGGGTCGGTCAGCTGATCGTCAACGATTTCAGCGTCCACCCACGTTGACCCCAAGCTGCAGTGTCCCGGTCTGGTATTCGTCCCTGTCGGAGGACGATGGGCCGATGGACAGCAGGGTTACCACCAGCCGGGCATCGGTGAAGGCGTTGAAGTTGTTCGAGGTGCGAATCGTCAGGGTGCCAAGGGTGGCCACCCCATCGACGCCGCCCGACAGGCTGGCACCGCCCATACGCATGACGTCACCCTCCAGCTGGATGCCACTGGCGAAGGGGGTGACGAAAGGCTGCGTGGCGGCAAACACCGCGCCGGCCACGTCGAAAGCGCTGGCCGGCTCCGGTTCGATCCGCAGCTCGAACTGCCGCACCCCGGTCATCGCCTGCATCACGAACGTCAGAGTCAGATCCTGTGCCGAGGTGTTGGCCGGCCAGCCTTCGCCGTCGATGCGGATCTGGCTGGCGTAGCCTCCCGACAGGGAGGCGGTCTGACGCAGCTCGACCGTGGTGGTCGGACCGGCGACATCGCCGGCGTTGGGGACAGCGTCGTTGCCGCCGTCATCCGAGCAGGCGGACAGGCCCATGAAAGCGGCCAGGGCGTATCGGAACAGCACGGCACTACTCCTGGGAGAGGCGGGGTGAGTCGAGATCATCTCTCAAACATCGCCCTCGTGCTGACAGCCGGCAATGGTGGCCACGTTTCTAGCGGCAGGTCCTGCCCACCCAACCAGCGGAGGACGGTCCCAGAACGGGGTGGGTGACCACGTGCACGTGCAGGGAGAGGGGTGAGGCTTGGACGGTGCCGCCAGCGCCAAAGGCTCTGGCCAGGGACAGCACCTGACCGGTAAGGGACAATCGTCGACTCAGCTGTGTCGCCATGGACAACACCGGAATCGTCCCTCGTCCACTCCGAGCCGACAGTCCGACGGCGACGGCGCCCTGCGCGTCGCGGCGTGTCAGCTGCAGCCAGACTCGAGCCGGCACATGGCCCTGAGCCGGCCGGATCCAGCCGGCCAGTGACCAGGAGGCCGGCAGGTCGAGCTGCCAGCCCGCGGCTCCGGCTATCGTCCGCTCTCCGATGCCTGCCAGACCCCGCCAGGCGAGGCCCTGAATTGTCACCCCCAGTGCAAGGGATGCGGTGAATCGTGTCCCGATCCCCATCCACCCGCCGTACTCCCGATGCCGTGGGGGGCCGCGCATGGCGCCACCGGCACCAACCGCCAAGCCCCACGGCAGCGGTGTGGCCAGCAACAGTCGGTGTCCGGACAGGGCGGACAGACCGAAAGGCCGGTCGTGGCTGATGCTGCCGCAGGGACGCCGGACCTCTCCAAGTCCGGCAGGACCCGATGTCAGTTGCGCCACTGTGTCCAGTGGCGACAGCGGGAACAGGGCGCGCTCAAAGGCGGCGTCGGCATCGGTCGAGAGTACCACGGGTAGCAAGGCGAGAAGTATCTGCCGGAAGCTCACAAAGGATCGAGGCATACGCATGCCTGTCCCTTGCAAGGACCGGGCCGGACGATTCTGTCAGTGTGTGGGGCCGCAGACGACTGTGGAGATGGGTGGTCATGCACCCGCCGTCGTCACCGATGGCCTACGTCGAGACGCTGCCACCCGAATCGCCAGAACGGACGGGGAAGCGGTCGTCGTAGCCGCCGCGAGGGAAGCGTGCCAAGTCGATGTCAGCGGGCACGTAGTGCCACGCCGTCGAATAGCGCGTGCGCTCCGGATCGTCGTTGTCGGCCGTACCGTGCAGCAGATTGGCGGAGAACAGAACGACAGAGCCGCCAGGAACCTCGACATCGATGGCGCTGGCCTCGTCCACGTCGGTCCAGGATCCGTGGGTCCCAGGCTCGTGATGGTGTTCGACGATCTGGCCGTCCTCGTGGCTGCCGGGCACGACGCGCAGGCAGCCGTTGCCGCGGTCGGCATCCTGCAGGTAGATGGCGCAGGAGACGACACGGCGGGAGTCGGTGCCGAAGTAGTAGTTGTCCTGGTGCCAGTGGGTGGAGGTGCCGCCACCAGGGAGCTTGGGGAAGAACTTGGTGCCGAAGACGTCGATCTCTTCGTGGCCAACGAGAGGTACGACGCGCTTGACGATGTCAGTCTCTCGGGCCAGTTCGAGTATTCGCGGGTCGACGACGCAGACACCCTGCACCTTGTGCAGCAGACCCGCACGCGGCGAGCCATCGGCGTCGAGCTCCAGGGAAAAGTGCGGCTCCGGTTCACGCAGCTGAGAGCCACGTTCAACGAGCTCGTCGAACACCGCCAGGTAACCGGCCAGACGCGGACCCTCGATCATCGACTCGAAGATCAGGTAGCCGTCTTCGTGAAACCGCTCCAGTTCTTCTCTACCAAGCATCTGGATCTCTCTTCAGAAACGGACGGTGAAACGAACCCCGGCCATGGCGAAGGGGTCGGCGTCGATGGCGAAGTCGGCCAGGTGCGCGTCCACGTAGGCATCGAGCCCCGATAGCGTCGCGGCGATGACGTAGTACAAAACGCGGGTGTTGCGGCGGGCGGCCCGGTCCTGGCGCGTCAACGCGGTGGGGGCCTCACCAACGCGAGCCCCCTCGATGACGGCAGCCGACAGCAGACCGGCGCCGGCGCCAGCGAACAGCACGGCTTTTACCGGGTGGCCCGTGGTTGCCTGTCCCCAGCCAGGAATCAGCGTCGAGCGCCACAGGGCGCCTCGCGGTGACATGGGCTTCGCCGCTTCGCTCACCGGTGCCGACGCCGTGTCCGTCCTGGCCCCGGCCTGGGCCTCGAGGCTGCCAGCCAGCAGCAGCAGGTACAAGGCGGCGCCCTTCAGCAGGCCCATCTCAGCCCTCCTCGCCGCCGAGCCGGTCCCCAGCGTGCAGGGAGTGGCCGCGCACGAAGGCGTCGGCCGCCATGCGTGGACGCCCCTGGGGCTGCACCTCGGTCAGGCGCAGGGCACCCTGGCCGCAGGCCACTGTAACTCCCTCCCTTCCGTCGGCGATCAGAACGGTTCCCGAAGCGCCGGTTCCGGCGCAGATTTCGGCCCGGTGCACCTTCAGCACACCCCCGCTCCAGCTCGTACAGGCTCCGGGCATGGGGTTGGCGCCGCGAATCCGGTTGCGCACCTGCTCGGCGCTCCACGACCAGTCGAGGCGCCCGTCTTCTTTCGTCAGTTTGGGAGCCCGGGTCACGCCTGCCGTGTCCTGCGGCTGCGGCTCGATGGTGCCGCTCTCGAGTCCGTCAAGCGATCGCACGAGCAGTTCGGCGCCATCCACGGCAAGACGGGCCTCCAACTCGCCCGCCGTCTCATCGGTGCCAATGGTGACGCGTTCCTGCAGCAGGATGTCGCCGCCGTCGATGCGCGGATTCAACAGGAAGGTGGTGATCCCCGTCTCGCGGCAGCCATCGAACAGGGCCCAGATGATCGGCGCGGCGCCACGGTAAGCGGGCAACAGGGACGGGTGCACGTTCACCGATCCCAGGCGCGGTATGGCCAGCAGCCTCTTCGGCAGGATGGAAAAGGCGATGACGGCAAAGGCGTCGGGCTGCAATCTGGCCAACTGATGTCTCAGGTCAGCCGCTTTTGGTGAGGGCGGCTGCAGGATCGGCAGTCCCAGGGCCAGGGCGGCAGCTTTCACCGGCGGCGGGCGCAGCCTGCGGCCGCGACCGGCGGCGCGGTCCGGATTGGTGACCACAGCAGCCACTTCATGCCGGCTGGCGGCGAGCCGCTCCAGTGATGGCACGGCGAAGGCGGGCGTGCCGAGGAAGACGACGCGCACCCGGTTGCTCCGCTAGTCGCTCTTGTCGCTGTCGTCGTCGCGGATACGGGATACGGCAGAGCGCGACATCTCGACGCGGACGTTGTCGGCAATCTTTACCACGATCACGTCATCCTTCAGGTTGGTGATGGTGCCGTGGATGCCGCCGCTGGTGACGATCCTGGCCCCCTTCTCCAACTCGTCGATCATCTTCTGCTGATTTTTCTGCTTTTTCATCTGCGGGCGCAGGATCAGCATGTAGAGGACGACGAACATCAGAACGAAGGGCAGCAGCTGGGCGATGGGGTTGGCGTCCGCCTGACCACCACCCCCGCCGCCCATGGCGTAGGCGGGCTCGACGAGGAAAAAGAGCACGATCGATCGGTCCTTGCGGAGGGGAATGGAGATACGTGGAACCCTCCAAACTACGGATTCTCACCCATCCTGGTAAGTCGCTGAGAAGGCCCCCCGCCAGTCGGCGAAACGCCTCTCGATGATGGCGGCCCGCATGGCCCGCATCAATTGCAGGAAGAAGTGGACGTTGTGCAGTGTCGCCAGATGCAGCCCGAGGATCTCGTCGGTCTGGAACAGATGGCGCAGGTAACCCCGATGGTACTGGCGGCACGTCAAGCAGTCGCACGCTGCATCAAGGGGGCCGTTGTCATCTGCATGGACGGCGTTCTTCATGCGTACCCGGCCCGTGCTGGTGAACAGAGTGCTGTTGCGCGCGTTGCGCGTGGGGATGACACAGTCGAACATGTCGATGCCACGCTCGACGCCGTCGATCAGGTCCTGGGGCAGCCCGACACCCATCAGGTACCGCGGCTTGCGTGTCGGCAACTCGGGCACCGTCTCCTCGAGGGTGGACAGCATCTCGGGCCGGGGCTCGCCGACGGCGAGACCACCGATGGCGTACCCCGGCAGGTCGAGAGCCACAAGATCGCGGGCGCTGCGCCGCCGCAGTTGGGGATAGACGCCGCCCTGGACGATACCGAACAGGGCCTGTGGCGGCCGTCCGGCCGCCACCTGCACCGTCTGCAGCTCTTCATGGCGCCGCAGACACCGTTCCGCCCACCGCTGCGTCCGTTCCATCGAATCGCGGGCGTACTCTTCGGTGGCCGGGTAGGGTGTGCACTCATCGAAGGCCATGATGATGTCGGCGCCGAGGCTATGCTCGATATCCATCACCGACTCGGGAGTGAACAGGTGTGAGGAGCCGTCGAGATGGCTCTGGAAACGCACACCGTCCTCGGTGATCCGGCGCAGCTCCTGCAGGCTGAAGACCTGGAAGCCGCCGGAGTCGGTGAGAATGGGGCGGGGCCAGCTCATGAATCCATGCAAGCCACCGAAGCGCTCGATGCGCTCGTGACCTGGCCGCAGGTAGAGGTGATAGGCGTTGCCGAGGATGATGCTGGCATCGAGCTGGAGCAGGTCCTGCTGACTCAGGGCCTTGACGGTAGCCCGCGTGCCCACGGGCATGAAGACCGGAGTTTCGATGGCGCCGTGGGGGGTGTGCAGCAGGCCGGCACGGGCGCCGGTAGCGCCGTCCTCGGCGATGAGCTCGTAGCGGAAGGAACTGTCCCCGTCGCTCAGCGTTCGAGCTCCGCGAGGGTGACGAATCGATGGCCGCGCCGTTCGAGCCGCGGCAGCATCACCTCCAGAGCGCCCAAAGTGGAGGGCAGCAGCCTGGTGGCGGCCACGACCTGACCAGCATCACCTGCCTTCTCTGCCAGAGACCAGAGGCGACGGGTCACCTCTGCGATCGTCGCCTGCTCATCGAGGCGTATGGCTCCATCAGGTATCCGGTCGACGAGCTGATGTCCGGCGTCTGTCAGATTCGGTGGCACAGCTGCATCCCCGTCTGCGGCGAGTGTGAGCGGCTGGGCCAGCTGTGCGAGTCGGCGCAGGCGGGAGGCTGGCGCAGCCGCCAGGTCGACGACGATGGCGATATGCCCCGAGCGGCGTTGCAGACTCCGGTCGAGGCGCAGGCGGAAGAAGGTGGTCACCGTGGAATCGATGCCCACGGTCAGATCGACGGCAGCCGGCCCCCGACGTTCCACGCCGCGCACGATGTAGCCGCCGTGCCAGCGGACGAACTCCGTGATCTGACGGTTGACGCTGGCTACGGGCAGGTCACGGGGAACGCGCACGGCGATCGTGTCGACCTCGCCTGCAGGGGCGGCGCGGAACTCGACCCATGAAGGGGAGATACCGAGCTCGAAGAGTACCGTATCGAGCCGGGCCACAAGGCTGTCACCGAAAGAGCCTGCGTCAGCCTGAATCCGGGACGGGGGGGCGAGGTTGCGCAGTTCCGTCGGTTCGTCAGCCGTAGGCGGGGGCGGGAGCTGGGATACGAACACGGCCACAATCACAGCCGCCAGCAGACCCGTGCCGGTGAACACAAGATGCCACTGGGGCGGTCGCCGCTTCTTGACCATTGCCGGCGACCGACGGCCGGACCGCCGCCGTGAGGCACTCAAAACTACTGCTTCACGCCGGCCCAGGTCATGCCGGCCACCGGCTTGGACAGAGCGCCGTCGCCACAGTCGCCGGCCAGCGGATCGTCGATCCAGCGCACGATGCGCCACAGACCGTCATCCCCCTGGCGCATCTTGAAGTTCATCACCTGGTCGACACGGAACCCCTCGTCCTCAGCTTCCAGCAGCAGGATCTCGACACGACCGCGGAAGACCTCCCAGTCCTCGTCGGGGTGGCCGTCGGGATCGCCTTCGAAGGCAGCGGGGTAGTCTCGTCCGGACTCCGTGACCCGTCGTGACTGGGTGAAGTTCCACTCGATCTGCCGGTAGATGTCGAAGACCCCGGCGCTCGAGCCGTCACGGGCACCGAACATCAGGTCGAGCTCGTCCTCTTTGCCGTTGGCCAGGATCAACTCGCCCTGACAGTCGGTTTCGGTAAACCAAAAGCGATCATCGATGATCGATTCGTAAAGGACTTCGTTGCCTTCGTTGAAGGCGCGCTGCAGGTTGGCCATGACGACGGCGGCGGTGGTCGCCTCGGCCGCCGGCGGCTGCTCTTCCTCGGGGGGGCGTGACGTCTTGGGTGCAAAGGGGTTGCCGCACGCGACGAAGGCTAGGACGAGAATAGCGAGGCTGGTTCGGGCTAGGGATTTCATCTCTTTCAGTCCAGGAATCCGTTATTGGGCGAAGGCCCCGCGCAACTCGGTGAGCGACTGATCGTCGACACCGGCGCGGAAGTCCTGCATGCGGCGGATCGACCAGACGGGGTTCTCCTCGCTCGGCGTCACCAGGTCCACTTCCATCCGTCCCCGCACCTCAAAAGCCCGGGTCGTGCCATCCTCACCGGGTTGTTCGAAGAAGTCGAGGATATAGTCGAAAATATACGTCTCTCGCTCCGGTTCGTCGGTATAGAGCTGACGTTCGTCTTCGCCGGCATCATACCAACGGCTCACCGTGACCTGCTGAAAACGCTCCCGGTCCATCAGATTGGTGGCGAAGCGTCGCTCTTCATCGCGCGCCCACAGGGTGTCGCTGTCAGCGGGATTGTCGGGATCGTAGCCGCCGGGGGGATTGTAGACCTCGCGATACAGTTCGAGACCGCTCAACTCCGGGACAAACAGAAATGTCTCTGACAGCTGGTCGACATACTGCACGGCGCTGAAACCCTCGAAGGTATCGCGCACGTTGAATAGGACAGCCTCCGGCGTCGTCGGTTCCCGCAGGAACAGCAGGTCGCCGCTGGGGCAGTCCGGCAACCGGGTGGAGAAGGGGTTTTCCGCCTCGGCGTGATCCGTATCGGGATCGACACCGCGGCACTCCGGAAAAGCAGCCACGTCAGTATCGGCGGCACAGCGGCAGTCGACCTGGGCGCTGTCATCCAGGCCGCAGCCGGCAAGCAGAATGGCCATCAGCAGCCAACGGTTGCCCCGTCGCATACTCAGCCCGCCAGGGCCCCGAAGGGCACCGGGGTGAAGCACAGGATGAAGATGGTCAGGCACAGGATGCCGATCACACGACGCCGGCGATCCAGAGGAATTGTCGGGTTGTAGGGTGGTGGATGGTCACGACCGAATACGGTCAGCAGCAGGGCCAGCGCCAGCCAGCCCGGCCAGCCGGCGGGCCAGTGGGCGGGCAGGTCGGCGACCAGAGACAGCACGCCGTAGGCCCCCAGCACGAGGAGCGCTGAAAAGGTCAGGCGCCCGACGAGGCGATGGGCGGATCCGGTCAGTGCATAGGCGATATGGCCGCCATCCAGCTGGCCGACGGGAAACAGATTGAAGGCGGTGATGAACAGCCCCACCCAGCCGGCGAAGGCGACGGGGCTCAGCAGCACGAGTTGCTCATCGCCCACTGCCGGCAACAGCCAGTTCGACAGAAAGTCGAACAACAAGGGGGCGCCCAGCTGGATCGTGTCGGGCTCCAGCTGCCGCGGCAACTGCCCGAAGTATCCGGCATCGACGATGCGGGACATGGGCAGACCCACGGCACAGGCGATGACGGCGATGACGAAGCCGGCGATCGGACCGGAGGCGCCGATGTCGAGCAGCGCCCGCTTGTTGGGAATCGGCGAGCGGATACGGATCACGGCACCCAGCGTGCCCAGGAAGGACAGGTAGGGTAAGGGGATGAAGTAGGGCAGTGACGCTTTCACCTGCCACCGTCTGGCAGCGAAGTAGTGGCCGAACTCGTGTACGGTCAGAATCGCCAGCAGCGTGGCTGCGAAGGGCAGGCCTTCGACGAGATGTACCAGTTGACCCCAGCCCAGCAGCGGATTGACGCCCTGCTGCATGGCGCCGGCAACCATCATCGAGAACAGGGTCAGGAAAAACAGCAGCACGTGGGTGGACGTGCGTGTTGCGGCCACCGGCACGGCGCGGACCGGTGTACCCACCGGGGGGCCGTACTGTCCACCGGGCCCGTACTGAACGCCGGGTGTCGATGACCAGCCGTCGCCGGCATGGCGGGTCGGCAGGCGAACCGCGGGACGGGTCGGTACCCGCCGCCAGAGATTCATCGCACCGGGTCCCGGGCCCACACCAGGCTGACCCGGTGGGCCTGGCCGAGGCCGTCACCGAAAGGCAGATAAGCGTAGTCGACGCGCCAGTCGCCGGTGAAGACGCCCAGACCGAGGGAAGCGTCGCGGCCATCACCCGACTGATAGCCGCCGCGCAGCACGAGACGTGGACGAACGCGGAACTCCGTGCCCAGGTGCACGCTGGTGGTCACGTCGCGGGTCCAATGGAGATCGGTGCTGAGCAACAGGGGTCCGCGAACCACGGCGCCACCCAGCCGCAGCTGCAACGGCAGGTCGGTGGCCTCACGGTCGAGGTTGCTCATGCGTCCCAGGTTGCGGGCAGCGACGCCGAGCCACCACGGTCCGGTGCCGTAGTGCAGCCCCAGGTCGACAGCGGCGCCGGAGGCCGACTCGGTGTCGATCGACTGGCGTGCGTACCGGGCGCTGACGCCGGCCCGCAGACGCCGGCTGAGCGGGCGGGACCACGAGGCCCCGGCCGTCCACTCATAGACGCCGAACTCGCCCAAGGGCTGTGACGTGGGTCCCAGCCGTCGCTCGAGGTCGCCGGCATGGGACAGCAACACGTCTGCGGCAAAGGCGTCGCTGTCGTGGCTGCCCCAGGTCGTGACGGCGTGTTCGTGGCGCACGTCGCCGATCCACTCGGTGTGGCTGAGGGCGGCGGAGCGACCGCCTCCCACAGCCGCCGGATTCGAGGCCGAAGCCTGAGCGTCCACCAGGGCCGTCGTCGCTTCGCCAAGGGCTGCGGCGCGAGCGCCGACCCCCAGCTGCAGGATGGCGAATCCAGGATCGGCCGACGCCGGCAGAGTCCCTACCAGGGCCGTCAACAGGGCACTGCAAATCGGGAGACAGCGGCGCATCAGAACCGGCTCAACACGGTCAGCACCTGGCGCCCGCCGGCGTCGAGTTCGTCGGCCACCCAGGCGAAGTCGAGTTGCACCCTCTCCATGCGCATGGGACGCAGGCTGAGACCGAAGGTGGGTAGACCGAAGCCATCGGCATCGCCCACCCGGTGCAGGCCGCCACGGAGAGTGAGCAGGTCGTTGAGACGGGCTTCGAGCCCACCGTGTCCGCGTAGGTCGCGATCGCCGCCGACATCGAGTACTTCCACATCGGCGGCAGCGGTGACGATCCCGCGCCAGTGATGGCTGATGCCGACAGCCAGAACCGACAGCAGCGCTTCTTCAGAGCTGCTGGTCTGCGCCGAGGGCCTGATCACAGACCAGCTCAGCTTGTCCAGCAGGTTGCGCGCCGACACGCCGATGACGGTGGTTTCGTTCAGCCTGTAGCGCAGCCCCAGGTCGACGGCCCGACCGTTGGCGCTCGACTCACCCGCCCCGGGAGCCTCGAGCCGATGATCGATGATCCTGACACCGAGACCGAACTGCAGGCGTGGCGTGGCGTTGAGGCCGAGGCCGAAGAGCACGGCGTCCTCGACGTCGTCCAGGTTTCCCGTCACTTCACCGGAGCCGTTGCGGGCGAGCAGGCCATCGACACCGGCATGCAGCCAGGCCAGACCGAAGGCGAGGGGACCGCGCACATTGATCGACCCGGCGAGACTGGTGCGGTTGCGACCAAGAGACAGGGGCTGATACGAACCCAGCAGGTTGCGTCCCTGGCGCGCTGCCAGGCCGGCCGGATTGTAGAGCAATGCCGCCGGTCCCTCGATCGTGGCGCTGGCAGCGCCGCCCATGCCGGTGGCACGGGCGCCCAGTCCGGTGTCGAGGAAGGCCCCGCCGAAAGGCGCCGCATGGACGGCGGCAGAGGCCACTATACACAGCAGGGCCCCGAGCCGGATGATCAGGCCAGGGCGCATCAGTCGAGCACGACCAGGTTGCCGAAGGCGCGGTCGCCACCGTCGGTCTCGACGCGGAAGAAGTAGACCCCGTTGGCGACGGCACGACCCTCATCGTCGAGACCATCCCAGTTCTCGCCACGATTGCCGCCGCCGCGATCGACGCCGTCCACCAGCGTGCGCACCTTGCGGCTGGCGAAATCGTAGATCTCGATCGTCACGCGGGCGTCGTCGGCCAGGCTGTAGACGAAGCGACAGAGCTGTCCCTGGGACGGGGCGAAGGGGCTGGGCGCCGCATAGGCGCGCACCCCGTCGAGGTCGCGGAAGTCACCGGCACCGATGAATTCACCCGAGTCGAGGGAGCGCGTCATCAGAGGGAAGCTGAGAATCGTCCATGTACGGCCCCCATCGATGGATCGTCCCAGGCCGTTCTCGGCGCCGGCCCACAGCGCCATGGACCCGTCGGGCAGGGCGAATCGCTCCACGCCGACGAAGGTGGGCAGCAGGATGTCGCGGGACACCAGATCCTCGACTTCGGCCAGAAACCAGTTGTCGCCGCGATCCGGCGTCATCAACAGACCGGCGTCACTGCCGGCCCAGATCGTGTCGCCACCGGTGAAGGCGAAGTCCCAGGCGAAGGTCGGCCCCGTTGCCTGCCAGGTGATACCGTCCTCGGTGACGTTCATCGCTCCCACCTGGCCCGGCCCTTCGGTCACGCCGGCTCCGACCCAGACCAGCGAGCGGCCGTCGGCTGTGAGCTCCCGTTCGATGGCCAGCCCCCAGTTGCCGGACAGGTTGCCCGGGAGGGGTTCGTCAAAGTCGTTGAGGCGGACCTTGTGTGTCCGCCACGTGCTGCCGGAATCGAAGCTGGAGACGACGCCGGAGGCGGTGCCGATCCAGACCGTGTCGCCCCAGGCGGTGACGGAGAAGGTGCGGTGCAGGAGGGACAGAGCCGCCACCGAGTCGATGGCGGCACGAATCTGGGCAATCTGCGTTGCGTCGGCGCCTGCCGTCACCAGACTGTCGGCCTCGAACTGAAGAATCCCCAGATCGGTCTCCACATCGGCGACTCCGAAGACGATGCGGTCACCGCCGCCAGGCAGGACCCGCTCCCACGTGCGACCGAAATCGGTGGAGCGCACCGTCGAGCCGGACCAGAAGGCGGCCCAGATCGTGTCGCCATCGAGAGTCAGGCCGAAGCAAGGGTTCTGCACCGGCGTGAAGGGACCCCCTTCGAAACCGGGTCGCAGCGTATCGAAGAGCGCCTCGTTGGTGATATGATCCCAGGAGAGGCCGCCGTCCACCGACCATGCCAGGCCGCTGCCCACGGGATGCGGGCGATCAAGGCCGGTGGCCAGAGAGTCGAACAGAGTCGCCGCCCACACGGTATCACCGGAGGCCGCCAGGGCGCTCACCGAGCCACGGCCCAGGCCGTTGGCCTCGGTGAAAGTGAGCCAGTCATCCTGGACCAGGCCGCTGCCAGTGGCCGGGTCCAGACGGGCCAGACCACGTTCGGTGGCCACCCACAGGAAACGACCGCTGAAGACCACGTCCGTGATGCTGGTTCCCACGAGGCCGGTGAGTGGCTGAGACGATTGGTCCTGATGGAAGCCGGTGGGCAAGGCGGCTTCGGCCAGCCGCAGCGGACCGGATATCGACGCCAGAAAGACGAGCACCAGCAGTGCTGCGGCTGGTGGGCGGCGCCGCAGCGCCTCGGAGGCGTCAGGCATACCGGGCGGCGCGGACGCGCAGCGCTTCGACCGCTTCACAGCCGATGCCACAGTCACCGATACGGGCTCCATAGGACTCGCCGTGGCTGTCGGAGCCTCCGGAGGTCAGCAGTTCGAGTCGACTGGCCAGCTCGTTGAGGTGTTCGATCTGTGGTGGCTGATGTGAAGGATGGAAGACCTCCACGCCGTCGAGGCCAACATCGACCAGACTCTGGATGGCGGCATCCGACACGGACAGGCCAGGGTGGGCGAGGAGGACGACACCACCAAGCTCGTGCACCATGGCGATCACGTCGGCCGAAGGCGTGCGCGGTTTGGGCACGTCAGCGGGGCGGCGGTCACCGATGAAACGGGAGAAGGCTTCCTCCTTGTTGCTGACGGCACCGGTGGCGACCATGGCGGCGGCGATGTGCGGCCGACCGAGGGGGCTGCCGTCGGCGCGTACGAGAATCTCATCGAGGGTGACTTCAACGCCGAGCTGATTGAGCCGTTGAACGATGGCGGCGCCACGATCGTGCCGTCGCTGATGGACGAGCTTGACGTAGGACGCCAGGCGTGGACTGCGATAGTCGAGGCAGTAGGCGAGCAAGTGGACCTCGCGGTCCTCGATATGGGCGCTCAGTTCAGTCCCGGGAAGGACCTCCAGGCCGAGGGTGGCGCCTGCATCCAGTGCTTCCGGAACGCCCTCTACGGTATCGTGGTCGGTGAGACTGAGGACGCGCACGCCGGCGGCCGCGGCCTCTTCGACAGCCTGTGTGGGAGTGCGCAGACCGTCGGAACAGAAGGAATGTGTGTGCAGATCCGCCAGGTTGTACTGAACCACGCCTTCACCTTCCGAGGGGCTGATCGGAGTTCGTGCGCGGCAGCAACGCCGGGGCACGCCAAGAGAGAAACTAAGATAGCGATCGGAACGTACCCTGTGTAGGTCCGGATTGGCGGCACCAGCCTGACGAATCAGTTACTCGACAACTCCATCAACAGATCGCCATACTCGACCCGAACGCGTTCCAGGGCGCGGTCACGCAGCTGGCGGACGCGTTCGCGCGTCAGCCCCAGAACACCACCGATCTGCTCCAGGGTCATCGGCCGTGCCTGCTGCAGACCGAAATAGGCCCGCAGGATCAGCTGCTCCCGTTCGTCGAGATGGTCGATACAGTCGTGCAGGGCGCGGAACAGGGTAGCCTGATCGTAGGACTCGTCGAACCCGGGACCTTCCATCGGCAGCAGGGCCTGCATGGTGTCGTCCCCTTCATCGCCGGTGAGAGGCGCGTCGAGAGACAGGTCGTTCTGACTCAACTCGATGGCGCTGCGGGTGCGGTCGAGGCTGATCTCGGCGCTCGTGGCGATCTCCTCAGCCGTCGGCGCCCGACCCAGCTTCTGCGTCAGACGGGCGGCATTCTTCTCCACTTTCTGCAGGTCGTTGACCTGACTCATGGGGGGCCGCGCCGCCCGGCTCTGCTCGGCGAGCGCCTTGAGGATCGACTGCCGGATCCACCACACGGCATAGGTGATAAACTTGAAGCCGCGCGTTTCGTCGAAGCGCTTGACCGCCTCCAGCAGGCCGCAGTTGCCCTCGGCGATCAGTTCCGAGAAGGACATGCCGTAGCTGGTGTATTTCTTGGCTACGGTGACAACGAACCGCAGGTTGGCCGTCACCAGGGCGTCGGCGGCGGCGCTGTCCCCGGCGCGGGCGCGTTGCACGAGAGTGACCTCATCGGCGCGCGACAGAGGCTCAAAGTGACGGATATCCCGCCAGTAGCTTTCCACCAGGTCGGTGGAGATGCCATCGCGGGGCGTCGGCGGTGCAGTGGCTTCAGCAGGCATAATGGTTACGTCTCCGGCAGTGTAGACGATCGGCGCTCGGTCCGGTTCCGGTGAACACGAACGGGGCCTGTCACCTAGATCGGCCCGTCCGGCCAGACCTTGAGGGCCGGTTCGGCGGTCGGATTCTGCTGTACAGACGCGGAGAGGGGGGGATTCGTCTAGGTGTAGCTGTCGCCGGAGGGCAGAAAGCGGCAGAACCGGGCGTAGGCTTCGTCCCAGCGATCGCTGTCGCCGGACGGCTGGTAGGTGCGCGGGGCGCAGGATGCCCGCACGATCTGGCGGATGTCGTCCACCGAGCCGAGCCATCCCAGGCCGAGGGCCTGAACCAGCAGATTGCCCATGGCGGTGGCTTCTGCCGGTCCGGCCACCACCGGGCGGCCGGCGGCATCGGCTGTGAGCTGGCACAACAGTTCGTTCTGGATGCCGCCGCCCACGACATGGATCGGCTCCAGCCGTCGGTCGAGGACCTCCTCCAGACGCTCGAGAACCCAGCGGTACTTCAAGGCCAGACTTTCGAGCATGGAGCGAATGACGGCCCCCTCGCTTCCGGGAGTTGTCTGGCCGGTTTCGGCGCAGATTGCGGAGATGCGGCTGGCCATGTCGCCCGGGGGCAGGAAACGGGCGTCATCCGGATCGAACAGGGCCCCGAAGGCGGGGGCCTGTCGCGCCGCTTCCGTCAATTCAGCATAGGATCGATCCCGCCCCTGTGCCTGCCAGGTTCGCCGGGTCTCCTGTACGAGCCACAACCCCATGATGTTCTTCAGGAAGCGGAACGTACCCCCCATACCGCCCTCGTTGGTGAAGTTGTAGCGCAGCGCTGCGTCACTGACGTTCGGTTCGGCCAACTCGGCTCCCATCAGTGACCACGTACCGGAACTGATGTAGGCGAAGTCTGCACCATCTGCGGGCACAGCGGCCACCGCCGAACCGGTGTCATGCGTGGCGGGCACGACCACGGGTGTCGCCGACAGGCCACAGCGATCGGCCACGTCGGGGCAGATCATACCCAGACGCGTACCCGGCTGGATGATGTCTGGCAGGATGCGCGCTGGCAGATTGAAGGCGTCGAAGAGCTCCGTCGACCAGCGTTTCTGCCGTGGGTCGTAGAACTGTGTCGTCGTGGCGTTGGTGAATTCCCCGGCCTGCTCCCCGGTGAGGAAATAGTGAAGCAGATCGGGCATCATCAGAAAGCGGTGGGCCTCGTCCAGTTGCGGTGAGGCGGCCTCCCGCATCGACACCAGCTGCCACAGCGTATTGATCGGCAGAAACTGCAGCCCTGTAGCGGAGAAGATACGTCCGCGGCCCAGGCGTTCGATGCCGCGTTCCATGACTCCCTCGGTCCGCGGATCGCGATAGTTGCGGGGATTGTCGAGCAAGGCACCATCGGCTCCCAGCAGCCCGTAGTCGACCCCCCAGGTGTCGATGCCGACGCTGCCGGGATCGTGCTGGGCGGCGGCCCGGAGCCCGGTCTGGACCTCGTCGAACAGGCGCAGCACATCCCAGTACAACCGGCCCAGCACCGGGGAAACGCCGGTGGCGAACCGATGCAACTCCTGCAGTTCCAGACGGCTGTCATCGAGCTGGCCGAGGATGGCACGGCCACTCTCGGCACCCAGGTCGAAGGCCAGCAGTTGACGGGTCATGGGAGGCGCTACAGGTAGTTGAGGCCGAGCTCGGCGACCATCTCGCGGGTGGGGTTGTGCAGCAGTGAGCAGATCAGAGCATAGCCGAATTCGCGCTGCAGCTTCTCAGCATATTCGCTCTGCTCGTCGCGGAAGTTCAGCCGCTGGAAGCCGAGTACGGCCTCCTTGAAGCGCTGCGGGTGCTCGTGGATGACCAGCTGCGCCAGTTCGGAATGGCGCAGGGATTCGTCGATGAATTCTTCACCGAAGATCTCCTCCAGGGCCGAGCGCAGCTGGCGATGCAGCATCAGAAGGGAAACACTTCGTCGAGACGCTGGCGGAGTCTCTCGGCCCGGCCTTCCACGGCACGACAGGCCTGCAGGGGCATCTCGATCACGGGACGGTGCAGCCAACTCAGCAGAATCAGACCCGCATCGAGGGGGTCTGGCGGGCGCAGCTCAAGTCGGAAGACGAGGGCGGCGCGCAGGATCCGCCGGGCCAGAGGCCGGCGTCGTCGCGCCGATATCAGGGACGTGGCCAACGTCAGTTGCCGTCGAAGTGCGGTTCGATGGCCTGGCCGATCCGATCCATCAGAGGTTCCTCGCCAAGATCGGGTTCGAACGCTGTGCCGGTGACCCGCTCGAACAGATCGACGTAGCGCTCGGCGACCTGAATGCGGATATCATCGTCAAGCGTCGGGATGTTGTCGTCGGAGATGCCCTTGTCGCGCAGCCATAGACGGAGGAACTCCTTGTCCAGGCTCTCCGGCTCATCCCCCCGGGCATGGCGTTCCTCGTAGCTGTCCCGGATCCAGTAGCGTGACGAATCGGGAGTGTGGATCTCGTCGGCCACAGCAATCTGCCCGGCAGCATTGCGGCCCATTTCGTACTTCGTATCCACCAGGATCAGGCCCTGCTCGGCAGCCAGCTGTTGGCCTCGGGCGAAGACGGCCAGAGCGATCTCTTCGATCTGCTGCCAGGTCGCTTTCTCAACCAGCCCCCGCTCGACGATCTGTTCGGCGGAGATCGATTCGTCGTGCTCTTCGGACTTGGTCGTGGGCGTGATGATCGCCGTCTCGAAGGGTTGATTCTTGACCATGTCATCCGGAAGGCGGTTGCCGCAGAAATCCCGCACTCCCCGGTTGTAGTGGGTCCAGGCCGACGTGTCGGTGCTGCCGGTGAGATATCCACGGACGACGATCTCCACCGGGAACATGGCCAGCTCCTCGCCGATGGTCACATTGGCGTGAGGCACGGAGATGACGTGGTTGGGAACGATGTCAGCGGTCTGCTCGAACCAGTGCTGGGCGATGCGGTTGAGGACCTGTCCCTTGAGGGGGATCGTGCCGAGGACGTGGTCGAAGGCGCTTTGCCGGTCTGTCGTGATGAGGACCCGCTTTCCCGGGAGCTTATACATATCCCGGACCTTGCCTCGCTGATAAGTGCCGCTCCAGCGCTCGAAACGGGCGTCGAGCAGACAGTCGTTCAACTGGCTGCGGAGTTGCTCGCGGCTGATCAAAACACCCTCCCAGGGACAGCCCGTCGCGATCGAAGGCGGCGACGGCGCGGCAGGGAAGGTATCCCGGCCCCGACAAAGCGTCAACGAGGCCCGGGAGCCGGCGGCTTGCCTTGCGTTTGTGGTACGTCCTACCTTTTGCCCGTCAAGACCCCGGATGACGTCCACAGCTGCCGGGGTTGCCAAGAACCGGGAGGTTGACATGGTACGAGGACTGCTCGCACTGGCTTTGCTGGTCGGGGCACTGGGGTGTGGCAATGAAGAGGAAATCGCTCAGCTGAAGCACTATTCAGCCGAGATCCACAAACTGGATCAGTTCAATCGACGAGTCCAGGCCGAGATCCTGCGCTTCGACGATCCGACCCAGGACATCACTCAAGCCGACATTCAGGGGGCCTTCAACCTGCTGGAAGAATACCAGAAGGCAGTCGCGGCCGTCACGGCACCTGACGCGGCGACGGCTTCCAACACACACGATCTGTACGTGCGGTCCTTTGACGAGGCGATGGGTCTGGCCTCGGATGAGAAGGGCGACACGAAGCGGCGGACGCAGTCGGCGGCCATCGGCCTGCGCGACCTGCGACGGAAACTCAAGGATCGTGTCTACCCGACCTTCAACCTGCTGATGGCCCGCGAGAAGCTGACCGGCGAGCAATACGAACTGGTCTGGCCGGAGTCCGACTGACTCACCGACGTTTGCGAACCCGGACACAGCGCCTCCGACCCATGACCGGGTCGGGGGCGTTTTTCGTCAGGCAGTCGCGGTGCGGGCGGCCCAACGCAAGCGCAGCCCGACGAGCCAGGGCTGCAGCCCGGAGAGCAGGCCCGTGTAGAGGAAGCCGGTGTGGAACAGCAGCAGGAATGGGAGGCCGAAGTAGAGGCCGATCTCCCAGGCACGGGCGATGACGAAGACGAAATAGAGGGACATGGCCAGCTCGGCGAAGGCGATGAGCGTTTTGGAGCCGGCGTACTTGCCCCCGAGCAGGCCCTGTGAGCTGACGCCGTATTTCGGTGTACGATGGAATCCGGTGGTGTAGCCTACCAAACCCTCGACGACGGCGCGGGCGTTGTTCACGCACAGGCTGATACCGATCGCCATCAGCAGCGGCAGGTACTTTATGGAAGTCTTCCAGTCGGCGTAGAGTTCCCGCTGGGAGGCCATGTAGTAGCCTGAAATCGCCATCGTCGCCATAGAGAACAGGGGCAGATCGATGAGGAACATCCGGTGTTCCCAGGACATCAGCTTGCGGATGTCGAGGACGGGGAACATCAGCACCGACATCAGCAGCATCAGGATGTAGCAACTGTTGGCCGTCAGGTGGAAGGTGGCTTCCATCTTGACCTTCATCGGCAGGTCGGCCCGCCAGACCCGCGGCAGGATCTTCTTCGCCGTCTGCACCGCCCCCTTCGTCCATCGATGCTGCTGTGATTTGAAAGCGTTGATCTCCACCGGCAGTTCGGCGGGCACCTCGACGTGCGGCAGGTAGAGGAACCGCCAGCCCGCCAGCTGAGCCCGGAAACTCAGGTCCAGATCCTCTGTCAGAGTATCGTGCTGCCAGCCGCCGGCATCGACGATGGCCTGTCGGCGCCAGATTCCGGCGGTGCCGTTGAAGTTGAAGAATCGGCCCGAGCGGTTGCGCGCGGTGTGCTCGATGACGAGATGTCCATCGAGGAAGATCGACTGGATTCGGGTGAGCACGGAAAAGTGTCGGTTCAGATGGCCCCAGCGCATCTGTAACATGCCGACGCCGGCATCGGTGAAGTGATGCATGGCCTCACGGAGCACGCTCGGCTGGGGCAGGAAGTCGGCGTCGAGGATGAAGATGAAGTCATGCCGAGCCTGCTCCAGGCCGGCCTCCAGGGCTCCCGCCTTGAAACCGGTGCGGTCGGGGCGGTGCAGGTAGCGGGCGTCAATCCCTCGAGAGCACAGGCGCTCGACGGCAGCGCGAGCCCGGCCCTGCGTCTCGTCCGTGGAATCGTCGAGGACCTGAATCTCGAGCCTGTCGGCCGGCCAGTCGATCCGTCCCACGGCTTCGAGCAGGCGTTCCACCACATGGTACTCGTTGTATATGGGAAGCTGCACGGTGACACCCGGCAGCGTGCCGAACCGTCCCGGGGCCTGCGGCTGCCGGTCCCGGTGTCGGTAGTAGATGCGCAGGATGAACCATCGATGGAAGCCGAACAGACTCAGTACCGAGACGATGCCCAGGTAGACGGCGAGCAGGGCTAGTTGCCAGGTGGTCAGAGCTTCCATAGGTAACCCGAAAAGAACGAGATCATCCCCTCCGATCGCCGTAACATACTACCCAAGACCAGCATCCACCTCTTGACGCGTCCGCGTTCAGGCCCGCCCGTGACCAGACGACGCGTGTCGAGGGCCTTGGTCCACCGACATTCATGAATCCCCGATCAGGCCCGCCCGTGACATTGCTTGTACTTCTTGCCGCTGCCACACGGGCACGGGTCGTTGCGTCCTACCTTGGGCCCGGTCCGGATGGGGGCCTTCTTGGCCGTGTCGGTGCCCTCGCTGCCGGCGGCGACGAGTCCGCGGTCCCGCGGACCCCCGGCGGGTTTGCCCAGAGGCAGACCATCGCCACTGGCCTGTCCGGGAGTCGGTGGCGGCGCCCCGCGGAAGCCGAGGTTGGTTGCCTCGCTGTGGATATCCGACAGTTGACCGCGACCCAGCGGCACACGCCGCTCCGGCGGGGGACCGGCGTCGACACGCAGTTGGAACAGGTTGCGCAGTGACTCGGCGTCGATGCGGGAGATGAGGCTCTCGAACATTTCGAAGGCCTCTTTCTGGTAGACGAGGAGAGGGTCCTTGCCGGCGACGCCGGCGAACCCGACACCCTCCTTCAACTCGTCCATTTCGTAGAGGTGTTCCTGCCAGCAGGTGTCCACCGTGTGCAGAAGTACCGCCTTTTCCACCTCGCGGAAGGTCTCCTCCGTGACCAGGTCGCGGCGGTGCTCGTACGCCCCACGGGCTGTGTCGAGCACAACCTCGCCCAAGGCCTCCACATCGGTGCCGGCACGATCTTCGACCTCCACCGGAAAGGGCGTGAAGAACACGCCGGAAAACTCCTCCGACAGATCCTCCCAGGTCCATTCCTCGGCCGGCAGGCCGGGTTGCGCGTGGGCGGCCACGAGACCGGCCACGGCGTCTTCCATCAGCTCCAGTACCTGGTCGTGAGCGGTGTCGCGTTCGAGAATATCCCGGCGACGGTTGTAGATCACCTGCCGCTGCTGGTTCATGACATCGTCGTACTTCAGCAGATGCTTGCGCATCTCGAAGTTGCGCGCTTCCACCTTTTTCTGGGCCCGTTCGATGGATCGCGTCACCATGCTGTGCTCGATGACCTCGCCTTCCTCGGCTCCCAGACGGTCCATCACTTTGGCGATCCGTTCGGAGCCGAACAGGCGCATCAGGTCGTCTTCCAGGGACATGTAGAAGCGCGATGCCCCGGGATCTCCCTGACGGCCGGCACGGCCGCGGAGCTGTCTGTCGATGCGACGTGATTCGTGGCGTTCGGTGCCGATCACCTGGAGTCCACTGGGATTCTCGGTGAGTTCATCCCGCAGAGACCTGCCGTTGTAGTCGGTTGCCAGGGTGACATCCGGGGCGGTGATGAGATCCCGCTCGATGTGGATGACATCGGGGTTCAGCTTGATGTCCGTGCCACGACCGGCCATGTTCGTGGCAATCGTCACCTGGCCCGGCTGACCGGCGTCGGCCACGACCTCGGCCTCCTTCTCGTGATAGCGGGCATTGAGCAGCTGGTG
Source organism: Candidatus Latescibacterota bacterium (assembly GCA_036011085.1). GTDB lineage: Bacteria > Latescibacterota > UBA2968 > UBA8231 > UBA8231 > UBA8231. The sequence goes on from DASCMS010000065.1 coordinate 22,544, forward strand.
CTTGATCCCCTTGCGCGTCAACATGCGGGACAGCAGCTCTGAGATCTCCACCGATATCGTTCCCACCAGCACCGGCAGGCCACGCTCGTTCAGCCAGGTGATGTCCTCGATGATGGCGTTGTACTTCTCGCGCTTGGTGCGGTAGATCTGGTCTTCGTTGTCGAGACGGCGAATCGGCCGGTGCGTGGGAATGACGACGACGTCCAGCTTGTAGATCTCCCACAGCTCGGCCGCCTCGGTTTCGGCCGTTCCCGTCATGCCCGCCAGTTTCCGGTACATGCGGAACAGGTTCTGCAGCGTGATGGTGGCCACCGTCTGCGTCTCCGCTTCGACCTTGACACCCTCTTTCGCCTCGAGGGCCTGGTGCAGGCCGTCGGCAAACCGCCGTCCCGGTTGAGGCCGCCCGGTGGACTCGTCGACGATGACGACCTTCTTGTCCTCTGTCACCATGTAGGCCACATCGCGCTCGAACAGCGTGTAGGCCTTCATCAACTGGTTGATGTTGTGTACCGCTTCGGTGCGCTGCTGATGGTCGCGGTAGGCTTCATCCTCCTGCTGACGGCGCTCGTCATCGCTCAGCGACGTGTCCTTGCGCACCAGGCCGATGGCTTCGCTCACGTCGGGCAGGATGAACACGGCCTGCTCGTCGGGAGACAGCATATCCCGGCCCTTGTCCATCAGGTCGAGGGTGTGGCCCTTTTCGTCGATGACGAAGAACAGCTCCTCGTCGATTTCAGCCATCCGCTTGTCGCGCATGAAATCGGCTTCCACCTTGCCGATGAGGCGCTTCACGCCCTCCTCCTGCAGCACCTTCATCAGGCGCTTGTTCTTCGGGGCTCCGCGTATGGCCCGCAACAGATCGACGCCGACTTCGTACTCGTCCTCCTCGTTCTCCCGTTTCTTTTCGGCGCCCGCCACAAGCTTGTTCACCAGGTTCGTCTGCGCCCGCAGCAGCTTTTCGACCAGGGGCTTGAACTCGGCATAGCGGTTCGTTGCCTCGGGAACCGGGCCGGAGATGATCAGTGGCGTGCGGGCGTCGTCGATGAGGTTGGAGTCGGCTTCATCGACGATGGCAAAGTTGAACTCCCGCTGCGAGATGTGCTCCCGCCGGGTGGCCATGTTGTCGTAGAGGTAGTCGAAGCCCACCTGGTCCTTGGTGGCATAGACGATGTCGGCGCGGTAGGCCTCGTGGCGGTTGGCAGCACGCCACTCGAAGGTGGCAGGCGTGGATTCGGGCACAGGCAGGATGTAGGCCTCGGCGCCCCCGGTCTGGCGGGCATCCTGGATGATGCCGACGGAGAGCCCGAGGAAGTTGTAGATGCCACCCATCCACATACCGTCGCGTTTGGCCAGATAGTTGTTGTGCGTAATCAGGTGACAGCCGCGCCCCGTCAGAGCGTTGAGGTACAGCGGCGCCACAGCCACGAGAGTCTTGCCCTCACCGGTGGCCATCTCCGCGATTCTGCCGGCGTGCAACACGGTGCCGCCATAGAGCTGCACGTCATATGGCTGCATGAACCACTCTTCCTCGGTGCCCACGACCTCCCAGCCGCGTCCCACAAGGCGCCGGCAGGCATCTTTGACGACGGCGATAGCTTCGGGCTGGATCTCGTCGAGAAAACTGGCCTCGATCCCGAGGATTTCCTGTTCCACGGCCTGGTGGCGATCGTTGAGGCGCTCGCGATCGGCAGGCTCCAGGTCACCCCGCAGCGACGCCTCCACTTCGGTGACCTCGGCGGTCAGTTCCGCTGTGCGCTGGCGCAGGCGCTGGCGGAACTGCTCCGTCTGCTGAAACAGCTCAGCATCGGAGAGCGCCTGCAGCGACTCGCAGTGGCGGTTGACCTCTTCGATGATGGGCAGGCCCTTTTTGAATTCACGGTCGGCCTGGGAGCCAAAGGCCTTCTTCAGGCGGCCGATGACGGCATTGATCAGGTCTTTCAGGAAAGCAAGCATATCAGGCAGGATGGGATCGCAGGTTCGAGGAGACTACAGGTCAACAGCCCTGACCGAGGCGATCGGCCAGGAAACGAGGCAAGCCGGCATCGACGATCTTCTGCCGGGCAGGGGTTGCATCGTACGGCACGCGCACGAGTTCGATCGAGTCCGCCTCGTCGTCGCGCAAGGCAAAGCAGGCCCGCGGATCACCATCCCGCGGTTGACCGACACTGCCCACATTCACCAGATAGCGGGCATCAGCAGCCAGCTTCAGATGCCCCTCGAGCCGCACTGCCGTGTACACGCTCGGGGCCGTGGCGCAGATGAAGGCCAGATGAGAATGGCCGACATAGAGCAGGCGCTGAGCCACGACATCCAGGGCGGCGGTGGCGTCGACGGCATCGCAGACGTAGTGCCAGGCCTGCGGATCGCCGGGTTCAGCATGTACGTGGAAGGCCTCGCCTTCGGCATGGATCAGAGCCAGATCGCAAAGTTTCTTCCTGCGTCCGGCACTCAGGCGCTCCCGGGTCCATTGCACAGCTTGCCGGGCATCTCGATTAAAGTACTCGTCACTCAGGACACCGGCCACTGCAGCGTCGTGGTTTCCCTGCAGGGTGACGGTCGTCAGATCTTCGACGATCTCCAGACAGGCTTCCGGGTCCGCTCCATAGCCGACCACGTCGCCCAGGCATATCCAGCGGTCGACACCCAGGCCCGTGCCCGCCTCGTGCACTGCTTCGAGCGCCTCGAGGTTGCCATGGACATCGGAAAAGATGGCGGTGCGCACGCCGGCAGAACCGCCAACCTGTCAGACCTTGATTCCGAGCTGACGGGCGATGGCGTCGAGCACACCGTTGACAAAGGCGTGGGACTTGTCTCCACCGTAGGCCTTGGCCAGTTCGACCGCCTCGTGAATGGTGACCCGCGGCGGGGCATCTTCGAGATACCGCAGTTCGGTGAGGGCCAGCTGCAGGATGAGTCCGTCCAGGCGGGCGATGCGTTCGGGGCGCCAGTTTGTGGCGGCGGCGGCGATCAGGTCCTGGATGGCGGCGGTGTGTTCCATACAGGCGCGGGCCAGACGTCCGGCGAAATCGATGTTGTCGGCACCCATATTCGCCGCCGTGGCTCGCTGTCTCAGGGCCTCATCCAGTTGACCAGGAGATGCGGCCTCCCAGTACAGGGCCTGCAGGGCCAGACGTCGGGCACCGGAACGGGTATCGGGCAGGGGCTCGTCGTCGTCCCCTCCCCACTCGTCGTCGTCCCAGCGCTGCTGCTGGGTCATGTAGTGGGTGAATCGAGGCCGGTCATCAGATCCGCCATCTCGATGGCGTTCATCGCCGCGTCCCAACCCCGGTTCCCCGAGAGCACACCAGCACGGTTGATGGCCTGTTCCACGTCGTCGGTGGTGACCACGCCAAAGGTGACCGGCACGCCACTGTCGAGGCTGACGCGGGCGATTCCCCGGGCCGTCTCGTTGGCGACGAAGTCGAAGTGTGGCGTATCGGAACGGATGATGGCGCCGAGACACAGCACCGCGTCGAAACGGCGGGTGGCGGCCAGCTTCTGTGCCGCCAGGGCCAGTTCGAAGGAGCCCGGCACCCAGGCGACCTCGACCTGGTCCTCTGGGCAGCCGTGCCGGCGCAGACAATCCAGGGCGCCGTCGAGTAGCTTCCCCGTGACCAGGCTGTTGAAACGGGCGACAACGACGGCAAACCGGCGGTTTGCGGCGTCGAGTTTGCCCTCATGCACTTTGGGCATCGGATTCCTCGTTGAGCAATGTGACATGACCCATCCGGTCGCGCTTGGTGCGCAGATATCGGATGTTGTGAGGGTTGGGAGGGGCCTCGATCGAAACCTGTTCGACCACGGTCAACCCGTAGCCGTCGAGGCCCACCCGCTTGCGTGGATTGTTGGTCAGCAGGCGCAGTTGGCGCAGGCCGAGATCGTGCAGCACCTGGGCGCCGATGCCATAGTCGCGGCTGTCGGCGGGCAACCCCAGGGCGTGATTGGCCTCGACCGTGTCCAGGCCCTGTCGCTGTTGCAGTTCATACGCCTTCAGCTTGTGCAGGATGCCGATACCGCGGCCCTCGTGGTTCTGGATATAGACGATGACGCCACGGCCCTCGGCGGCGATCATGGCCATGGCCAGTTCCAGCTGCTCGCCACAGTCGCAGAGGTTCGAGCCCAGAGCGTCACCGGTGACACAGCAGGAGTGCATGCGCACCAGCGTCGGTGAGCCATCGCTGACATCGCCCATGACCATGGCGATGTAGGGACTGCCGTCCACCAGCGAACGGTAGGCGTAGGTGGTGAAGTCACCGTGACGAGTGGGCATGTCGGCCCGCGCCTGCAACTCGACCAGCTTTTCTGACCGTCGCCGCTGGGCGATCAGATCGCGGATTGTGGCCACTTTCAGCCCGTGCCGGCCGGCGAACTCGAGCAGATAGGGTGTCGAGGCCAGCTCGCCATCGTCGTCGAGGATCGACGCCAGGACGGCCACGGGCTGGTAGTCGGCCAGTTTCGCCAGGTCCACCGAAGCTTCGGTGTGGCCGGCACGTCGCAGCACGCCGCCGGACTGGGCCGCGATGGGGGTCACATGGCCGGGCTGGCCGAAGTCGCCGTGCGTGCTGTGGGGATCGGCCAGCATGCGGATTGTCAGGGCCCGATCGTGGGCGGAGACACCCGTGCCGTGGATGGGTCGGGCATTCACCGAGCCCATGTAGGCGGCTCCACGCGGTCCCTGGTTCTGTGCCTGCTGCAGACCCAGACCTTCCAGACGGGTGCGGTCGGCGGCGACGTAGACAGGACCCCCTGCGTGCCGCGACATGAAGTTGATCGAGTTGGAATCGACCAGTTCAGCGATCATGATGAGCTCGCCCTCGCCCACCAGCTCAGCGCCATCCACGTCCACGGCACGCTCGTCCACGAGAACGACCATGCGTCCGGCAGCGAGCTCTTCGACGATCTCGTCGATTGTATTGAAGTCAGGCACAGCCAAAAAAGCCCGGTCGGTGCCGGGCATATCCTCGTCTCAGTACCCCATGTCGCGCAGGCCGTCCAGGCTGAGGCCGGACGGCGGACTGCCGGTGGCCAGCAGGCGCTCGACGTAACGCGCCACCACGTCGACTTCGAGGTTGACACGGTCTCCGGCGCGGACCTGCTGAAGGTTCGTATGTGCTAATGTATGCGGTATGATAGCGATGGTAAAGGCACCCTCGGAACCGACGGAAACCACCGTCAGACTGATGCCATCGACGGTGATCGAACCTTTGTCGGCAATGTAGCGTGCCAGGCCCTTTGGCGGCTGCACCTCGAGGATCGTATTCCCCGCAGCTCTGTCCAGCCTCCGGACGGAACCGACGCCGTCGACATGCCCCAGAACGATGTGGCCCCCCATCCGGTCGGTGGGTCGCAGCGACCGCTCCAGATTCACCGGATCCCCCGCCTTGAGACTGCCCAGAGTGGTCAGTCGCAGGGTTTCGGCGACTGATTCCACCGTGAACGAGGTCGCCGTCGCCGCTACGGCCGTCTGGCAGGCGCCGTTGATGCTGATGCTGTCGCCGACAGCCAGATCCTCGACCGTTTTCGGCGCGGCGATCTCCAGACGCTGCAGGTCGGTGCCGGCCCGCTCGGTGCGGCGCACCCGGCCCACCTCCTCGATCAGTCCGGTGAACACGGGGCCACCTTCCCGGTTATCAGCACATCGTCCCCCAGTCGTTTCGTGTGCACGTCGACCAGGCGCGGCGTCGACTCGAGTGTATCGATCCCCAGATCACCGATTCCGGCCACGGCGTCCCCGCCAAGGAAACGGGGAGCCACATAGATCATGACCTCGTCAATGGCACCGGCAGACAGAGCCGCAGCCGCCAGCGTGCGTCCCCCCTCAACGATCACCTGCGTCATGCCGGCTTCACCGCACCGGGCACTGACCTGCCGCAGATCGATGACTCCCTCCTGATCAGCGCAGGGCCAGACATCGACGCCGCGATCGAGGAACCGCTGCCGACTGGCGGCCGAACTGGAGGCCGCCGTCACCAGTACCGGCTCGCGGCCACCGAAAACGCGTGCCGAAACGTCGCAGCGCAGCCGGCCATCGACGACGATGGGACGGGGATCCCGGCCGCGCACGTGGCGCACCGTCAGCGCCGGATCATCGGCGAGTACGGTGCCGGCACCCACCATGATGCCGTCCACCCACGAGCGCCAGCGATGGGCATGTCGCCGCGCCGCGTCGCCGGTGATCCAGCGGGACAGGCCGTCGCGTGTGGCGATGCGCCCGTCGAGAGTCTGCCCGAGCTTCAGCGTCATCAACGCCCGACCCGTGCGCCGATGGTGCAGATAGGCGCCCATGAGCTGCTCGGCGGCGTCGGCGGCCAGGCCGATTTCGATCTCGATTCCGGCTTCCCGCAGCCGTGAGAACCCTCGGCCGCTGACACGGCGGTCCGGATCGGGTAGAGCGCAGACCAGCCGCCGAATGCCGGCCGCTACCACCGCCTCGGCACACGGAGGCGTGCGACCGGAAACCGTGCACGGCTCCAGCGTGCAGTAGAGCGTGGCACCGCGAGACCGGTCGCCGGCCGCCAGCAGCGCATGCGCTTCGGCGTGGGGCCCACCGATTTCGTGATGATACCCTTCACCGACAACCTGACCCCGATCATCAACGATGACCGCCCCTACCATGGGGTTGGGACTGACGCGACCCCGACCGCGCGCCGCCAGCCGCAGGGCGCGGCGCATGTGCGTCCGATCGCGATCAGCTGGTTCCACTTCGACTACTCAACGTCGATCATGACGCGGGCGACGCCGACGTTGTCCAGCTGGTCCCAGGCCTGCACCGAAATCACGTGCTCCCCCGGCGCCAGATTCTCCAGACGGAAGACGGCCTGTTCCGTGCGGCTGTCGAACAGGCCATCGCCGGCGGCCAGTCTTGGTCCGTGGTCTTCATAGTCAACGCTGTACCCGGCACCACGAACCGCCGACACCTGATCGGCGAAGCTGGCCTCGATGACCGTGACAGCACCATCCTGCCGCACCCGCAGACCGACGACGGGCGGACTGTTGTCGATGGGGAAGGGCTCGCTGACGTATTCATCCTCCAGAGCCCGCGACGCTGGATTGTGCTCAGCATCCGAGGCGACGATGCGCAACTGGGTCATACCTTCCGGCATGCTCTCGGTGTCCCAGATGACGCTGGACAGCTCCACATCCTCCTCGACCAGCTTCCACGTCTGCTGCCCCTCACCCCGCAGGTAGATCCTGTAACGCAGGCCGTCGTCGTTGGCATCCGAGGCCTTCCACCGCACGAGGCGCAGCGACTTGCTCTGTGGCAGCCGGAAGCTGCTGTTGCCGCCGCCGTTGGGGGGTTGTGGGGGCAGTGGCCCGGGAGCCTGGGGATTGCCGCGATAGGCAAAGGTGGTGAGCGACTCGATACGCGGTGGCAGGTTCGTCTGTCTTGCCGTGAAGGAGATCCGCCGCACGGCAGGTCCCCGGTCCTCGTCGCCGCTCAGTACGACGCGGTACTGCAGATAGCGTGCCGCCGGACTGGGGATCCTGGCGCCGGATTCCTCCAGCGGCTCCGACCAGCGGCTCCAGCTGTCATCGGGCACCACACCGTTTCCCGTGCGTGTGTGCAGGCGCACCAGCGTGCCTCGGGGGGTGTCCGCCTCCCACTCGATGGCCCCCCACTGCCCGTGAGCACCGAGATCCTCCACCTGTGACTCGAACCAGCCGCTGTCACCGGGAGCCGGTGTCAGGCGGGCGAGCCGCCCCGAGCGGCCGTCGCCGACCACGAGATGGCCACGCCACAGCGTGGCACTGTTCGGGACCAGAGAATCGAGGTGCGCCAACCGTTGGCGGTTCCCACCGTCAGTGTCCAGGCGCAACACGCGACCCGGCTCGCGCAACACAACGGTCAACGGTGACTCTGCTGTGGCGAGCAGCCCGACAACGATACCGACGCCCTGCCAGATCGGATAGGCGCCGCCGTCGGGTCCGATCCGCAGCAGGGCCGAGACGGGCTCGGCTGAACCACCACCCGCTTCGTTGACGGCGGGCGCCGTCGTCATCGCGGCAAACAGAGTATCGCCCCGGGCGAGCAGCTGTGTGATCTCCTCGTATTCGGTTTCCAGCAGAAGCCGGTTGCTCTCACTATCCACTTCATAGATCCGCGCCCGCGACGCGGCGTCATCGCCAGACTTGCCGGCCACGGCGGTGCCGACATACCAGTGAGATCCGGCGCGCGCCAGACAGCGGACATGACCGTCGGTTGTGGACTCGAACCAGGTCTCTGTCTCACCCCCTTCCAGGTGCAGCACCCGGGCCGGGGCTCCCGTGGCCACCAGCAGGCCCTTGCCGTCAGCCACCACGTCCCACACGTAGCGGGACTCAGTGCGTGCCACGGTTTCCACCGCGCCGTCACCGCCGACGTGGTAGAGTATGCCATCCGGCGAACTGCCGGCATAGACGCCGCCGTCCCGCGCCGCGGTCAGGGCGTGAAGGCTGACCTCCGGCGAGTCAAAGAGCAGTTGCGGCTCATCTCCCTCCTGCAGACGGTAGAGCTTGCCATCATCTCCGGTGCCGATCCACAAGACCTCGCCAGTGGCGGTGACCTTCCAGATCCGCTGACTCCCGGTCTCGGTGAGGGCCGTCGGCACGGGGGCCAGTGTCAGACGGCCTTCGTCATCGACGGCCACGGCCAGGCTCGTGCCCTCGGCGAAGTCCTCATACCGGCCATGGTGCCGGGTGACGGGCTCCACAGCCAATGCCGTGCTGAAATCCCAGATCGAAACAAGTGCCGCAAGCGCCAGCAGATCGCCCTTCATCTGTGCGTGCCTTTCGCCGTGATGTTCACGGTGAGAACGTGTTCGCCCTGAAGTACGTAGTCGGTGGCTCGGCGCTGGCGTGCCAGCACCTTCAACGCCAGGGGCTGGACGAACCCGGACGCATGGGTCTCGGTCAGCAGTCGGTGCACCGAGGGGGGTGGCGTCGGCAGCTCACGGCCACCGACGGCAAGCCCGGGAGCTTCGGTGACCAGTTCGACGACGAGCTCGTCATCACGGGCAGGTTGTCGCAGACGCTGCAGCAGTTCGTCGCTGTTCCCCGGTGCGGTTTGTGGCCAGCGGCTCTGCTCCCACTCGGCGGCGGCCCGCCCACTGCCGATCTGCACCCGGACCGTACCGACAGCGTCGGCGGGGATGCCGATGGGAATGACGACGTCGTGAGGCGACGCCTGAAAGGGTGTCAGGTGTACCGTGACGTGGGCTACGGATCCCGCCTCGACGGTGGCGCGGTCCAGCCGGGCCCCATCGACTCGCGCCGTATGGATCCTCTCGTCGACGCTCACCTGCGTACGAATCCGCATGACCTCCAGGTCCTCGAATCCCGATTGGACCAGGGCCCGCAGCGGGCGCCCGACCTCCAGGGCTGCACTGATGGGGGCGTTGAGCCCGGTATAGACTCGCTGCCATGACAGAGAGCGGCCGTCATCCAACTCGACCTCGAGGGTGACGGAGACGCTGGCGTCGCCCAGTGCCTTGGCCGCCGATTCCATCGATCTCATCAATGCCACCTGGGCGAGACTGGTCGTGTAGAACCGGTGTCTGGCCAGATCGAAGGAGAACTGGTTCGTCATCGTCGCCGTCTGCACGTCGACCGCCATCGGCAAGGTCCTGGCTCGCTCGTGGGTGACCCCGGCGACGCCGCTGTAGCGATCCTGGCGGGCGGCACCGACAACGGCTGTGGCCGATCCGAGCTTGAACGAACTTGACTGGTTCGACAGGATGCCGTGGATGTTGGCGGTGGTGAAGGGCACGTCGATGGCGCCACTACCGACAAGATCGTGGGCAAAGGCGACCAGCCGGTTGCCGTCGACGTGAGTCACGGTACCGATACCGGTGATGCTCAGGTCGCCGCCGACGAGTTGGATGCCGACGGCACTGCCGGGCATCAGCGGTGCGACCGTGTCGCTCTGTTCCGTGCCCCCTGAAGCGGCCAGCGGCTGCAGACCGATGGGACTCAGCAGATCGGTCAGCAGTCGCATTGTCTCCGGCCCCGCACCGGACACCCAGAGAGGCGAGCCCAACCGCCGCCAGCCCGGCTCCGTCGTCGGGGCGGCCACGTCAGCGGGTGGCGAATCACCCGAAAGATCGCGGTCCATCACTTCGAGCATCTCTTCGATCGGCGTCAGCAGACCCACCGGCTCGTTGGCAAAGGACCACCCGTAGGCAACAGCGCCGATGAGCCGGTCGTCGACGTACACGGGACTGCCGCTCATGCCGAGAACGATGCCGCTTTCTTCCAGGCCCAGTCCCGAGAGACGCACCAGGATCCGGTCCCGACCGGGCAGGGCGCCGTTGCGTTCCCATCCCAGGATCTGCACCCCGAACGTATCGATGCGTGTGCCTTCCATGACCGTCAGGCCATAGCCGTGCATCCCGGGTTCCAGCTCCGTCCCGCTGGCATCAACATCGGCGGCGCGCAGCAAACCCCATAGGCACAGGCCGAACAGAGCCCTTCCACGACTTCTGGTTGCTTTTTGTAACTGGTTGTCCTGCAAGCGAGTACAACTCCCTCTGTCAGCCGGCTGAATGTACCCGGCGCCCCTGTCAGGGTCAAACGGCCACCGCAGTACACCGGCGGATCGAGTTTTGCATGTTTAGCATGAGTTTTGCCAATATATCCCTGGCAGGCAGTCGTTCTGCGCCTTGACACTTCTTGAGCTAAGATGGTATTCTTTATAAGTTTATGCTTCTTGCACCAGCCTAGGGCCCGGCTGGATCTACAGTTGGATTCGGTGGTGGCCGCCTTCCACTTCTTCCCGACATGGGTAGCACTTTCCATGTACGAAGCGTACTGGGGTCTGGAAGAGAAGCCTTTCGAGAACACACCCGATCCCCGATTCCTCTACCGGTCGGAGGATCTGGAAGACCTCTATACGCGGTTGCTCTACACGCTGTCGAGCCGCCATGGCGCCGCCTTGATCTCCGGCGAGTCGGGTTGTGGCAAAACGATGATGGCCCGGGCCCTGCTGCATGAGCTGGATCCGGACAAGACCGAGATCGCCCTGCTCAGCAATCCCTGTCGAACGGCCGAGGAATTCCTGCGTGAACTCCTCTATCAGCTGGGAGAAGAAGGAACCGATCTCGATCGCGCACGACTCGTGCACCGGATCCACGAACTGGTCTACGAAGCCTACAGCAATGGCCGGGAGACCGTCGTCGTCCTCGACGAGGCTCAGTTGCTCGAGGATCAGTCGATTTTCGAGGAGATCCGTCTGCTGCTGAACCTGCAGCTCGACGACGCCTTCCTGATCACGCTGCTGCTCGTCGGCCAGCCGCAGCTGCCCGAGCGCATCCGCAAGCACGCGGCCCTGGACCAGAGGATTGCCACGCGCGGGTTTCTCCACCCCTTCGACGCGGAGGCTACGGCTGACTACGTCGGCCACCGTCTGCGTACGGCCGGGCGGGGCGAAGCGCTGTTCGCGCCCGAAGCGCTGGAGCTGGTGTTCGAGTATTCCAACGGCATTCCACGGAAGATCAACAACATCTGCGATATCGCCCTGGTCATCGGTTTCAGCCGCAAGCTGGAAGGAATCGATGCGGACTGGATGAATCGCCTGATCCAGGCGGAGCGTGGCAATGGCGCTTAGGATGAGCCAGATGCTGCGCTCCTCGAGGGAGCTGCGCGGCGGTCGTTCACGCAGTTCGGTGCTGACCAGGCCAGCACCGGCAGCGCCCCAACCGGATCCCGATGAACCGATGATGGCGGCCGTCGCTGAAGTCCCCGACGCACCCACCCTCGGCGACGATCAGGCTCTCTCCGACACCGCTGACCTGAGCCAGGCCGAAGGTGCCGCCGTCGCCTACGACGGCCTCGTGGAGGCGGCCAACGAGTTGTTCGAGGCGGCCGCTGACGGCCGCGCGCCGAATGGACCCCTCGTGGTGGCGTCCGTTCGTAGCGCCGTCAACGAGCTGGGCCAGTCGGAGGCGTTGCTCACCGAGACCGTGCGCCGCCGCCCCGCCGCTGATTCGTTGGCACGTCGCAGCGTCAACGTCGCCGTCATGGCCATGCGCCTGGGACGGGAGGTTGAGTTCGACGAGCGCCGCACCCTGGCCCTGGGACTGTGCGGACTGACCCACGACCTGGGCATGTTGAAGGTGCCGGAAGAGGTCCTGGCGTCGCCGCGGCTGACCTCCAGTCAGCTGCAGCTCCTGCAGGGGCATCCGCAGCAATCAGAGAGCATCGTCTGCTCCTTCGGCAAGGCCTTCGAGTGGGTCGGCAAGGTCGTTGTCCAGGTGCACGAGCGGCGTGACGGTGGTGGCTATCCCAATGCCCTGAAAGGCGACGATATACACGAGTTCGCCCGCATCATCGGTCTGGTGGACACCTACGAGGCCATGGCTCAGCCGCGAGCGGACCGGCAGGCGCGGGTGGTCTACAACGCTCTCAAGGAAATCATCGACCTGCGCAACAGCCTGTTCGAGCGGCGCCTCATCAAGGCCCTGATCAACATCGTCTCCATCTTTCCCCTGGGCAGTCTCGTCAAGCTCAACAACGGCGAGATCGGTCGTGTCGTCGCCACCAGCCGGCTGCATCCGACGCGGCCCACCATCGACGTTCTCATCGATCCCCGGGGTCGCCGTCTGCCCGAAGCGCGGCAGATCGACCTGCAGGATGAACCGATGCTCTACATCGTCGATCCCGCCATCGAAGAGGGTGTTCTTGGCCCCGGCTGATCCGTCTTGAGCACCGGTTTTTTCGATCGCATTCGCTCCGGACTGACGCGCACCCGTACCGCCGTCGTCGATCGAATTACCGAGGCGGTCGGTGGCCGCCGTCTGGACGACGACACCCTCGATGAGATCGAAGAGATCCTGATCACTGCCGACGTCGGCGTGGACACGTCGCTGGCCATTGTCGACGGCTTGCGCAACCGCGATCGTGAGACGCCCGATGCCGACGTCTTCGACATGCTGCAGGCAGAGCTGGAGGCCCTCGTCACCGGCGGTGACGGCTTCGATCCCGGTCTCCTGCCGGCGCGGCCCTATGTGCTGCTCGTGGTCGGTGTCAACGGCGTCGGCAAGACGACGACGATCGGTAAGCTGGGCCAGCGATATGCCGAGGCCGGGCGCAAGGTGATCATGGCCGCAGGGGATACCTTTCGCGCCGGCGCCGTCGCCCAGCTGCAGGTGTGGGCGGAACGATCGGGGGCCGACATCATTCGAGCTCAACAGGGGGCCGATCCAGGGGCTGTCGTGTTCGACGCGGTGGAGGCCGCCAAGTCGCGGGACGCCGATGTCCTGCTGGTGGACACCGCGGGGCGGCTGCACACGAAGACGAATCTGATGGAGGAACTGAAGAAGGTGCGGCGTTCTCTGGCCAAAGCCTGCGACGGCGCTCCCCACGACACGCTTCTCGTTCTCGACGCAACGACGGGGCAGAATGCCCTGGCCCAGGCCAGGACCTTCCACGAGGCGGTGCCTCTCACCGGCCTGGCGTTGACGAAACTGGATTCCACGGCACGGGGAGGAATCGCTTTCGCCCTGTACCGCGAACTGGGTCTGCCGATCCGGTTGATCGGTGTCGGCGAGGGGATCGACGATCTGCAGTCGTTCGACGGCGGGGAGTTTGTGCGGGCGCTGCTGGGGCGGGAGTAGGGCCGGATTCAGTGTGTGCGTGGGCGCCGGGGCGGCCCTGCGCGCCGGCGCCGGTCCTTTCGGTGGCCACATCGTGACGCTTGATCGTTGGCTCTGCGAGCCCGGCCGAAACAGCCCGGCCGGTCTCGCGGGATCCTGAATCCCTTCTGGAGTTCTAGCTTGGACCGGCTTGAGGCGCTTCGGTCCGCCCCGGCGCCCACGCCCGACACATGTTGGTCCGACGAGGCTGTATTGAGTACTGGTCAGCCGTTGAGCGCGTACCCAGGGACGGGCGCCCGGCGATCAGTCTTTCACCATCGCCAGGGCCGAGTCGATTTCTCTTTTCACGTCGCTGTCCTGGTCGACCTGCTTCGCTTCGTGCAGTGCCCGCTTCGCCTGCTCGCCGCCGAGTTTGCCCAGAGCCCAGGCCGCGTGGGCGCGCACCAGCGGTTCTTCTTCGTTCTGCAACACTCCCACCAACACTGGCACAGCCTCGTCGCGCTGACCTGAGTTACCCAGCGCGACGGCGGCGTTGCGCAGCATGCCTCGGCGCTTGGGGCGTTTTGCTGGGTTTCTCCGGAAGCGTTCGTTGAAGGCGTCGCGGTCCATCCGGATCAACTCGAGCAGATTCACCGGATCGAGGCCCGCCCGCGCGTGGAAGGCTGGCTCCCGAGTGCTGGCGGACCGGCGGTTCCAGGGGCACACGTCCTGGCAGATGTCACAGCCGAGAAGCCAGTCACCCATGCCGTGGCGCAGATCCTCCGGGATGGAACCTTTCAGCTCGATCGTCAGGTAGGAGATGCAGCGCCGGGCGTCGAGCACGTACGGCTCGGGGAAAGCCTCGGTCGGGCAGGCGTCGAGGCAGCGCGTACAGCTGCCGCAATGGTCGGTTGCCGGGGCGTCGATCTCCAGGGCCGCCGTAGTGATCAGTTCGGCAAGAAGAAAGTAGGAGCCGCCCCGGCGGTGGATGAGGACCGTGTTCTTCCCCCACCAGCCGAGGCCGGCACGGGCCGCCAGTTCACGCTCGAGCACGGGCGCTGTGTCGACGTAGTAGCGCCCGCTGATGTCGTGGTCCGCCTCGGCAAGGAGAGACTCCCACAACCCGGCGAGACGTGACTTGATGAGGTCATGGTAGTCGTCGCCACGGGCATACCGGGCCATGCGCCCGGCGAGTCCGGCGTCGCCGTCAGCCCCTTCGGCAGCACCGGGCGGGTCATAGTACATGCCCAGACAGATGACGGAGCGAGCCCCGGGGACCAGCTGTCGCGGGTCGGCTCGTTTCTCAAGATTGCGTTCCAGCCAACCCATCTGGCCAGCGTAGCCCTGGGCCACCCAGCGGGCGTTGAATTCTGCCGCTTCGAGAGGATCGGCGCTGGTGATTCCCACAAGATCAAAACCGAGCCTCGTCGCCTCGGAGCGGACGAATCGGGTCAGGTCGTGGTCGGCCTGCGACCCGGGCGCAGGCATGGTGGCCTACTGGAACAGCTCAGCGATGTGGTGGAAGACGAACTGGTTCAGGTCGTTGAAGGTGACGGCCACCATGATGAAGAGGATGATGACGAGACCGATCTGTTGTGACACCTCACGCTGGCGCACCGAGGGGGGGCGCCGCAGGATCGCCTCCAGGGTCAGGAAGGTGAGGTGGCCGCCATCGAGAACGGGAATGGGCAACAGGTTCAGCACGCCGAGGTTGACACTGAGCAGGGCCAGGAAGCGGAGGAAGTACTTCAGACCCATCTGTGCCGTGTCGTCAGCCATCCTGGCAATACGGATCGGTCCGCCCAGTTCCTTGTAACGACTGTTCTCGAATATGCCGCCGATAAACTCGAGGATCAGGTACGACGACGTATAGACGCTGACAGCGCCCAAGCTGGTGGCTTTCCACCAGCCGATGTCTATGGAGCCGGCCTCAAAGGGCCGGATGCCGATCACGCCGATACGTTCATCCTGGCTCACCCGCTCCTCGGGGACGATGGCCGACGTCATCTCGATTCCGTCCCGTTGCCACGCCAGCGCGATGGACTCCGCCGGTCGGGCGCTGATCAACTCGCGCATGTCCGACCAGCTGGACACGGCGGTACCCTCGACAGCGGTGATGACGTCGCCACGCTGCAGACCCACACCTTCGGCCGGAGTACCGGGATCGACGGAGCCAATCTTCGTCGGCAGCAGGATACTGATGCCGTATCCGGTCTCCACCGCCGCCGGCAATTCGATCTGCCGCTTGCCGTCGCCGCGCTGCACTGTGAGCACGGCCCCCAGCTCCGGGTGGGCCTCGAGGGCTTTCAGCAGCTCGTAGTCATTGGCGATCGCCTCGCCGTCGACTTCGAGCACCTGGTCACCGCGGATCAGTCCGGCGACCTGTGCGACAGAATCGTCTTGCGGCGCCACGACGGTGGAGCCCCAGGTGTCGAGGCCCCAGGCTCCGTAGACGACGACGAAGACAGCGAAGGCGAAGAGGAAATTCATCAGCGGCCCGGCGGCGATAACGGCCATGCGCACACCGACCGACTTTGACGGAAACTCCCAGGGAGCGCCGGTGGCTGCCTCCTCGCCCACGTCGGCCATGCCGGCGACCTTTACGTAGCCCCCGAAGGGAACCCACGAGATGCAGTATTCGGTTTCCCCCCACTCAAACCCGACCATCTTCGGCGGGTAGCCGAGAGAGAATCGCTCGACGCGGATTCCAGCGCGTTTGGCGACGAGGAAATGCCCCAGTTCGTGCACGAAGACGAGCACGCCCAGAGCGATGAGGAAGTAACCGACGGTGACGAGAAAATCGATGGCGGATGCCAGCACGGGCAGCTCAGCTTTTCAAGAAGACGGTGTAGATGAAGGCTACGGGAAAGGCGAAGAAGTACGAGTCGAACCGATCGAGCAGACCACCGTGCCCGGGGATGAGGGCGGGCGCGTCTTTGACTCCCAGGTCACGCTTGATGGCCGATTCCACCAGATCACCCAGCTGGGAACTGGCAGCCACGAGGAAAAACAGTCCGGCCAGTTCGACGAAACTCCAGCCAGGCAGCTGTGAATACAGGACCATCGGCAGCAGCCCGCCAACGAGTCCGGACACAAATCCAGCGATCGTCTTGCCCGGACTGATGGTGGGCGCCAACCGCCGCCGTCCCAGCAGGCGGCCGCCTCCGTAGGCCACCGCGTCGGTGAGCCAGATGGAGCCGAAGAGGGCGACGAGCAGGACGGGTGCCGAGTCGCCGAGGCGTGCTGACAGCAGCAGCGGGCTCGATCCGAGGAGGGCGATCATGTTGACGCCAGCGAGGGTGAGCAGGGCATTGGCCAGGTATCCCTGCACGCCCTGGCGCAAGGACACCACCAGCGCCATGAGTGTTGCCGCTGTCAGCCACAGCAGGAACCCACCGTCGGCGCCGCGCAGCTGCAGGTAAGTGCAGGTGCCAAGGGCAAGGATCACGCCCACCGTGGTGGCAGGCCGTTGCCCCGACTGGTGCGCCAAGTGCAGCAATTCCCACGTGCCGCGACCGACGATGGCCACCACCAGGGCGAAGAGGGCCCAGCCGCCGGCCCAGGTCAGTCCGAGGACCACCGGGACGAAGACACATGCGGACAGAATCCGGTGTGCCAGGTTGCTGCCGCCGGATGTGTCGCTCACGACTCACTCAGGCGCCAAAGCGCCGCTGTCGCTGCTGAAAATCGCGCACCGCCTCGTAGAGATGGTGGCGGCGGAAGTCGGGCCAGAATATCGGCGTGAAGTAGATTTCGGTGTAGACCATCTGCCAGGGGAGGAAATTGCTCAGCCGCATCTCGCCGCTGCAACGGATCAACAGGTCCGGATCTGACAGATCTGATGTATAGAGAGCCTCGTCGATGTCGGCTTCGTCGATAGCGTCGGCGTCGAGATCACCATCGCGGGCCCGTCGAGCCAGGGCGCGACAGGCATCTACCAGCTCGGTGCGTCCACCGTAATTGAGGGCCAGGTTCAGCCGCAGGCCGGTATTGCCGGCGGTCTCGGCCAGCGCCTTGTCGAGAGCGGTGCGGACCTTGGGTGGCAGTGCCTCGAGACGGCCGATGGCTGACAGGCGTACGTTGTTGTCGTGCAGCTCCGGCGTTTCGTCGAGCAGGGACTCCTCGAGCCAGTGCATCAGCGCTGCCACCTCGTGCCGGGGGCGGGTCCAGTTCTCGCTCGAGAATGTGTAGAGGGTGAGGGCCTCCACCTCCAACTGGCCGCAGGCGCGCACGATATCACGCACCGACTCGCGGCCATGGCGGTGGCCCTCGGTGATCTTCAGTCCCCGCTCCTTGGCCCAACGGCGATCGCCATCCATGATGATGGCGATATGGCGTGGCAGCGCCCCCTGGTGACGGAGTCGCTGCTGCAGGTCGCGGTCCTCGACCGTCTGCTGTTCAGGGAGCGATTCGGGGGTTGTTGTCATCGTCTGGCAGGCTGGCAGGTGGGATGAGGAAAGCAAAGAAATTTACCCGTTTCTCCGGTCATGGTCAAAGCTGAATTGCTCCCGGCGCATGATTGACAGGATGCCGTGCTCCCGATAGCGTGAGCGTGTGATCAACCACTGGCAGACAGGCGACAGCAAGCGGTCCCGGCGCCGTCAGGCACGCCAACAGCAGGCCGGCCTCGATCCACGCCAGGTGGAACGGGACGGTAGCGCCATTCTCCTTCATCTGCAGGCGTCACCTCTCTGGTCCCGGACACGCGTCCTGCACAGCTATGTAGACAGCCTGGCCGGCGAGGTGGTCACCCGTGGCGCCATCGAGGCGGCCCGTGCCGCAGGCATGCGAGTCATCGTGCCGTACGTGGAAGCTCAGGGCTCGCCCATGCGCCATGCCGAGATCGACGGACTGCGGGATCTGCAGTCCGGGCACTGGGGTCTGCTGCAGCCCACGCAGCCACGTTTCATCGAAGAACTGACCATCATCGACCTGATCCTCGTTCCGGGTCTGCTGTTCGATCGCCGCGGCTTCCGCATCGGCCAGGGGGGTGGCTACTACGATCGGTTTCTGGCCAGTGCCACGGGGGCCACCACCATCGGCCTTACGTATGACGAGTCTGTCATCGATCGGATCCCGGATGAGGCACACGACATTCCCGTGCAATGGCTCGCCACTCCTTCCGGCGTGCATCCAACAGAAGGCAACCAATGATTCACGAACTGCGCATCTACAAATTGCACAAGGGCAAGCAGGCTGCCTTTGTGCGTGAGTTCCGCAAGGCCAGATCCTTCATGGGCAAATACGGAATCACCTTCGTCGCTGCCTGGGAAACCGATCGTCCCGACGAGTTCGCCTGGATGCGGTCCTTCAAAGACCACAAGGCGCGCGACAAGGCGATCGAAGCCTTCTACGGCAGTCCTGAATGGCTGAAGCTCGTCGACCGTCTGCGACCGATGATTCAGCGCCGCACGGTGCGCGTCATGAAATCCCTGAAGCTGCCCGGTTCCGGCCTGTAGCGTCCCATGGCCCTGGACCACCCTCTCAGAATCGGTGCGATCAGCGTCCATCCCGGCCTGTTGCTGGCGCCGATGGAGGACATCTCCGAACAGCCGTTCCGGCTCGTGTGCCGGCAGCTGGGGGCGGACCTGGTCTACACGGAGTTCGTCAACGCCGAAGGGTTGCTCAGAGAGGATCCCGAGGGTCCACGCAGAACGGCCCGCAAACTTGATTTTTCCGACGGGGAACGGCCCCTCGGTATCCAGATCTACGGGGCCTCAGAGCGATCGATGGAAGAGGCTGCGCGTCGAGCCACCGAGCGCCAGCCGGATCTCATCGACATCAACTGTGGCTGCTGGGTGAAGAACGTCGCTCTGCGGGGCGCCGGCGCCGGCCTGCTGCGGGATCTGCCGCAGATGCGTCAGGTCGTGCGGCGCGTGCGCGGTGCCACCCACCTGCCGGTGACGGTGAAGACGCGGCTCGGCTGGGATGCGGCAAGTATCCAGATCGTCGAGGTGGCCCGGATGCTGCAGGATGAGGGAGTGCAGGCGCTGGCCGTACACTGCCGCACCAGGGCCCAGGGACACAAGGGGGACGTAGACTACTCGTGGATCCCCAGGATCAAGGCGGCCGTACAGATACCGGTGATCCTCAACGGCGACGTGGTCTCGCCGCAGACGGCGCGCTCCGCCTTCGAAGAGACTGGTTGTGACGGGGTGATGATCGGCCGCGCCGCGATCCGCCACCCCTGGCTGTTCCGCGAAATCCGCCACTACCTCGACACCGGAAGCCTGCTCCCCGAGCCTTGCCTGCGTGAGCGTGCCGAGCTCTGCCAGCACCATCTGCGGCTCAGCGTCAGCCACTTCGGCGAACGCTATGGCATGATCAGCATGAAGCGTCATTATGCCGGATATTTTCGCGGCATACGTGGCGTCGCCAGGCTGCGCGCCGAACTGAGTGAGCTGGGGGAAATAGCCCAGCTCGAAACGCGACTGCAACAGCTGGCCGCCGCCGCCGACGACCCCCAGGCGGTGACCGACGCCCCGATGTCGTTGTCACTGCGGCGCTGATCAGCCTGTCAAAACCTGGTGCCGCCACTCTTCATCCAGGTCATACTGGGCCACAAAAGCCTCGATGAGAGCTCGTACCGCCGGCCCGAAGTAACGTCCCCGGCGCCAGGCCAGGCCGATCTGGCGGTGCAGAGAGAGGCCGCTGATCCGCACCTGGCGAAGTGTGCCCGCGGTCAGTGATTCGGCCACCGCGACACGGGGGAGGAAGGAGATTCCCACGCCGGCCTCCACCAGCTTGCGCATGGCTTCGGGACTGCGCATCGCCATTACCACCCGCGGCGAGAAGCCCGCTTCGGCGAAGTGCTCATCGACGATCCGGCGGGACACGGAATCCGGTTGAAACAGGATGAAGGGCTCGTCGGCGATGTCCGCAACGCGGACGCGCCGCCGTTGTGCCAGAGGATGAGACGGCCCCACTACGAGGGGCATCTCGTCGCGCAGTACGGCCAGGGTCTGCAGGCGGGGGTGTTCGTACGGCAGCGAGATGATGGCGAATTCCGCCCGGTTGGCCAGTACGTGCTCCACCAGGTCCCGCGATGTGGGACCGACTTCGATGGCCAGCTCCACCTCGGGATGGCCGACGACGTAATCACGCAGGATCTCGGGCAGCAGGTAGATGACGGCGGCGTCGATGGCGCCGAAGCGGAAGCTGTCACCGGCCTGTGGCAGACCGCCGGTGACGCGCTCCCGGGCCTCGTCGAGCAGGTCTTCTACCTGCACCGCATAGTCGATGAGGGTGCGCCCCTCCAACGTCAGCTCCACCTGCCGACCCCGATGGAACAGCCGGACCCCCATCTCCTGCTCGAGCTCGGCGATGGCACTCGACACCGTCGGCTGGGTCACGTGCAGCTGCCGGGCGGCTGCCGTGAACCCGCCGGTGCGGCTGATGGCGAGGAAGTATTTCAGGTGTTGGAGATTCATAGAGAACGTCTATGGATAAGATAGCAAAGATTCATTTGTCCGATAGGATGCCAGGCCTAACTTCAGATCAGAAGATCCTCGACCTTCCACCGTTCGTTACAGAGGTAGAGCCAGATGAACCGACCCGACAAGATCCAATCCGCCGATGGCAAACTCGGTGTTCTCATGCCCGGCATGGGTGCCGTAGCCACCACCTTCATCGCCGGGGTAGAGGCGATCAAGGCCGGTCTCGGCTCGCCCATCGGCTCGCTGACGCAGATGGGTACCATCCGCCTCGGCAAGCGTACCGAGAAGCGCTCTCCTCTCATCAAGGATTTCGTCCCGCTGGCCGGCCTCGACCAGCTCGTGTTCGGGGGCTGGGACGTGTTTCCCGACGATTCCTTCGCGGCCGCATCCCACGCGGGTGTACTGAATCAGAACACGCTGGACCAGCTGAAGGACCGGCTCTCGGCGATCAAACCGATGAAGGCGGTCTTCGACCGCGATTACGTGCGCCGCCTGGAGGGCTCACACACCAAGAGCGGCAAGAACAAGTCCGACCTGGTGCTGGAGCTGCAGGAAGACATCCAGCGCTTCAAGAGTGACAACGGCTGTGACCGCCTCGTCATGATCTGGTGCGGCAGCACGGAGGTCTTCCTCGAGAACAGCGACGTGCACAAGACCCTGGAATCCTTCGAGGAGGGCTTACGCAAGAACGACCCGGGTATCGCCCCCAGCATGATCTACGCGTACGCGGCTCTGCTGGAGGGTGTGCCTTTCCTCAACGGGGCGCCGAACCTGACGGTGGACACGCCGGCGCTGATCGAGCTGGCCAACGCCCGTGGGGTACCCATCATGGGCAAGGACTACAAGACGGGCCAGACGCTGATGAAGACGATCCTGGCGCCGGGTCTGAAAGCGCGGCAACTCGGACTGCGCGGCTGGTTTTCGACCAACATCCTCGGCAACCGTGACGGCGAGGTCCTCGACGACCCGTACTCTTTCAAGACGAAGGAGGAGAGCAAACTGGGTGTGTTGGAGCACATCCTGCAGCCGGATCTGAACCCCGAGCTCTACGGCGACATCTTCCACAAGGTGCGGATCAACTACTATCCGCCCCGCGGCGACGAGAAGGAAGGTTGGGACAACATCGACATCTTCGGGTGGCTGGGGTACCCGATGCAGATCAAGGTCGATTTTCTCTGTCGCGACTCCATCCTGGCCGCGCCGCTGGTCCTCGACCTGGTGCTGCTCACCGACCTGGCGCAACGCTGTGGGTGGAAGGGTATACAGGAGTGGCTGAGCTTCTATTTCAAGAGCCCACAAACGGCGCCGGAGCTGTATCCCGAGCACGACATCTTCATTCAGATGATGAAGTTGAAGAACACGCTGCGCTACGCTATGGGCGAGGATCTGATCACGCACCTTGGCCAGGAATACTACGACTAGATTGGCCCGAGATGGAGCCGCCGATTCGCTTCGCTCGCTGCGGCTCAACGCGGCTCGGTGGTTCTGGCCCAACCCTTCCCAACCCGTGGCACACGACCGGACTTGCGTCCCGGATGCCATCATGCGTCCGGGGCGTTTTCTTTGTGGGCAGACGCGAGAGGAGGACAGGTATGAGCACTGATGGCACGTCTCCACGCCCACTGCTGGCGGGGGTGGCCAAAGCGGACATCACCGGCTCGCCAGCCGAGCAGACGGAAGACCCCCTGTATGCCGCCGTCGACGCTGCCAGGGGGACCGATCGACTGTATGTGACGGCCCTGGTGCTGCGCGACGAGGCGACAACGATCGCCCTGGTCTCCGTCGACGCGGTGGCCATCGCCGAGATCGGCTCTATCGATGACGGCTATCTGGTCAATGTGCGCACCCAGCTGGGAGCCGATCCCGGCATCGAGGCCGCCCATGTCCTCGTCAACGCCAGCCACTGCCACGGCGTCGTCTGCGCCGATGTCGAGGCCCGGACCGTGCAGGCGGTACGCGAAGCTGCCGCCGGGTTGGAACCGGTCCATGTCGGCGTGGGTCGCGGTCACGAGGACCGCATCATGGAGAATCGGAGACTGCAGTTGCTCGACGGACGGGAGGCCGATGTGCGCCGGGCGTACAGTCTGCCCGCCGATGAGCAGATCGCGTCCGTGGGTCCCGTGGACCCCGACATCGGCATCCTGCGGCTGGATCGCACCGACGGCAGGGCCCTGGCGCTGGTCTACCACTTCGCCTGCCATCCGATTCTCGGCGTAGCGGATGGCGGCAATACCGCGGATCTGTCCGGCTTTGCCTCGCGTGCGATCGAGACCGGCCTGGGGGAAGGGGCGACGGCACTCTTCCTGCAGGGTTGCTGCGCCGACATCAACCCCGTCCGCTACCGCGACGTGAACGATCCACCGGATGCGGAGGCCATGGGAGAGCGTCTGGGGCTGAGTGCCCTGCGGGCTGCCCGCGAGATCGACTGCGATGGCGACGCTTCGCTCCACGTGATCAGCGAACACATCGACCTGCCACGAGAAGACCTGACCGGTCACATCGACGCGCTGGAGGCGGAACAGAAGCGGCTGCTGGGCTCACTCAGGCCAACGGCGCTGAACCTCAAGTCCTTCGTCAGCCTCTCCGTCCGGCACTCCCTGTCGGCGCGATACCCGGCCGACGCCTCCCATCGGTACCTGCATGAGCAGAGCCTGGGCCGGGATGACCTGACACGACTGGACGAGACCAACCGCGGGCTGCTGGACCAGTACGGCGACAACGTGCAGATCATGGAACAGCTGACCCGGATCCAGGTGAACCTGGGTCTGTTGAAGAGGCACCAGGAGCGCTATATCCAAGCCGGCGGACGCCCGGTGGCGGCCGAGGTCATCGGCCTCCGCGTCGGTCCTTTCGCCCTGGTGATGTTTGCCGGAGAGCTGTCGGTGCAGACGGGCCTGCGCCTGAAACAGGCATCCCCCCACGAGTACACATGTGTGTCCGGCGTCAGCAATGGCTATCTGTACTACACGCCGACGGCGGAGCAACTGCGGAATCGGGGGGGAGCCCAGGAGGACAGCGACTGTTTCGTGGCGTCCGAGTGGCAGGGCCTGTTCGAGGGCAAGGCCCTGGAGATTCTCGGCCGACTGTGATCGTCCGCCAAGACAATTCCTTCTTCAGATAGGCGGCCACGTCGGCCAGAAAGCGGTGGACGGAGGCTTCGGCGAGGCGGTGACTGACGGCCAAGTCCATCGCCTCACCGAGAGCCCCGAGAGGCGGCTCGTAGGCGCCGGAGAAGTCGAGCTGCGTCTCGCTTGCCGTCAGCCGGTAGGCGGCCAGTTCAGCTTTCATGATCGGGAACAGACGCGGCTTGCGGGTCGCCTCCCATTCCAGCTGCAGGCGCGTGGCCGGCGGCGCCGTCACCGTGCCCGGCTCATAGGTGACTCCGGTGACAGAGATGTCGATCTCGGTGCTGATGTCGATGCCGCCGATGTTCACGTGCAGTTCGGCGGCCACGTCACCGGCACGGGAAGCAGCGGCCTGCGTGGCGCCATGGAATACGGCTACGGCATCGCGGCGCAGGGCTTCGGCCACCTGTTCGTATGGATGGTTCACATAATCGTAGCAACGGATGTCTCTGCCCTCGCTCATGGCACCCTCTCTGGTTTGCGGTGAATGTCCCGGATCGAGGGGGGTCGGGCAAACTCATCAGTCGCCGAAAGTGCCGTCGTGGCGCTGATGGATCCACACGGTGTTGCCATCGGGGTCGAGGACACAGGCGAAGTGGCACACCGGGCTCTCGTTGACGGGCACGGTGACGCCCTTGCCTTCGAGCTCTTTGATCGTCGCCGCCACGTCATCCACTGAAAAGGCCACGGCGGCGCCGCCGCTCTGGGCCTTCATGTTCGGATCGAAGGCAGACGGGTCGTTGAGGGCGAAGGTGGCGTTGCCGGCGTTGAACTCGGCCCACTTCACCTCCTCATAGTATCCATAAAGCTCCAGACCCAGGGTGTCCCGGTAGAAGGTGATGGCTCTGTCGATGTCGCTGGTCTGGTAGTAGATGAAGTCGGTGCCGCGGATGTTCATGAGATCTGCTCCGTCGATTCAGGGTGGGGGCCGCCCCCCGGTACGTTGAAGCACGAGTGGCTCCGACGCAACCGGATTCCGCGTGACCAGCACCATAAGGTGGTCGGCCCGCTGGGCGCCGGATCCTGGAAACAGAAACAGGGCACCGAACAGGTGGCGCAACAGCTGCTCGGTCTTCATGCCCTGTCGACTGCCGTCGGCAAAGGCCTCCAGCACCGCGCTCGAGAACGGGCTGCCTCCGGGGTCGGTTTCCTGCAACACACCATGGTTGCAGATCAGCAGGCTGTCACCTTCGTCGAGTACCAGGTCGGTGGCGGTCGTTGCCACATCCCCTGTCCGCTGCCGCCAGATCACGGGTGTCGGCCAGGCGTGATCGGCCATATGTACCCGTCCCGTGGCAGCCTCCACATCCAGCAGCATCACAGCCACCGGATCGGGCATCACCTTGCGGAGTGACCGTCGCAGACCGGCAAGGCTCTCCGTCAGGTCGGCGCCACGGTCCATTTCATTGTATAACACGCCGACGGTGACTCGCAGCGAAGACAGAGCCGGTCCGTCCCCGGCGACATCGATGCAGGCGATTCTGAGTCCACCTGGCCGAGGGAAGTAGAGGTAGACGGCACCCGTAGGCACGGGCGCCACCAGACATCTCCCCAGCACATCATGGCCTGCCAGTTCGCCCCGCTCCTCGGACAGAAGACACAGCTGCTGTTCACGTGCCGTGGCGATCTCCGCAACCCCCTCGCGTCGCAGGCGCCGGCGGAAAAGGCCCAGGCGGACCGACTGGCCCAGGGCCAGCAGCATCACGATGGCGACGGCGGCCATCCACCGCAGCCGCTCCCGGGGTGGATGGACCCGCAGGTCCCAGGAGGTCACTGGCGAGGCAACCAGATCGCGATCGAGGGCCTCCACTTCAAACACATACTCACCGACGGGTACCGACTCGAAGCGTACGATACGTGCCGCTGTCAGCTGCCAATCCTGCCAGCCTCGCAGACGATAGCGATAGCGGATGGCTCCGGCGCGGGTCTTGAAGCTGAGCCCGTGGAACTCGAAGGCGAGCAGGCCGAGGTCCGAGGGCAGGGACAGGGCCGCCGGCGGCAGATAGCGCCGGTCGGCGATGGCCGCATCCAGATGAACCACCGGTGCTGCGGGCGGCTGGCGTGGAGCAAAGCGGGTCAACCCGCCATCGGTGACAAACCAGTACACCCCGTCGCCGGCGTGGATCGAGGAGACGTGGCCGCCGGCAAGTCCGTCCCGAGGATCGTAGGTCTGGAAGACCCGTCCGTCGAAGCGAGACACGCCGCTGCGCTCGGTGCCTGCCCAGATGTGGCCGTCGGCCCCGAGGGCAAGACTGATCACACGATTCTGGGCCAGACCGTCCGGCGCTCCGAAGGCCCGCCAGTCCGAACCGTCGAAGCGACCCAGGCCCCCCGGAGTACCAACCCACACGATGCCTTCGACATCGACGACACCGGCCAGAACACGGTCGTGGGGCAGACCATCGGCTGCGGAGTAGGTCGTCCAGCGATTGTCCGTGTAATTCTGCAGGCCACCATCGGTCCCCACCCAGAGGCCGCCACCCGGCGAGCCGAAGACGGTGTGGACTTCATCGTCGACGAGTCCATCCGCCGTGGTGAGCAGGCGCCATTGCTCGTCGTCGAACCGCAGCAGCCCCCGCTGCGTCGCCCACCAAAGCCGCCCCTGCCCGTCCGCGAAGCCCGACCCCGTCCTCAAGTCGGCGAATACAGGCCCGGCGATTCCGGATGGAGCAGACCCGGCATCGAAGCAGGTCCAGCCGGTGTCCTGCCGGCACAGTATGCCGTCGCCTGCGATCCACGTCCGGTCGTCCTCGGCAAGAACCGAACGAAAGCGGCCAGCCGCTGCCGGCAGATTCGGCAGGCGCAACCATCGACCCCCCGAGAATCGTCGGACGTCACTGTCGGACACCGACCACAGAAGCCCGTCGCCCCCGCGACCGATGGCGGCGATGTGTCCGGCCAGTCCATGGGCCTCGCCGAAGACAGTCCAGGTGGCGCCGTCGTAGCGATACAATCCGTCGGTCGTGGCCGCCCAGATGACACCCTCGCGGTCCTGCAGAATCTGTCCGTGTCCCGCACCACGCCCGGACCATCCCGTGGGGAAACTCGTCCATCCATCGCCATCGAACCGGCTGAGCCCGTCGCCATCGTGGCCGAACCAGATGTGGCCCTCATCGTCGGCGAGGATCTCGACGACAGGTACCGCTGAACCGGCAGACGGTGAGAAGCTCTCCCACCGGCCCTCGGCATGACGGTAGACGACGCCGTCGCGCGTGCCGAACCAGAGAACGCCGTCGGCGCTCTGCCCGACAGCCAGGACACCAAGCTCGCCGATTTCGAAATGCTGGAAGGCATCGGCCTCGTAGCGGGATACGCCGTGGTCCGTGCCAAACCAGAGAGCGCCGCCAGCGTCCTCGTGGATGAAGTGAATGGGGCCGGCGAGGGAGTCATCCTTGTCATAACCGCGGAACAACTGGCCATCGTAGCGACTGACCCCCGTGCGTGAGCCGAACCAGAAGTGACCGCGGCCATCCTCCGCCATGCACAGGACATCGTCACCCACGAGTCCGTATTCGCTCGTGAACGTGGTGAACTCATCGTCATCGTGGCGACTCACACCCGTCGTCGTGCCGAACCAGAGGGCGCCCGCGGAGTCGGTGAAGATGAAGTTGACGTCGTCACCGGCGAGGGTGTCCTCGTGGCGCCAGCTCAGCGCCGCGTCGTCGGCGGAGAAGCGGGTGAAGCCGCTGCCGTCGTAGCGGCTGATGCCGCCGCCATCGCTGGCGAACCAGAGGGCACCGGCGTCATCCTGTGTGATGGCGATGACGGGACCGTCGCCCAGTCCGTCAGCCGTACCGAAACGGGAAAAGTGCTGACCATCGAAACGGCTGACCCCGGAATCGGTGCCGACCCACAGGTAACCTCCGACATCCTGGAACACGCAGAGAGCGACGTCGGAACCCAGGCCATCCCGTGCGTCATAGGCGCGCCAGAAGCCCTGACCGTCCGACCTGCGGCCGAACTCTCCAGTATCAGCAGCAGGGGGCAGCCCCGCCCAGCCGGGCGCGGCGAGAAGGACGAGGGCGAGCAGCAGGATCATGTCCGACTACGACAGGACACTTGAGCGTATTCAGTTGGAAACGGGGCGGTAACCGACACCGGAATAGGACAGGGCCAGAGGCCGATAGGCGTCGTCGAACTCCGGGTCAGGCGCATCGAGTCGATTGACGTCAGCGTCGATGCTGCCTCGCAGGTCGGCCGTGGCGCCGCTCACGAAGCACCCGGTGACGCCGGACCCCTCGAAAAGGTCCATCTCGTAGCGCCCCAGCGGCGAGGTGCCACCCTCGGCGGTATTGTGCCAGAAGATCGAGTCCACATAGCGGCTGGCACTGCCGTGGTCGTCGACACCGTTCCAGTTGCCGGTAAACGTGCTGTGACGAACCAGAGCGATGGACCCGGGAAAGACCGTCAGGGCTCCCGATCCGTGCTCCGGGTTGTGCTCGGCGCCACTCTTCATGCCGACGACATCGATACCGGTATTGGCGATGTTGCCGACGAACAGGCAGTTGTCGATCTCGGCGGAACTGCCGCCCAGCAGATCGATGGCTGCCCCCGTGACCTGGGTGCGGTTGTCGCGGAAGATGGAGTTGCGGAAGAGCACCGCGCCGTCGGTGAAACCGCGATGTTCCACGGAGACGCCACCGCCGCAGGGACTGGCGTAGTTGTCGAAGACCTCGACGGCCTCGATGGTCGGGTAGGAGCGGCCGAAGATCTTGATGCCGCCGCCGTCGGAATAGAAAAAGCGCCCCTTGGCCAGCGCCGGATGGCTCGTAGCCCGGGGTTCGATGTCACCCGCGCCCTCGGACAGGGTCACGAAGCTGTTGGCTCCGGTGATCTGGAAGCCGCGCAGGGTCGTCTGCCGCGTGATGCCGTCGCCGAAATAGACGACGTGATTGACGATAGCCGGGAAGCTCTTCGCCCGGGGATCAGCGACATCGGGGTTGGCCGCCGTCAGGATCACGTCCCCCTCGGCCTCGAGGGTGAGGCCATCGTGTCGAGCGTTGAAATGGATGAGGGCCTGAGCCGGCCGGGCGGGCCGGTAGATCCCTGCATGGACGATGATACGGTCGATGGCAGCATCGTCGGCGGCCTGCTCCAACGCCATCTGGATATCCTCTCCGGGCATCACGTGCAGCGCCTGGCTCTCATCCGAAGAGGGCAGGGAGCCTTGCGGCGACTCCGGCCCCTGCTCGCGTATGTCGATCGACCGGCCACCTGGAATGGGCCCCCGGATCAGTTGCACCGCTCCCAGGGGCCAGGTCACGCGCACCGAGTCGGCCTGTGTCGCGTCACCGAGCCCGAAATAGAGTGGCATGCTGCTCTGTGACAGGTAGCCGGACTGGCCGTCGTGAATCTGCGCGTAGGACCGGCCACCGGCGTAGACCTCCACCCGGGCACCCAGTCCGTCGCGATTCGACACGGTACCGGTCAACCGAATCTGCAGGTAGTTCAGATCCGGCTGCTTCTGGCTCAGATCGCTGAGCAGCACCATCGGCGCCGAGTTGAAGTCGTTGGTCACCACATCCAGATCGCCGTCGTCGTCGAGATCGAAGATGACGGAGGAACGCGAGCCCAGGGCGCCCCAGACCTCGACATGGCCGTGCTGAAACTCGCAGTCGTCGTGCTGGTAGTCGTCTCCCGAACAATCCAGCTCGAACCACGGTACCGCGGTCTCGCCATCGCGACGGGGCTCGACGCCAAGGGTGAACTCGCTGTCCACCAGATGGCCACCATCGTTGAGCAGCACCGTGTTGACACCATAACGGAAGGGGTAATTCATGCTCGAGGTGACGAACAGATCCTCCCAGCCGTCGGCGTTCAGGTCGCCGGCACTGACCCCCCAGGGCCAGTAGTTCTCAGCGCCCACCTCGTCGGAGACCTCATCGAACCCGCCGTCGCCGCGACTGCGAAACAGGCTGTTGCCGAAGATGGACTGACCACCCGTGGCCAGGAAGGGCTCCTTCCAGGTGATCTCCGACTTGAACTTCTCAAGCTCGGGGCCGATATCGGTGGACATGTCGGAGTGCATGTCGGTGATGTAGATGTCCTGGTGACCGTCGTTGTCGACATCGAGCACCTGGATGCCCATGGCACCCCAGGAGGTCTTCGGAAACACCTCGCGGCTGCGGTCGATGAAACCGCCCTTGCGGTCATTCTCCCAGTAGTGGTCGCGTCCCTGCATGTTGAGTACGTAGAGATCGAGCCAGCCGTCACCGTTGACGTCGACGGGGGCGGCATCGCCACTGAAGCCGTCGTCGAGCAGGCCGCTGGCTTCGGTTACGTCCTCGAAGCGCAGGTCGCCCAGGTTGCGGTACAGCCGGCTGTGGCGCAGGCGCTCCGGCTGCAGGTGGCCGCCGAAGGCGCCCTTTACGGCCGAATAGAAGAGGAACTCGCCCGCTTCGTAGCCGGTCGTCGTGGCGTCATTGGCGACGGTTCGCAGTTCGTCGGTCGTGTACACACCGACGACGCAGAGGAACAGGTCGAGGCGTCCGTCGCGGTCGTAGTCGAAGAACACGGCCCCGGAGGAATGACCGTCGTAGCCGAGCCCCGAGGTCTCGGTGACGTCCTGGAAGTGCCCCTTGCCGTCGTTGACGAACAGCACGTTGGCGGAGCGCACGTTGGTCACGTAGAGGTCGGCGTCACCGTCGTTGTCGACATCGGCGAAGGAGGCCGTGACCCCCACGGGGGTCGTGACAGCCACCCCGGCAGCGGCGGTGATATCGGCAAAGGTGCCGTCGCCGAGGTTCCGCCACAGCTGGTTGCTGCCCACCTGTGTGGTGAAGTAGAGATCGAGCCGGCCGTCGGCGTCGACATCGGCCACCGCGATGCCGTTGCCGTGATCATAGTGAGCCGGCTTGTAGGTGCGGCCGGCATCGTCGACGACACGGTGCACGAAGCCGATGCCGCTGTCGATCAACCGATCGGTGAAGGAGAACCGATGAAGGACCCCGATCGAATCGGCACCGTTGAGCTGTGTCTGCCGGCGGCTCGCCATCCAGGGCGGATCGATGATCTCCGGAGGGACCGGGATCTGCGGGTTCTCTCCCCTCAACGGCACCGCGGCACAGGCGGCACACAGGGTCAGCAGGATACGGTGGGTTGTCGTCATGGCCTCTAACCTCGTCTGCGGGCGATGTTCACTGCCTTCTACTGCGCATCTGGTGGGGCGTAGAACATGAATTCCGGCTTCTTGTGATCGGGCAGCTCGGCGAAGCGCTCGAGGTGCGGTTGGGACTCATCGACCCGTCCGAGCTTTGCCAGGGCCTGACCCAGACCATAGTGCGCGTACTTATAGAGTGGCTCCAGTCGCAGGCAGCTGCGGTAGGCCTCGACGGCCTCGTCGAGGTCTCCCATCGCCTCCAGTGCCTGGGCCAGCTCGAAGTACGCGGCGCCGTACTCGGGGTTGATCACCAGGGCCTGCAGAAGCCTTTGGCGGGCGTGGTCGTGCTGACCGAGGCGAATCTGCGACACGCCCAGGCTGTAGAGGGTCAGCGCCGACGTCGAATCAAGCGCCAGCACTTGCTCGAAGCGACTCGCCGCATCGGCGAAGCGGCCGACGGAGTGCAGGATGTGGCCCAGATTGTAGCGGTAGATCTTCTCTTCGGGTCGCACCCTCACGGCTTCTTCCATCAAGGCGATCGCCTGTTCGGGGTCGGCGCGCTCCTTGAACATGACCAGAGCGAGATCGTTGAGCGCCGGACACAGGTCAGCCTGCTGCCGCAGGGACTCACGATAGGCGATAATGGCCTCGTCGTACCGCTCTGATTTCACCAGCGCCAGGCCGAGGCCGCGACGATGGGTCGCATCTTCGGGCGCCAGATCGACGGCGGCCCGATAGTGCGAGATGGCCAGCGGGTATTCGAAGAACTTCATGAACTCCAGGCCGGCCAGGTGTTCGATGCGATCGGCTGGCATCGTCTCCGTCGGCAGGATCCGGCCGGCGTCTCGATCCTCCAGACCCAGGCGCCGTGCCCGCAGCAGGCGAGCCCGGGCCCCCGAAGGCCGGCCGCGCCGACTGTAGAGGCCCGCCAGCCGGAACTGCACACGGGCGGGATCGGGATCGGCCATCTTCAGCTCGACGCGTTCCTTGATGGCGCCTTGACGGTCCTGCAGGAGGCGCGAGCGTTCCAGGGCGAGGCGGCTGTCTTCGGTACGTCCGAGCCTCCGGTAGAGGAGGCTCAGATTGTACACCGCCTTTTGGAAGGACGTGTCCAGCTGACAGGCTCGCTCCAGGGCGACGGTGGCCAGAGAATCGGCTCCGAGGCGCGCCTGCACGCGGCCCACGCCGTACCAGTTCTTCGCCTCGGTCGGCGCCAGGCGGCACGCCGCAGCATACTGTTCGAGGGCCTCGTCCGGCTCGTTCTGATAGAGCAGAACCGAGGCCAGGTACCGCCGTGCCTCGTCGTTCCAGGGATCGACCAGCAGGGCGCTGCGGAAGGCGGCCTCGGATTCCTCGAGG
This sequence comes from Candidatus Latescibacterota bacterium, assembly GCA_036011085.1. Taxonomy (GTDB): domain Bacteria; phylum Latescibacterota; class UBA2968; order UBA8231; family UBA8231; genus UBA8231. The sequence continues at coordinate 55,110 of DASCMS010000065.1, forward strand.
CGGCCCAGGTGGTCGTAGACGATTCCGGCATTATAATGGAACACGGGGTTGCCAGGATCGAGGTCGAGGGCCGAGCCGAAGCGCTCGAAGGCGCGGGACCAGTCGCTGGCATAGGCGGAGACGATGGCCACTCCGTGATGGGACTCGGCCAGCGTCGAGTCCAGGTCGACCGCCTGCTGAAAGTGTCGACGGGCACTGTCGAGACGGCCCGCACTCAGGTGCAGGGTTCCGAGAGCCTGTTGACTGAGTGGATCCCGCGGCTGCTCGAGGATGAGTCGCCGCAACTGCGCCTCGGCACTGTCGCGGTGGCCCTGCTTCAACGTAACGATGGCCGCCCGAACGCTCTGCAGCTGCGCGAAGTCCGATACGGCAGGCGTGGCGAGTCCTCCCAGCCACAGCAGGCCCAGCAGTACATGATACTGTTGCTTCACAGGCGTCATCGTTTCCTGAGACTACAACTCGGCACAGGACCAGGCAAAGGGCTGCGTATCTGCGTCAGCCCTCGCTCTCAACTCCACAGACGATCGTGAGCGCGGACCGCGTTCCACTCGTCTGTCGGCGCAAAGTATCCCGGATCCCTGTCGCTGAGATGGGCCCGCAGGACCTCTTCGTCAACATCGGTGAAACCGAGGCCGGGACCTTCCGGCACCTGGATGTAACCATCCTGGATCAGGGGCACGGGCAGACCGTCGACCATACGGCTCCACGTGTCGAGCTCGTCGACACTGTGATTCTCGAGAACCATGAAATTCTCCGACGCCGCGGCGCAGTGCACGGCGGCCAGCGCCGCAACGGGAGACATGGCCATGTGGAAAGCCATGGCGACGCCGGCTTCCTGGGCCATGTCGCAGATCTTTTTCGTCTCCAGGATGCCGCCGGAACTGGCCAGATCGGGGTGGGCGACGGCGATGGCCCGCTGGTCGAACAGGGCCCGGAAGTCCTCCTTCAGGTAGATGTCTTCGCCGGTACAGACCGGCGTGTCGACGGCGTCGGCCAGGCGCTTCCACTGGTCGGGGAACTGCCAGGGGATCATGTCTTCATACCAGGCCAGGGAGAACTGGTCGAGCGCTTTGCCGAGCCGAATGCAGGACTCGACACCGATGTGTCCGAAGTGATCGACGGCAAGGGGGATCTCATAGCCGATGGTTTCGCGCACCCGGGCGACGTACTCGCACAGGATATCGATCCCCTTGTCGGTGATCTGAATCCCGGTGAACTGGTGCATGACGGTCTGCGTCTGCAGCATCTGAGGGGGGGCGATGATGGCGTCGGGCACCCCGCGCAGCAGGCCGATGCCGACGTCCATCTTCAGGAAGCGGAATCCCATCTCCATCCGGGCTTTCAGCCGCTGTCCCATCTCGCGGCCGTCGGCAACGGAGGGTGTGTCGCAATAGCAGAGGATTTTGTCACGGAACTTGCCACCCGCCAGCTGATAGGCGGGCACACCGTAGGCCTTGCCCGCCAGATCCATCAGGGCCATCTCGACGGCACAGACACCACCGCCCTGCCTGGCATGATGACCAAACTGCTTGATCTTGCGGAAGATGCGGTCGACGTTGCACGGGTTCTCACCGAGGATGCGGCTCTTCAGAGTCAGTGCATAGGTCTTGCTGGCGCCATCGCGGATATCACCATACCCGCTGATGCCCTGGTTGGTGTCGAGGCGCAGGATGAGTCCGCGCAGCGGGTTGCGCATGACGTCGCAGATTCGCATGTCGGTGATTCTGAGTTCACTCGGGCGCGAGCTCGTCTGGACGTTGCTCTCGACCTCTGTCATGTCGTCTCCGGAAGGTGGCGGGAAGAGTAGATGCGCAAGCAGCGAAGGTATCTGCCGTTTTCCAGTGTCGTCAAACGCGCTGCCGGGCCAGTCGCTCTCTGCTTGGCCCTGCTGGGATCCGCCTGCTCGGGCTCCAAAGGCGCTGTCGTCACGTCCCCCACTGATGACGGCGGTGGACCGTCGCCAGCCGGCGGCGAGGCGCCGCCGCCGGTTCTGATCCCCGGAGACCGGGTGATCACTTCTCAGACGGACATCAATGAGCTGATGGCAGTCACGGCCTTCGCCATCGGCGGCGATCTCATCCTGGAAGGAATCGGTGATACCGACCTGACCGGGCTCGACTCCCTGGTCCAGGTCGAGGGCAGCCTGCTGATCCGCGACAATCCCGGTCTGCAGCGTCTCCCCCTCGACGGCTTGCAGCACGTGGCCGGAGATCTCGTGGTCAGGGGCAACCCGGTTCTGCACACCGTTGGCGTCTTCCCCCGGCTGGAGAGACTGAACGGCAGCATCGTCCTCGAGGGCAACGGACCGGCCGATCTCGGCGGGTTCGCCGCTCTCGATCGGCTGGATGGCGATTTGCGCATCGCCGGGTACGATGGTCTGCGTGTCGTGTCAGGCTTTGGGAAGCTGATCCGCATCGGCGGCAGCCTGCAGATTCTGAACAATCACGGCACGGCGCTGAGACTGCCGGGCCTGCAGCGCCTGGCCCGCGTCCAGGGCGGTATGCAGGTGGAGAGCAACAGCATCGACACACTCGTCGCTCCCGCCGGGTTGTTGAGTGTGGGCGGCTCACTGGAGGTGACGGACAACTCCCTGCACGCGCTGTCCGGTCTCGGGCAACTCGAGCTGATCGAGGGGTCGTTCGTTCTGGCGGCCGACGATTCGCTCCAGGTTGTCGAGGAGCTGACGAATCTGACCGAGATCGGGGGGGCTCTGTCGCTCCGCGGGCTGTCCCGGCTGTCGACGGTTGCCTTTCTCGACGGGTTGTCCCGGGTCGACGGCGGCTTCGAGCTCGTCGACAACACGGTCCTGGCCACCGTGCGCCTGCCACGCCTGCAACGGGCCGGCGGCATGAGGCTCACCTGCGATCCCCTGGATTGTGCTCTGCAGGAGATGGAGTTCGCCGAACTGGATCGACTCCACGGTGACCTGGTCATCGCCGGAACGCGTCTGCTCAACCTGGACGGATTGAGTCACCTCCGAACCGTCGAGGGCGATCTGATTCTGCAGTTCAACGATGCTCTGGACGATATCCAGGGGCTGGCCGGTCTCGACACCCTGGGCGGCGAGCAGGCACTGTTCATCAATGAGAGACAGCCCCTCGACCAGATCGCCGATCTCGTCGAACAGCTGCGCGACCACGGTTTCGAGGGTGAAGTGCAGATCGTCGGCGGCTTCACCGGACTGGCCGAATGACCGGATTCGCCGGGCACCTCAGTGGTGGCGCAGGGTGCCATTGATGTCGACGTCACGGTAGACCGTCGTCCGGCCTCCCGGATCGACGACGCGCACCGAATCCACGCGGCCAGCCTCACCCAGTCCGAACCAGAGTGATCCATCCCCCTGGCTCAGGTATCCGGTACCACCCACGAGCTGTTTACTGACCACCGTGCCGCCGGAGAACACCGTCGCTCTCGAGCCCACCCGTCCAGGCTCCAGTTGCAGCCGCAGCCAGTCTCCGGCTGCCGGGTCGGTGTTCTTGAGCAGCGCCGGCGACTGGCCCAGGTGGGTGACGACAAGATCGAGGTCCCCGTCGGCGTCGAGGTCGGCGGCCGCCGCCGCTCGGCTCGTCATGGTCTGTGAGAAGTAGTCTCCCGCCGTGGCTGAGACGTCGGTGAATCTCGGTGGAGCCACACCCTCGTTGCGCAAGAGCTGATCGGGCTCATCCGAGCCGATGCGGCCATCGTGCAGGGCCAGGTCATTCTGCAGGTGGCCGTTGGCGGTGAACAGATCTTCGTCGCCATCGTTGTCGTAGTCGAAGAACAGGACGGCGAAGGTCAGCCATCGACGGGAGAGGGAGCTGAGTCCGGCGGCCACGGTGATATCGGTGAACAGGTCTCGGCCCTCGTTCAGGTACAGGGTATTCGTCTCGAGTTCGAAATTACCGACATAGAGGTCGGCGTCGCCGTCCCCATCGACGTCGGCGGCAGCCACCCCCATTCCCGCCTCGGCGCGGGCGTCCTCGTTGTAGGCACACCCGGCCAGCTCGCCGATCTCCACGAAAGACTCGCCTGAATTCCGGTAGAGGAAGTTGGCCTCCGTGTCATTGGCGACGTAGACGTCGAGGTCGGCATCGGCGTCGTAGTCGAGGATCGCCAGCCCCAGTCCTTTGCCGCGCACGCCATCATCGATGGCCGCCGCCCGGCTGACATCGAGGAAACGTCCGCCGTCGTTGCGGTAGAGGATATCGGGCTCGGCAGCGAACTCCCGTGGGTGGCAGTACATGTGCCGGCCGTCCCGTTCGCAGCCGACCGGATCGTGAACTGTGTCACGCAGGTAGTTGACCACGTAAAGATCCTGCCAGCCGTCGCCGTCCAGGTCGGCGAAGGAGCAGGCTGTCCCCCAGCCCTCAGAGCCGACACCAGCCACTGCCGTCACGTCCACGTACCCGGAGTCGGTTCCGTGGTACAGTCGGTCGGGACCGACGTTGGTCACGTAGAGATCGACGCGCCCGTCCCTGTCGTAGTCGCCGACACAGGCCCCCATGCCGTAGCCGTCACCCGCCGCACCGAGAGCTCCCGGACTCCGGGTGAAAGACCAGTCGTCTCCGAGAGACTCATTCAGGAACAAAGCGTTGACCGGCGCGACATCGGTGGACCCTCCGGACAACGGCCGGCCGTTGACGAAGTAGAGGTCGACGTCACCATCGGCATCACTGTCGAACAGGGCCAGACCCCCACCCATCGCTTCCGGCAGCAGTTTCTCCGGGCTGCTGTCGCTGAAGTGCACGAAGGTCACCCCGGCAGACTCCGCCACATCGACGAACTCGGCCGCCACACCGCCGCTGCACAGCAACGCGGTGGCCATGGTGGCGACAAGCTTCATGGGACCACTTCCACAGTGAGTTCAGCTTCGGCCACGGTGATGCCGTCGGCATCGACGAGCAACTGAACGACATGTCGTCCCGGGGGAGCATCCAGAGGGCAACTGACGCCGACCGATCTCGCCGTCCGCCGCCCGGAGCGGAGGCGTCCGAGCCGGACCGGGGACGGTATCTCGAGCACGGCAGCCGTTCCGGTGCGCCGCAGGCTGAGGTGCAGCTCGCCCGGGTTCTCTTCCCCGGCGTACTCCAGTCCGAACAGCAGTCGGGCGCTCTGTCCCGGTCGCAGCACAGTACTGCTGCCGCCAGTCACCAGGTGCGGCGACAGCAGGTGGACCTGGGTTGTTCTCAGTGGTTCTCTCCGCGAGGCTGCGCCATAGCGGACCAGTCTGGGCGGCACCTTGGCGGCAACCCTCGCAGCGGTACCGTCATCGAGCCGTACATCGTAGCGGTCGCCCAGATGACCGACGAGAGCATACGTCCGGGCCATGGCCAGGGCGGTGATCGTGTTCTCCCCGTGGATCTGTACTCTCGATCCAGCGGCGAAGGCGTAATAGCCATGGAGAAAATCCCCGGGGTGGAAGGCGATCACCTCGCGGCTGCCGGCGGCCCGGGCCGTAACGAGTATGGGGTGGTCGTCCGGGGAGGAGGCCAGACCCAGGTCATTGACCAGATGGACTATCGCTTCCCCGGCAGGACCGGTCGTCTCACTCCAGCGTCCGTAGGGCGCCTCCAGGGTCACGACGATCCTTGCCAGAGGCTCCCGTGCACCGGCGCTCGCCTCGACCTCCCGGGCATCGCTGAGGTAATCGTAGCGCAGCGTCTCCGGCAGCAGCCAGCCGAGATATCCGCCCCCCCGTCCCCGGGTCAACAACGTCACGGCGCCCAGCAGGTTGACGGACACGGCGGCGGCCCCATTCAGGTCCCCCGGATCCCGCAGCCACAGGAAGGAGGCCCACCACTGCAGGCCAACGCCCAGCGCCACCAGGGCCTCACGACGTTTCCGCAGGATCAGGCTGCTGTCCCCGCCTTTCCGCATTCGCCGAACCGGGTGATGACTGAGACGTACGGTGGCTGACGGCCGGTCGGGCGTCGGAGCAGCGACGATGTCGATGGCAACGGGGCCGGTCCGACGGCCGACTTCGATCTCCGCCTCTCCGTCACGGATCAGCCGGGCAGAGTAGCAACCACTGACCATGCAGGCCGCAAGCAAGGCGGCGACGAGTCCGCGCCAGCGCGCTTCACAAAACGGCCGTCGTGAAACTTGACAAATGCTCGAGCAGGCGCCAGAATTCCACCCCCGCCTCCCGGGCCCTGTTCGGGCCTTGGGGAGTTGCGGCAAGCTCTCCCTATTGTGATCCCGCTCTGTCAACAAGCCTCGATCGGTTCGATGTCCATGCGTATTCAAGCCATCCTGACGTGTTGCGCTCTGCTTCTTGCTCCGTCGATATCGCAGGCCCAGCAGACCTTCGAGATCGTCACCTGGGCGCCGGCAGACGGCTCCACTGTGCAGAGCGATTCCTCCGGCGCCCTGATTCTGGGTGATGTCGACGCCGAAACCAACCTGGCAGATCGCAAGATCGCCGTCGATCAGACCGGCCAGTCGGCGCGGGTCACCGACGCCAACATGACGCGAAACTCCGCCTGGAACAGTCTCACACCCTCCTCGTTCAACTTCTTCGTCCAGCTTGATCTGGAGGAGCCACGGCTGATCGACCGTGTGGCCATTCGACCAGTGACGGGTAACACCACCGACTTCGTCAAGGGCTACAGTCTGCAGACATCGACGGACAACGTCGTGTTCTTCGAGCAGGTACTCCAGGAGCGCAACCTCAATATCGACATCGATACCAGCTTCGCGCCGGTGGTAGCCCAGTATGTCCGGGTCCAGGTCAAGGCCATCGACAGGGTGCACAATGTCGTCATCTCCGAGGTTGAGGTGTACGGTCAGGGGTTCGTCAGTTCCGCCCAGTTCGACAGCGAGGCCATCGACTTCGGCGATGCTGCTGACAAGAACTTCGGCATCGCCCGGTGGACGCCCGTCATCCCCGAGGGGACGTCGCTGGCCGTGTCCTTCCGCATCGGATCCACGTCGTCCCCGTCGGCCGAGGACGATGACTGGAGCGCCTGGACGGAGCCCTCCACAGAGAACGACGGTGTCCTGATCGAGTTGCCCGAGCCTGCCAGATACCTTCAGTATCGCGTGATGATGACCTCCGGTGACCCCAGCGTCACGCCTCGACTGGAAGGACTGCAGATCGACTACGGTGAGCCGCTGGCCGTGTCCTTTTCCGGCAGTGTCACCAGAACGCTGACGGGCGCCGCCGATGATACTCTCACCGTCGACGAGGCATCCATCGGCGACGAACACGAATTCGATCTGCACCTGCAGGCCGAGGCCGGCGCCGGCGGCTTCGATATTCTTCGACTCAAGCTGCCCAATGCTGCCAGCGTCGAGGAGGTGCTTCTCAATGGAGAGGCCGTCCAGGCAACACTCACGATGAGCGGGTCGACGATCGATCTCGACTTCGGCCGCACGTTGACGGGCAGCAACACCTTTGACCTCCGTCTCGGCTCGGTGCTGTTCGACGAGCGCAACGTGTTCAGCGCCGAAGTCCTCGATTCGGCCCGGCCTGACAATCCACAGCAGGTGGCAGCCAATGACGTGCGTGACGACGCCCTGGTGATCTTCGGGGTCGGCGTCAGCGACAATGTCTTTGACAAGGGCTCCCTCACCGTCACACCGAACCCCTTCTCGCCCAACGGTGACGGTCGTTTCGATGTCGTTGAGTTCTCCTACGCGCTGGCCAAGATCGGCACACCCCAGCGGGTCCGGTTGCGCGTCTTCGACCTGAGGGGCCGCGAGCTGCAGGAGTTGACCTTGCAGCAGAAGAGTGGCTCCCACACCGTGACCTGGGACGGCCGCGGCGAGGATGGACAGCTTGTGCCGCCTGGCCTCTATCTGTTCCAGGTCGACGTCGACAGTGGCAAACCGGTGCGATTCAACGGTTCCGTCGTGGTCTCTTACTAGTCGTGAGCATTCAACTATATGCGCGGGGATCGGCTTCCATGAAGGGCATTTTCTCAATCGGCCTGGCGTTGGTCCTGATGGCAGGTATCCCGGCGCAGGCAGCCTTCGAAGGGCTCGGCGGTACGACACGTGCCAGTTCCATGAGCCAGGCCTACGTCGTCCACGCTGCGGACGCCGGCGCCTTGTGGCACAATCCGGCAGGCCTCGCCCGCGGCGCACACCGGGGCGTCGAGGCGGATTATGCCCGCCTCTATCCCGGTCTGGACGTGGGGCCCGATATCAGTACCTGGAGCCTGAATTACACGCAGTCACTGGCCGGTGGGCGAGTCGGCGTCGCTGTGGCCGGTCTGGGCGCCGACGTGTACAGTGAAAACGGGCTGGTCATCGGTTACGGCCGCGGCCTTGTCGCCGGCGGGCATGCCGGTCTGGGCGTCCGCGTGCTGCGCTGGTCGGCCGACGGGTATCAGGGTGATGACGATCGCTCGGGAACCGGAATCGCCGTCGATCTCGGCCTGCGGTACGATGTGTGGCAGCTGCCCCAGGGTACGCTCTCGGTGGCCGCGGCGGCCCTCGGAGTCAACGAGCCCGACGTCTCTGAGAGCGGCGGGGGTACCGGCGTGCCCATGCAGCTGTTGCTCGGCCTTGGATACGAAGACGCCAACTATGCGGTCGAAGCTGACTGGGAGATCGTCGATGGTTCGGGCCGGGCCCGAGTCGGCGGAGAGTACAAGGTTGGCGGTCGCTACGACGTACGCCTGCGGCTCGGCGCCAGCGGCATGAACAACGACGAGTCCTCCGGTCAGATCGACGGCGGCGTCGGTCTGCAGATCGGCGCCATCGTCCTCGACTACGCCTACCATGACTCGTCTGAAATCAGCGGCACCGGTAGCCAGCGCCTGTCCCTCGGTTACCGCTTCTGATGCAGCATCCTTGCCGTCATCGTTCGTCCTGGCTGGCCACATCGGTGGTGCTCGGTCTGTTCTCCGGGCCTGGTCTGGCCGACGACGATACGGTCAAGGAGGGCGGTGAGACCCCGCGCTACCCCGACTACACGTATGAAGAGGAGCTGCCGCGCGATCTGCACAACGTGCCTGGTGCCAGTTCGGGAACCTTCTTCGAGCGCCACGACTACAGCGACGAGTTCATCGGTCGCTGGCGGCCAGGATATCTCAACTACGGTTGGGAGGACTACGAAAACTACCGGCTGAATACGACGCCCTACCTGCGGACGTACGACAACTTCGGTAACTACATTGCCGATGGCTACGAGATCTTCCGCATGGAGGAATTCCGCACCCGAGCCCCCGTCGTTGGCAGCGTCGGTATCAAGGGGCAGTTCTACCAGAACTGGCTTCGCCATCTGATCATCGCCGACGACTCCTATGGTCGTTGGAGCACACGGTTGATGGTGGGAGACTACATCCATACAACCTTCACGCCCTTGACCCTGGACATGACGGGCTTCAACGGGGTGCGTTTCGACGCCATCTCCTCCGGCACCCAGCAGCTCAGTCTGATCTTCTCGCGCATCTCCGATCCGATGAAGATCGGTTTGCGCAACGCCTCCTCCGGGATCGGCTCACCCACCGATCTGGGCAGTTCCGGCAAGAGTCAGAACCGGGACGACGGCACCTACCTGATGGGTGGCCACTGGGAAGGCGACATCGGTCGATCCTTCGTCGTTGGCGCCACCTATCTGACGATGCATCGATTCGACGCTGCGCGCGGGTTCCGCACCAACAGCCGCAAGGGGCTCGCACCGCAAAACACGGTACCTCAGCGCGTCACGCTCCGCTTTGAGGATGACTCCCCCGAAAATGGTGGCGGTGCCGCCGTTTTTGACCTCGTCGCCACGGCTACCCTGGCTCCGGCCATCGATGCGGAGGGTGAGGAGGGGGCCGTTGTGGCCCTCACGCCGATCATGATCGATCTATCGCCTGGAGTGGTGCAGGTGGGCCGTCACCTCGAGGCGAATGGCCAGTTTCGCGACGAAACGGGGAGTGACAAGCCGAACTACATCGATTACGTCTTCGAGGTCCCTGAAGACGTCGTCGATCTGAAGTTCTCCGCCCTGCTGGCCAACGACTACAAGATCTCGATGCGGCAGGACCACTTCTTCGTCACCGATCCGGTTCGCGGCAGCGGGCAGGCCCGGGAAACCAGCTTTGCCATGATTCGGCGCGCTGACGGTGCGGTGACGGACATGTCGAACCTCGAGCGCATCCAGTTCGACTACGGGCTGAACACGGGTATCGAGGTCTACGGCGTCAACGGCCGACTGGCCATTCCCGGTCTTGATGTTCAGGGTGAGATCGTACGCAGCCGCAACCACTTCCAGTACCCGACGCTGCTGGGTACCCGCTCCGATTTTGAGGATTGGGCAGGTTATGTTACAGCCACCAAATCTCTCTCGACACGTGTCGACATAGGGGCCGAGTTATTCTCTATCGGCGCGGGGTTCACCGGACTGAATCCGCACCCCAGCGACCCAGATGGCAACATTGGCGACACCTTCTACTTCAACGATCCGCGACAGCAGTTCTATCGTGGGACCGGAACCGTGACGAGTGAGCCCTATTACGCTCTGGTCGACGACAACGACAACATGCTCTACAGCGAAATTGCCGACCAGTGGATCGGCACGCAGGGCATCCCCTTCGAGGCCGGTGACGGCCGCGCCGGGGTCTATCCGTCCTTCGACCTGGATCAGGACGGGCATCCCGACTCGAATCGCAACCGCAACGAGTTTTCCGACTGGGATGAGCCATTCCTGATGTACTTCACCGACCCCGACGGGTTCTATTTCGGTGATGACTTCAACAACAACGGTATCACCGACGCCTGGGAAGACGATACGCTGCCCAACTATCCTTACTACAAGGACGAACGGGGCACGCACGTGAACGGCAAGGTAGGCCCGGTCAACGGGCTGGCCCTGAGTGTCGGGCGCTACGCCGTGGAGCAGTTGGCGGGAAGTGGTGTCAACAATGTGACCTATGGCCGGCTACGCTTCGACCAGCGGGTTGGCCGTACGTTGCGTCTGCGCTTCGAACACGAGACGAAGGACGTGGCCGACGATATCGGCAACGACTACTTCCGCTATCTGCTGCGCGAAGGCTCGGGGGCGCGCTATACGGCCACATTCTTCGCCGATCCACTCGAGACGCGAGACAGTTACGTCAATCGGGGACTGGCGCGCGCGGAGTTCGCCCCCTCTTCGGCCTGGCAGGCTGAGGCCAAGTTCCGTTACGAATTCAACCACCAGCGGCGGCGGTCCTTCCAGCAGGAGGACGATCTGCGCTTCTGGGGTGCGGTGGCACGCGCTGGCTACGCCCACAGATGGCGCAACGTCGACATCATGGCACGTGGCAAGGTCCTGTTCCAGAAGCAGACGCGGGACAGCCTCGGCGATGCTATCATCGAGAATCTCCAGCTGTTCCCCATCCTGCGGGCAGACTGGCACGTCACCGGATCGTCTCAACTCCGCTTCGGTCTGCAGGGGCTGCCTCTGTTGCGGGACTTCCGTCGTGATCGTGTCAATGATGCCAACGACTCTGATCGCACGAGCTGGACCATCATGTGGTTCAACGAGTCGGAGTACGAAGGTTACATCGTTGGCACCGAGGTTGGCATCACACGTCGCGTCATCGACTTCGACCAGTCCGATCAGGTCGATACCCGGTTCACTCGATTCTTCGTACGCATCGTCTCGGCCGTGGGCGGAGCCGTGCGATGAGACGCCTTTGCCAGGTTATCGTCGCGCTGTTGCTGTGCGGTGCGACAGTCCAGGCGCAACAGGACTCACGCCAGCAGATCAGTCTGTCGAAAGCGCGCTTCGGTGATCGCTTCCTGTCCCGCTACGACGCCTCCTACCTCAACTACGGTTGGGTGAACTACCAGAATTATCGCGAAGCGATTCCCATCTTCAAGCGCTACGACGCTCTCGGTAACTACCTGACCGAGGGCTACGAAGTGTTTCGCATGGAGGAGTTTCGCAAGGCGTCGGCGGTTCAGGATGGAAGCCTGCTGTGGAAGGGCCGCTTCTACCAGAACTGGATGCGTCACCTCATCATCGCCAGCGACGGTTATCGCGGCTGGACGACGCGCATCACCGTAGGCGACGCGATCCGGACACAGTTCACGCCGCTGACACTGGACATGGCCCGATTCAATGGAGTCCGCTGGGACATGGCTTCGTCCAACAACCGCTTCACCCTGCTGGTGTCACGGTTGTCCGACCCAATCAAGCTGGATCTGAAGAACCAGCTCGGACCTGGCGGCCAGGCACTGCGGGTCAACGATGGGCTCTACCTTATGGGCGGGCACTGGGAGAGTCACGTGGGTGACTTCCTCGTTCTCGGCGCCACCTATCTCAATATCCACCGTTTCGATGCCACGCGCGGTTTCACTACCAACACCATGAAGGGGCTGACACCTCCGAGTACGACCCTGTCTTCAGTGGTCGTCCGTTTCCAGGATGACTCTCCTGAAGATGGAGTGGGCGGGGCGGTCGTGTTCGATGTGAAGGCCGTGGCCCGGATCATCGAGAACGGTCAGGAGCGTTTCGAGGAGCTCGAGATAGACGATATAGAGCGCTCTGACGGCGTGATCGATGCCGCGCGACACGTGGAGGCGAGTGGCACTTTCGTCAATCGGGACAATCAGAACATCCCGAACTTCATCGAATATGTGTATGAGGTCCCCGACAGCACGCACGGCGTAGAGTTCTCGACCATCGTGGCCAACGATTATCGCATCCTGATTCGGCAGGATCATCTGTACCGCGACTCGAGAGGTCGGAACAATCGGCGGGAGACCAATTTTCTGATCGTCCGTCGAGCCGACGACAACGTCGTCGACCTGTCGAATCGTCGCCGCGTCGTCTTCGAGCACGGCATGCAGACGGGTCAGGATGTCGTCGGGTTGAATGCCAGGCTGCGGCTGAAGGGGTTCGATGTCAACGGCGAGATCGCCCGCAGTTCCGACTTCTTCCAGTTTGCCTCCGAGCACGGCAGCCGCAGCGATCAGGACGAGATGGCGGGATACGTGACGGTCTCACGCGAGCTTCCTGGCCTGTCTCTCGGACTCGAGGCCTTTCATATCGGTCCCGCATTCGGCGGTTTCCAGCACAAGTCGCAGGCGCGTGAGAACGCCGAGATGAGCGGCGACCTGTCGACGGACGGTGTAGAGCTCGAGAACGAGCACATCCGGACCCTGGGTACGAAGTACTTCTTCAATGTGGCTCGCCAGGACCCCATCGGCACCGATGTGACCGAGGGCGGCAGTTCGACCAACACACCGATCTACGCCCTCGTCGACGACAACGACGACATGGACCAGTGGCCGGATGACTGGGTGCAGGACTGGGATATCGCCGGCCGTCGGATCAAGTACCTGGAGTCGGATGCCGGCATCTACCCGTTCTTCGATGATGACGTGGATGGCTACGCCGACAACAACCGCAATCGCAACCAGTCGGCCGATTCTGAAGAAGCCTTCCTCATGTACTTCACCGATCCCCGGGAATTTTACTGGGGAGATGACTTCAACAACAACTTTGTCCTCGATGCCTGGGAGGACGACGACCAGCCCAACTATCCGTATTACAAGGACGAGCGCGGGTTCCATGCCGTCATCGAGTTCGAGCCACAGCACGACGTCAGTGTGATCCTCGGACGCTACGATGTCGACCAGGTGGCCGGCAGTGGCGGCAACGAGGTGGACTACGGACGCATATCTGCCCAACGGCAACTGACGCCGACCCTGTGGGTGCGGGCCGATCACGAGAGCAAGTCGGTCAAGGATGACATCAGCAATCCGTACTTCGACTTCGTGCTGCGGGAACAGACCCAGGGGCGGCTGATCCCATTCCAGTTCTTCTTCCCGGACGAGATCGAATACCGCGATAGTTTCGTGCATCGCGGTCTGTGGCACGCCAAGTACCGACCGAACGTTGCCTGGCAGTTCAACGCCAAGGCACGCTACGAGACAAACTCGCAGAACGCCGTGACCCTGGTGGACGGCACGAGGCGCCCGAAAGATGCCTACGACTTCATCGGATTTCTGGCCAAGGGGGGGTATGTCCGCAAGCTGGGTCGCTGGACGCTGATGCCGCGCTTCAAGGTGCAGTACATGAAGCGCGAGCGGGACAGCGTGCCCCTGCCGATCGTCGAAGGGCTGCTGCTGGCCCCGATCCTTCGTGCCGACTATCACCTGACGACGCGTACGACGATTCGCCTTGGCGCCCAGGGGCTGCCGCTGCTCAACGACCGTCGCATCGATTACCGTGATGGCGACAACGACAGCAATCACCGCACGTACCTGATCACCTACTACAATCAGTCAGACTTCGGCGGTTACAAGGTCGGCACCGAGGTCGGCGCCGAGTACAGACTGCAGGACTTCGACCTGAAGGGTCGCTCCGACGAGAGTTACGTGCGCTACTTCGTGCGCATGGTCGCCGGCGTCGGCAAGGTCAGGTAGGGGAGGGACAAGGCACACATGCTACTGACATCCCTCATCGGAGCGTTGTTGGCGACGAGTATCGCCATCAGCAGCTTTGTGCCCTCGGACGAGACGCTGAAGATCGCCTTCGACCGAGGTCAACGCTTCTACGTCATCGAAGACTACGAGCAGGCCATCGAGAAGTTCCTCGTCGTTGAGCAATCTGAGGACAGCCGCTTCGTCGACGAGACCCGCGTGCTCATCCAGGTGGGCGATCTGAGCTTCCCGGTGAAGGTGGCGGCAATCTTCCAGCTGGCCAACTCCCACCGCAGCCTGGCGGTGGACCAGTTGAAGAAGGCCGGACAGGAGCGTCGGGAGGCGCGAGCCGACAGCCTGCGCCGCTCCGCCGGCGAGAACTTCAAACGTGCCGCCCATTACTATCGCGAAGCATCACAGTCGACGGATCTGCTCGAGATTCGGGTGTTGTCACAGTATCAGCTGGTGAAGACGAACTTCCAGTCGTCCAACTATGAGGGGGTGATCGAGGAGGCGGGCGTGCTGATCGACAGCTTCCCGGAAAGCGACTACGTCGACGAGGCGCTCTATGAATTGGGCTGGGCTCACTTCAGCCTCGGCCAGTTCTCCGAGGCCATCGCCGCCTTCGAGCGCCTCGATCAGCTCGGAACCGCCGCCGACTACCGCATCGACCGGGCCCAGTTCCAGGTCGGCAAGAGCTACTTCGAACAGCAGAAGTACGCCGAGGCCCGGTCCGCCATGGGTCGACTCGTCGACAAGTACGACTTCACCGACCTGAGCGAAGCCGATCGCGTCAAGCTGGAAGCCTCCAAACTCAGCGGCGTCGTCAAGGAGACGGCCGTCGAGCTGGTGGCCAAGGCGCAGCTGCTGATCGGTGACTCCTATACAGCAGAAGGAGACGTGGAAGGCGCCTCGGCCGCCTACCGACGGGTGATCACCGACTACTCGCAGGAGCGTGATCTCGTCGAAGAGGCGTACGTCAAGATCGGTGAGGCCTACTTCGCGCAGCAGGACCTGGACGGCGGCATTCAGGTCTATCGCCGGTCGATCGATGAGGTCTCCTCTCCCGGCTTCCGGGCGCGCATGCAGGCCCGAATCGCCCGCTCCTATTATGAGGCGCGCCGGTTCTCCGAGGCGACGACGGAGTACGAGAACTACATCACGGCCTACGGCGACCTGGCCCGCGAGGGTGGTGTCTCCATAGACCGGGCCCGTTTCCTGGCGGCCCAGAGCCTGTTCGAGATGGCCGAGGCAGCACGCCTGAAAGGAGAGGACGCAGAGCCGGCCTTCCGGCGGGCTCAGGACGCGTACGAAACCGTCATCACCGAGACGCCGACGACATCGCTGATGGGCGAAAGCCTCTTCGGTGCCGGGCTGGCGGCACAGCGTCGCGGCGGCAATGACGATCTGCAACAGGCGCTGGCACTGTTCGGCCGCGTGACCACCGAGTTCGCCCAGCGCCAGGATCTCGTTTCCAGAGCATTGCTGCAGTCGGGCCGATCGCTCTACCTGCAGAAGGAGTACGGGTCGTCGGTGAGCACGTACGAGGAGTTCGTGCGACGCTTCCCGGAGTCCAGGGATGTACCGCGCGCTCTGTTCGAGCTGGCCGTCGTGCATCGTGACGCTGAGCACTCGGACCTCGCCGTTGCCGCCTTCGATCGAATTCCACCGGAAGCTGACATCTGGCGCAAAGCGGGTCTGGCCGGAGGCGACTACCTGTTGCGCCTCGGTGATCTGGAGAGGGCCGAGACCTATCTGGAACGAGCCCGTCTCGCACACGGTCAGCAAGAGCTGCCTGCGGCGCTGACGTACATCCTCGGACGCGTGTATTTCGAGCAGGGCCGGCTGGACGAATCGGTCGAGGCCTTTTCGACGACCATCGAGATCAGTGATGCCGAGACCCCCGGTGCCATCACCCAGGGGGCGTTGCTGGGGCGGGGCACCGCCAACTACTCCCGCAAGGATCTCGAGTCGGCCGTTGTCGATCTAGAACGCCTGCTGGCTCTGTCGCCGGCGGCCAACCTCAAGGATCAGGCGCACCGACTACTGGGGCAGTGCTACATGCAGATGGGCCGCCGGGAGGAGGCCATCGAGGACTACCGGGAAATTATCGCCGCCAGCCAGAGCCCGAGAGAACGGGCAGAGTTCACCCTCCTGCTGGCCGAACTGCACTACAGCCTGGGCAAGTACGAAGAGACCATCGAGACCTGCCAATCGCTGCTCACGGCCGAGTTCGAAGACTCTGCCGGCGAGCGCGGCTACCTGCTGAAAGAGCGCGCCTACTTCGTCATCGGTGACGTGTACACGCGCACCGACCGTCCCCAGGAGGCGCGGGACACATTTGCCCGGGCACTGCGTCAGTTCCCTCGAGGCGCCCTGCGGGCAGATCTTCTCTTTGGTCGTGCTGTGGCAACCTTCTCCCTCGGGCAGAACGAGGAAGTCATCGGCCTGCTGGAGTCGTTCGTGGAGGAATTCAACGCCAACTCAAACCTCGAAAACGCGCACTACTTCCTCGCCTACGCCAATCTGCAGGAAACCAACTTCAGCGAGGCCGCTGACTGGTTCGGCCGCCTGGCGGCCCGCTGGCCTGACAGCGAGGTCGCAGCTGAGGCCCTGTTTCAGAGAGGCGAGAACCTGTTCAACCTGGGGCGCTTCGACGACGCTGCCGTGGCCTACACCTCCGTGCTGGCCGACTACTCGGCCTCCGAATTCGTGGACAATTCCAGCTACAACCTGGGCTGGTGTCATTTCGAGGGTGAGCGCCCCGAGGCGGCCATTCTGCAGTTCCAGGAACTGCTGCGCGATTACCCTGAGAGTCCGCTGGCGGCCAGCGTGCAGTTCACCCTGGGTGATCACTACTTCAATAACAAGGATTACGAGCAGGCGGAGACGGCATACGGGAGCGTGATCGAAAGGTACCCGGAGTCAGAGCTGGTGCCGGAAGCCGAGGCGCTCATGACAGAGCTGGCTGAGATCAAGGCCTACCTCAGGTATGAAGAAGCCATGGCCCTGTTCGACGCCGAAGATTACGCCCGTGCCGCCGTCGCTCTGGAGGACGTGGTACAGGGCTTTGAGAAGACGGAAACCCGAGCCGGTGCCCTGGCCAATCTGGGCATGAGCTACGAAAACCTGCGGCAGTGGAAGGACGCCTCCCGTGTCTACGGTGTCCTCGTGTCCGATTATGAAGGTGTCTCGGAAAGTGCTGCTGCGGTGGTCTTTGCCCAGGAGCACCTGAATTGGATCGTCACCAACAGACTGTAGTCCGCAATCGGCGCCGCGACACCGCGCGGCTCCGACACTTCAAGGAGAGCGGTGAACATGAGCGAGATCATTCAAAGCGGCGGCGAGGTAATGTGGGTCCTTGTCGTGATGTCGGTGGTGGCCCTCACCGTCCTGATGGAGCGTCTGATCGTCCTCCACCGTGCACCCGGTGAGGACGAGATCGAGCGTGCCCTCAACGAGGTCGAGCAGATCGTCAAGCAGAGCGGCGAGAAAGCGGCGGCCGAACACTGCGCCCAGGGCCGCGGCTTCGTCAACTACGTCTTCCTCGCACTGATGAAGCGGTTTGATGTGCTGGTCCTGGAGGAACGCGACGCCGATGACATGCGCGATGAGCTGGTGATGACGACGACGGCCAGCTCACGCAAGTACCTGGGCCGGTTTCTGCTGGTCCTTTCGACCATTGCCACCGTGGCGCCCCTGTTGGGACTGCTGGGCACGATTCTGGGCATGATCACCGCCTTCGAGTCGATCGCCCGCGCCGGCACCGGGGATCCACAGGTTGTGGCTTCGGGTATCTCCGTCGCCCTGCTGACGACCGCCGGGGGCCTCATCATCGCCATCCCGTCGCTGATCTTCTATCGCTACCTGGCGACACGGGCAGAGGCGATTGTGGAACGGGCCGAACTCTATTTTCACGCCTTCGGCAACACGCTGATCAAGACCCACTCCGCCTCCTGATCGAGCCATGCCGAAGAGCAAACGCCTGAAACGAGAGTTGGAGGAGTCCCGCACCCTCCTGAAGGACGAGGATGTGGATCTGACGCCGTTGGTGGACTGTGTCTTCATGCTGCTGATCTTCTTCATGGTGACGACGGTGTTCATCACTTCGAAGGGGCTCAATGTCGACATGCCGAAGGACTCGACGGCGGAGAGCAAACCGGGCAAGGACATCAACCTCATCATCGAAGAGGATGGGCTGATGGAGCTCAATGGCGAGGCCGTGGCGCTCGACGATCTGCCGGAAGAGCTGAAACGACTGAAAGAGCAGCTCGAAACAGAGAACATGATCCTCCAGGCCCACCCCACAACCGTACACAACACGGTAGCCATGGTGGTCGACATCGCCCGGGCCCAGGGCCTCGAGGGCATTGCCTTCGCCCGAGAACAATGACAGGACGCCTGCTCACATACGCCACGGCTGCGCTCATCGCCGCCGGTCTGGTCTCCTGCGGCACGGATGATTCGATCTCTGCCAACGTGGCCAGCGGCCTGCGTCCCGATGCAGGGCCGGACCAGTCCGTCCTGGTCGGCGCAACGGTGACGCTGGATGGCAGCGGCTCCACGGTGAGCGGCGGGAGTGCGAGTTACGAGTGGGAGAGTATCTCCTCGCGAATCGCTCTGAACTCCACCGGGCAGGTTTCCACGACGTTCACCGCGAGTGAGGTGGGGGTTTTCCCATTCCTCCTCTGGGTGGGGGATTCGAATGGCAACAACTGGGTGTCAAGTCTGACAGTGGTCACCGTAAGTGCCTCCGATGCACCTGTCGCCGATCTGGGCGCTATGATCAGCATCCCGGCAGCCGTCACCGCCATCGGCATCGATATTGACCGCGCTTCCGAGGATGTTCGCCTGGCCCTCGAGGCGCCCGGTCTCCTGCTTTCCATCGATGCCTTCGAGATCGACCGCTACGAAGTGACCAACGGCGAGTACCGACAGTTTCTGGCGACGGATGGACGAGTTCATGACTTCGATGATCTGGCCGGCTTCAGCGATGACCTGCAGCCCGTGGTGGGCGTCGCCTGGCAGGACGCAGCCGACTACTGCGCCGCCCAGGGCAAACGCCTGCCCACAGAATTCGAATGGGAGTACGCCGCCCGTGGTGTCGATGTCTCAGCGTCTGACCAGCGTCTGACCACCATTGTCAACAGCTACCGCAGTGCCTTTGACGCGGCTGGCAACAGGACGGAGTTGCGTGACTCAGGCGCGGGCGATGTCTTTGAGGCCGAGGTTCTGGCCTTGCTGGCGGACGTAGTGGCCGAGTCAGCCGCAGCCAACTATCCATGGGGAACCGAGGCGCCCGATGCCGCGCAACTCAACTTCGGTGGCGAGATCTCCGGCAATGTGCGGCATACCGTGGCGGTGGGCAGCTACCCGTCCGGGACGAGCCGTTTCGGGGCTCACGATATGGCCGGCAATGTGTGGGAGTGGACGGCGGACGCCTTCGATGAGCGTCTCATGACGAATCTCGGTCGCGAGGTCGACCGCAACATCACGACGATCATTCGCGACGTGGAGGGGGCCAAGCAGAGCAACTCGGCCTTCCCTGCGGTGAACCTGGCCAGTGTCGTGGTGCCCAACCCTCAGGCCGCAGCCCCGAGTGGTGACGATGAGGCGCAACGCGTGATTCGTGGCGGCAGCTGGGCGGATGGCGCCCTGAGCGTGCGCGGCTCCGCCCGTGGGTTTCTCGCCGAGTCGACACGTACCAATCACACAGGAATCCGCTGCGCGAGGTAGGTATGGCCGAGGGTTTCGAAGACAAAGACGAAGTGGAGCTGAACCTGACGCCGTTGATCGACTGCGTCTTTCTGCTCTTGATCTTCTTCATGGTGACCACGGTCTTCACCTCCGCCGCCGGCTTGAAGATCGAGCTGCCCGAAGCGAGCAACTGGCAGAAGATCAGAGAGACAAAGCTGTTTCTGGCCGTCGGTGAGGATGGCAAGATGGAGCTCAACGGCAAGGTCGTCACCAAGCCGTCGCTGGCCAGCATCCTGATGCAGGAGAAGAACCGCACCCGGGCCGTCACTCTGATCATCAAAGCTGACCAGAAGTCACAGCATGTGCATACCCTCGACATCATGGAGATCGCCAAGAACATCGGTATCGAGACGATCTCTCTCGCCGTCGAGCAGACCGAGAAGGACAGTTGACATGGTGCGCGACCCAGTGCAGCCCGCACCGGTCACCGTGAGGAGTCCGTCATGGCCGTAAGCAACCGATTCAGGGGTCCCGCCGCAGACGTTGATCTGGGTCGGCTTCTCAACAAGGGGCTGAAGATCACCGGGGCCTGTTTCGCCCTGGCCCTCATCGGACATCTGGCCTTCATGCTCCAGGAGATCGACTCCGGGGACGAGGAGGCGCAGCGACCCTTGACGACACGCTTCGTCCAGCGCCAGCCGCGGCTGACCAAGCCGATGGAGATGCGCAAGAAGCCGAAGCCCCGCCAGCGCAAGATGGTTCGGCAGCAGGTCAAGCTGCAGGCGCGTCAGACGAGACTGACAAACACGGCGGTGGGGGGTATCTCGTTGCGTTCCATGGCGGCCCCGCAGGTCACGCTCGACACCGGTTCCGACCTGGTATCCATCGATCTCGGCGCCCGCTCGACCGACATCGGTGTGACGACCTCCAAGGAGCCGGACAACAAGATCGACATGCGTGAGCAGTTGCTGGATCTGGATTTTCTCGACACGGGCAAGTTCCAGGCCATGGTCATCCAGGACCCGAACGACAAGCGCAACATCACCGGCTACTTCCACATCGCCCAGGCCTACTCGGCGCGCATGGTGGAAGCGAACATCGTCGGCTTCGTCCGCTCCGGTGACAGCGGCACGAGCATGCTGCAGAACCCGCACGCGGTGCAGAACCTGGTGGACTCGATGAACGAGTTCACCGACATCCAGGCCGACTTCTCCTCGCGTATGCCTCTCAGTTCGAAGGATCTGCTGGAGACGCCCTGGGTCTTCATCCCCGCCGTTCGCTTCACGCTGACGGAGGGTGAGTTGTCCAATCTCGGGAAATACCTCGAGAACGGCGGCTTCCTGCTGGCCGACGCGGGCCAGACAGTGGGTGGCAATGAAGACAGCTTCATCCGACTCATGGTGCGGGATGCCCTGGCCACCGTCGGCCGGCGCGCCAAGTTCAGGAGGCTACCGAACGATCACCCCATCTTCCACACCTTCTTCGACTTTGACGGCCCACCCCGAGCCCTGCTCGGCGGACCCGGAATCGGCGGTGACAACTCCGGTGAAGGGCGCAACAACGTCGACTACCTGATGGGTCTCGAGATCGACGAGCGGCTCGCCTGTATCATCACGTATCAGAACATCGGCACGGCCTGGGAGAATCTCGGCTACCGCAACGACAAGAGTCTGTATTCCGACAACACGCGCCACCTGCAGTTCGGGGTCAACACCATCGTCTTCGCCCTGACGCAGGAAGGCTCCATCACCAATCGTGTTATGGAGATCGTCCGCTAGTGAAAGGGCTGAAAGACATACGGTTCGCCCTGCTGCGGACGGGATGGCTGACTCTGGCTCTGGCGCAGTTCGTGCCTCTGCCCGGACAGGCGCAGTACCGCTACGGACTCTACGAAGAGCCCGCTCAGCTGAGTACGTTCGAACAGGGCTGGACGCCGCGCAGCCGCTTCCTGTTGCGGCCGAATACGGGTCTCGACTACAACAACATGGGCTGGACCCGGTACCGGGAACGGGGATCCGGTTTCGACTGGCTGGCAACATACGACCAACTCGGCGAGCCATGGCTGGCCGGTTCGGCAACCATGTTCAGCTGGACGGAAGATCGCACGAGGGCGCCTAATTACAGCAGCTCGTGGAATCGCTCAGGCAATCTGCAGGGTCGCCACAACGGCATCATCGTCGCCAAGGAGGAGTTCAGCGCCGGCGCCCTTCGCTTCATGATGGGCAGCTCGATCCGCTCGACCTTCACGTCACTGACCTTTGACAAGGCGCGCTTCAACGGGATCCGCGCCGACGCCATCATCGGGCAGAATCACGAACTGACGATCCTGAGCACGAGGTCCTCCGATCCGCGGCTGCGGATCCGACTCGTTGACATCGGCGATGTGGTCCGCGATCAGGGCACCCTGTTGACGGGCGGTCACTGGCATGGCCGTTTTCTCCAGGGGGCCATCGACTTCGGTGCAACCCTGGTCAACCATCACCGCTTTGACAGTCTGCAGGAGGACGGCAACTACTGGCGCGGTACGATTCCCAGGCAGATGAATCCCGACTCCGTCGTCGTCCGCGTCAGCGACGACAGCCGCGGTATCACCAGCGGCGCCAGCGTCTACGGCGGCTCCGCGCGAATGACACTGCGCAACGATGCCAGGGTCAATCGGGTCGTCGATGGCATCCAGCCGGTGGTCTTCGTCACCGATGGTGTGGGACGGCAGGACGGTCACTGGGTGGTCACGGGAAGTGAATACCTGGAACAGGTGGTTTCCGTACCCAACTCCGCCGTCGGCGTGAACACGACCTCCATCGTCGGCGACGATTACCAGCTGGGTATGCGGCAGGTGCACCGGGCGACGGATCTCGTCTCGGTCACGGAGCGGATCCGGCGCTCGCCGCTGTTGATCCGCCAGCGGGCGGAGGGGGACGGCTCCGGCGCGGCCCGTGGCGTGTCCTTCGACCACGGTCTGGCTACGGCCCTGAACGTGATGGGCCTCAATGGCAAGCTGTCCCTGGGTACGGCCATCATCGACTGGGAGTTTGCCCGCTCTCTGGCCTATCTGCAGTTCCCCGAGGAACAGATCGGGACACGCAGCCGCTACGCTGGCAACGCCTTCTTTGCCCGTGGCACACAGGGGTGGCGGAGCCACGTTCTCGGCGGCGAGTTCTTCAGCATCAGCCCCCGGTATCAGAGTTACGCTCTGGATGACCGGAACTTCCGGCAGGGAGAGCATGTCGCCTTCGGCAACGCCGACGTCATCGATCGCAACTTCGACGGCAATTCGTACGACTTCTACTTCAACGAGATCCAGCCGAACGTGTACAGCACGGGCAACGAAAAACGCAGCATGTCCTGGGGCCTGGTCGACGACAACGACGACGACGACCAGTTCCTCGATCAGGGTCAGAACGACGCGCCCTTCCGCATCCGGACGCAGCCGAACGAATCAGGTGTCTACCCGGGATGGGACCTGGATCAGGACGGAACCCCCGACTACAACCGGAACCGCAACAGCATCCCCGACTTTGCCGAGCCCTTCTTCAAATACGAGCAGGAAGAGCAGACGTTTTATTGGGGCGACGACTACAACCACAACGGTGTGCTCGATTACTTCGAGGACGATTCACTGCCCGACTATCCCTATTACAAGGACGAACGCGGCAACCACATCTTCGTCGACCTGGATCTACCGGTACGCGGCCTCGGCCTGCGCCTGGGGCGCATGCGGGTGGCGCAGATCGCCGGCTCGGCGAGCAGTGACGCCGATTACGTCGCCGCCCACTACCGCCGCGTGTATCCGGGCCGGGCCCGGCTGCAGTGGGAGCACGAGTTCAAACGGGTCGAAGATGACATCCCCAACCACACCTACACCTACATCCTCGACCAGAACATTGCCGACGTGGACGGACTCTATTCGTCGATCTTCGTCGAGGATCGTCTGCACATGCGGGACAGCAACCTGAACCGGGGATACGTGGGCACGCACTTACAACCCCTGCGCGGCCTGAACCTGCACAACAATCTGCGCTACGAGATCAACAGCAAGAACGCCGCCACCTTCGGTGCCGGATTGTCCCAGGAGAGCGAAACCCTCAGCACGTGGGCCCTGGTCAACAAGATCGACTACACGTGGCAGTGGCAAGGAATCAGCCTGCAACCGCGGCTGAAACACGTCTATCTGCGGCAGGACGAACAACTGGGAACCGGACCGGGCGGCCTGCCCAGTGGTCGCGATGTAACCGAGCTGGTGCCCATCCTGATGGGGGGCTTCCACCTGACGAGCCTGACGAATCTCGAACTGGGTATCGAGGGCTTTCCCTTCTTCAAGGAAAGGTTCGTCGATCGCGACAACGAGATTCGCGACTTCAAGTCCGAGACGTACCTGGCGCAGCTGAAGATGAAAGGCGTCAGCGGCGGCTTCAACATCTTCCTCGTAACCGGCATCCAGTACACCCGCAAGGAATTTGACGACAAGAGCCTGGAGTCGGGCGGCTTCGTCCGCAGCTTCTTCCAGATCTTCGTCGGCGAGCAGATCCTTGCGGCGGCCCAGTAGGACAGAACGGAGAGATATCGCATGAGGTCACGTGTTTGGGCGGCGCTCCTGATGCCAGCCATCCTGCTGATGGGATGCATCGGCGGCACCTTGCAGGGATTCCTGCCCCCCGTCTACGAGTACACATCGCTGCTCGTCCCCAACGCCGACGGTGATGCCGCCTACGCGGTCAACGCCGACGGTTCGATCACCTTCGACGAGGAGGGCCTGCGCATCACGGTGCGCAACCTGTCCGACAACGAACTGAACGAACGCTACTCGGATGTGTCGTATCAGGATCGCTTCTCGGCCAATCCCTTCACCTACGGCAACTGGCGGGATCCGTCACTGG
Organism: Candidatus Latescibacterota bacterium; assembly: GCA_036011085.1. Lineage (GTDB taxonomy): Bacteria > Latescibacterota > UBA2968 > UBA8231 > UBA8231 > UBA8231. The sequence goes on from DASCMS010000065.1 coordinate 80,012, forward strand.
GCTATACCCCCAGCCGGTTCACCGTGTTCGAGGTGGAGGTCTTCAATCCCGTGCTGCCAAAAGTCGAGTTGCCGCCCAACGGCGTCGTGCTGCGTACGGGACAGGGCGAGTACCTGCAGTTTTTCGGCATCAATCGGGAAGACTCGGAAAACAGCCTGGAGGATTACTACACGCTGACCCGCGGTCCCGGAGGCAACGAGCAGTATCGATTTGATCAACGGATGGGAATTATCCGAGAGGAGCTCTACCGGGGCGACCAGCAGGTGTTCAAGGGAGACGACTACAGCGGCTTCATCGTCTTCGAGTCGCTCCATCCGGACGTGACGACCATCGAGCTGCTCGTCACCGACCTCGCCCTGCAGTTTGACGAGTCAAACAACCCCAGTAAGACGACGGATCTCACATTCCGCTTCGACCGCCGCATCGACAAGCGCCGGCTGGAGGGCGAAGAAGAACGAGCCGCCCGCCAGCGCACCTGGGTGCTGCCAGCGACGGCGCAGAGATAGGTTCAGACGATTGCTTGACAATCATCCACACGGCCGTATTTTCAGCTTCTATTCCCCTAGAGGAGGAAACTCATGAGGAACAAACTGCTCGGGGCGGCCATGCTCGCCCTCACCCCTGCGGTGGTCTTCGCGCAGAGCGAGATCGCCGTAGAGAACACCGGCAACGTCGAACGTCCCATGGCCGAAGGCCAGGTCGTGGCCGACGTGAACTACGTGCACACGGTCCTGTGGACGGACGGTTCTGCCGGCAGTTACGATGTGTACGTGTCGGAGGCCGCGATCACAGATGTGGGCGCCGCCAACGTCTATCGCATCGGCACCGGGGTTCCCGTCGGCCAGCAGGCCTACGAGTATCCCATCCAGACCCCCTTCGCCGACCAGGTCGGTGACGTGGACCTGTTCTACGCCGTCACCGCCGGCGGCTCCAGCGCCGTCGAGGCCGGTGTCAACGCCACGACCTCCGGCACCTCGGGTTCGCGTGAATGGTCACAGCCCTTCTACTGGTTCCTCGATGCTCCGTTCATCGATGGGTCCCTCAGTGAGTGGGCCTTCGATTTCGTCGAGGTCAGTCCTGAGAACCCGGACAACTTCTTCGGCGGCGAGATCGACAACGCCGACGACTTCTCCGGTCGCATGGCCATGGGTGTCGACGAGGACAACGTCTACTTCGCCACGTCCGTCACCGATGACGCGCTGATCAACGTCAACGAGACCGGTTCTGGTGATGTCTGGCAGGGCGACGCCGTCGAGATGTACATCGGCTACTACGACATGCGTCCGAGCGACCTGCGTCACCCGGCCAGCCAGTTCGGCAACGAGAGTGATCCACATCTGGCCGAGCCGGATTGGCAGCTGGTGATCGCCGCCAACGCCTTCGACAACTCGCAGCGCAGTCACTCCTACGATGGCAGCGCCGCCGATGAGGCAGGTGTTCCCAATCGTCCCCTCGGAGATGCCGGTCTCGAAGTGCTGACCGTCGACCTGGGCGACGGCGACTGGGCCATCGAGGCCGGTCTGCCGCACGTGGGTATGCAGTTCGATCCCTCGCTGGTGGGTGTCTTTACGCCGCAGATCGGTATGATCAATCCCGTCACGTACGTGCTCAATGACGGCGACGATCCCTCCGGTGGTCGTCAGGGCCAGCTCTTCTGGGCCTCAGACGAGAGCGCCAACAACGCCTGGAATACACCGGCGTCGTGGCAGAAGCACCACACGATCTACGATCCGCGTGTCTTCGGTCTCGGAGCACCTCCGACCGCCGTCGAAGCTTCGACGTGGGGTCAGATCAAGGCCGGCGTGGCTCGCTAGCTGAGCCTCTGCCCGACCAACGCTGTAGCATTCAAGCCCCCGCCGAATCCTGATTCGGCGGGGGCTTCTGCGTCCCTTCCCATGCTGATCCTTCTCACCCTCCTCTTCCTGCTCCCGGCCGGGCTCCGGGCCGAGTCCCCCGCGGCACGGGCGGACAGTCTGTACCAGGCATCACAGGTCCACCTGCGCGGCCGTCGCATGCAGGCAGCTGAGCGAGATCTCAACCAGGCCCTGAGTCTGGACAGCACGCACTACGCTACCCGCATCGCCCTCAGCCGCGTGCATCACCAGTTCCGCCGCTTCACCTCAGCCGAGGCCCTGCTCGTCGGGACCATGGCCATGTACCCGCGCCGGATCGAGGCGTTCTTCGAATACGCCCAGGTGCGCTCGGCCATGGGTGATCGCTCCGGTGCGATCGAGTCTCTGCGGCAGGTGATCGACCTGGAACCGAAAACCCAGGCGGCGTACACCGGGCTGGCGCAACAGCTGGTGGTCCCGGGTCGGCAGATGGACCTGGACGCCGCCGCACAGGCTCTGGATCGCGCTCTGACACTCGATGCGGACGACCATCAGGCCATGTTTCTACGCGGCCAGGTCGCCATGTATCTCGGCGACTGGCCGGGGGCGCGGGGCCTCTTCGCTGAACTGCTGCGCCAGCGGCCCGACCACTACGCCACCAGCTATCAGCTCGGGCACCTCCACTACCGACTGGCAGAATACGCAGAGTCAGTCAGGGTCTTCACACGGATGGCGGAGGTGAATCCCAGAAGTCAGCTGGCGAAATGGAACCTGTGGCTGGCGGCTCAACAGCTGGGAGCCTATCCCGCCGCCGTCGACTCCTCCCTGTGGATACATCCCGTGGGTGGACCTCCCGTCTCCACCCGCTCGCTGGCTCTGCGCGAGGTAGCTGCCAGCTACGGCGTCGGCGCCGTCGATGCCGGATACGGCAGCGCCTGGCTGGACGCCGAGGGGGATGGTGATCTCGACCTGTTCGCTCTCGGGCGGTTCGGCGGTACAGCCTTCTACGAGAACTCATCGGGACCTGCGGGACAGAGGTTCACGGATCGCGCACCGGAACTGGGTCTGTCCGGCCTGTCCGGCATCGGCGCCCTGACGGCCGACTACGACAACGATGGTGACGGCGATCTGTTCATCACCAGGGATGGCTGGTACGGGTCGGCGCCGAACGTGTTGCTGCGCAACGACGGCGCCGACAGCTCGGGCTGGCTGCGCTTCGAGGATGTTGCCGAGCAGGCCGGCGTGGCCGGTGACGGCTCCAGCCTGAGTGCCGTCTGGGGTGACCTCGACAACGACGGTCATCTCGACCTGATCGTCGCCAATGGCGTCGACGGTGACGGCTCGGCGAATCGCGTGTATCTGGCCGATGGTCAGGGGGGCTTCCTCGACGAGACGAAGGCCTCCGGTATCGTGCCAGGCCGTACCGTGGGCAGCACGCTGGGTGATTATGACAACGATGGCGATCTCGATCTGTACCTGGCCAATGCTAACACGCTGAACGCTTTCTATCGAAACGACTCAAACCACAAGGCTGTACAGTTCACCGACGTCACCAGCGAAACACACACGCAGACGCCTCTGGGTGCCCACTTCACGTTCTTTCTCGACTACGACAACGACGGTCGGCTGGATCTGTTCTGCAGCGAGATGAGCGATCTGACGACAGCCGTCGTCAGTCGCCTGCATGGCAGAACGCAACGGGATCGGAATCGGCCCGCCCTGTACTGGAATCGCGGCGATGGCAGCTTCGAGGACAGGACCTATCAAGCCGGCCTCGGTCAATCCTGGGGAACGTCCGGCGCCAACTTCGGTGACATCAACGGGGATGGATACGTCGATATCTACCTGGCCAACGGCGGTGTGGAAATAACCCGGCTGGAACCGGATGCCCTGCTGCTCAATCTCGGTGATGGGCGCTTCGCCGATGTGGCGCCGACCATCGACTGGATGCAGCTGGCCAGGGGTCACGGCGTCACCTTCGCTGACATTGACGGCAACGGCAGTCAGGAGATCTATGTTCCGGTAGGTGGGGCCTATCCCGGTGACATCGGTCCGAACCGGTTGCTGCGCAACGATGCTGAGGGGATAAACTGGTTGACCGTGAGACTGCGAGGTGTCGACAGCAACCGGGATGGCATCGGTGCCCGAGTGCGCGCGGTTGTCGAAGGCAGGGCGCGATACGCCGTGGTTGCCAGCGGCGGTGGCTTCGGCTCGAGCAACAGCCTGCAGATCGAGCTCGGCCTCGGAGGGGCGACGGCGGTCGATACCCTCGAGGTGCGCTGGCCGGCCGGCACGATCGATCTGCGTACCAATCTGGCGGCCGGATCGGTGGTGGAGTTGGTGGAAGGCGACGTCCCGTGATACGAGGCCGCCGGACGACGTGGATGACCGCCCTCATCCTGTGGCTGACGGCGGCGGCTCCCTCGGGTGCCCAGCCTGAGACCACGACCACCGTGGTCTACACCGAGGTCGCCCGGCAGCAGGGCCTGGACTTCACCCACACCCACGGCGGCAGTGGTACTCTGTTCTACGTCGAAACCGTTGGCTCAGGAGGCGGATTTATCGACCACGACAGCGACGGGGATCTCGACATCTATCTGATCAATGGCTCCCCTCTGCCGGGGACGCCGCCCGGGCCTGCTCCCGTGAACAAGCTTTTCCGCAACAGTTCCGGTCACTTCGAGGATGTCACCACCATCACCGGTATCGGCGACACGAGTTACGGCATGGGTCTGGCCGTCGCCGACTATGACAACGATGGTGACAGCGATCTGTACGTCACCAACTTCGGGGTCAACCGGCTGTTCCGGAACGAGTCCGGCGTGTTCCACGAGGCCACAAGCGCCGCGGGCGTCGGCGATTCGCTCTGGGGAACCAGCGCCGCCTGGCTCGACTACGACAATGACGGCCAACTCGATCTTTACGTGACCAACTACATCGACTGGCACCTGTCAGACCACGAGGACTGTTTCGATCGCGGTCACCTCGTCTACTGCGACCCCGGCCGGTACGACGCCGTCGTCGACCGGTTGTATCACAACGACGGCGAAGGGCGTTTCGCCGAGGTGGCGGATCTGGCGCTCGGCTCCCCGCCGCCTCTCGGCAAGGGTCTGGGTGTGGCCACAGCCGATATCGACAGCGATGGCGATCTGGAGATCTATGTCGCCAATGACGAGACGCCGAACCACCTGTACATCAACGAGGGGGGCAGCTATCGCGAGTCAGCCCTGATCGCCGGTGTCAGCCACAACGGCGGCGGCGAGGTCGAAGCCGGCATGGGTGTGGACTTTTCCGACTTCGACGGTGATGGCCGCGCCGATCTCTTCGTCACCAACTTCTCCTATGAGACGTACACCCTCTATCGTGGCCTTGAGCAAGGCTTCTTTCAGGACGTGACCGCTGGCGCCGGACTCGTCAGCGCGTCGTTGTTGCCTCTGGGCTTCGGCACCCGCTTCATCGATTTCGACAACGACGGAGATGTGGACATCTACTGCGCCAATGGTCACGTGATGCACAACATCGGCGATATCGAGCGAAGTCTCTCGTATGCCATGGCCAACCAACTGCTGCGCAACGATGCCGGACTTTTCGTCGACATCTCCGCCCGGGCCGGCGAAGACACAAGGCAACAGGGTGTCAGCCGGGGACTCGCCTCCGCCGACTACGACGATGATGGCGACATCGATCTGCTGGTGACCAACAACAACGGACCCGTATCCCTGCTGCGGAACGACGGCGGCAACCACAACCACTGGCTGTCCATCCGGCTGCACGGAGAGGCCGCCAACCGCGACGGCATCGGCACCCGTGTGGAGCTGTGGTCGGCGGGCCGGCGCATGGTGCGCGAGCGTTCCTCCGGAGGCAGCTACCTGGCCAGTCACGATCCCCGTGTCCACTTCGGTCTGGGTTCCGAGGGGGTCGATTCGCTGCGGGTCCACTGGCCCGGCGGCGGGTCGACTGTCGTCCGCACGCCGTCATCGGACCAGACGCTTCTGGTGAGGCAGCCGTGACCCGCGTCGCCGACATCACGATCTTCGGCCGGTTGGCCGCTCTGGCGACATGCCTTCTGGCCTGTGGCTCTATCGACGAGCACCTGGCGGATCTTGACTCGCCCGATCCGGGGGTACGACAGTCGGCGGCGTACCGGCTGTTGCTCAAGGGTAAAGCCGCGGCTCCGGCGCTGATCGCGGTGGTGGATTCCGGCTCCGGCAACCGCAGATTCATCGCCACCCAGCTGCTGGGCAAAATCGGCGATCCCCGGGCCGTGGTGCCCTTGATCACTCAACTGCAGGAGGCATCGGCATCCCCACTGAGGCAGGCGGCGGCAGAGGCCCTCGGCAAGCTGGGGGATGACCGCGCCATCGGACCGTTGATCGAGGCGGTGAAGACCGAGACCGAAGTCACGGTGCGGCTGTCGGCAGTACAGGGCCTGGCGACGCTACGACATGCCGATGTGTCGGTGTACGAGCACGCCCTGGAGGACTGGCATCCCGACGTGCGCAAACAGGGGTTGCTGGCCCTCGTCAAGTTTGCTCCGGGCGGACTCGAGCCGCATCTGCGGCACCTGACCGGCGACCCGGATCCCGGTTTGCGCTACCTTGTTGTGCAATTGCTGTCCCGCATCGGTGCGTCCGCCGTGCCGGCCCTGATCGAGGCCCTGAACGACAGCACCGGAGCCGTACGCGAGGAGGCGGCGCTGGCTCTTGGACGTCTGGGGGCCACCGAAGCAAAGGAGGCCCTCATCGACCTGATGGCCCGCTCCCGCGATCCCGATGGAGAGGCCGCCCGCCAGGCACTGCGCCAGATCACGGGAATTGACTTCGTACCAACCGAATGACCTGCCAGGAGAAACCGATGAATCGACTCACAACCTCATGCGTGTGTCTGGTCCTGTCCCTGGGGTCAGCGACTCACGCCGACGTGACAGTGCAACAGACGGAATATCGGGGCTGGGAAGGTGCCTGGGAGATCACCAACGGCGACGCTCGTGTTGTCGTCGTGCCGCAGATCGGCAGGATCATGCACTACGGACTGGCCGACGGCGAGAACATCCTGTGGAACAACCCGGAGCTCCTCGGACAGGTGTTGCCCGCCGATGGACCCCCACCTGCAGAGGAAGAGGGACTGGCCTGGCAGAACTTCGGCGGCGACAAGGTCTGGTCGAACGAGCAGGACGACTTCGAGGCCATCAACGACCACAGCTGGCCGCCCGACCATTGGTTCGACGGCAGCCCCCAGCAAGTCGACAGGCTCGTGCAGGGCGTGCGGATCACCAGTCCCTTGAGTCCTGCCAATGGTGCCCGTGTCATCCGGGACATCTGGCTGGCAGAATCTGGCACGCGTCTGCATATCTCCCAGCGTCTGGAAAAGGTGCAGGCAGCGCGGCACGCCGACCTGGAGCCGCTGCGCTACACGATCTGGAACGTGACCCAGATCCGGCCACCCCAGGTGACACTGATGCCGCTCAATCCGCACAGCGGGCTGGCCGACCGCTACCGCCTCTGGGACGACACGAGCCCGGTCAGCTTCGTCGTTGACGGGGACATCGGCCGGTTCACCCCGCACCCGCAGGACTCGCAGAAGGCGGGCGTCGACAGCGACCGCTGGCTCGCCGGAATCGTCGACAACGTCGTCGTCGCCGAGTTCTACCGCCGGGACGCGACGCAGCCCTATCCCGACGGCGGCTTGAGTGCCGAGGTCTATACCAGCACCGACTACACCGAACTGGAACTGCTGAGCCCGCTCGTGCCACTGGCGATTGGTGAGAGCCTGGAGCTCACAATCGAATGGGAGCTGCATCCACTGCCCGCCACCGCCTCGACAGACGAGGACCGGGTCATCGCCGCGCTTGAGTGGCTGCAGTCACGCTGACTGAGAAGTCACTGGTCGATTCCTGCTGATAAGTCTCTTGGCAGTATCACAACACTTTGTTATTATGCGATTTATGAGGTAGTTATCGCCCCGGCCGGGACTCATTTCAAGAGAAGTGACAACGAACTGGCCGATTCTCCGGATTCTACGACAGGCTTATAGGACCAGTATGAACATATTGTAAATACACGTGTTATGTCATTGTTCTGGAATCGGGTCCGAGGTGGCACGCCCCTTGCAATTCAAGAGGTGAAAAGCAAACCATCTAGGGAGACCGAACCATGATAACGCCGCGTGCCAACCAGACACAGCAGATCCTCTCCGGCATCCTCGTTCCCGTCGCCGCCTTCGTCGCCTGGTTCGGTCTGGGTGCCTTCCTGTTGAGCAAACACGCTACGCCGCTGCTGGATCTGCTGTAGGCTGCCTCTTCACCACCCAGGAGCCCGTTGAGATCACCGATCAATCGAGGCCCCGCCCGAGTGGCAATCCTGGTCGCTCTGGTTTTTCTCGTTTCCGCCGCTGAAGCCCATAACGGCAAGGTCGCCTTCGCCCATCCCCTCGACGGCGACGGTGGCGCCGCTATCGTCATCGATGGCGATCCCGGTGACTGGCCCCCGGACATCCCCAGCAACACCCTTACCCACGTCGATGACGGCGAGCCCCTCGATGGCGCCGACGACCTGCAGGCCACCTTTCGTGTCGCCTACAGCCAGGCGGAAAACGCCCTCTACATATCGGTCTCGGCCCAGGACAACTCTGTCGTCCGCGGGAATCCAAGAGAGGGAGGCTGGGACACGCAGGATGGCTGCGAGGTCTACCTGGAGGCCCGACATCTGTACGAGAGTGTCGGGCCCACCCAGTACCAGCAGTGGGGGGAGCGTCGCGGTGTCTATGGCCCCGGCGACATGAGTGAATTCAGGTCCGCTGTGAGCTGGCGCGACGACGGCTATGACTTCGAGTATCGTATCGATATCGACCGCGCCACTGGGGGTGATCTGCAGCTCACACCCGAGATGGTACTGGGCTTCGATGTGGCCATCTGGGAGCGCGACGCGGACGGCTCACGGTCCTGGGTGGCGTGGGGGCGGCAACAGGGGAAATATCTGCACTCCTCCCGCCTCGGTGATCTCGTCATCGCTTCGCCCGACGACTCGATGCAGGATCTGCTCGGCGTGAGTGGAGACGTGTTCGAGGCACAGATCGAGCGCACTCTCGTGGAGGCGCGACAGTCGGTGGGCTACCGCATGCTCTTTACCGGCGTGCTGGCAGCGGTGACGCTGCTGCACGTCCTGCTGTTCCTGTTCGATCCCACCTCCCGGCCCAACCTCTACTATGCCCTGTTCACCGGGGCTGTGGCAGCGGCGATCTTCACCGGCCTGCAGCTCGAGTTCGAACAGGGCGTCGATCCGCTGATCATCGCCAATCTCCCCACGGTGGCCGTGGATATCATCGGTCTGCTGGGGCTGCGGTTTCTCTATTCGCTGTTCCTGGACAGGGTGCCGCGCTTCTTCAACATGCTCGTGGGTTGTCTGGCCGCCTTCCTCACGCTGCTCGTGATCAGCCTCAACTACGAGATCTTCTCTCCCTTCCGTGGCCTGGTGCCCTTCGTCTTTGGTCTGCTCGGCTACGGCGTGCTCGTGGAGACGCTGCGCCTCATCATTGTGGCCATCAACAGGCAGCGAGAAGGCGCCTGGATCATCGGCATAGGATTCTCCGTCTTCGCCTTCAACATCTCCACCCTCCTGGAACAGGAGACCATTGCGGTCTCCCTCCTCTACTGGGTGCTGTTGCCGCTGGCGTCGATGTCGGTCTATCTGGCCCGCAATATCGCCAGCACGAACCGAACGCTCGAGCAGCAGCTGGCCCGGGTGAGCGAGCTGTCCATCGAATCGCAGGACGCCAACGAGGCACTGTCGGCGAGCAACGAGGAGCTGCGGCAGACCTCCGGCCGGTTGGACGAGTCGAACCAGGAGTTGCGGGAGCAGGCCGAGATGTTGCGGGCGGCCAACGAGGAAGTGATGCGGGCAAGCATCGCCCAGAGCGCGTTCCTGGCGAACATGTCCCATGAGATCCGTACTCCACTGAACGCCATCGTCAGCTTCTCGGCTCTGATTCAGCAGGAGAAAGTCGGTGAGATCGGGCCTGAGATGCGGGACGTGGTGGAAGAGATCAGCAGCAACGGAGGTCAGCTGCTGGCATTGATAGACGACATCATGGACTTGTCGAAGCTGGAGGCGGGGGCCATGCGGCTCCAGCTGAGTGAGTGCGCCCCGGATGTCTGTCTGGAGAATGCCGTGCGGGGAGTGGAGTACGCAGCCACCGAGAAGGGGTTGGAGCTGGTGGCTGACGTCGAAGAGGATGTGCCGACAATCCAGGCCGACGAGCGCCGTCTGACCCAGCATGTGCTGTTGAACCTGCTGCGCAACTCCATCAAGTTCACCAACGAAGGCACGGTCAGGGCAGGTGTCCGGCGCCATGATCCGGAACAGGTCCTGTTCTGGGTTGCCGACAGCGGCATCGGCATACCCATCGGTGAGCAGGAGCGTATCTTCGAGAGCTTCCACCAGGTAGACGCTTCCGATACCCGCGCTGCCGAGGGCACGGGACTGGGGTTGGCCATCGCCAGACACTTCGTCGAGATGCACGGCGGCCGGATCTGGGTGGACAGTGAGTCTGGCAAGGGCGCGACGTTCTCATTCACCATTCCCCTCGGCGCCGGCCACACCGCAAGAGACAGCGATGCCCACGTCTGATACACAACCGGCCCGCATCCTCGTCGTCGACGATCATCCGACGAACGTGAAGGCGCTGCGCATGTTCCTGCAGGCTGAGGGACATCAAGTGCTGGAGGCGAGCAATGGTGTCGATGCCGTCGACAGCGTCCGGGAGAATTCACCTGACCTCGTGCTGCTCGACATCATGATGCCGAGGATGGACGGCTATGAGGCTTGTGGACGCATCAAACAGATGCAGGATGGGGACTTCGTGCCGGTGATCATGGTGACAGCCAAGACCGAAACCGAATCGCTGGTCAAGGCCCTGGAGGCCGGTGCTGACGAGTATGTGACCAAACCCTTCGAGCCACTGGAGCTGATGGCGCGGGTGAAGTCGATGCTGCGCATCCGGCGGATGGATCAGGAATGCTGCAGCCTCAAGGAGGAGATCGCCGCCCAGCACCGGTTCGATGACGTCATCGGCCGGAGTGCTGCCATGCAGCGGCTGTTCGCCGTGCTCGACAAGATCGTCGCCAGCGATGTGACGATTCTGCTCACAGGTGAATCCGGCACCGGCAAGGAGACGATCGCCCGTTGTGTCCACTACAATGGCCCCCGGTCAGTTGGACGCTTCGTCGCCGTCAACTGTGGCGCCCTGGCGGAGAACCTGCTGGAGAGCGAGCTCTTCGGTCACCGGAAAGGGTCCTTCACCGGCGCCACCGAAGACCGTGTGGGACTGTTCGAGTCGGCGTCGGGGGGTACCGTCTTCCTCGATGAAATTGGTGAAACCAGTCCCGGAATGCAGGTAAAGCTGCTGCGCGTGCTGCAGGAAGCAGAGATCACGCGCGTGGGTGAGAGCGAGCCGAGGCAGACCGACGCCCGCGTGATCGCCGCGACAAATCGCGACCTGCAGGAGGAGATCACGGCCGGACGGTTTCGTCAGGATCTCTACTACCGACTCAGTGTATTCCCGGTGGAACTGCCACCGGTGCGGGAGCGCCGCGAAGACATCCCGCTGCTGGCGCAGCACTTTCTCACGCAACACGCGGAGCGCAGTGGCCGTGCCGCCCCCCGGCTGGCACCGGCAGCTTTGGAGGCCCTGAGCCAGTACACCTGGCCCGGCAACGTGCGCGAGCTGGAGAACGAGACCGAGCGGGCCCTCGTGCTGACCTCGGCGGGACAGGACATCGAGTTGGAGGCCCTCTCCGAGAAGGTGAGCGACAAGGGTCCACGCCGACGTCGCCGCTCCGGGTCGCTGCCGGATGCGGTGCGCGAGCTCGAAGGAGAGATGATCGAGGACGCACAGACGACCTTCGGCGGCAACAAGACCAGGATGTCCGAGCACCTGGGTATCAGTCGCTGGACGCTGCTGCAGAAGATGCGGAATCACGGTCTCGAACCACCCGCATAGATGCCGCCTGCTGGCGGCATCATCCTGTTGTACCCTGTATCCGTTTCGTAATTTGCCCCCATGAACCGCTCTCTCTCGGAGTACCTGCCCTTCGGCAAGGCTCCTACGGTCATCCTGATCACAACGCTGCTGGCCACTGTCTATCTGGTGGTCAATCCAGTGGCAACGCCGGACTCCACCCTCCGACTGTGGACCTTCGCGCGGAATCACTACCTGGCATATGTCGAGGGTACACCGGCCTTCGAAGCGGCTCACCCCGGTACTCGTCTGGAGATCCAGCTGGTACACGGCGACGCCGTCTCCCGTCGCCTCCGCGCCGCCTTCTGGGCTGATCTGGATGTACCAGACCTTGTCGAAGTGGGTATCGACCGGGCGGCCAGCTTCTTTCGTGGCCCCGTGGACGACGTGGGCTTCATCGACCTGACCCCCTACCTCGAGTCCTCTGGATTTGGCGAGCGCATCGTCGAGACGCGTCTGGCGCCGTACCGGAACCGGGGCAGGATCTTCGGCATCCCCCACGACGTGCACCCCGTCATGCTCGCCTACCGGCGCGACATCTTTGAGGCCGAGGGTATCGATCCGACGCAGCTGCAGACGTGGGATGACTTCATAGAGGTCGGCCGACGCCTCACCGTGCCTGGCCAGCGCTACATGATCGAGCTGAACGATGCCAAGGCGGATGAGTTCAACGTCTTCCTCTATCAACGGGGAGGCGGGCTGTTCGATGCCGACGGCAATCTGACGATGGACAGCGACATCGCTCTGGAGACGCTGGTCTGGTTCACGCCGCTGGCAGCTGGCCCGACGCGGATCGGTGCCAGCCTCGGTTCGACGAAGATCCTGACCCAGGCCATCGAGACGGGCTACTTCGTAACGCTCCTGTGCCCCGACTGGCGCACCAAGCTGCTCGAGATCGATGTACCTCGGATGGAAGGCAGGATGGCGCTGATGCCCTTGCCCGCTTTCGAACCGGGCGGACGGCGCACGAGCGTGCGCGGCGGCACCATGCTGGGCATCACCAAGGCGACGGCGGACAAGGACCTGGCCTGGGCCGTCGCCGAGCACATGTACCTGGACTCGGAGGAGCTGGCAGCACGTTTTCGCGAGACCAATATCCTGCCGCCCCTGCGCGACGCCTGGCTGCTGCCGGCCTTCCTCGAACCGCGGCCCTATTGGTCGAATCAGCCCCTGGGGAAACTCTACGCTGACGTGGCAGACGACACGCCGCCCTGGTACACCAGTCCTTTCGTCGAGAAAGCCGTAGAGAAGATGGGACAGGTGGTGGCAGCCTGTGGCGCTTACTATCGCGAGAACGGTGACGCTGGTCTGCGCGATTTCGCCCGTACCCGTCTAGGTGCGGCGGCTGACGAAGTGCGCCGGCACGTTGAGAGAAATCCATTTTGAGGGCTGGCGAACTCAAGTCTGCGGTGTTCAGGTTGCAGCATCGCTATGCGCCCTATGTCTTCGTGGCGCCCTTCGTGCTGGTCTTCTTCATCTTCATGCTCTATCCCCTGGTGAACAGCCTGATCCTGGCCTTCTACGTCACCAGCGGGCCCAAGTCACAGGTTTTCGTCGGCTTTGCCAACTTCGTGTTCCTGCTGCAGGATCCCGACTTCCATACGGCCATCCACAACACCGTCATCTATGCCAGCTGTTCGGTATTTCTGCAGCTACCCTTGAGTCTCGGCCTCGCCATGCTGCTCAACCAGGCCCGTTTGCGCGGGCGCAACTTCTTCCGCCTGGGATTCTTCTCACCCAATCTTGTGGGTCAGGTCTTTGTCGCCGTCCTGTTCTCCGTCATCTTCATCCCGAAGTTCGGTCTGCTGAATCGGGTGCTGCACGCCCTGTTCGAGATTCCCATCGACACCAAGTGGCTCGGTTCACCTGAGCTGGTCATGCCCGCCCTCGTGCTGACATCGCTGTGGATGTACGTGGGCTTCAATATGATCTACTTCCTGGCGGCGCTGCAGACGATCGACGTGCAGCTGTACGAAGCTGCGGATGTGGACGGTGCGTCGCCGTGGCAGAAGTTTCTGCACGTCACAGTCCCGGGGATCCGACCCGTGGCAGTTTTTGTCATCGTGCTGAGCACGATCGGCTCTTTCCAGCTGTTCGAGTTGCCTTACGTCATGCTCGAGAGTACGGCAGGCCCCGACAACGCTGGACTCACCATTGTGATGTACCTGTACCAGAACGGTTGGATCCTCGGCGATCTCGGTTTTGCCTCGGCCATCGGCTGGATGCTCACCCTTGGCGTATTCGTCATCTCCCTGGTCCAGATGGGACTGACGGGCAGTTGGAAGACGGACGCGTGAGCGCCACGAAGGCCGTGGTCTACGCGCTGCTGGTGGCGGCGGCGATGGTGATGCTGACGCCGATGGTCTGGCTGTTGGCGGCCAGCCTCAAGGGGCCGGACGATCTGTTCAGCTACCTGTTCTTCGCCCCGACTCTGTCGGGCTACAACTTCAGGCAGCTCTTTACGGAAATCCCATTCCTGCGCTTTCTGATGAACAGCTTGTTCGTCACCGGCGTCACCGTGCTGGTGCAGCTCATCTTTGCTTCCATGGGAGGCTTCGCTCTGGCAAAGTACGAGTTCCGCGGCAAGAAGCCGATCATGGTGCTGATGCTGGCAACGATGACGATACCCGCCCAGGTGCTGATGGCGCCGATGTACGAGCTCATCTACCGTTTCGGTCTCGTCGATACCTACATGGGGCTGATCATCCCCAGTGCCGTCAGCGTCTTCGGCATGTTTCTTTTTCGGCAGTCGCTGCTGGAGCTGCCCGACGACCTGCTGCAGGCGGCCCGCATCGACGGGTGCAGCGAACTTCGCCTCTACTGGACCGTAGTGCTGCCGGTGGCCAGGCCGATGATCGGCGCCTTCTGCCTGATCTCCTTCATGGCCTCGTGGAACAGCTTCCTGTGGCCACAGATCATCCTGCAGACGCAGGAGCGATTCACCTTGACGATCGGGCTGAATCAGATGGTAGGCCTGTACTCGCAGGAGTACGGCGCCCTGATGGCCGGCACCCTGCTGGCGGTGATGCCGGTGATGCTGCTGTTCTTTCTTCTGCAGCGCGAGTTCATCAGCGGTCTGACGGCGGGCGCCGTCAAAGGCTGACGATTGACACGAAACCTGCTCACGGCACTGCTGGCGGTAGCCTGTGTCTCCTGCGCGACGAGACAGTGGCAGTACTCGGATCGTCGAACCAGCTTCAACCAACTGCGCATCTACCAGATCATGGTGGAGGCCTACGCCGACGGCGACAGCACTCGCGGCTACGGGTCGGGCTGGGGTCCGAGCCACCATCTCGGCGACCTGCGCGGCATCACACAACAGTTGTCCCGTATCGCCGAGCTCGGTGTCAACGCCATCTGGCTGACGCCCGTTTTTGACAGTGACCGCCACGCTGAAGAGGACGATCGTCTCGATGCGACAGGGTACTTTGCACGCGACTACTTCTCCATCGATCCGGAGTTCGGCAGCCTCGAGGATGCCCGGAGACTGGTCGACGCGGCCCACGCGCTCGGGCTCTACGTTTTCTTTGACGGCGTCTTCGGTCATCACAAGGGAGACGTGGTACCGTCGCCCACCGGCAGGGTACCGGCCGGGCCATCCAATCCTGTGGAATACCCGGGCAGCCTTGATTTCTACACCGAGGTCGCTCTTCACTGGATCGACGAACTGAACATCGACGGCTGGCGCCTCGATCAGGCCTACCAGGTGCCGCCCCCCATGTGGCGCAGAATCCGGGAAGCTGTCGAACAACACTGTCGTCAGCGCGACCTCGAGGGAAACCAATGGGGAACTCTCGGATACATGGTGGCCGAAGTGTGGCGCGGCGAAGCCGAGATCGCCCGTGACGCGTACGGACCTGCCAGTACTCCGGCCCTGCTGTCGGCTTTCGATTTTCCTTTGCGCTACCGCCTCGTACAGACCCTGGCCGTGGAGGAGAGCGGCCGCGGCGGGTTGCCGGCGAGTCACCTGGCCGCAGGGTACGCCACCCACGCCGCCTACCCGCCTCACGCCGTGCCGAATCTGATGCTGTCCAATCATGATCTGCTCCGCTTCGGTGATCTCATCGAACGCGCCGGACTGGGCGGTCCCGACACGGCCCAGTACTGGGCCCGCCTGCGGGCGGCACATTCCTTCCTGGCGGCTTACACCGGTCCCGTCACCTTCTATTACGGGGAGGAGACCGGCGACGAGGTAGCGGGATTCGCCGCCCGGGTCGAGGACAAGTGCTGGGAGGTGTTCCAGTGTGATGACCACGTGGCCCGCACGAGCGGTCGCTTCACCAACCTGCCGCCTGCCGCAGAAAAGCTGAGGGAGTACGTAGCCAGCCTGATGCGGGTCCGTGCCCGACACCCGGCGCTGTGGAACGGATCGCGGCAGAGCCTCGTAGCGGGGGAAGCCCTGCTGGTGGACATGAAGGTGTACGGCGAGGACCGCGTGCTCTACTTGCTGAACACCGGCGGGACGAACCGCAGGGCGGCCTTCGCCACGGCACAGCTGGGGGCCGGGCGGTTTACCGACGCCGTAACGCAGGAACCAATGGCTGTGACCGGGGATTCACTCGTGATCGACTTGCCCGGTCTGAGTGCACTCTTCGTGGCTCTGGCCGATTGACGGCGGCCGTGCGCACCCGGCTCCCTGTCTGGCTCATCCTCGTGGTTGGACTCACGGCCTGTGGGACGATGGGCTGGCGACTCACACCACCGACCGCCGAGAGGTACACTGCACCAGCCCCGTCGGTTCTGGCAGAACACCTCGAGTCGCGCCAGACTGCGGCCAGCGACAGCGCCGAGGCCACGTACCGGCCCTGGGTTGTGGTGGCACCGTTCTACGAGGATGCCGGGTTTCGGGATGATGTGTTTGACCTGCCCCGGGATCTTCCCCGTATGCTGGAGCCCCTGCTGGCCGCACGGGATATCTGCCGGGTCGTACCGGCGGCGGCGGTGGAGGTGGCCGTCGCGGGACGCGATCACCGTTGGGTTGAGAGCCACCAGCAGGAACTCAGCGACATGCTGATGGCGGACTTTCTCGTCGTCGGCGCTCTGCACACCTACAAGTTCGAGCGCCTGCACGTCGGCAACCCTCTGGTTGCCGGATACAAGTCTTATGTCGGGACCGTCGAGCTGAGTGCCCGGATGTTCGGCGGCTCCCCCCTCGGTCTGATCGGGTCGGTCCAGATCACCAGGGAGTCACAGAACAGAGGGTTGGGCCTGGACCTGCTCGGCAAGCCCCGCGAGGGGGATGAACAGTTCAACCGTCTCGAGCACATGCGGTTCGACAGCGATGAGTTTCGCGCCACAGCTCTGGGGGAGGCGACAGTGCAGGCGTTGCAGCAGCTGGCCACCGAGCTGGACCAACTGCTGCGCCCAGGGGAATTGACCGACCTCGATGAGGAGCCACAGATCCTGTCCGTGTTCGGCGACGAGGTCTTCATCAATCTCGGACACACTCACGGCGTGCGGCTGGGCTACCGGTTCACCGTATCCGGCAGCGCCCACGTCGATCCACCCGTTGTCGAGGTGCGGGATGTGATTAGCGACAACGTCTCACGCGTGGTGGCACTACGCGGCGGGGGGCTGATTGAACCGGGCCAACGGGTGGAACTGATCGGTGTTGGCGTCGAAGAGGAAGAGTGAGTGCGGGAAGACTAATCGTTCACGGCTTCGGCGAGCTCCTCCGCGGGGTAGGTGAGGATCTCGGCCAGCGTCGGGTGGTAGTGGGGGATGGCGGCCAGATCACGGACGGACCCTCGAAAGTACATGATGGCCGCCAGCTCGTGCACGAGTTCGCCCACCTCGGGTCCGCAGAGACCAGCGCCGAGAATCTCGCCCGTCTGTGGATGACACAGGATCTTCACCAGGCCATGAGTCTCGCCGAGGCACATCGACTTGCCGTGATCGTCGAAGGGATAGCTGGCCACCAGATAGGGCACGTCCTGCTGCTGGCAACGTCGCTCGGTGAGACCCACCGTCGCCACTTGGGGATCGGTGAAGGTCACCTCTACTGTCAGGCGTTCGTCGACATTCCGTTGTGGCTCGTCGGGATGGGTCGCATTGAAGCCGACGGCCTCTCCCTGCAGAACGGCGATATGGACGATCTCGTGAACGCCGTTGACGTCACCCACGGCGAAGATATGAGGCTGGCTGGTGCGCATTTCGCCGTCGACACAGATGCGCTGTTGGTCGAGGGTGACCCCCGCTCTGTCGAGACCGAGGTTCGTCGTGTTGGGCCGTCGACCGAGAGCTTGAAACACGGCCTCAGCAGCGGCAGTTTTCTCTTCACCTGCATGTGAAAAGTGGGCGACCTTCAGGCTATCGCGGCGTTCAAATCTGTGCAACTGAGTTCCGGTGAACAGCGAGAAACCCTCCTCCCGAAGCCGGGCCTCCACCGGCCGGGCCAGATCTTCGTCGAGGCCGGACAGGATATGGTGACTGCGCTGGATGATGGTTACGTCGACGCCGATGCGACCGTAGAACTGGGCCAGCTCACAGGCGACGGAACCGGCGCCGAGTACGAGCATCGAGGCCGGAGGGTGGCGCAGGTCGAGGGCTTCGTCGCTGGTGATGTAGCCCACGTCGTCGAGACCGGGTATGGGCACGTGACTGATGACGGATCCGGTGGCCACGACAAAGGTGCGCGCCGACAGCGTGCGACCGCCCACGTCGATCTGGTGGGAGGAAAGGAAACGGCCGTAGTCCTCGTAGAGAGTGAACCCTCTCAACTGTTCGATGCGGTAGTCGGCGAACTCGCGGATCAGCCGGTCCTTGCGTTCCATGATCGCACCGAGGTCAGCGCCTATGCCGTCGGTGCGCAGGCCGAATTCGCCGGCACGGCGCATGAGGGACATGATATCGGAAGAGCGCAGGATGGCTTTGCTCGGCATGCAGCCGCGCAGAATGCACAATCCGCCCAAAGGGCCCGGGTCGACGATGGCGACATCGGCGCCGGCGTCACGGGCGGTGCGAGCTGCGGCGTAGCCACCGGAGCCGCCGCCGAGTACGATCATGTCATGGTCGAATTTCATACTCCACAAGGTACCCATCCATGATCCGCCTCGCATGGCCGCTTCTGGTGGCCTTTCTCAGCCTGCTGCCACCAGGACCCGCCGGTGCCGAAGGTCTGACCATGCGCGGCGGCACCGACCCGCGGATCCAGCAGGGCATCGACCTCATCTACCAGCTGCACTTCGTCGAAGCCGACCGCTATTTCGAAGCCATCATCGCCGATGATCCGGCCAACCCGGCGGGGCACTTCTTCCTCGCCATGGTCGGATGGTGGCGAGTACTCATCGACCTGGAGGATCGGTCCCACGACGAGGCGTTCTACCGGTTGCTGGAGCGCTGTATCGAGGTCTGCGACAACCGCCTGGCACAGGATCCCGACGACTTCGACGCCATTCTGTTCAAGGGTGGAGCCGTCGGCTTTCGCGGCCGGCTGCGCGGCGATCGACACCAGTTCGTGCGTGCTGCTCGTGACGGGCTGCGCTGTCTGCCACTGCTGAAGAAGAGCCGGGCACTGGAGCCGACGAACAAGGACATTCTCTTCGGCCAGGGCATCTACAACTACTTCGCCGAGGTTATCCCCGAGAGGCATCCCATCGTCCGCCCCATCATGCTCTTCCTCGCTGACGGCGACCGTGAACTCGGGCTGCAGCAGTTGCAGCAGGTGGCCCGCGATGGCCGCTATGCCCGGGTCGAGGCGATCTACTTCCTGGCCCAGATTCACCGCATGTTCGAGGAGGACGACGCCGGCGCCCTGCCGTACCTGGTGGAGCTGCACGAGATGTATCCGGAAAACGCCCTGTTCCATCGCTACCGGGCGCGTACTCTCATCGCTCTGGGGCGCTGGGTTCAGGGCATCGGTCAATACGAAGAGGTGGCAAGGCGGAGCCGCGCCGGACAGGCCGGCTACCACCAGCGTGGCCACATCGAAGCGCTGTACTACATCGGCAAGAATGCCTTCCGCCAGCGACGTCGAGAGGCGGCGGTGGGCAGCTTCTCGGCGGCTGACAGTCTGGCACGCACCCTGGGCCCCGACCCCGAGGATCAGGAGACGAACGGATACGCGGCCCTGGCGAATCTGTATCTCGGAATGACCTTCGATGAGCTCGGCCGGCAAGAGGACGCCAGGCAGAGCTACGCACGTGTGCTGGAGCTGCCGGAGCAGGGCACCAGCCACAAGAAGGCGCGGCGGTACCGCGGGGATCCGTACGCTCGCTGAGACACCGTCCGGTGGTGACGACAGCGTACTCTCAATCGAGCCACGGATCGGCCGTCTGTCGCAGCCAATTCTCCATCTCTCCCCGCAGATCGGCGATGAGCTCATTCGAGTCGGCGGAGATATCGGCGAGTTGATAGGGATCCTCCCGATTGTCGTGCAGGATCTCTCTCTTACCGCCATCCCTCGACCGCTCTGCTACGTACGTGTGCCGGTGTGTCCTGACGCCTCGGCGGCCCCCCTCCGGCCAGGCGGGATGTGTCTCCAGATAGAGGGCCGACGTCGGCCGCGCCACGGTGCCCCCTAGGAAGGCTCTCGAATAGTCGTGGCCCTGCATGAGTTGGGGAATCCGGTCCCGGTGCCCGGTCAACGCCAGCAGCGAGGTCGTCAGATCAGCCGTGCCGATCAACAGATCGTCCGTTCCCGCAGCGATATGGCCCGGCCAGCGTACCATCAGCGGCACCACCATCGACTCTTCGTACCACACGCTCTTTCCCATCAACCCGTGGCTGCCCATCATCTCGCCGTGATCAGAGGTGAACACGACGATGGTGTTCTGCTCCAGGTCCTGTTCCCGCAACGCTGTGAGGATGCGTCCAAAGTTCTCATCGACACCGGTGACCATGGCGAAGTAGTTCTTCACATCCCGTCTTGCCCGGTCACCGCGCTCGTCGGTGGGCACGTTGGCTCGGGTCAGCAATTCCCCGTGGGAGGCATCCCCATATCGTTCCACATATTCGCCTGGCACCTGGTCGAAGGGCATGTGCGGCGGGTTGTAGGAAACGAACAGGGAAAAAGGCTTGTCCGGGTCGCGCCATCCGGTTCGGTTTTCGATGTAGTCGACGGCCACATCGGTCTCGTGTTTCGTCGACCACTCGTGGACCTCGAGCCGCTGATCGATGCGCGCGTCGCCATGCCAGTAGTGAGGCTGATTGTGCCAGTCACAGCAGCCGTAGGAATGCCAGAAGTCGAAGCCGTGTCGTCGCGGCCCGGGGGGCGTGTAGGCGTCCCACACCACACCATCCTGCCTGGGACCCTCGGTGAAGTGCGACTGACGGTTCGGCGGGTCCAGATGAAGCTTGCCGATGTATCCCTGACAATATCCTGCCTCGTGCAGGACATCCGAGAAACAGCGCTCCTCCTGGCGAAGAAAGTTGTCGTACTGCACGGTCGACGAGTTGACGTTCCCCAGCACGCCGTTGGCATGGGGATACCTGCCCGACAACAGCATGGCCCTGTACGGGCTGCACACGGGGCGATTGCTCACCGCGTCGGTGAACACGAGGCTCTGCCGCGAAAAGGCATCCAGGTGAGGGGTCAGTACCGGGTCCTGGCCCGTGCGGCCGATGGCCTGCGAGCGGAATTCGTCGGGAAAAACGAACACCAGGTTCGGTCTGTCTGGTTTCAATTTCTGGCTTCCTCGGGCTCATACCGCCACTGACGGAGGATTTCGTAGACGACAACAGCAGCGGTACAGGCCACGTTCAGCGAGTTCTTGTAGCCGAAGACGGGCACCTCGATCATTCTGTCACATAGGTCGAGGACTTCTCGTTCCACGCCCAGAGCCTCGTTGCCCAACACCAGAGCCACCGGCCGCGGATACTCGACCTCGGTGTAGGCAAGGCTGTCTGAAGTGGTCTCCAGGGCCCAGACCGCAACTCCCTGCGACTGCAGATCGGCTACCGTCTCCACCGTACTCTCGGTGTGGGCTGTGTCCACGTAGTCGATCGTACCCAGCGCCGTCTTGTCGAGTCGGGGGTGAGGCGGGTGCGCGGTGTAGCCACAGGTGATGATCCGCTCCAGGCGAGTCGTGTCAGCGGTGCGAAAGATGGAACCCACGTTGAAGGCGGAGCGCAGGTTGTCGAGCACCAGGGTGACGGGAAACTTGGGCCGCTGCGTGTACTCGTCAAAAGGGATGTCGAGGTCGCGGCTGCGGACATCGAAGGTCGATTCCTCGACGCCGCTGACTTCCCGACGACGGCTCAAGTTGAGCTGACGTCGACGGCCTGTCCGGTTCGCGCCGATTCACGCGCCGCGTCGAACACACCCATCACGGTACGTACGCTCTGCGGCGTGACGGCCAACTCGGCCTGGCCGCCGATGGCGGCGGCGACGTTCTCGTAGAAGCAGCGCCAGCGTCCCGGCACGCCGTCGAACACCGTCTCGGCGGAGCGGCCGGCCACCTCGCGCCGCAGACGTGGCCAATTGTCGCGGTCCGGCTCACTGGCGCCGTCGATGTTGCCGGCGATCATGGCTCGCTCCTGCGGATCGAGGCCGTTCTTGACGAAGGCGCCGTCGGTGCCCAGCACGTACCAGCGCGGCATCTGCACACGGGCGATGGACGAGGTGACCACGTGGATCTCGGCGCCGTTGGCGAAGGACAACACGCAGTGGGCGTGATCTTCCACGTCGTTGGCCAGTCCGGCATCGGTGAAGCGGGTGTAGACAGACTGCAACGGCGCCGGCACCAGCTGCAGGGCCTGGTCGATCATGTGGGCCCCGAGATCGACGAACTTGCCGCCGCCGCGATGGGCCTCACCACGCCAGGAGCGGGGCGCCCCGTACTGACCCCAGGCCAGCTGGGCGTAGATCAACTCGCCGAGCTCACCGTCGGCCAGCAGCTGCTTCACCGTCAGGTAGTCGCCGTCCCAGCGCCGGTTCTGGAACACGCTCAACATCTTTCCCGACGCCTCGGCCGCGGCCAGCATGGCATCTGCCTCGGCGCCGTCGAGACTCATCGGCTTGTCGGTGACCACATGCTTTCCCGCCTCCAGCGCGGCGATGGCCTGCGGCGCGTGTACGTCATTCGGCGTGGCCAGCACGACGAGTTCCACCTCCTCGTCTGCAAGGACGTCCTCGAACCGTTCCCAGGCGTGGACTCCGAGACGGCCGGTGATGTCGGCGCGCGCCTCGGGCCGGCTGGAGACGACTCCCTTCAGGGCCAACGCCGGTGCCGCCAGTCCGACGAGGTAGGAGTGGAAACTGCGGCCGGCGAAACCGTAACCGACGACGGCGGTGGCGATGGCTCTTGATTCATCCATGGGCGCAAGGGTAGCGTGGCGCCTATTTTGGGGCAACCCGGAGCGGGAGAGGACGGAATCATGCGAATCAGGCTCAACTGGCCCGCCGGCCAGGCGCACGCGAAGCTCGAGGATACGCCGACGACCCGGGCATTGCTCGCGGCCCTGCCGCTGACCGCCCGGGCCAACACCTGGGGCGAGGAGGTCTACTTCGACACCGGCGTCGATGCCACACTGGAGGCTGACGCCCGTCAGGTCGTCGATCCCGGAACCGTCTGCTTCTGGGTGGAGGGCAAAGCCCTCGCCCTGCCCTATGGTCGCACCCCTGCTTCGCAGGGCGATGAGTGTCGCCTCGTGTCCGACGTCAATCTCCTGGGGAGGCTGGAGGAGGACGCCCGGGTGCTGGCGACCGTGGCCGCGGGGGATGAGATCCGCCTAGAGAGCGTCGATGGCTGAGCTCGTATCACTGCAGCGCCTCGTCGCTGACGGCTACCACAACGCCTTCACGGATCTGACACGGTGGCGTGATCACACCTACCTCGTGTATCGTCAGGCACAGGGCCATGGTATCGAGCCACCCGGCGACGTGGTCGTCCTGCGCTCGGCTGATCTGGTCTCCTGGGAGCAGGTGGCCCGGTTCGACACCGGCGGCGATGATCGCGACGCCAAACTGCTACCCACGGCAGATCGACTTGCCGTCAGCTTCGGTACGTGGGTGCCACGCTGGCGTACGGCAGCTTCGTGCACAACGGTGGAGCACGATCTCATCACTCACGTGTCGGTATCAAGGGATGGCACCTGCTGGTCGACGCCGACACAGATATACGGGATCAACTACTGGCTGTGGCGCCTGCTGGCGGCGGACGGTGCCTACTGGTGTGCCGCCTATCACTTCGGCCGTCGTGATGACCGCGACATGCGCACCGTGCACCTGCTGCGTTCCGACGATCTGTTCGACTGGCGTCTCGTCACGCAGATGCGCTCCGGGGGCGGTCCAGGAGAGCCGGTGCTCTATTCCCCGGAGCCGGGGCTGTTGCACACCATCGTGCGCACCCTCGAGCCAGACCATCACTCCTGGCTGGGAGTCAGCCGCGAACCGTACGATCGGTGGGAGTGGCACGATCTGGGGGTGATGATCCACGCGCCGGTGGTGCTACAGCTGCCGGACGGGCGTTGGATCGTTGCCGGTCGCTCGCAGGAAACCGACCTGCCGGCCGACACGTTTGTGTCCGTCGGGGAACAGCATGACCCGGCAGGGCATCATACGAGCGTGTGGGAGATCGAGCCGACGCGAGTGCGGCACCTGCTGACGGTGCCCAGCGGCCGAGACTGCTCCTACTGCGGACTGGCGCTGGCGTCCGATGGAGAATCGGTACTGATGAGCTACTACTCACAACACGAAAGGCTCCCCCTGCCGGCAGATCCGCCGACTCCAAGTGACGTGTACCTGGCCTGGATGGCGCTGTAAGGGGAGGGGAAGGGAATGGGGGGCAAAACAGGGAGCCATCGGCCCGGGAAGCCACTACGACGGGTGGTCACGAGTCTGGTGGTGACCCTGCTGGTCGCTGTCAGCCTGGCTGGCTGTGCCGCCGGCTACGCCCGCTACATGGGCAAGAGCCTTTCACGTATGCAGAATCGCGACTGGGCAGGGGCGTTGGAGAAGCTGGAGAAGCCCGCGGGGAGCACCAATCTGCTCCTATATCGCCTGGAGAAGGGACTCATCCTGCACTACGCCGGTGATTGGGCCGCCTCCAACGCCCAGTTCGAGCGTGCCGAACGGCTCATCGACAAGCACCACACGCGTTCGGCGAGCCGCGAGATCGCCGCACTGCTGACCAACGACGCCATCCGTGCCTACAGCGGCGAGGAGTTCGAGCGGGTTCTTATCCACTACTACCGCGCCCTCAACTACCTGCACCTGGACGATCCCCAGGGAGCCCTGGTGGAATGCCGCAAGGCGAACCTGCGTCTGGCGGATTTCGCCGAAGCATCCGAGGTCGAGCTCAGCTACCGCAACGACGCCTTCCTGCAGTACCTCACCGGGCAGCTGTTTGAGGCCGAGGGGGAGGTCAACGACGCCTACATCTCCTACCGGGACGCCGCCAAGGGGTACGCCGCCTACGACAGCGAGTTCGGCCTGCGTCCTCCGGCACCGATGGCGACGGATCTGCAGCGGTCCACACAGCTGCTGGGGTTTGCCCAGGAGTGGATCGATATCCAGACGCGCTGGGGCCTCGATCCGGGTCTGTCCGCCGTGCCCGCCCCAGGTCCGGGTACGGTGACGGTCTTTGCCGAGAGCGGCTTTGTCGGCCGCAAGGGCCAGCAGGAGATCAGCCTGCCCATCATGGAGCATGACAAGACCTACGATGTCTGGCACGTCTCCGACCGAATGGTCAGGCGTTATCACCATCCGTACCACCGCGGCAAGGTGAAGTACTGGCTGAAGGTCGCTCTTCCCGTTCACGTGCCGGGACGAAGTCGGGTGGCCGGCGTACGGCTCCGCCTCGGAGACCGGGTCGCCCCGGGATGGATGGTGGAAAACCTCGACGCCATCGCGGCCAAGTCGTTGCAGGAGAAGGAGGATTCCATCCTGCTGCGCAGTGGCGCCCGCGCCCTGGCCAAGTGGATCGCTTCCGAGAAGGCGGAGGACGAGAACGAGTTCCTCGGCCTCCTGGTGAACCTCTTCGGCGTCGGCACCGAAGCGGCCGACACGCGCAGCTGGGTGTCGTTGCCACAGACGATCTGGATGGCCCGTGCCGAGGTGCCGGCGGGAACGACTCGTGTGGTTCTGGAGTTTATCAATGCAGGGGGAGCCGTCATCGACGAGCACACCTTCACCGGCATCGATCAGAGTGGAGATCGCCCCCTGTTTCTCAGCTGGCGCAGTTTCCGCTGAGACCAAGGAGACAAGAGACAACATGAGCAAGGTGCACAGAGTCACAATCGGACTGTCGCTGCTGTTGGCAGTGGCGGTGCCGCTGTCGGCCCAGTCCATCGGCAGCGCTGAAGGTGGGCGGGCCATGCCGGCGGGGGCGGTATTCAACATCGTCGACTGGGAGGGGGGACCGCTGCCGCCGCTGTATGAGCGTTCGGCGCAGCTTCCCCTGTCACTGGACGGGGTCGTCGAGCTCCACGAGGCCGAGTTCTCTGATGACGCGATCATCAAGACTCTCGAGGAGCGGCGATGCAGCTGTGACGCGTCCGTAGCTTCCATGGTGCATCTCAAGCGGGCGGGGGTGTCAGAGCAGGTGATCCAGGCCATGTCTCTGCACGCCCTGGCCCCGAACCGCCGGCTCGATCTGGTGATTCATATGGATTTCGAGGGGTTGGGGAAGAACGCGACACCCTCTGCGGCGGCGCGCAAGGGGTATCTGTACCTCATCATTCCCGACGGCGAGCGTGACCGCGTGTTCTTCGGCAACCTGGGCCAGGCTCTTGGACGGGCCGGCCGCACGCAGGTGGACAACACCGACCTGCTGCTGCCCAAGGCGGTACGCCGGGCCAGCTTCGTGGCCCGCGTGCCACTGAAGGAGCACGGCCGCAAGCGCGCCTTGGTGTTTACCTCGACCCGTCCTGATATTTATACCGTCACCGACATCCCCGAAGCCGATCGCAAGGCGGCGCAGGAATTCACCTTCGACTATCCTGCCAGCTCGCTGCAGAGCCGGTGCACGCTGCAGGCGCTGCATCGGCAGGACGTGATGCTGGCAGACCGCTGGCATCTCGAGCGTTCGCACTTGGAGTGCGAGTGGGACTGAAGACTGAGGAGGGAGCTATACATCAGATGAGAAAAGTGAGAGAAACGATGAAAAGGCGAGCCACTCAACTGGCCCTGCTGGCCGTCACGGTCGCCAGCCTGTCAGCCTGCGCCGGGCCGCGGGCCTTCACGCGGGGTACCTACGAGGATCCAGAGCAGATCGCCATGCTGGACGATCGCTGGAACCAGAACGACATGCAGTTGGTGGCGAAGAAGATCGTCGAGTCTCTGGCTGCCTGGAAGCAGCGTGACGCTCTCGACAAGCCGGTCGTCATCCTCGAGACACCGAAGAACCGGACGACGGAGCACATCGATCTGCAGGCCCTCTACGACCACGTGAAGACGGCGCTGATCAACAGCGGCGAGTTCACCTTTCTCGACAAGGCGGCCCGCCAGGAGATCGCCAAGGAGTACGAGTACCAGGGCTCCGGTTATGTCGATCCGAATGAGGCGACGGGCCCCGGGAAACAGCGCGGCGCCAGATTCCTCCTGGGAACGGTGATCACCTCCAACGTGCAGCGGGTGGGCAACGACAAGCTGGTGTACTACAAGACCACCTTCGAGCTCACCGACATCGAGACGACGGAGATCGTGTGGACGGACCACAAGGAGATCTCCAAGGCCTTCAAGAAGAAGAGCATCGGGCTATGAAAACCTGGATCGCAGTCTCAATGATCGTCAGCTGCGCCGGAGTCATAGAGGCCGCCGAACCGTCCTCTGATCGCACCGATGGTCCGGAGGGCAGTGAAGTGGGCCGCGGCGGATACCCCCACTACGGCACCCCCGGCAGTGTGTTCATCGAGCCCTTCTTCGGGGCCGCTGCCGTCGACATCGAGCCGGAAGGGGGAGAGGGAAATACCTCGCAGACGGATCTGATGTACGGAGCCAACGTCGGATACCTGATGGAAGACTGGCTTGGCGTACATGTGGGGTACGGCTACATCGCCGGAGACCAGAAGACGAGCATCTATTCTGCCGGCATCCGCAACATCCTGCGCTACGAGCCCTTCAACTGGCATCTGGGTCTGGATGCCGAGCTGTACTCACCGGACGTCGGTGACTCGCGCTTCGGCATCGCTCCCAGCGTCGGGGCGGAGGTGGTCATCACCGAGCACCTGCGCGCCGGACTGCAATACCAGCATGACTTCATCTTCGCCGACGACACGATCAGCATCAACCGCTTCACGGCACGTCTGCAGCTGAAGTTCTGACCCCTCCGCAGCAACCCTCTCGCATCGCGGTTCCGTCGATGGTAGCCTATCATAGGCGGGACCCGATCGAGAGGACGTTCCGATCAACCCGTTGACAGAATCAGACGCCGCCGACGCCCGTACGCGGGCACTCGTCTTCCTGCTGCTCTGCGTTCTCGGGTTGGCCGCTTTCCACAACAGCCTCGACGTGCCCTTTCTGCACGACGACGAGGCGGCCATTGTCGACAATCCGCACATCCGCCAACTGTGGCCTTTCGGCGCCGATGGTGACCAGGTACAGACCGCCGAGACGGGCCGACCCGTGGTGCGGCTGTCTCTGGCACTCAATTACGCCCTGGGGGAGCTGGACGTCACCGGCTACCACCTGTTCAACCTCGGTGTTCACGTTCTGTCCGCATGGGTCCTGTTCCGTCTGCTGCGGCGAACGCTGAGCCTGCCGTCGATCGGCCTGTCACGTGGGCGCGCCGTCGAACTGGCGGCAATCAGTGCAGCGCTCTGGCTGGTGCATCCTCTGCAGGTGGATGCCGTCACCTACGTCATACAGCGCACCGAGCTGCTGATGGGACTGTTCTTCCTGCTGACGCTCTACGCGTCATCAGTGGCCTTCGACTCGCCACACCGGTTGATCTGGAGCTCGGTGGCGGTCCTGTGCTGTGTCTGCGGCATGCTGAGCAAGGAGGCCATGGCCTCCGCACCCATCCTGGTGGGGCTTTATGACCGGGCCTACCTGAACCCCGACTGGCGCCAGCTGATACGGCTTCGCTGGCGACTCTATGCCGCTCTGGCCGCCGGCTGGCTCCCCCTGGCCGCCATCGTACTGTCCGGTCCCCGCGACCAGACCGTGGGCTTTGACCTGGGGCTGGCCTGGTGGCAGTACGGGGCCACCCAGCTGGAGATGATCACCCACTACCTGGCCCTCGTCTTCTGGCCGGCCGATTTCATCCTCGACTACGGTCGATATGCGGGGCTCGACACGGCCGATCTCGCCGTCGCCGCCCTCGTGATCGGCATGCTCCTCGGCGCGACGCTGTGGGCCCTGCGCCATCGGCCCGATCTGGGCTTCCCGGGGGCGGCCTTCTTCCTGATCCTGGCGCCCAGCTCGAGTGTCATTCCCATCGTCACTGAGATCGGTGCTGAGCGCCGCATGCACCTGCCCCTGGCGGCGGTGGTCGTGGTCGTCGTGGTACTGCTCGACCATCTGTTGCCCTCCACGAGCCGACGTCGGGTACGACTCGCCTGCGCCGGTCTCGCCATCATCACCTTGCTGTCTGTCACCGTGGGCCGCAACGAGGTGTTCGTCAGCGACCTGACGATCTGGCGCGACACCGTCGCCAAGGTTCCCGACAACTGCAGCGCCCGCAACAACCTCGGTCGTGCCTACTTCGACCGGGGTCAGCTGGATGAGGCCATTGCCGAATTCGCTGCCGCTGTACAGCTGCCGCACTGCGATGCGCAAGTGTACGGCAACCTCGGCAAGGCCCTGATCGAGATGGGGCAGGTGGAGCAGGCAGGCCGCTACTTCGAAGAGCTTCTGCGGGTCAGGCCTCACTTCTGGCGGGCCCACGAGGGGCTGGGCATCGTCCATCTGCGTCAGCGGCGATGGGCCGAGGCGATCGCGGCATTCGAGCTCTGTGTCGACAACGGCTATCACAGCGCCGATCTGTACACCAATCTCGGTATGGCCCTTTTCCAGCTCGACGAGCCGGCGGCGGCAGCACGGCAGATGCGACAGGCTCTGGCCCTCGATCCGGAGCACACCATCGCCACCGAAAATCTGCGACTCATCGTCGGAGAGATGGGAGAAGCGGGAGAGCGGGTCGACGAATAGGTCCTGCGGAGGGGAGTCGGCCAGACATCTACCGTGCGGCAAGTACCATCCTGAGGAATAACTCGTGTACGGCCGATCCCGCACTCAGCTCCGGATGGAAGGTGCAGACCATGACGTTACCCTGCCGGGCAACGACGGTGTCGCCGCGGCATACGCCCAACGTCTCGACGCCGTCGCCAACGCGGGTGATGCGAGGGGCGCGGATGAAGACCATCTCGATCTCATTCTCGTCCTGATCCCCGTCCAGGCGGAAGGTTCCAGACCCCTCGAAGCTGTCCGCCTGACGGCCGTAGCTGTTGCGCTCGACGGTGATGTCGATGAGGCCGAAGCTCTTCTGTGAGGGGTTGAGCACTTCACGAGCGAGCAGAATGGCACCGGCACATGTCCCCAAGACGGGGTGGCCGGCATCGATCCAGACCTGGAGGGGATCCCAGAAATCGAAAGCGTCCAGGAGCTTGATCAGCGTCGTGCTCTCGCCGCCAGGGATGACGAGGCCGTCCAGTTCCGCCAACTGCGAAACCTTGCGGATCGGCCTGACTTCGACGCCCAGCCCTTCCATCGTCGCCGCGTGAGCGGCGAAATCCCCCTGCATCGCCAGCGTGCCGATCACAGGCCGCGTCCGTGCATCACTCACCCGTACCTGGCTCCCTTTGTGGATTCCAAGAAAGAAGGAGACGCCCCGATGAAAGGACGTCTCCTTGACTGCCTCCCGCCGTTGGCACCGAGCCGGGCGGCGACCGGAGGCTTGATCGAACTCCGCCTACCAGCCGCGGGTCTGCAGCTTCTCGCTCTCGTCGAGGGTACCCATCTCGATGCCGGGCATGGCCTCGCCCAGTTCCTCTGAGACCTGCACGAGGATGTCGGGGTCCTGGTAGTTCGTCGTGGCCTTGACGATGGCCAGGGCCCGATTCGCCGGGTCGCTCGACTTGAAGATGCCGGAGCCGACGAAGACGGATTCGGCACCCAGCTGCATCATGAGCGAGGCGTCTGCGGGCGTGGCGATGCCGCCGGCGGAGAAGTTGGGTACGGGCAGCCGACCGCTCTCGGCGATCATCCGCACGAGGTCGTACGGGGCCCCGAGGTCCCTTGCTTCGGTCATCAACTGTTCGGCACCCAGGGTCGTGAGGCGGCGCATGCCGTCCATCAGGGCACGCATGTGACGCACGGCCTCGACGATGTTGCCGGAGCCGGCTTCGCCCTTGGTGCGGATCATGGCGGCACCCTCACCGATGCGGCGCAACGCCTCGCCGAGGTTGCGGCAGCCGCAGACAAAAGGCACGTCGAAGGCGAACTTGTCGACGTGGAACGCCTCATCAGCCGGGGTGAGGACCTCGCTTTCGTCGACGTAATCGACGCCGAGGGCCTGCAGAATCTGGGCTTCGGCGAAGTGGCCGATACGACATTTTGCCATCACCGGGATCGACACTGTCTCCATGATCTCGCGCATCTTGCGCACCGGCGACATGCGGGCGACACCGCCTTCCTTGCGGATGTCGGAGGGGACGCGTTCCAGGGCCATGACGGCCACGGCACCTGCGTCTTCGGCGATCCTGGCCTGGTCGGCGTCGGTGACGTCCATGATGACGCCACCTTTGAGCATTTCGGCGAGACCGGTCTTGAGTCGGGCAGTGCCGGAGGCGGACTGGCCGTTCTGGGGATCCATGTTCAGTTCTGCTCCTCGAAACGGGCAGCGTCAGAGCTGCCCAGAAAGGGTCTGGCCCGAAAAGGTACTGGGCACCCCGCACATTGGAAAGGGTGCCGGCTGCAATGACTCATCATGGCCCCGGATCGTCTGCTGTGCCTCGGGCACTGCGCACCATTTCGGCAACACTGTCCCAGGCGAACAGGCGGATTGCGGCGAGCCAGGCGATGGCCGCTATACTCCCACCAGCGGCACAGGCCAACAACGGGGGCGTTGGCAGCCACGGTGACACAGCAAGCACTGTGACCCCCGTCGCCGCGGTGACCAGAGCGGGGCGCCAGAGAACGGCCAGGTAGGTGCCGAAGCCGATCGCCATGAGCCGATTGGCCAGATGCTGGGACAGGGCGAGGAACAGCACGGCGGTGAGGGCGATGACGGCGCATACACCCACCACACCGTGGGTGCCGCCCCACTTCAACGCCGGGATGAGGATGATGAGACTGAAGATCGACCAGTAGAGAGCCCAATTGGCTCGGCCCTTGGCGAGGAACACCGAACCCACGGCGGCACCGACCGCCTTGATGATCGTCGCCAGTGCCAGCAATCGAAGCGGCCAGATCGCCGGTCCCATGTCGGCGTCGGCGAACAACGCCACGGGTTCAGCCAGTACGAACAGGGCTGCCAGCGCTGGCCAGTAGGCCAGGGC
The DNA here is from genome assembly GCA_036011085.1 of Candidatus Latescibacterota bacterium. Lineage (GTDB taxonomy): Bacteria > Latescibacterota > UBA2968 > UBA8231 > UBA8231 > UBA8231. The sequence continues at coordinate 112,237 of DASCMS010000065.1, forward strand.
CACCGCCTGTACCGATCGCAGATAGGTGCGCCGCAGTAGTTCGTCGTCGTTACCGATGGCGGAGAACGTGGGAAAGAAGACCCGGGTGATGACGGTGGAGATGCGGACGAGGGGCATCAAGGTGAGTCGGTAGGCAAAGTCGTACACCGCAATGGCCGCCTCGCCAAGAGCAACATAGAGCACACCCTTGGCCAGGTTGCTGTTGACATAGTTGAGGCAACGCGAGCCGGTCAGGTTCAAGCCGAAGGTGAGGATGCGACGTACGGCATCCAGTCGGATCCGCGGAGAGGGCAACCAGCGTGCCATCCAAGCCAGGCCGACGAGCAGGGCGGCCTCACGAGCGACGGCACTGTGGACGGTGCTCATGACTCCGTAGCCGGCTGCCAGCAGGCCGAAGGCGGTAATCGCATGAAGGACAGAGGAGGCGATCTCCGCGGCGGCCATGGCCCGCCAGCGTAGATCTCGCTGCAGTCTGGCGCGAAACAGACCGGAAACGGCGGCAAAGGGGACGAGCAGTACCATACCGCGCAGAACCGGCTCGAACTTGGTGGGATCCTTTGGCGACAACAGGTCGGTTGCCGCCGACGCAGAAAGGATGATGATGCAGGTTGTGATGAGGCCGAAGACGAGGCAGATCCAGAAGGCGGCGTTGAAGTGCTCTTCGCCAGCGTCGCGGTCCTGTACCAGGGCACTGCCAAGGCCCAGGTCACACAACAGGGCCAGAAACATCACCACCATCAGTGACAACCCGAACTGTCCCATCTGCTCGAGCGTCAGAAAGCGGAAGAACACGAAGGTCGTCACGATCTGCAGACTGAAGGCAGATCCCGTCCAGAACACACCGCGAATGGTTCGGGTGGCCAGGGACTGACTCTCGGGTACTGTCATCCCAGCAGGGAGCGAGTGTACTGCAGGTTGCGCAGGGAGTTGGATTCGAGGGGGCTCAGGGTCTCACCTCCGTCGACCATCGGTTCGACACCGTCAGGTTCAGTGGACGTGTGCGTCTCGATGACGACGAAGCCGGAGTAGTCATCGGCACGGAGAGCGCCAAACTGTCCTGTCCAGTCGACGACACCGGTGTCCATCAGCGACCAGGCGTCGGTATCAGGATCGAAGTTCTTCAGATGTACATGGGTGACCAGATCGGCCAGGCTGCCGTACTCGGCCAGTGGATCGTCGGCGCCGGCGCGAGCCGAGTTGCCGGGATCCCAGCAGAGCGTCAGACCGTCGACACCCACGGCGCGGATCAGCGCGGCGGCTTCCGTACCCGTATCCCCCCAACAGACGGCCTCGTTTTCGAGCACGAGATGACAGCCTGACCTCGAAGCGACATCACACATTCGCCCGAGCGTGTCGACGACGGCGGGCGGGAGTCTGCCCGAGCCATGCGGCTCATCCCCACGGCCCGTGCCGAAGATGGACACACGCTCCGTACCCCAGGTGCGGGCCCAGTCACAGGCACGAGGCAGGAGTTCGGCGATGCCCGACTCCACCTGGTGGTCCCCGACATCACACTTGAACAACCCCGGCGATACGCCGGAGACGGAAAGACCGGAATCGGCGACGATGTGGCCCACGTCTCTGAGGGCATCGTCGCTGACCCGGGGAAAACGGCCACCCGGCAGCGAGCGGACCTCTACCGCCTCCAGATTCCAACGCGCCGCCAGCAGCAGAGCTCGGGCCGGATCCTCGCGGCAGATCTCGTCGGCAAAGGTGGCGATTCTCACAGCGGCTGTGCCATCTGACATTCCTGTCGATTGTAGGTACGCGGATGATTCAATATCGTAGCCCTGTGCGCTGCGGGCCACCGCCCTGACCGGCGCACGAAAGACTGTCCAAGTACCCATCTGGAGGAAGTGATGATCGAACTCGCCGTTGCCGTCGGTCTCGCCGTCGGTGTCTCGGCCATGTGTTCCCTCTTCGAGGCCGTGCTCTATTCCGTCCCCATCGGTCACATCGAGTCGATGGCCGAGTCGGGACGCACCTCGGGCCGCATCCTGCGCTCTCTGCGCGAGCGGGTGGATCGGCCCATCGCCGCGATCCTGTCGCTGAACACCATCGCCAACACAGCCGGGGCAGCCGTCGCCGGCGCCGCGGCAGTCAAGGTTCTCGGCGACGACAACCTGATCTGGTTCTCTGTCTTCTTCACAGGCGCGATTCTGCTCCTGTCCGAAGTGATTCCAAAAACCGTGGGTGTCGTCTACGCTCGCGGCCTGGCCAGCATGATCGCACGGCCGTTGCTGGGCCTGGTGTGGCTGTTTCGACCGCTGATCTGGTTCACCGGACAGATCACGAGACTGTTGGCCCGGGGTGGTGACGAGTCCGACGTGTCAGTAGAAGAGATTACCGTCATGGCCCGACTCGGACTCAAGGCGGGCACTCTAGAAGCAGCGGAGGCGGCGGTGATCGAGAATATCCTTTCCCTCGAAGCCCGCGATGTACGCGACATCATGACCCCGAGGACGGTCGTCTCCTCACTGAGTGTCGGCCAGACGGTGGGGGGACTGAAGGAGTCCGGTGAGATCGCCGTGGCCTTCAACCACAGTCGTGTCCCGGTCTATGATCGGGATGCGGACGACGTGGTGGGTATGGTGCTGCGCCGTGATGTCCTGACGGCGATGGCCGAGGCTCAATGGGATCGTCGACTCGAAGAGTTCATGCGCCCCGTCGATTTTGTCGCCGAGTCGCTCAGTGTCGACCGCCTGCTACGTCGACTCCTGGAGACCCGCCAACATCTCGTGCTGGCCATCGATGAGTACGGCGGCCTGGCTGGCCTGGTTACGTTGGAGGACGTGCTCGAGGAGATCCTGGGCACCGAGATCGTCGATGAATTCGATCCGGCCATCGACATGAGGGAGTTGGCCCACCGGCGGCGGGAATCTCTCGAACGCAAGAACCGACCCTCGGAGTAACCGCCAATACGGCAGACGCATCGCGAAGAAAGTCAGATCCGGCACCATGTTTGTGCCAATGTGGCAGACGACTCATGCATGACGGTCCTCGATTCCCTGTGAGAACAGAATGGTACGGCCTTTGCCATGGGACTCGGCGAAGGCTGCAACGACACACCATTCAAACCCTCACAGGAGGATTTACCACATGGCACTCGTTCGCTGGCAACCCGCCAACATCTTCGATCTGGGCCGCGACGCCGACCGCTTGTTCGACAGTTTCTGGGGCAACGGCGGCAGAGGGGGTGACACGACCGGTACCGCTGCCTGGCGACCTTCGGTCGATATCGCCGAGAACAAGGATGAATACGTCGTAACCGCCGATCTGCCCGGCATAAGTCGAGACGATCTGGAGGTCACAGTCGACGACGGTCGCCTGACGATCCGGGGCGAGAGACGGCAGAACGCCGGGTCGGATGACGGCCCGGCGCGGCACGTGGAGCGCACCTATGGTTCCTCCACCCGATCCTTCGATCTGCCGACCGCGGTTGAGTCCGAAGGCATCGGCGCCGCCTATCGCGATGGCGTCCTGACGGTCACAGTGCCCAAAGCTGAAGCTGCCAAGCCCAGACAGATCGAGGTGCAAGTCAGCGCGTGACCCGGTGTTCGTCCAGGCGTCATGGGCGTTTTCGGGCCGGCCCTCCCGTGGGGGGTCGGCCCGATTTCACGGCGACTGAGGGTTGTCGATTTCAGCTATGTATTGCCTTTTTTCGGATTTCTTGGGATCCATGGATACCCCGCCAGGGGTCCCCGTCTGCTTCCCCGCAGCGTCCTCACAGCAATCACTACACAAGAAGGACTCTCGTGCGCCTCCGAATCGCGGCGTTGTGCGGACTGCTGTGTCTGCTTGCCTCCGAAGTTCAGTCTCAGAATAACCAATTGAGTTTCACCAGTATCACCGCCCGTCCGGGGGAGGAACTGACGATCCCCCTCAGCGGTACCTTCGTCGACGGCATGTCCGGGCTGGTGGTTTCAGTGCTCTTCGACCCCTCCGTCATTCAGGTCCTCGATGTTTCCACGACCACACTGAGCGAGGACTTCACGCTGCACAGCTCGGTCAGCAACGGCAGGTTGACCATCGCCATGGCCGCCGCCGAGCAGATCACGACGGTCTTCCCCGAGTGGATTCTCGACCTGCGGGTTCGCGTCATCGGTGCACCCGGTGCGACGGAACTGGGCCTGATCGGTGGCCCCAGCCTGGCCCAGAACGCGCCAAACCCATTCAACAGCAACACGGTCATCCGCTTCCGCACCGTCGTCGACGGCACGATGGCACTACACGTCTATGACCTGACCGGCCAGCGAATCCGGGATCTGTGGACCGGAGACAAAGCCGCTGGCGATCATGCCCTCACATGGGACGGCCGGGACGACGCCGGGCAAGAGGTGGCCAGCGGCGTCTATGTGTATCGGCTGCAGACCGGTGACGGCAGCGACGTCCAGCGAAAGCTGCTATTGCTGCGCTGACAGTGCGGGACATCCAGACAACGGCAAAAGGCCTCTCGAGGAAGAGGCCTTTTGTCATTATGGTACTCCCACGGGGAGTCGAACCCCGGTCGCCAGGATGAAAACCTGGTGTCCTAACCGTTAGACGATGGGAGCCTGATCCCCCAAAAATACCGGCGCCTCAGCACATGCGCAACCCGACCGTTGCGGACTATCTTGGCATTCATGGGCCGATTCTCGCAGACATACCGCATCGCTCTGGCAGGGTTGTTTCTGTTCGTTCTCGGCTTTCTGCTGCTGCACGGACGCGTGGCGCAACAGTCGGGTTCATGGCGCTACACGGTCACCCACGATGACGAGTACGCCTTCTGGGTGATTGCCGACGGCGCTGGCGAATCCCCTCGTTCCGACGCCAACCCGTTCTACGCCGAACATGCCGGGGAGACCAACCCGCTCCTCTCCTACCCGACGGTCATTCTGGTGGGAACCATCGGCGGCTGGCTCGGCGTGCCGGTGTTGACGCTGCTGCCGCTATGGAAAGTGGGGGCGCCGTTTCTGGCGTGGCTGGTGATCTGGCAGTGTCTGGTTCGCATCTGGGGCTGCCGCGAAGGCCCGGCTGCCGCGACAAGTCTCTGTGTGTTGTGCGGGACGATGCTCCTGCACGGCAGCGCGCAGCACATGCTGCTGCGCTTTTCACGCCCCATCGACACGCTGGCCGCGTCGGCGGTATGGCTCTCTTGTGCCCTGAATCCCAGGGTACTGAAGGGCAAGACCCAAGGGCTCACAGCCCTGGCGGCTGCCGTCGTGCTGCTGGCGTCCCCTTTCCATGCCGTGTTCTGCACGATCACGACCTGGTGCGCCTGGCTCTGGAGTCGCTGGCGCCGACAGGATCCCGATGCAGGACGAGTCCTTTGGCTGGCGAGTCTGGCGTCCGCCGTCGGACTGACCCTCATGCTGGGGCTGATGCATCAGGCGGCGGCCAACCGATGGATGCAGGACGCGCTGGCCTTCGATGCCGGCGTCGAGGGCGGGTCGTGGCTGTCGGTTCTGCTGCTGGTGGCGGCCATCTTCGCCGTACTCATCCGTCACCGCGGACAGAGCCTCACGCGGTCAGACATGTCGCTGCTCTGCATCCTGGCGGTCGAGCCGTTGGCCGCCAATGTCCAGATCATCCTGGGCCAGGGCTACGGTGTCGCCATTCACCGCTACTACTTCCTGATCTTCGAACTGCTCGCCCTCATCGCCTGGCTGGCCGATGCTGTTCCCAAGCGCCAGCACGGCGAGCGCTGGAGGCCCTGGGAGGTCCCCGTCGTCACCGTCGCCGTCGCCTGTGTGCTGTGGATGGTGAGCTTCCCTGAGACAAACTTCCTGCGCCTGCTTCCCCGGGCCGGATGGCCGACGGCACCCTACGACAACAGCCGCCTTCTGTTGCAGCTCTGGCCGGTGCTGTTCGTGCTCATCTGGCTCGTCCGACGCACACCGTTGCAGAGATCGCCCGCCGCCGTCGGACCGATGCTGGCCGCCGTCTTCGTCTGCTTCTGCTTCGCGACGTTTCCCCCACAGTTGCCGAAGGCCAATCACTCGGTGCCTTTCCATGGCGCCCACACCTGGCTGGCAGAACATGCCGAATCCGCAGAGGTTCTCCTGACGGTGCCCCCTGAATACGGCCTGTACGACTACGCACCCCTGTACTGCCCAGTGAAGTTGTACTACAACCCGTACGCCTCGCGCTGGGTGAGAGATGAGTACGAACGGGAGTACCGCAAGTCGATCTACTTCTCGCTCTACTGTGGCGTCCTCGATCAGCCGGGGGTGCCGATTCCAGAGTCGCTCGAGGTACGTCTGAGCGAATTCAGCCTCGACTATATTCTCGCGTGGAAGGGACCGCTGAACGACCGCTGGCGTCGGCAGACAGCGCCGCAGCTGCCGCCGTTGGCAGGGCAGCTGGACGCCAGCATCGAAAGACAGCTGGGACCGTTCCTGCAGGTCGAGTACGAAGACGATCGATGTGTTCTGTGGCGAGTGGTGACCGACTAGACCTTATGTATTGACCGGTTAGACAGCGGACCTCCTCCGATCTCGAAGTTTCGCGGATTAACTTGGGCCATCGAGATTACAACACCCAAGACAGAGCACGCCGCGAGAAGGAGGAGGCCCATGCGGAAAACTA
>DASCMS010000066.1:0-4422 GCA_036011085.1 Candidatus Latescibacterota bacterium
CATGCCGAAACCGACAGAGGCGCCGCTGTAAGGCCTGGGGGAGGGAAGGTTTTTCCCCTCTACGGCAGTCCCTTCCGTAGATCTGCACTCGAGGTCCCTGTCACAGGTCTCCAGGAACAGTCTGTAACCTATGGTAAAAGATACAGTTAGGGAGAAATGCCTGTTCCGTCTTCCAGTTCGGCCCACGTCTTGCAATAGGCCTCGTGGCGTACTCGGGAAAGCAAGCTTCCTGGGGTGCGCGCACTCAGAGCCAACGAGGCGCCGATCGCATCCGCAGCGGTCTTCGCCCCAAGACGAAAAGGACCTACTGTGGAACACCTCGAATTTCCTCCGGCCTCAGAGAGCAATGAGCGTCTTGCCGTGATCGTGGATCGCTGTCTCGAGAGTGAGGCGGCCTACAAGCTGTTCGACATGCTCGGCTCTGTCGCTCGTCTCGAAATGGACGATCGCCTCGAGTACATCGAACTGGTGAAGGATTCCGGTCTCTACACGGATGAAGAGATCCATGCCATCGAACGACTCATCGTCAGTGGCACGGCGGGTTATTTCAAGGACGTGATCGACCAAGTGCGCGAAGAACAGGTGCAGCGCGAAATCGACCAGATGTTGGTCTAGTCGGATCGTACCGAGTCAGCCTGCCAGCTGGTCGGACGACTGCTGGATTTTTCTCACTGCCTCAGCGATGTGGGCGATGTCCTGCTCGCTGCCGAGGAGCAGGTTCTGGGTGAGCCAGACCGCCTCGTCGGCACAGATGCGTTCCGTCACGGGGCAATCGACCTGGCTGTAGTCTGGTTTGCCCCCGAAGGCGGGACTGTCGAGAGGGTAGTCGCGGAACCGCTCCTGGAAGGCCGGCTCCCGATACAGCGGCCGGTAGCCGGCGGCGCCGGGAACACCTTCGGCGCAGAGGGCTTCGATGAAACGGTCCCGGGTGGCGCCACCGAAGGCGGCACCGTCATAGCGAAGGACATACAGATGATAGGCGTGCCTGGTGACGCGATCGTCGACGAGGAGGGGTTCGATCCCCTCGATGTCGGAGAGATGGTCGGCCAGCAGCGCGGCATTCTTCGATCGCAGGTCAGCCTGCGGCTCGAGGTTGCGCATCTGGCTGAGCAGCAGGGCTGCCTGAAACTCCGTCATCCGGTAGTTGCCGCCGATCAGAGGGTGCTCATACCACTCTCCGGACCGACTGCGGCCGCAATTGTGGATGGACCAGGCCGCATCAGCGAGAGCATCGTCATCGGAGACCACGAACCCACCTTCTCCGGCATTCAGATTCTTGCTGGCCTGAAAACTGAACGTGCCCAGGTCGCCGATGGCGCCGACGCGGCGTCCCTTCCATTCTGCGCAGTGTGCCTGGGCGGCATCCTCGATCAGGCGCAGTCCGTGCTTCTTACAGAGAATCGTGAGCCCGTCGAGGTCCGCCGGTTGCCCGGCGAGATGTACGGCGATGACAGCGCGTGTGCGCTCGGTGACAGCCGCCTCGACGGCCGTCACGTCAATGCAGTAGGTGTCAGGAGTCACATCGACAAAAACAGGCACGGCGCCAACCAGAGCGACGGCCGCGGCGGTGGCAACGAAGGTGTAGGATGGGATCACGACCTCGTCGCCGACGCCCACGCCGGCTGCTTCGAGAGCGACCTGGAGGGCCGTGGTGCCGCTGCTGACCGCACAGCCGTGGCGGGCCTGATGGAACTCGGGGAAGGCGCGTTCCACTTCGGCGACGCGGTCACTGAGAAACCAGCGTCCGGAGTGCAGAACTTCGAGCAGGGCAACTTCGTCTTCGGGGCCGAAGACGGGCCAGGACGGGAAGGGCGCCTGGCGAACCGGGGTTCCGCCCCGCAAGGCGAGGGGCTGTGCGACGGCGGTGGTCAAGGCTCGTTCAGCCTGTCCGGAGTCAGACCTTGATGCCCTGTTCCTTGAGATATGCCAACACGCCCTTCTTGTTCATGGTGCGCAGGGCACGGGCAGACAATCGCAGGGTGATCGTGCGACCCTCTTCCGGGATGTAGATACGCTTCTTGATGAGATTCGGGAGTTGTACGCGTTTGGTTTTGCGCTGCGAGTGGCTGACGTTGTTGCCAGCCATACGCCGCTTGCCCGAAACCTGGCAGACTCTGGCCATTTCATGCCTCCGTTGATAGAACAAATAAAAATAGAAGCCATGCGGGAAAGGGTCAAGACGTGCCTTGACATCTGTATCGGGCGGCTGGAACTTCACCGATGTCGAAACGTCCGACCAGGGAGTCCGACGTGCCCGGGCGATCCGCCGCGGCCTGTCCGCACAGACCCTCAACCCATGCGCAGGCTGCAGTTGCCCACCGCGACTTCTACCTCCATCCAAGCACGACAATCCCAACTGCGCAGTCGCGGTCTGGCCCTGACTCTCTTCCTGGTTCTGGCTGCAGATATGCCGACTTGCCTGGAAGCTGAGACGGAGCCCACTTCGCCGGGTGTCCATCTGGTTGACAATGGTCCTGGCCGTGTGCGCCTGCTGTACGTCGGGCCGTCTCTCGCAGCTCTGGGGGAGAATGATGCTTCGGCTCTCTCGCCCGAACTCCTGCGGCACTTCACACGCGGTGCCCTGGTCGGCGTGCCTCTCGAGGGCAACGTCGAGTTGACCATCCTCGAGTCGCGCGTGATCGGTCACGTCGAAGGTGCGTTGCCTACCGATCTGCGCTGGGAGGGTCCGGCGTGGAGCGATGCGCCGGCCTTTCTCCGCCATCAGCGGGTCGTTCCCATCGGCTTTGGACCGGCAGTGGCAGGGGATGGCAAGGCCAGCATTTACGACCGGGTCCTGGTGGAGCTGCGTTTTCATGCTTCTGCCGGTACGCAGCCCGCCTTCGACCGTTTCGAGTCGTCCTACCGTGGTACGATCATCAACTATGATCAGGCGCGCCGGTGGCGCCGCATCTCCAGCGGGAAGGCTGCCAGATCCGCCCAGTTCGGTATCGTGCCTGAAGAGGGCATGATCCGTCTCACGGTACGGAGCAACGGGGTGTACCGGATAACCGGCGCGGATCTCGAGGCGGCTGGTGCTGATTTGAGTGGGGTGAATCCAGAACATATACGGGTGTTGTATGGGGGCGGGTCTGTCCTCGGGCTCGGTGTGCGGCCTTCGGCCGGTACGGTGCTGCAGGAAATCCCAGCCGTCATCGAGGATGGCGGCGACGGCAGCTTCGATGCAGCTGACACCCTCTTGTTCTATGGCGAGGCGGCCGAACGCTGGGACTACAACAATCGAACCGGGCATTTCTGGCGCAAGAACCTCTACACCCGGGACAACCACTACTGGGTGGACCCGGTTGGTGCCACCATGGCGACCCGAGCTGTGGAACGGCCTGGCGCCCTGGATCAGACCCCAGATGTCATCATCGAGCAGTATCGAGAGCGAGTCCACGAGGAAGACGAGCGTCTGATCCTGCGCCAGCTCCAGGGAATCAACTCCGGCTACGACTGGTACTGGGAGGTATTCAACGGCAACGCCCGCAACTTCACCTTCGTCGTCAACGACGCGGTTCCTGACATCGCCGCGTCGGTACGCGTGGCCTTCTTCGGCTGGACGAACGAGACACACCAGTTCGATTTGCTCTGGAACGACGTGGCCCTGGGGCGCTACATCTTCAGCAAGTCGGCGCCGGATACTATCAGCGCCGTGGCCGAGGCCGGTGCGTCAGAGGGGCTCAACCAGTTGGGGGTCTTCCACAGGGATCAGAATACGACGCGCCTTGATTGGTACGAAGTGGACTATGTGCGACGTCTCGTAGCCCGCAACGGCGAGTTGACCTTCGAATGGCCCTCGGCGGCTGACGGTGGCATCGAGATCGATACCACCGTCGGCGCCGTCGGTCAATTCCAACTGTCCGGTTTTGCCGCCGATGCCGGTGTACCAAGGATCTTCGAGGTCGCCGGTGACCTCAGGGAGATCGTCGACTTCGAGTATGACCCCTCCACGGGATCCGTCCTGTTCCAGGATTGGTACTCCGGCAAGGGCCGCGCCTCCCGTTATGTCGCCTCTCAACCGACTCGGTGGAAGCGTCCCGCAGCCATCATCCGTGACACACAGCAGCGCCTGCGCAGTGGTGGTAATCGGGCAGACTACGTCGTCATCAGCCACGCCGAATTCATGCCGGCCGCTCGCCGGCTGGTCGAGTGGCGCGCCGTCGACGATCGCCTGGCGACGCCGTTCCAGACTATGGCGGTGGACGTGCAGGACATCTACGACGAGTTCTCCGGTGGCATGTTGGACCCGATGGCAATCCGGGCCTTCGTCAACTATGCCGTCGACAACTGGGCCGTTCCGCCGGCCTTCATAACCCTCCTGGGCGACGGGACCTACGACTACAAGAACAATTCCGGCGTGAGCCATACGAACTGGATTCCGCCGTACCAGGATGGTGAGAGTACCTACGACGAATGGTACGT
>DASCMS010000067.1:0-9985 GCA_036011085.1 Candidatus Latescibacterota bacterium
TTGGCAACGATGGCGAGCCGGTGCCCCTGGACGACATCAACGTCGCCATGTTCGTCGGTTGGAGTGCGCCTCCCGACAATCGCTACTACCTGTTTGGCAGGGTCCAGGACGACACCCTGAAGGTAGCCGAGGAAGATCCCAAGCAATGGTGGTCGGACGATATCTGGTCCATCGCCTTCGACGCCGACCACTCCGGCGGGCCGCTGCGGGGCGACAATCTCGATGAGCACGCCAATGCCCAGCGCTTCCATATGCGCATCCTGCCGTTGCCGGGCCAGACCGTGGCCTTCAACAGCGGGCTCGAATACCTCGACCAGCCGGAGCTGGCCTGGGGCTCGGACCTGTACAACGGTGAGCAGACCCCGTGGTTCGAGATCGCCTGGACGCTCGAACCGGCGGGCGCCGGCAACGGGTCGACCGATGTCAGCTGGACCATGGAGTTCAGCTGTGCCTTGTGGGACAATTACAGTCTGAGCGCCGAAGAGAGTGTCCGGCACGTATTCGCGCCGGGACAGATCATCGGCGTGTCGCACAAGGTCAACGACCGCGGTCCGGTGGTGGGCGAAGATGGCAGCCCCTTCCGACACAATGTCTACCCTCAGGGCGGCTCTGGAGCGCAGATGGTGGACGCCAACCAGATGCATGACTTCCTGACGATACCCTCCTCCGGCGGCGCTGCCACCGCGGTGGAGGGCAGCTCGTGGGGTCGGATCAAGGCGCATTTCGACGGCAAGCTCCGCTGATCCTGGCAACCGCCTCGCGGTTGACCATCACATCCAGTACATCTGCCGACAGTTCCGGGTTTCTGCGCTTCGCTCCCGGAACTGTCGGCACTTTTTGTTTCCGCAGTGCATCCGATGACCGGAATTCGTGGCGATGAAGAAACCCAACCTGTTGTACATCTTCACCGATCAGCAGCGGGTGGACACGATGCGCTGCTACGGCAACGAGCAGATCCAGGTTCCCGCCTTCAATGCCCTGGCCGAAGACAGTTTCGTGTTCGACCGGGCCTATGTCAGCCAGCCGGTGTGCAGCCCGTCGCGCGCCACCATGATGACGGGGCTATGGCCGCACACGGCGCGGGTACCGGCCTGCAACGTGCCGCTGCCGGCGGAGGTGCCCACTATCGCCGAGATGCTCCCGGATGACTACAACTGTGCCTACATGGGCAAGTGGCATCTGGGCGACGAGATCTTCGCGCAGCACGGCTTCGATACCTGGGTGGGCAGCGAGAGCACCTACCGCCGCGGCTACTCGGACCCCGAGCGTCTCTCGGTGTGCAGCGACTACTACCACTTCCTCGCCGAGCACGGCTTCGAGCCCGACGCCGAGATCCTGGGCTCCCCGGTGTTCTCGCGTCACATGGAAGCCGGCATGGAGGAGGAGCTCACCAAGGCCACCTTCCTCGGCGACCGGGCGGCCCAGTACATCCGCGACAACCGCGACCAGCCCTTCGCGCTGTGCGTCAGCTACCTCGAGCCGCACCCACCCCATACCGGCCCCCTCAACGAGCTCTACGATCACGCGAGCCTGCCCACCGGTCCCGCCTTCATGCAGCGACCCGGTGCCAACGTCCCACTCATCGTCCGCCTGATGGCGGCCATCTACATGGAATCCGAGGAGTACGGGTGCGACCTGCGGACCGAGGAGGGCTGGCGCGAGGTGGTGGCCCGTTACTGGGGCAACACAACGCTCGTGGACCGCTCGGTGGCCAACATCCTGGGCACCCTGGACGAATGCGGGCTCGCCGACGACACCATCGTCGTGTTCACCAGCGACCACGGCGAGCAGCTGGGCGACCACGGCATCCTGGGCAAGACGCTGATGTACGAGGAGTCGGTCAGAGTTCCGATGCTGCTGCGAGCACCCATGCTGGGCGCCGAAGCGCGCCGGATCCCCGGCAACTTCAGCCACATCGACCTGGTGCCGACGCTGCTCGATCTTCTCGGTGCGTCCGGGCCCGACGACCTGCCGGGGCAGAGCCGGGTGCCCGTGCTGCGGGGCGAGGCCGATCTGGCGGATAACGATGTGTTCATCGAGTGGAACGGCGCCGATGGCCACCCGCGGGCCTCCATCGGCGAGGCTGAGATCAACCTCAGTATGGCCGAGCCCCTGCGCACGGTGATCACGGCCGACCGCTGGAAGCTGAATCTTTACGGCAGCGGCCCGGGCGAGCTCTATGATCTGAATTCCGATCCCCACGAGCTGGTGAATCTGTTCGATCAGCCCGAGCACCGCGACCGGATCGACGACCTGGTCGTGCGCCTGCGCCGGTGGCAGGACGAGGTGGGTGACGAGGCGCAGCTCCCGGCGGTCTGAGGCAGTCCCCAGGCGACCATGCAGATCTCCGTCCTCGACCTCGTCATCATCGGTCTGTACTTCGTCGTCGTCGTCATCATCGCCGTCATCACCAGCCGCGGCGTCCGCGACACCAACGACTTTTTCCTCGCCGGCAGGAGCATGCGATGGCCCTTCATAGGAGCCTCCATGTTCGCCACCAACATCTCCGCCGAGCAGTTCGTCGGCCAGGCCGGGTTGGCCTTCGTGGTGGGCATGGCCGTGGCCAACTACCAGCTTGCCGGGGTGGTCGCCTTCATCGCCATGGGTGCCCTGTTCCTGCCTGTCTACATGCGGCTGGGACTGTACACGACGCCCGAGTTCCTGGAGAAACGCTACGGCCCGGAAAGCCGGCGCTTCTTCTCCCTGCTCACCCTGGTGGGCATCGCCTTTGCCGGGATTCCCGGCGCCCTCTACGCCGGGGGCCGGGTCACCGAGGTCCTCTTCGGGTTCGACTCCATCATCCCCGGCGTAGTGGTGCTGGCCCTGGCGGCCGGCTCCTACGCCATGCTGGGCGGTCTGCGAACCGTCATCCTGACCGACTTCATCCAGTGCACGCTGTTGGTCGTGGGCGGCGGCGTGATGCTGTTCACCGGCCTGCACTTCTTAGGCGGCTGGGATCAGTTCCGGACTTCCATGCAGGACCTGCAGCCCGCCGACAGCTGGGACATGTTCTCCCTGATCCAGCCTCTCGACCATCCCAACGTCCCTTGGACCGGCGTGATGCTGGGTCTCACCGTCCACGCCCTCTCCTTCGGGGCCACGAGCCACGTGATGATCCAGAGAGCGCTGGCGGCGCGCAGCGTGCACGAAGCCCGTATGGGAGGGCTGCTGGCGGGGCTGCTCAAGGTCATTGCAGTATTCGTCATCCTGATTCCCGGCCTGATCGGCTACGTGATGGCCTCGGGCAGCGATCCGGTCATCGTGGTCCGCAGTCCGGACCAGATGTTCCCGGCCCTGGCCGCGGCACTCCTGCCGACAGGCCTGGTCGGTCTGACTCTGGCGGGGCTGATCGCCGCTCTGATGAGTTCGATCGATTCCGAGATCTGCGCCGCTTCCGGCTTGTTCGCCATGGACTGGTATCAGCCCCTGCGGCCCCAGGCGTCGCAGCGGCGGCTGGTGTGGGTCGGCCGGATCATGGGCTTCGCCCTCATGATCATCGGCATCGCATGGGCCATCGTCGTGATCCCCCAGTTCCGGTTCCTCTACGAGTACCTGGCCAAGTTCACCTCTTACCTGCCGCCCACGATCGTGGCGTGCTTCCTGTGGGGACTGCTGTCGACCCGGCCGACCCGCCGGGCCGCCTTTGCCACCTTGATCTCGGGCACGCTGCTGGGCGTGTTCATGTGGCTGGCGAACGATTCGGAAACCCTCAACCGGCTGGTCTGCCGCGACGAGGGCCTTGGTCTGTCCTTTCTGGAGATGCATTTTCTCCACGCCGCCTTCGTGCTGTTTGCCGCGGCCACCGTCCTGCTCTTCGGGCTGAGCGTCTTGCTCCCCGACGAGATCGCCACATGGCCCATCGCGACACAGGATCAGCCGGGTCAGGGCCTGATGCCGACGCCGCAACAGGACAGGGCCTATTGGCTCGGTGTCGCCGGGTTGGTGGTACTGTTCGTCTTGATGTACTGGTATTTCTAAGAGCCCGGAGGAGAGTGGATGGGCGTAGAATTCGCCTTTGGCGTGCCGATCTTCGCCAACCCCGGCCAGGCGATCACCCCAGGCTACGCCGAGCTGGACGCGGGGGTCAGCTTGCGTGTGGCCTGCACCGCCGAGAGTCTGGGCTACGATGCCCTGTGGGTGCCCGATCATCTGATGCTGGGAACCGACGAGGCCATCCTGGAGGGCTGGAGCGTGCTGGCCGCGCTGGCCGGCTCGACCCACCGCGCGCGGCTGGGCCTGTTGCACCAGTCCCACCCCTTCCGTCATCCGGCGCTGGTAGCCAAGATGGTGGCGACACTGGACCAGATCTCAGGCGGGCGTCTGATCTACTATCCTGACATGGGGAACCAGGAGCGTGAGCACCTGGCCTACGGGATGCCGTGGAACGCAGACCGGGCCGTGCGCATCGCCCGCATGGTCGAGGGATTGGAACTGACGCTGGAGTTGTGGCGTGCGTCCGAGCCCGTCACCTTTGAAGGGACCTACTACCACACGCAGGGGGCCGTGTGCCGGCCCCTCCCCGTACAGCGGCCCCATCCGCCGATCTGGATGGGGGAGGTCCATCCGGACACGCTGGCCGCCTGCGCCCGCTATGGCCAGGGATGGCACTCGACTCCGGTCTCCCTTCCGGTCCTGGACGAAAAACTTCAGGCCCTGGGTGCCGCCTGCGACGCGGCGGGGCGCTCGATCGACGATCTGCAGAAAGCCATGGCTACCCAGATCCTGGTGGCACCGGATCGCGACGAGGTGCGCTGCCGCTACCAGGAGATCTTCGGCCTGGCCGCCACGGAGGATATTCCCGACTCGCTGAATCCCGCCTGGCTGATCGGCACGCCCGACGAGGTGGAGGAGAAGATCCGGACCTATGTCGAGGCCGGGATCGGCCACTTCCTGCTGTGGTTCATGGACGCGCCAGGCGAGCAGGGGCTGAGACTATTCGCCGAGGCGGTGGCGCCCCGGTTCCGGTGATGGACTCGTCCTCTTCTCGTCCCAGGGTGCTGCTGGCCTGCGATCAGCGTGTGCGCGACAACTACCTGGCCCCCGAGGAACTGGAACGACTCGAGCAGTTCGCGGACTGGGACTGGTTTGAAGGGCGGGGAGGGGGCCTTTACGGGACTGGCGACGAAACTGTGGCGGCTGAGCTGATGGATCGTTTGGGTCCTTTCGACGGCCTCATCGTCTGCCACGGGGCTCCGAGAATCGACGGCCCGATCATGGACCGGGCGCCCGCGTTGAAGATCATCGGCGAACTGGAGGGCGACCGCTTTGCGCGGCGCATCGACGTGGAGGCCGCCTGGGAGCGGGGCGTGCGGACCGTGGATACGACGAACGGATCCTCTTATCCCGTGGCGGAATGGGCACTGGGGCTGATCCTGGTCTCGCTGCGCAATGCTGGTGCCCGCTTCCGCGAGTTCATCGCCGGAGAGCCCTAGAAGGCCCAGGCGGGACGCACGAAGACGCTCGGCATCCTCACGGGCAAGCGGGTGGGACTGATCGGTTGCGGCCACATCGGGCGGCGGCTGATCGAGTTCCTGCGGCCCTTCGATGCCCAGGTCTGGGTCTATGACCCCTACCTGCCCGGTGAACTGGCCGATGTTGTGGGCTTTCTCAAGACCTCGCTGGACAACGTGATGTCGCAGTGTGATGCCGTGGTCTGCGTGGCGCCCCTGACGCCGGGAACCGAGGGCATGATCGGACGGCGGGAGTTGGCGTTGATGCCTTCGGGATCTGTGTTGGTGAACGTCTCGCGGGGAGCGATCATCGATTCGACGGCGCTGATCGAGCGGCTGAGGATCGGGGACATCACCGCCGGCCTGGACGTGTTCCACCCGGAGCCGATCCCCGCCGACAGCGAGATTCTCCACATGCCCAACGTCTTCCTGAGCCCCCACTTCGCCGGGCTCACGGGTGATGCCTATCCGCACTTCTTCCGGTTGATGGTCGACGAGTTCGACCGGTTCTTCCACGGCCACGAGACGCGCTTCGATCTGACGCCGCGTTCGCTCGCCGATCGCCGGGGGGACGAGTCCGCACAACAGGAAAGTGGTTCAGCCTAATCCGGATGTGATGCCTGCCACGGTCCTGACCCCCAGGGCCCTGCTGGTGGGCAGTGCCGGCGCTTTCTGTGTGTCCGCCGGCTCCGTCTACTCCTCCCTCTACCTGCAGGGCTCGTACATGTCCCTGGGGACCAGCATGCCGGCGGCGATATTCCTGCTGTTTGGCCTGACCGGGCTGGTCAATCCCCTGCTGAGACGCCTCCATCCGCGAGCCGGGCTCAGCCGCCCCGAACTGGTCGTGGTCTACATCATGCTGGCCATGGCCTCGCCCATCCCCACCTTCTTCGCGATGCGCTTCCTCAGGCAGCTCGTCGACCCCTTCTACTTCGCCTCGGCCGAGAATGACTGGGCCGCACGCATCCACCCCGTTCTTGCGGAGTGGACCCAGCTGGGTGAGCCCGTTCACCAGGCCTTCTTCGAGGGGTTGAAGCAGGGGGAGTCGGTGCCCTGGGAGGCCTGGCTGCCGACCTTCGCCGCCTGGACGCCGTTCATCTGGGGCCTGTTCCTGGCGATGATCGCTGCCATGGTTCTGCTGCGCAGGCAGTGGATCGTGCACGAGCGGCTCACCTACCCGCTGGTGCAGGTGCCGCTGGCGATCGTCGAAGAGGCGCGGCCCGGAGAGTGCTACTCACCGTTCTTCAAGAGCCCGGTGATGTGGGCCGGGTTCACCGTCCCCTTCCTGTGGGGCACCCTGCACGGGCTCCACAACTACTACCCCGAGCTCGTGCCGTTCGCACTGGACAAGGACATGATCAAATTCGGCGTGCCTCTGTTCCAGGACAACACCGAGCTGCTGTTCAGGTTTCGCTTCAACATTCTGGGGTTCTTCTACTTTCTCAAGACGGAAGTCGCCTTCAGCATGTGGTTCTTCAACCTGCTGGCCAACGTCGCGCGCGGGCTGTTCGGCATGTTCGGGATCAGCGACGCCCAGCTGGCGGGAGGCCACGCGGTGAGCAACCCGATCCTCGCTCACCAGTCGATGGGAGCCATGGTCGTTCTGTTTCTGGGCGGTCTGTGGGCGGCGCGGCGGCACTTGAAAGACGTTTGCCGCAAGGCTGTTCTGGGCGACGACAGCGTGGACGACTCCGACGAGATCCTCTCCTACCGGACGGCAGGGATCATGCTCGCGGCCAGCCTCACCGTCGTGGTGGGGTGGCTCTGGCTGGCGGGGATGCCGGTGTGGGTGGCGTTGGCCGTACTCGCGCTGGCGGCGGTGCTGATCATCGGCTTCACGCGGGTGGTGGCCGAGGGTGGGCTGTCGGACGGGGCGCCGCCGGCGATACCGGCCACAATTCTCGTGGCGGGGGTGGGCTCGTCGGTCATCGGCTACCAGGGGCTGGTGTTGCTGGCCACGACCTATTTCTGGACGGCGAACCTGCGCAGCTTCGTCACCACGTCCTGCGCCAACAGCCTCAAGCTGGGGGAAGAGCTGCACGGCGACAGGCGGGGACTGTTCTGGGTGATGGTCCTGGCCCTGGCCGTCTCCCTGGCCGCCGCGATCTGGATGACGATGAAGCTGAGCTACGAGTTCGGGGCCATCAACCTGCGTATGGCCTCTGACCAGAGCGCCTTCGGCCGCATGGTGAACCTGACCATCACACCCACTCCGCCGTATCTGTGGAGCTGGATCCATGCGGGTATTGGGGGGCTGATCATGCTGGGGCTCTCGGTGGCCCGCTGGCACTACGTGTGGTGGCCTCTTCATCCTCTCGGCTACCCGATCGGGCCGATATGGATCATGGACCACCTCTGGTTTAACATGTTCCTGGCCTGGGCGATCAAAGTCGTCGTGCTCAAGTACGGTGGCGTGAGGCTCTACCGCATGACCCGCCCTTTCTTTCTGGGGATGATCCTGGGCCAGATCACGCCCGGGGGATTGTATCTGATCGTAGACCACTTTACGGGCATGACCGGCAATATGATCTTTGCGGGATGAAACGCCGCGGAGATGAACGAAATCCAGGGGGACGAGCTATGAGAATCTGGACGACGCTATCGATTGCAGGACTGTTGTTCACCGGTTGCGACTACAGACTTGGTTTCCGGCACTTCGCCACCCCGATCGCGCCCTCTGCTCAGCACGCGAGCGCGGAGTTCCTCGTCGGGGACGATGGCAGCATCACCTATCTCAAGGACCGTCTCGAAATCAGGGTCACGCCCTTGACCGCAGACGAGCTGAATCGGCATTTCGGCACCGCCTCGGTGAGCGGGGGAGGTTTCGCGGAACCCAATCCGTACGACACGGCAGACAACCCCTACACCTACGGGGACTGGACCCCGCCGGGAGAGGAACGCCCCCCCGAGCGCTTCACCGTCTTTCTGCTGGGGGTGAAGAACTACGCCTTCCCCAAGGTGCAGCTGGACCCTGGAAACATGTCCATCGCTTCCACCAATGGGTGGAACTACGAGGTGCTCAGCCTGTCGGCTCTGACCGAGTACTACTCCCCCTACGCCGTGGCCTACGCGGGCAATCCGCGCAGGAAGTTCAGGGAGCGTACCGACATCCTGCGCCGCAGCCTCTTCAAGAGCGACGTGATCTTCAGCGGCCAGGAACTTCAGGGCTTCGTGGTCTTTCCCATCCTCGACCACGACGTCGAGGATTTCACCGTATGGGTGAGAGACATGGCTTTGCGTTTCGACTACCGCGGTGAACCCGTCGAGGCGATCGACATCCCCTTCCAGTTCACGCGGGAGACCTACTACGCGCGGCGGCCGCGTGTCGAAGCACAATAGCAGACATCCGGTCGCGCCACGGAACCGACCGGTGGAGCCAGCCCCCGCGCGGAAGCGCAGACCGTGTCGAGCAAGATGTTGGTCTCAGGCGCTGTGGCTCCTTGCGGTCCTGGGTTGCGGGAGCGCCCAACGCGAGGCGGAGAACACCTATCAGGAGTGCCGGCAGCTGGCCCTGGCCGGTCAGAGACCCCAGGCCGTGGCGGCCTGCCGACGCGTGCTCGAGCACGAACCCGGACACGTAGAGGCACACCTGTCGCTGGGCGATCTACTGTTGAAGTCGGGTCGGTTCAACCTGGCCGTCGAGCACTTCCGGGAAGCGCTGCACCGCGTGCCGCAGCGTCGCGAGGCTCACGTTGCCCTTGGTGACGCATTGCTGCGTCAGCGTCGCAACGTCGAGGCGATGCAGGCCTTCCGGGAGGCGATTCGCCTCGACCCCGATGATCCGGTTCCCTACCGCAAGCTCTCTATCGCTCTCACCGATGAAGATCTGTTCTCCGAGGCGGCCACGGCCCTGGTCGAGGCGCTGCGGCTGTCTCCTGACCACGCCGCCACCCATCACAACCTGGGGTTGCTCTACAAGGGGCAGGCCCACAACGACAAGGCCATCGCGGCGCTGCGACGGGCTGTCGAGCTCGATTCCACATACGCCGACGCACACTACCATCTCGGGCAGCTGTATTTCAGACTCGGCCGGTATGAAGTGGCGGAGGCGGCCTTGATGGTGGCGCTGCGCCATCGGCCGCACTATGCCGAGGTCCACGTCGAGTTGGGCCGGATCCTCGCCGCACAGGGGCGGCTCGAAGAGGCCGAGAGAGCACTTCAGCAAGCCGTTCTCGCCGACCGCTTTTCCGCAGAGGCTTACCGCCGGTTGGGCAGACTCTACCTGCGCCAGGGCCGGGCGGCAGAAGGGCAGAAGATGCTGGCGCTCTTCCAGCGCTTGAGTCCGGCAAGGGAGGAGATCCTGCGGAATCGATACATCCTGAGTCTCTATCCGCAGGATGCCAACGCCCACTACAACCTCGGGGTACTCTACGTCGGTGTGGGCCGTCCGGTGGAAGCGGCGGCCGAGTACCGCAATGCCCTGGCCATCGATTCGGAGAACATCAGCGCGCGCAACAACCTGGCCAACCTCCTGCTCAAGGAGGGGAATGCGGCGGCGGCAATCCAGCAGTACGAGTTCGTCCTGCGGCTCGATC
>DASCMS010000068.1:0-79420 GCA_036011085.1 Candidatus Latescibacterota bacterium
CCGAACATCGTCACGGTCACACTCTTGCACCCAAGACGAAGTCTCACACTCACCCTCAACGTCAAAACAACAACACCAACGCCCATACCACCGACTCGATCAAGCATTACTGAGACGGGCTCCTAGCCGCACACCCGACTCACGCAGCAGCAGCTCACCGAACACGCTGGCCGGGATCACGAGCAACTCGCACCGCCGCAGCGCGACGACCCGGAACCTCCCTGGAGGCGCCTCCATCCCCGAGAATTCACCGAAGAAGTCCCCCGGCTCGAGCAGCGCCAGGATCACCTCGCGATTCTGCCTTTGCGGCGAGCAGACTTTCATCGCGCCCTGCCGCAGGATGCACAGACCAGGCCCCCTCTCGCCAGACCCTGACAGCACCGAACGGCCGCGCACCTGCAGCATCCGGGCATGGGCCGCCAGGTCTTCGATCACGGTCTCTGCCAATGTTTCGAACAGCGGGCAGTCGCGCAGCACCCGGAGCGTTCCGCTCTTGCGCAGGAAACCGTTGTGGTGGTCCCGGCCGTTGGCCTGTGCCGGGGCCGCCACAGTGGCCTCCTGAGCGCGGAGTGCGCCGGTCACCGCGAACCGCCTGAGTCATCGCCGTCGTCGCGCAGGGCGACGGCGCTGATCAGCAGCATCAGGACCAGTGGTCCCGCCAGTAGAATAGCGTCCATCCTTCATCCTTCCGTTTTGGGTATGCCAGGAAGGACGATGGACCGGGGGCAGGGTTACAGGAGTTATTCGACCGAATCTTCGCTGCGCAGAACCCGCTCGAGGCGTTGGTCGGCGGCGATCAGCTTCTTCCGCACCAGGACCATGGCGTTGCGGTAGAGACGTATGGCCAAACCCGAGTCGTCCTGCATCAGCTGCTGCAGCGGCCGCTTGTGGATGACGAGGGCCGACGCCGCGGCCCGAACCCGCACGGTGGCGGCACGGGTCTCGCCGCTGAGAAGCCCTGTCTCACCGATGGTCGTCACCGCTGTCTCGTGCGCCAGTTGCGTGTCAGAACTGCTGAGAATATCGACACTGCCGGAGACGATGATGAACATGCGGTCGCTGTCTCTGCCGGCGTGGCACAATACCGCACCTGCCTCGAAGGACTCCTGTCTGCAGGCACTGAACATGCGCTTGATCTGCGTTGGCGAGAGGTCGACGAACAACTGCAGCTTCTGCAGGCTCGCAAGAAGTGCGGGGGTCAGGTCCATGGCGGCGTCTCAGATGCTTCGGTGGCGATGCCGACCGCGTTGCCGGAGAAGTGACACGGCAGGCCGGTTGTGGTGTTGTATTTTCGAGAGTGTACGCCCCAAGCTGTTTGGCAACCCTCCGCCTGTCAAACCCCCTGAAGACCCCTGAAGAGTGAGAGACCGATGGTTCGAGCCGCGACCTGCCTGCCCATCTTCACTGTTCTGCTGCTGCTCGGCGCCGGTTCCGCTGGCGCCTGCGGCGGTTTCTTCTGCAGCTTCTCGCCGATGAACCAGGTCAGCGAGCGCATTCTTTTCGTCGACCGGGGCGACTCGGTCACGGCCCATGTGCAGATCGCTTACGTGGGCGAAGCCGCCGATTTTGCCTGGATTCTGCCCGTGCCGTCACGCCCCTCCCTCGCGGTCAGCCACAACGAGGTCTTCCGCCAGCTGCAGTCGGCGACGCAGCCGACGTTTCTGCTCGAATGGGAGGAGGACGGGGACGAGTGTGGACTCCTGTTCCCGCCATTCGCCCGCCTTGAAGAGGCTGTGCCGACATCGGCCCAGGATGACGGGGTCACCGTCGTCGCCGAGGAGCGGGTGGGACCCTATGAGACGGTGGTGCTCACCAGCGAAACGCCGGAGGCCGTGGTCAATTGGCTGACAGACAACGGCTACCAGCTCGGAGCTCTGGGGCCCGGTCTGCTGGCCCCTTATGTTGAGATGGGCATGCACTTTCTCGCCCTGCGCCTGTCCCCGAACCGTGAGCTCGGTGACCTGCAGCCCATCGCCATGACCTACGCCGCTCACACACCCATGATTCCCATCCAGCTCACGGCCATCGCCACCGAGCCCGACCTCGGGGTCACCGCCTGGATCCTGGGCGAGGATCGCGCCGTGCCGATCAACTACCGGCACGTGCAGATCAACGAGGCCCTGGTGGACTGGTTCAACGGCGGCTTCAACTACGACGACGTGGTGACCGCCGCCGTGAACGAGGCCGAGGGCGGTCTTGCCTTCGTCACCGACTATGCCGGTCCGAGCGCCATTATGAAGGACCGCTTCTTCCGGCCTGACCGCTGGGACCTGGATGCGCTGCGTCGGATCGACGACGCCGGCAGATTCATCAGCGCCATGTTGCGTCAGGGCTTTCCGCGCGATGCGCAGATGCAGACACTGCTTCGACGCCATGTGCCGATGCCGGCTGCGGTCCTCGAAGAGGGGGTCCTGCGTGTCGTGTTTGGCGGTGATGTCGAAGCGTACCGCCAAGCGGAGAAGGAGGGTCGATTGCAGGCCATCGCCGAACGGGCGTTCTACAACGACATCGATGCCTTTGCCGAATGGACACAGGAGCTCGTCTTCGACGCCGACGCCTTTGCCGGCGCTCTCGACGCGGCTGTCGTAACCCCGCTGCGCGAGACGCAGGAGCTGTTCGGTCGGCACGAGACACTCACGCGCCTGTATACGACTCTCTCCGCCGAAGAGATGACCCGCGATCCGGCCTTCGATTTCAATCCGGATCTGTCCGACGTCAGCAATCTGCGTACGGCGGCAGCCCGCTGGGAGTGTGAGGTCGATGACCCGGATTCGCTGAACTTCGAGGAACTCACCCTCGTCGTCACCCTGCGGGATGGTCGAGAGGTCCGCTCGCAGCCCTTCGAGAACATCGGTGAAGTGCCACGACCTCTGCCGGTCGACGTGCCGGCAGCGGCGATCATCGAACAGATGGATACCGCCGGAGATCCGGTGCCGATCCGACGGCTCACAGCGGTCACAGAGACCACCGGCGAAGCGCTGCCCGTCGCCTTCGATCTGGATGCGGCCTATCCGAACCCTTTCAACGCGGCCGTCATCGTGCCCTACCGCGTGCCTGAGTTGGGCATCGACCACCCGGTCACCTTGCGGGTCTATGATCTGCTCGGTCAGCCGGTGCGCACCCTCGTGCAGGACTCACGCCCTCCGGGGCGGCATCTGGCCCGTTGGGACGGCCGTGATGCCTCGGGAACGCCGGTGTCGAGTGGGGTCTACTTCGTCCGTCTGCAGACGTCGGCGGCCCTGTTGTCGCGGAAACTGCTCTACTTGAGGTAGTCGCTGACGCGCAGGGCCTCGAGCAACCCGGTGCGGATCGTCTCGAGAGCGTCGTAGTTGACGATCTTGCGACCCTCGGCGTCGACTACGTAGAACGCGTCGTTGGCCTGGTCGACAACGGTGCTGACAATGGCCATGTGGATATCGAGGCCACTCTCACCGAGGCCGTGTGTCAGCGTGTAAAGCAGACCCACGCCATCGCGGGCGTTGACGTCCACCACGGTGTAGCGATCCGACACCTGGTTCTCGAACAAGACCTCCGGCTCCCGCACCGGCCGCTCGGCCCGTCGTCCCCAGTTGGCGCTGTACTTGTCGAACAGGTCCGCCACCTCGACCTGACCGCCGATGACGTCACGCAGAGCGCCCAGGACCCGGTCCTTCTTCCAGGGCGGCAGAACCGGCGTTCCGTCGACGTCGGTGACCTGAAACGTGTCGATGACGACATCGTCGTCGCGGGTCTGTACGTCGGCGTGCAGAATGTCGATGTCGTTCACCGCCAGCACGCCGCAGATCTTAGCCAGCAGGTGACTCTGGTCGCGCGCACCCACCACGAGCTCGGTGCGCTCGCTGTGCTCGACGAACTCCAGCTCGATGGCGCCGTCGGCGGCAGCCAGCCGGGAGACAAACGCCAGGTGGCGTTCGATCTGGGTCAGATCGTACGTCACCAGATACCGCGGCGGCAGCTGCTGCACGTGCCGCTCGAAGACCTCGACCTGCTGCGGCGGCCATATCCCCTTCATCGTCGTCAGATGAGTGTCGGCGATCTGGCGGGCATGCTGACGGTCCTCCAGCGCCTTGAGACCGGACTCCAGCTGCTCCTTCGTCTTGTGGTACAGCTCCCACAGCAGGGCTCCCTGCCAGTCCGACCAGGCATCAGCCGCCACCGAGGACAGGTCGCCGTAGGATAGCAGGTAGAGCGCTCTCAGCCATTCGGTGTTGGCAAACCGGCCGGCGAAGTCGGCGATCATCTTATAGTCGTCGAGATCGCGTCGCAGGGAGATGATGACCATCTCCTGGTGATTCTCGATGAGAAACAGGACGAATCGCGTATCGGCGTCGTTCAGACCGATACGCTCGCACAGAGCACGTCCCATCTCCATGCCCTCGCTGATGTGCTCGGTTCGGCGCGACTTGCCTACATCGTGCAGCAACATGCCGAGAAACAGCAGATCCTTGCGCGCCAGAGACCCGTAGAGCTCTCTCATCGTGCCACGCGCGTCGGCGCGGTGCAGTCCCTCGAGTTTCTCCAGCCCCACGAGGGTGTGCTCGTCGACCGTGTAAACGTGATAGATATCGTACTGGACCAGACAAGTGGTTTCGCCGAACTCCGGCAGATAGGCGCCGAGCACTCCCAGTTCGTGCATCCCCCGCAGTGTCTCGGCAGATCGATGCTTGCGTTTGAGCAGGCCCAGAAACAGGTCGCGTGCTTCGGGGCTGCGGCGCACGTCGTCATCGATGAGGTGCACATTCTGCCGCACCAGCCGCGACGCTGGCTCGCTGAACGCCAGTCGCTTGGTCTGACACAGGTCGAACAACCGCAGCAGCCGCAGGGGATCCTCGGCCAGCCAGGGGGCCCCGGCAGGCAGCTCGATCTGGTTGTCGATAGCCACCACACCGGGTTCGAGCAGCAGACGACGGCCCTTCTTGGGTCGTGCCCGCAACCGCTCGAAGCCGAGGCGGACGGCATGGAAGGTGGACTTGGCGTGCAGATAGTAATCGCGCAGGAAGGCCTCCACGGCCAGCTCGCGACCCCGGTCTGCACCGGTGCGATCCGTCGTGCCCATGCGGCGCACATGCCCCCCGGAAGCGAGAACCTCTGCTGCCCCGTCCACGCTGCGATCGGAATAACCCAGCGTCTGCGCTACCAGCGGCTTGCTCTCGTTCTCGAGCACGTCATGCTTGCGCCCGGTAGTGAAATGCAGCTCGTGGCGTACGCGCCAGAGAAAGGCACGGGCTTCTTTCAGGGATTCGAGGTCGACCTCGTCGAGGTAGTCGGCCAGGGCGTCGTCGATACCGGCCTGCCGCAACTCGCACTTGAGCCCCCACTCCAGCAGGTGGATCTCGCGCAGTCCGCCGGGAGACTCCTTCACATTCGGCTCGAGGAGTTGCACCGAGCCGGCGTGAGCTCCGCGTGCCAGATGCAGCTTGTGCAGACGCCCCGCCGCACTCTTTGGCAGCTGCTTGAGCAGACGGGCCTGGAAATCGGCGAACAGATCCGTGTCCCCTGCCAGCAGCCGGGCGTCGAGCATAGCCGTGCACGACTCGAGATCCTCACGCGCCATCTTCGTCGACTCGGACAGCGTCCGACTGCTGTGCCCGATGTCGAAACCGACGTCCCACAGCGGGTGCAGGACACCGCTGATGAACTCCGGCTTCTTGTGACGCTCGCGGGCGAAGAGAAAGAGCAGGTCCACATCGGAGCTCGGACCCATCCGCTGGCGCCCGTACCCGCCCAGCGCCAGCAGAGCGTGCTGGCCGTCGCTCCTGTCCAGGGCGGCGGTGTACGCATCCAGCACGATCGTGTCCGTCGTATCGGCGATGGCCGTCGCCGTTTCGAGCCCTCCGGCACCGTCCCGGTGGGCGGCGGCGAGCTGTTCCATACGCTGCTCGCGGAACCGGAGACGGGCCTCCGTCGAACCCGCCGTGCCACTGGCCTGTAGTGCCTCCTGGAGCTGGTCGGCGGTCAACGGCTCCGCCTTCTGGCCTTCTTTGCCTTGCTCCCGGCACGTTTCCGGCGAGGACTGGCCAGGGCGGCTGCCAGGGCCCCGTCGAAGTCGTCGACCAGGGTGAAGGCCATCGACTTCCGGATCTCGTCCGGCACGTCCTCCAGGTCCTTCTCGTTGCGCCTCGGCAACAACACGGTACGGATGCCGGCGCGCTGGGCGGCCAGCACCTTGTCGCGGATCCCCCCCACGGGAAGGACCCGTCCGCGCAGGGTGATCTCTCCCGTCATGGCCACGTCCCGCCGTACCGGTTTGCCGAGGAACATCGACGTCAGGGCCACTGCCAGGGCCACTCCCGCGGACGGCCCCTCTTTCGGCGTCGCTCCCGCGGGGACATGCAGGTGGATGTCGGACTCGTCCACATCGACCGCATCGATGCCGAGCTCATCAGCCCGAGCCTTCAGGTAGCTCAGGGCGGTCTGGGCCGATTCCTGCATGACGTCGCCCAGTTGTCCGGTGAGGATCAGATTCTTGCGGCCCTTCATGCGGCTGGCTTCGATGAACAGGATCTCCCCGCCTACCGCCGTTGCCGCCAGTCCCGTGGCCACGCCGATCTCGTCGCCCCCCTCGGCCACTTCCGAGTAGAACTGCGCCGGCCCGAGAAACTCGGCGAGCCGCGCCTTGGTCACCGTGATCGAGCCCTTGCGTCCCTCGACGAACTGGACCGCTGATTTGCGGCACAGCGCCCCGAGCTCCCGTTCCAGGTTACGGACGCCCGCCTCGCGGGTGTACTCCTCGATCAGTTGCGCAAGGATCTTGTCCGACACCTTCATCTTGCTCACCGACAGGCCGTGTTCGGTCAGCTGTCGTGGCAGCAGGTGGCGGCGAGCGATCTGCACCTTCTCGTGGGGTGTGTATCCGGGGATGGCGATCTCTTCCATGCGGTCTCGCAGGGCCGCGGGCACCGTGTTCAGCACATTGGCGGTGGTGATGAACATCGCCTGCGACAGGTCGAAGGGCAGATCGAGGTAGTGATCCTCGAAGGTCGAGTTCTGCTCCGGATCCAGGACTTCGAGCAGCGCCGCTGCCGGATCACCGCGAAAGTCGGCGCCCACCTTGTCGATCTCATCCAGCATGAACACGGGGTTGTTCGATCCGGCTTTCTTCAACCCCTGGATGATCCTCCCCGGGAGGGCCCCCACGTAGGTGCGACGATGGCCGCGGATCTCGGCTTCATCGTGGACACCGCCGAGAGATATGCGCGTGAATTCCCGCCCCATGGCGCGGGCGATGGAACGGCCCAGTGACGTCTTGCCCACACCCGGCGGTCCGACAAAGCAGAGAATCGGACCCTTCGACTCCTTCTTCAGACGGCGCACCGCCAGATACTCGAGGATTCGTTCCTTCACCTTGTCGAGGCCGAAATGGTCCGCCGCGAGGATGTCGCTGGCCTGCTTCAGATCGAGATGATCCTCGGTGGAGTTCTTCCACGGCAGCTCCAGCAGCCAGTCGACATAGGTGCGCGCCACCGAGTACTCCGGAGAGGATGACATCATCTGCTCGAGGCGGCCCAGCTCCCGGTCCACCGCGGCGGCCGCCTCCTTCGACAACCCGGCCTCCTCGGCCCGGCCGCGCAGATCATCGAGCTCGGCACTGGACGGATCGGAGCCGGACAATTCCTTCTGGATCTGCCTCAACTGTTCCCGCAGGTAGTGCTCCCGCTGCGTCTTGCCGAGCCGTTCCTGCACTTGATTCTGGATGTTGGCGCCGATCTCGAGGATCTCCTGCTCCCGGGCCAGAACGCCGGAGATGTACTGTAGGCGTTTGGCGATGTCGACCTCGGCCAGCACGCCCTGCTTTTCTTCCAGCGGCAGGTCCAGATAGAAGGCCACGAGGTCGGCCAGACGACCCGGGTGCTCGATATTGACGGCCACGACCTTCAGTTCCTCCGGCAGCTGCGGCGACAGGTCGACGACGGCCTGGAACTGACTGTTGACGCTGCGCATAAGGCCCTGAACCTCGGTGGAACTCTCGTCACCCACGTCGGCGAGCCGGCGCACCCGTCCCAGCAGAAAGGGATCACTCGTTTCGAGGGCTTCCAGTCGGCCTCGCTCCAGCCCCTGGATGATGAACCGGATCGAGCCGTCGGGCAGTCGCCAGATCCGATGGATCTTGGCGATCGTGCCGATGGGGTAGATGTCATCCACGGCCGGCTCCTCCACATCGGCCAGACGCTGGGTGAAGATGCCGATGGGGGCCCCCTCTTCGGCCGCCTTTTCCAGGGCTCGCAGCGAACGCTCGCGTCCGGCGGTGAGCTGGTTCGGCATGTGGGGATAGACAACCGTGTTGCGCAGAGGCAAAACGGCCATGGCCGGTACGGCGTCGCTGACCACGACGATGTCGGCTTCAGCGGTGTCGGTTGGTTCGCTCACGGGGATTCCTTTCCTCTTCCGAGGCTACACTTCCCCTTCGACAGGTGTC
The DNA here is from genome assembly GCA_036011085.1 of Candidatus Latescibacterota bacterium. GTDB lineage: Bacteria > Latescibacterota > UBA2968 > UBA8231 > UBA8231 > UBA8231. Next base: position 8,417 of record DASCMS010000068.1, read on the forward strand.
AAGCGGCTTGACATCATTGGATACTGCCCGGGATATTGCCGCCATGACCCATACGACCGAAGTCCCCCAGGAATCCGCCCTTCTCGTTGGCGTCGCTCTGCCCGGTGTACCCACGTGGGAAGCCGAAGAATCTCTCGACGAACTCGCCCGCCTCGCCGACACGGCCACGCTGGCCATCGTCGGCAAGGTTCTGCAGAACCGCAAACGCATCGATCCCACTTTCTACATTGGCAAAGGCAAGGCGAACGAGCTGCAGGATCTCGCCGGCAGGTCTGACGCCGACATGATCATCTTCGACAACGATCTGTCGCCGGCTCAGATGCGTAATCTCGAGAAACTCACCGACAAGCGCATCCTCGACCGCAGCGCCATCATCCTCGATATCTTCGCCCTTCATGCCCGTTCGCGCACGGCCCAGGTACAGGTCGAGTTGGCCCAGCTCAACTACCTCATGCCCCGCCTGACCCGGCAGTGGAGTCACCTGTCTCGCCAGGCCGGTGGCGGCGCCATCCGCGGTATGGGCGCCGCCGGCGTGCGTGGCCCGGGTGAAACACAGCTCGAAATCGACCGGCGACTGATCCGCGGGCGCATCAGCCAACTGCAGCGCGAGCTCAAGCGCATCGGCAGCCAGATGGCCACCAGCCGCAAGAGCCGTGGCGACTCTTTCCGTGTGGCCCTTGTAGGCTACACCAATGCCGGCAAGTCCACCTTGATGCGGGCCCTGTCCGGCTCGGACGTGCTCGTGCAGGACCAGCTCTTCGCCACCCTCGACTCCACGACCCGCGCTGTCGACATCGATCAACGACACAAGATTCTGCTCACCGACACGGTGGGATTCATCCGTCGCCTCCCCCACCACCTGGTCGCGTCTTTCAGAGCCACTCTGGAGGAGACGATCGAGGCGGATCTGTTGCTGCACGTCGTCGATCTGAGCCACCCGCACTACGATCACCAGATGGAGACCGTGCAGAGCGTGCTCAATGACCTTGGCGTCGAAGATCGCCCGACACTGACCGTGTTCAACAAGATCGATCAGATCGGGGAAGGCGATGAGGTGGAGGTCCACATCCGCGCCGCGGCCGACCAGGCCGATCGCGTCGCCATCTCGGCTCACACCGGCGACGGCCTTGAGGTCCTGCGGGACAAGATCCTCGCTCGCTGTCAGGAGCACGAAGTAACCCTCGACCTCAGGATCCCCCAGGCCGAAGGCCGCCTGTTGTCACAGCTGCACGAACAGGGCGAGATCCTCGAACAGAGCTACGATGCCGAGGACGCCCATCTGCGCGTCCGCCTCGGCCGTGCCTGGGCGCAACGGTGGGAGCTGGAGCGCTACCAGCTGAACTGAGCTGGGAGTTTGCCCGGAGAGCTTGCTCTCAAGGGGCTTGTTCCCCCTATTCCTTCAGCGCCCCCGCTGTCAGGCCCCGGATGAAGTACCGCTGCAGCGACAGGAACACGACGATCACCGGCAGCAGACTCAGCAGGGCTCCCGCCATCTGCGCCCCGTAGTCCGTGTTGAACTGGCTGCTCAACGAGGCCAGTCCCACGGGCAGGGTCTTCATCGAATCGTCCGTGGCCACCAGCAGGGGCCACAGGAACTCACGCCAGTGAGCGGTGAAGGTGATGATGGCCAGCGTACCCAGCGCCGGCAGTGACAAAGGCAGCACGATCCGCCAGTACACGGCAAATTCCCGACAGCCATCGATCCGCGCCGCGTCCAGCAGCGACTGCGGGATTCCGAGCATGTACTGGCGCAGCAGGAACACGCCCAGTGGCCCTGCCAGGGTCGGCAGGATGAGGCCGGCGTAGCTGTTGAGCAGGCCGAATTCCCCCACGATCAGAAACTGCGGAATCAGCGTCATCGATCCCGGTACCATCAGTCCCGCCAGTACCAGATAGAACAGCGCCTCCCGCCCGACGAAGCGCTTGCGGGCAAAGGCGTAGGCCGCCATCGACTGGATCCACAGCACGGCCAGGGTGGCGACGACGGCCACGATCGTGCTGTTGAGCAGCCAGTGAGGGAAGCCGGACAGTCTGAGCACGTCGCCATAGGTGCTCAAGGTGGGCTCGGTGGGAATCCAGTGCAGCGGGTTGCCGGTGACGACCCGGTGATGCTCGAAGGAGATCAGCAGCATGAACACGAAGGGCACCAGCGACGCCACGGCAAGCCCGCCAGAGAGCAGGTATCGCAGTTTTCTCATGCAGCGTCCTCATCACGACGACCGTAGCGCATCTGCGCCAACGTCAATCCCATGACCAGCAGGAAGAGCAGCACGCTCATGGTCGCCGAGTGGCCGAGCTGATCGAAGTGGAAGGCGCCACGGTAGATGTAGTAGACGACGGAGACACTGGCGTTGGCCGGCCCGCCCTGGGTGAGGATGAAGACAGCGTCGAAGAGCTGCAGATTCCAGATGACGCCCATGACGCTGAGAAACAACAGGGTCGGACGCAGCATCGGCAGCGTGATACGTGAGAACAGCTGCCAGCGGCCGGCCCCGTCTACCCGGGCCGCCTCGTAGAGCTGGGATGGTACCGCGTCGAGGCCGGCCAGCAGGACGATGACCCAGAAGCCGTACCCACTCCACACCTGGAAGGCGGCGATAGCGGGGATCACCCAGTCGGGGTGACCCAGCCAGTTCTGTGGCGGCAGACCGAAGGCGCCGAGAAACCAGTTCAGCGGCCCCGCCTGTCCCGGGGTCAGCAGGGCCCGCCAGATGATGGCCAGAGCGATGGCCGAACTGATCAGCGGTAAGAACAGACACACACGAATCAGACTCTTCCACCATCTCGCCAGAGGATGCACCAGCAGCGCCGTAGCCAGCGACAGTCCCATCGCCGCCGGCACCGCCAGGGCCGCGTACACGGCCGTGTTGCGCAGGGCTGTCTTGAAGAACGGATTCGACCAGACTTCGCCGTAGTTGGCCAGCCCCACATACCGGGTGCCCTCGAGCAGGCCCCCGCTCTGCAGCGACAGGCCGAAGGCCCAGACCACGGGGGCCAGCAGGAACACGGTGAACAGGGCCAGATAGGGGGCCAGGAAGGCGTAGGCGCTGCGATCGGACCGTATCATCAGCGCAGGGCCACGAGGGCGTCCACGGCCGCTGCAGCGGCGGCTACGGCCTCTTCCGGTGTGCGTCGGTCGAGGAGCATGGCCTGCACCTCTGCCTGGATGATCGTATGCACCAGCCGCAGTCGGGGATGCAGTGGATACGGCACGAGGTAGCGCTGCCCCCGGATGAAGGTCTCCAGGCGAGGATCGTCCTGTGGTGCCTGCCAGTCCTTGCGGGCGCCGAAGAGCTGCACCACCTCCATCATCGCCGCCGACGGTGTTGACGAAGTGAGCTCGCAAAGAAGCTCGAAGGCCTCGCGCGGGCGCGGCGAATCTTGGGACAGCACCCAGAAGCCGCTGTTGCCGAAGGCGCCCCGTCCTTCGTAGAAGTCGGTCGCCGGCCCACGGGGAACGATGGCCGCCCCGAAGGGCAGGTCGGGGAAATCGCGCTTGAGGATGTGGATCGTCGACTCCGGCGCGATCAGCATGCCGGCACGGCCATCGTAGAACAACTCGGACGGGCCGGGGTGCAGCCCGTCTTCAGGCACGATGCCGTCGCGCGCGAGCTGTCGCATGAAGCCGAAACCCACGGCCCCGCGCTCGGCAAAGCCGTTGTGCCTGCGATCGGCGTCCAGCAGGTCGGCCCCGCCCTGCCAGAGAAACGGGTAGATGGCGTTCGGATTCACATCGAGGGTCGACCAGGCCAGGCCCCATTGGTCCTGAGCGCCGTCCCCGTCGAGATCCTGGCTGAGGGCGAGACCCACCTCACGGAATCGCTCCCATGTCCAGCCATCGAAGTCGGCGGCATCGGGTGTTGCCGGCGGGTAGGCGAGACCGGCGCGATCGAACAGCTCGGGGTTGTAGTAGAGGTGCCAGGACACATAGACGAAAGGTATCCCGTACTGGTGGCCGCCCAGCGAGCCGAGCTGCCACAGATTGTCCGGGTACTCCCGCGACATCGCCTCGATCTGGTCGGGGAACATCTCATCGAGGGCGGTCAGCTTGCCGGCGGCAGCGAAGCGAGGCCAGAACTCGTCCGGCATGTAGGCGACGTCGGGCGGCATGCCTCCCGTATAGGCGGTGGCGTAGCGCTCGTCCCAGCCCTGCCAGGGATGGACCACCGCTTCCAGCCGGAGGTCGGGGTGCTGAGCAAAGAACGGGGCGAGGACGCGCTCGAAGTCCTGGGCGGTCTCACCGTGGGACGCCTTCCACAGACGCAGTACCGGCTCGCCCGGTTCGTCAGCGGCGGAGTGGCACCCCACGCAGACCGTCAGGAGCACACCGAACCCTGTCTTCACCCGGCCAGCTTCCCCTCTGTCAGGGCGTCGTCGATCATGGCGTGGGCGAACTCCCACAGTGCCGGCGCCCCTTCGGCGATGTGCGCGTTGCGCTTCACGACCTGGGTGTGTGTGATGCCGTTTTTCACCCAGGCGGCACCGTCCGTGTGGTAGTTGAGCAACAGGGGTTGCAGGCGGTCGAGGGCCGCAGCATATCGCGACTCAGTCGTCTGCCGCGCCTCGAATTCGTCCCAGAGATCTCGCATCTGCCCTTCCTGATCGGCTGGCAGCAGGGCGAAGATCCGGTCAGCGGCGGCCTGTTCGCGCTCTTCCTTGTCCTCGTGACCGGCTTCGTCATAGGCGAAGGTGTCCCCCGCATCGATCTCTACGAGATCGTGAATCAGATGCATGCTGAGAACCCGGGCGATGTCGACCTCTGCGGCGGCGTGTTCGCACAGGACGACGGCCATCAACGCCAGATGCCAGGAGTGCTCGGCATCGTTCTCCGGGCGCCGGTCGGCAATAAGGACATTCTGGCGAAAGACGTGCTTCAGCGCGTCCATCTGGACGAGGAAATCGAGCTGCTGGGTCAGGCGCTCTGTCGGGGGCAACGTCGCGTTCTCCCTGTGGCGAGTGGACGGGATGGGCTGCGCTCAATATAGGGCAGCCTCAGCGACGATTGGAACCGTTCTATTCTACGAGGAGCATCTTGCCGGTGGCGGTCCGCTCGGCGGCGGTGAGGCGGAAGAAGTACAGACCGCTGCTGATGGCGTGGCCGCTGTCGTCACGGCCGTCCCAGTGGGCCCGGTAGTATCCCGCCGACCTCGGGCCATCGATCAGCGACCGAACCCGCTGTCCCAGCGAATTGAAGATGTCGAGACGTACCGGAAAGTCCTGACGACCAAAGGCGGCGGGGATCCGGAAGGGGATCGTCGTGCTCGGATTGAACGGGTTCGGGTAGTTCGGCCCGAGGACGAACTCCGTGGGCAGGGCCACATCGGTGGCGTCCTGCGCCAGGTCCAGGTCACGGGTAGCGTACTCGGTGCTGAGCAGGCGCACCGTGGTACCGGTCAGGACCTGCGGAAAACCGTCCTGGAACAGCCGCAGACGCACTCGCGCCAGGGCTGCCGGTCCGGTCAGCGACCACACCTGGCCTCGTCGTGCCGAGGCGAGCTCCAGACGGTCCCCCTGTCGTGACACGCGGCTGAATGCACCCAGTGGGTTGGATCGAAAGGCGTCACCCACGCCGAGGTCGTTGTCGTCACTCACCGGTTCGGCCTGCATCGGATCGAAGGGAACCACCAGCTCGTACGCTGCCAGGTCTTCCACCTCCGGAACCCAGAAGGTGAGATCCACCGTGCGGCCTGCCAGCCACTCCTGCTCGGGCGGGGTGTGGATCCAGACCCGATCCGGGGTCTGGCCAGCCTGCTGCGGCAGGACCAGCGACTTGTACACGGGGGGCGCACCCAGTCCGGTGGCGTTGCTGATATTCGAGATCGCCGCCGCCAGGTCTTCCACGCCGACACGATTGTCATTGTTGAGATCGGCGTAGGCGAAACGTGTCTTGGAATTGTCCGTACCCCAGGCGGCGTCGATGACGTTGACGTCATCCTCGTCGATCTCGTTGTCGCCTGAGGCGTCGCCCCCTTTCAGCATGCGGCCGTTCTGATCCAGCAGGAACGAGGCGTCGCCACGTACGTCCGAAGAGAACAGACCGTCCGCCGACGTCAGGAAGATCGACTCGCCGTCGCGGATCGTCAGTGTGTCTGTACGGCCGCTGATGTGGCTGCTGTCCTTCACGGTCAGTACATACCTCCCCGCGGGGATACTGACCAGGGTCAGCGCGCCGCTCTCCGTCGTCAGTACTTCCACGGTATCCGAGGAGGCGCTGCGGTCGTCGTTGGCGGCGATGAAGTAGGTATCGGTGATGTCCATCGTGCTGCCCGGGATTCTCAGATGTATATCCAGCAGACTTTCGTGATCGCCGTTGCCGAGGGGTGGCGCCCGGCCCTCGAGCATCACTGTCGCCGTCAGGCGCCCGCGGGCGACGCGCTGAATCCGCGCCGACTTCGTCGACATACCCGTCGTGCCCCGCAACGGTACCGACCGTCCGGAAATACTGATCGCCGCCTCCGTGTCGTCCACCCCGATCACCACCGTCCCGGTAGCCCCCGCATCGACGACGACCTGAAAACTTGCCAGACCCACCGGTGTTGCGGTACTGCCAATGGTCTGGGCGGTGCCCGTCTTCGAGAAGCGCACCTGCGTGCCGATGGTCGTGTCTTCGAGCACGGTGCCGCCGATACTGTAGATCAGACCCAGATCGGTGAAGGGGCTCGTGGAGTTCACCACCGACACACCGTCGGGGAGATTCAGGGCGGCCGTCACGGCTGTCGCCGTTTCGCCGTCTGTCTGCACGAGCACCTCGAAGGTCAGCGTGTCGCCGGCGCTGGCGCGCATGCGGTTCGGGCCCATCAGCATGTGCGGCGTGGTTCCGGTGGCCGACTTCACCGTCAACGTGTTAGGCCCTTCGCTGACCTCGCCGGCGGTGTTGTCGACGAACGTGGCGTCGGCGCCAATGGCGGCGTAGATGGAGTATGTCCCCTCCGGCATGGAGAAGAACGTAGTGCTCGTATCCCACGAGAAGGCATTGCTGCTGTCCTCACGGATCGAGGTGATCGTCCCCGTCGCCGTGCCGTCGTCACTGTTGATGACGTAGGTATTCTCCAGTCCCCCGGCACCGATCAGATCGGCTTCCAGGCTCGCCACCGTCGTTCGACCTGCGGTGGCTGAGGCGTAGAGACGGATATAGGCGTCGTCGGTACCGGACGCGTCATCCACCATGTAGTCATCCCACTGGAGGCGCAGAATGTCGCCCTGGTTGATTTCCGGTGCTCCGGTTTCCAGAAGGATGTGCGGCGAGTGAGTGATCAGCAGCGAGCCGCCCAACTCGACGGCGACGTTGTCCGAGGCATCGGACAGTACCGCGTACGTCCATATCCGCGTGCCGGTGACCGGGGCATTTGTCGAAGTGCGCAGATCCCACACGTACATGTCGCTGGCGCCATCGCTGTTCTCACTGATGCCGCCGGCAATGAGTTGCGCGTTCCCGTCGCCGGCGTTCGTCAGGGCCGTGGAATCTGAACCGCTGTAGTTCGTCGTCGCCGGATCGACCTCGGTGAAGTAGAGCGTAATGTTGGCGTCGTCGTCGAGGTCGTTGTCGCCGCTGCCCTTCTGCCACTGGAACGTATAGACTGGCTGTGAGCCACTGTCGATCGTTCTCTGTGTGTTGCGTGCCGGCTCGGAGAGTGTATTACGTCCAGCACTAGTGCGCTGTTGCCCACATCCACCGTTTCGCCATCGGATGCAACTGCGTACAGATAATAGGCGCCCTGTGTGATGATGGGTGACGTCACGTCCCACGAATACTCGCGGTCTGTGGCGGAGAGGCTCGTCGACGAGGTGATCGCCGTGCCGCGGGTGCCGGAAACGCTCTTGCCGAGTACAAAGGTTTCGGCCGGATATGTGCCGGAGGCCGACACCGACGTCAGTCCGCTGACGGCGGAGTAGAACAGCTGTACACGGGCCTCGCTGTCGTAGTCGATGACGGCGAAGTCCAGGTCGTACGGATTCGCTTTGGCGCCCGTGCGTTCCCCCGTGTCCACCGTATCGGCGACGATGGGGTCCACCTGCTGGACGACGGGGCCATGGATCAGGGTGATCGCGCCGGGGCTGACGGCAAAGACCGGTGGGTTGTCACCATCGTCGGCGACGAGATAGATGTAGTACTTGTCAGATCGGACTTTCAGGATCGATGCAAACAGGGCTGAACTCTGCAGGACCGAGGGAGGGTCGTCCCAGGTGTAGGTCTGGTTGGTCCCCTCTGTCAGGTCATCGGTGCCGTTGGCGTTGCGTGAACTCACATCGTTCTGGTCGGCGATCAACGTCCCGAAAATGAGAATGTCCTGCACCGTGGCCAGGCCGGCTGCGGGATAGGCGTAGAAGGCGGCGTTCAGCGTGCCGCTCAGATCGTCGTCTGCGTCGGCCAGATCGTAGCGGATCGTATAGGCTGTGTTTGCCGTATCACCGCTGCCATCGGGATCGGTGATGGCTACCGTGGGGGCCGTGTTGGCGGCGACGATGTCGATGTCCGCACCCAGTGCGAAGAAGGCACCCGCCGTCAGGCTGACGGGAGGCGTGCTGCCGACGGCCACCGACCGCTCCGCTGCTGAGCTGTTGGTCACCAGTTGCAGATTCGTCGCCGAGTCGGAGCCGAGCACGTTGAGCTTGACCAGCAGACCGATCTTGTCGTCTTCGTCCCCCCATTCGCGACTGTCGCCGGAACTCTCGTCCACGAGACCTTCAAAGCGTTTCTGCGTGTCCTGCAGACTCGTACCGACTCGTTCCCACGTGCCGCTCAGGAAGCCGTCCGTCGTCGCTCCCGTCGATCCCAGGCCGCTGCCATCGGACGGGTCAGCGGCGTGCACGTAGACCGCCCGGTCAGCCAACTGCGTTCCCGGCACCTGGGGATTGATGGGTGAGTAGGTCAGCGTGTATTCGTAGGCGCCAACGGGAACCGACTTGTCCTCCCACGTTGAAGCGCGTCCGAGGACCTTGAAGTAGGGGTGCTGGTCGACATCGCTGACGCCCTTCACGCCGAAACCCTCACCGGCACCACCGGCAAAAGCCAGGTAGAGACTTTCGAAATCGTGGTGTGTTGCCAGAGCGGGACTCGACAGGTACGTATCGGTGGTGGCGATGCCATCTTCGGTACCGGTGCCATCCGAGTCGTCGTCCCCGACTTTCTCCGGCAACGTCCAGCTCTTGCCGTTGAACGTGGCAAAGTGGATGTCGTGCTCGGCGCCGCCGCTGTAGCCGGCGGAGAAAGCGATGTGCAGATCGCCGCCGACGCCGATGCTGTCATCTACCACCGCCGCCACACGTTCGGTGATCTGCCAGTCGAGTTCGACTTCGTAGGCCCCACCGCCATCGCTGAACAGGGGAGTCGTGCCTGTACTCCAGACGGTCTGAGCCGTCCCCCACGTGGCGGCCACTCCCGTACTCCCATCGTCATCATACTGGTTGTAGCCGATGGACTCGATGGGCGTGTTGTCCGCCCATTTGTAGACGGAGTAGATGCGGTCCGGCAGCCGGCTCCGGTCGATGGCGAGTGTGGGGAAGTAGAAGGTTGCGTCTCGATTGAGGGCCGCATTGCTGGCGGCCTCGTCGACGAAAGCGGCCACCGTAGCTCCGTCGGTGTCCTGGTCCCAACCGAAATTGGTGACGTTCACCCAGGTTGTGTCCGTGGATAGCCGCTTGTGCTCGATGCGATCATCGGCATCACTGAAGTAGACCACGTGCAGATTGTCACCGTCGCCGATGGCCAGATCAGGCCCGGTGTGCCGCTTGGCGTCGGCTGTCAGACGAACACCGCCGCTTGACCCGGGCGTACCCAGTGAGCCCACGGGTACCTGTACAAAGGGACTGACATGATGGTTGATCTTGGCGAGCAGTACATCGTCGGTACCGCCGCCCTGCGTGGCACCCCGTACGTAGCTGATGAAGATGCGATCGCGATCGTCGATGACCATCCGCGGGAAGGCCGTGCTGTGTCCTTCGGTGTTGCCGGCTGTGGTCACATCGTTGATCGTCAGCGGTGATTCCCACGTCTGTCCGCCGTCGAGGGAGTATCCGAAGTAGATGTTGTCGTCATGAGATCGATCTGCCGTTGTCGTGAAGGCATAGACAATCCTCGGATCGCCACTGCTGTCGACCTCCAGATCCAGTGTCGAAAAGGCGGTACCGCCACCATCGGTGGACAGCAGATAGTAGCTCAGACCACCCGACACACTGACGGGCGTGCTGAAGGTGGCGCCGCCGTCGGTAGAGTTGGCATAGAACACTTCGTACGCCGCCGTCGATCCTCCGGTGAACACGGGTCCCGTGGTCGATGTGGACGCCTCGATCCAGGCCAGGTGGAGTGCCGGAACGTCCGATGCCGCCTGCGTGACGCCTTCGAGGGGGATATTGTCGCTCGTTCCGAAGGGAGCTACGTCGACGATGGCGACATCGATCTGCAGGCCGTCTGTGTTGGTGGTACTCTGCTGCTCGCTGCGTTCCACGGCGTGGAAGTGGCCGATGACTGGATAGTCAGGTGTGGCCGCCTGGTTCAGGTCGACGCGGATGGACACGTCGCTGCCCGAGACGAAGTCCTGGACGGTGGTGCTGTCGGCGGGGTTGAAGCCGACTGGAGTACGATTCTCAAATAGAGGAGCGGCCGCTTCTGCGACCTGAATCGACGTGAACAGCACCGCAGCTGCCCATGTGGTGAGACGACGCACGTCAGTCCAGCCTTACTTGACGAGGGTCATCTTGCGCGTCTGGCGGAATTCCGCCGTGCGCAGTTCGGAGATGTACATGCCTGCCGCCACCTGCCGACCGGCATCATCACGGCCATTCCAGACGATCGTGTGGAACCCCGGAGACATGGGGCCCGACAACAGGGTCCGGACGCGCTGACCGAGCAGATTGTAGATCTGCAGCCGCACGTCGTCGGTCGCCCCCTGCAGAGCAAAGGGAATCGCCGTCGTCGGGTTGAAGGGATTGGGGTAGTTCACGTCCAGTACCGGTTGCTGCGGCAACAGCATCTCGAAGAGAGAGTTGCTCCAGGCCACCTGGTCCGGCTGGTACCCCGTGTTCAACAGCACGCCGTCACCCAGGGTCAAGCTCTCTTCGGCCCCGGTATCGATCACCTCGAACCACAGCTTCGCCAGCGAGCCAGTTCCGGCGGCCGACCACTGCTTGCCGATACGTGAGCTGAGCACGCGTAGTGATCCGTCCTCCACACGGACGTCGAAGACAGACCCGTACGGATTGGCGGCAAAGACATCCCCCTTTTCGGCACGGTCCGGCAGCGGTCGCAGCCTCGTTTCGTCCAGATCAATACGGAATTCGTACCCTGCCAGGTCTTCGATACCAAGGCCATACACCTCGATTCCCAGCACCTCCCCAGGCGCCACGGCCCGGTCGGGCCGCACGCTGATCGGCCGCAGCTCCAGCGCCGCCCGATCGTTCCTCGCCCCGGGGTTGCCGGCAGTGACGGTGGCCACCTTGTAGACTGGCGGCGCACCGAAACCCTGGCTGTTGCCGAAATTCGATGTCGTCACCGTCAGATCGGAGGCGCCGACGATATCGTCGTTGTTGATGTCGGCCTGCTCGAAGTTGTCCACCGCGTCATCGGTGCCCCAGGCAGCAATAATCAGGTTGACATCATCCTCGTTGATCTCGTTGTCCTCGCTCACGTCCCCGGCGATCAGCTCGCGCCCACTGGAGGGTAGCAGAACCGTCGGGTCGCCGCGCAGATCGGAGCCGAAGAAGCCGTTGTTGTTGCCGGAGCTGATCGTCACCGTCTCGCCGTTGCGTACGGTGATCGTATCGGTCCGTCCACTCACGTGGCTGGTGTCCTTCACCGTCAGCACGTAACGCCCTGCAGGAACGCTCACCAGGCTGAGGGCACCGGCGGCGGCCACCGACACTTCCACCGTGTCTGTCGTGGCCGTGTCGTCGTCGTTGGCGCTGATGAAATTCGTGTCGTCCACATCGATCGTACTGCCCGGCAGACGCAGATGGATGTCCAGCAGCGTCGTGAAATCGCTCGTCGCCGGCGGGATCGTACGTCCTTCCAGCTCGACGGTGGCGGAGATCTGGCCACGAGCCTGTCGTGTCAGCTCCGCGGGTGACACCGACAGACCGCCGCCGGTGTCGAGGGGATCGCTGTTGCCCACGAGACCGAACACGGTTCCAGTGGAACCGGTGGCGAACACCAGAGAGGGCGTGGCCTGCAGATCGTCACGCGCCACCAGCTGAAAGCGTGCCAGCGCCTCCGGCTCAGTCGTGGTGCCAACGACCTGCCCGCTGAAGGTTGACTTGGCGAAACGAAGCTGATTGCCACTGGAGCGGAACTGGTTCTCGATCGCCGAAGTGGCGGGGAAGACGTTGTTGAGGTCGATGAAGGGCTGAGTGCCGCTCGTCGACGAATCCTGGTCACGCACGGCGAAATCCGTGCTGTTGATCGACATCACGACCTGGACCAGGTTGATGGGCGTCGAGTTCTGCACCATCACATCGAAGGTAAGTGTGTCGCCGATGGAGATCGCCTGATCCGTCGGGCTGAGGCTGACATTCGGCGTCGAGCCGGCCACACCGATCGACAGCGGCGTCGATGTTGTGCTCAACTGGATCCCCCCTGCCGCGTTGTCGGCGAAGGTCGAGTCGGCGCTGATGGCCACGTAGATGTCGTAGTCCGTCGAAGCGGCGCCGAAGAGCTTTGTATTCCAGTCGAAGAAGTCGCTGCCACTCTCCCGCAAGGTGTCGACAGCCGTTGCCAGAGTACCGCTTGTGCTGTTGATCAGAAACGTCGTGGCGCCATCGACGGCGGCATCAAGCGTGGAGATCGTTGTGAAAGCTGACGGATTTTGCGATGCATAGACCCGGATGTAGGCGTCCTCCGTGCCCGAACCGTCATCCACCATATAGTCCTGCCAGGTCACGCGGAGCACGTCGTTCTGATCGAAGCTGGTCAGGTTGTCCAGGTCGCTCGTCGTCAGGTTGATGTACGGCGTGTGTGTTACGGTCACCGAGCCGCCGAGGACGACACTCTCATTGCCATCATCGTCGCCGATGATGGCGTACAGCCATACCCGTGTGCTGTCCACCGGGACCTCTTCGGCCGGGGTCCGAAAATCCCACACGTACATATCCGTCGTGTCGTCCTCGCTCCCATCGCCTACCAGAGGCCGGGTGTCGGCGTCCTTCAGCAGCGAGTCAGGGTCGTCCTCGTAGTTGATATTCACCGGGTTGTCGGTGGTGAAATACAGATCGATCTTGGCGTCATCGTCGAAGTCCGAGTCCCCCGGCCCCTTCTGCCACTGGATCGTGTACACCGGTTGGCTGCCTGAGTCGATCCGCCTGTGGGTGTCCTTGGCCGGTTCGTAAAACACGAAATAGGGTGAGTGGCGCACGATGATCTGTCCCTTACTCTCGCCGACGACAAAGTCGGTGGAGTCGCTGACGACGACGTAGAGCGTGTAGTTGCCCGCCTCGACGGCGGCCGAGTCGCCGGAGACATAGACGGAGTCGGTAATGTCCCAGCTGAACTCGGTGTCGGCGCTGGTGAGCGTGTCGGACTTCTCGATGTAGATTGCCCGTGTGCCGGAAACACTCTTGCCTAGGGCGAAGGACTGGTTCGGGTAGGTCCCGCTGGCTGACACCGACGCCAGACCACTGACGGCGGAGTAGAACAGGGCAACCTGACTCGTTCCCTGGCTGTCGTAGTCCCGTACTGCGAAGTCCAGATCGTACGGGTTGGCCGACGTTCCGGAGCGCACACCGGTATCCACCGTGTCTCGGACAGCGGGATCCACGTGCAGCACGATGGGCTTATGGCGCACAGTGAGAGTGCCCGAACTGCGCACGAACACCGGCGGGTTCTTGCCATCCTCGGCGACCAGATAGATGTAGTAGTCAGCGCTCGGTGCCTGTGGCACACTGGCGAAGAGCAGGTTCTTCAGCGCCGTCGACGGGTCGTCCCAGGAGTAGGTCTGGTTGCTGCCCTCGATGAAGTCATCCGTTCCCGAACTGTTCACCGCTGTATTGTCGTTCTCGTCGGCGATCAGGGTGCCGAAGATGCGGATGTCCTGGACGCTGCTCAGGCCACCACTCTCGGCGAAGTAGAACGCTGCCAGCAGGCCGGTGCCGAAGTCATCGTCCGGGTCTGACAGGCTGTAGCGGATCGGGAAGGACGTGTTCGCCGTGTCGGCGACGCCATCGGGCTGGGACAGGGAGATGGTGGGGGTCGTATTGGCGTCAACGATATCGATCTCGGCCCCGAGGAGGAAGAAGTCGCCTATGGCGACCGATACGGGAGGCGAGGACGCAACGCGAACGGTACGGGCACCGGCGCCACCATCAGCGGCCGTGCTCGACGTGATCAGCTGCAGGTTCGTCGATGAATCGGAGCCCAGCACGTTGAGCTTGACGAGCAGTCCCACCTTGTCATCATCGTCGCCCCACTCGTGATCACTCGACGTATCCTCGTTGATGTTGCCCTCGAAGTACTTGTCTTCGTCCTGCAGGCTTGTGCCCACATTCTCCCAGTCGCCGGCGAGGAAGCCGTCGCTCGCTTTGCCCGTGGCGCCAAGGCCTTCGCCGGTCAGGTTGTCGGAGACGTGTACGTAGACGGCGTTGTCCTCGATGGTCGTGGTGGCGTCCAGAGGGTTCACCGGCGTGTAGTTCAGGTCGTACTGATAGCCGCCGACGGGCTGTGACTGGTCCTCGGAGGTCACATCTCGCCCCAGGACCTTGAAGTACGGGTGATCGTCGACATCACTGATGCCCTGCACCCCGTGGCCCTCGGCCTTACCTCCTGTGAATGCCAGGTAGACGTTCGTCTCCCCTGCGCGCCGGGCGAGGGCGGGTTTGCTCAGGAAGACGTCCGTGGCGGCCACACCGTAGTCGGTGCCCGCGTCGTCGTCAGCGACCTTTTCCGGGAGTGTCCAGGACTGACCGTTGAAGAAGCCGTAGTAGATGTCCTGCTCACCGGCGACGCCAGCAGCGGTGTTGCTGTAGCCGCCGGAAAAGGCGATGTGCAGCTCGCCAACGTCGGCTCTGCGGTCGTCGACGACGGCGCTCACGCGGTCCACGACGGTCCAGTCCTGCTCGATGTTGTAGCTCAGGTCGCCGCTGACGAACAGCGGGCTGGCCGCCGTACTCCACACCGCCTGGGCGGAGCCGACACTCCACCCGGCGCCGTCGCCGATGGCGTGGTCGTAGGTATAGCGGTTGTAGAACACCGTCTCGTAGGTGGCGTCGCCGAACTTGTAGAGTGCGTAGATCTTGTCAGGCGAACTCACCGTGTCGACGACGACGGTAGGAAAGACGAAGGTCGCTTCCGTGTTGAGCGAGGCGTTGCCTGCAGGTGCGGGATCGAAATCGTCCACATCGGCGCCGTCCAACGAAGCGTCCCAGCCGCTGGGGTTGACGTCGTCCCAGTCGTCGGCCAGAAGTGTCTTGTGTTCGATGTCCGAGTTGGCCGACACCGCCTCCTCGTGGAAGTAGAGCACGTGCAGCACGTCTCCCCGTCCCACGGCCAGGTCAGGTCCGGTCTGTCGATCAGCATCAGGCGATATGCGTACGCCACCGGAGCTGCCTACGGTGCCGGAGGCGCCCACAGCCTTCATTGAAAAGGGGCTCGTTTCGCGGTCGACCCGTGCCAGCATGACATCGTCGGTGCCGGCGCCGCCGCCGCGGCTCGCCCCCCGCGCGTAGGTGATGAAGATGTTGTCCCGCTCGTCGATCACCATCCTGGGGAAGGCCGTCGTGCGGCCCTCTACGTTGCCGACAGTGAGGGTATCGTTGACGATGATCGTACGGTCCGCCGGCAGCCACGAGGCCCCGCCGTTCTGTGAATAATTGAAGTAGACATTGTCCGGGTTCCCGGTAAACGCCGCCGTCTTACCGTCTGGCGATTCGTTCATGGCGTAGACGACGCGGGGATTGCCCTGACTGTCGACTTCGAGATCGATCGTCGAGAAGGAGGTGCCGTTGCCGTCGGCCGTCACCAGGTCGAACCGCAGGCTGCCGGACACGCTCACGGGCGTCGAAAAGGTGGCACCGTCATCATTGCTGCGGGCATAGCGGACGTAGTAGATCGGCGTCGACATCGTCGACATCAGTTCGTGCTCGATCCAGGCCATGTGGACGATCCCCCCCGGCGTCAGGGCCACGTCGACCTGGCCACCGTCAACGGACGTCGTGTCCAGACTCTCGGCGCGCTCCACATTGTGAAAGTGGCCGATCACTGGATAGGTGGGGGTCACCGCCTGATTGACGTCGACGCGCACGGTGATCTGGCTGCCCTCGACGAAATCCTGGCGTGCCGTGCTGTCCTCGGGCGAGAAGCCGGCGGGTGTCTTGTTTTCGAATACCGGGAGTGAGCCAAAGGCGGAGGTGGCTGACAGCAGGCACAGGGCGAACCAGCCGTAACGGCCCAGCAAGCATTGCGGGCGTCCAGTGGAAGACGTGGACACACGTCCCCGCTGACGCCTAGGGCGCCGGGAGATCATGGGGGGCGTCGAGTGCTTCTCAGCCTCGGACGCTGGGGAGTGCAGGCTCTTTGTGTCCACCGCGCTCATCCTTGCGGGCTTGTCTGACGGTACGTCATGCGCCGTCGCTCTGAAGGTGACCAGGAGGGCTGTGAGCAACATCAATGCCAGTCGCCTGCAGAGGAGATGAAACCCGTGCGCGCCAGATACCGATGCGGGTTCCGGCCGTCGATGGGAACATATTTCCGGCAAGCATTTCCCAACGGGAAGGAACCTCTGTTCCTGTGACAGCCCGAACCTGTCGTTCCGCTCTCTTCAGGAGGTGGTACGGATCTTGCCCCGGCGTGAGTGAAGATCCGTCTCTGCCGTGATTGCTGTATTCACCGGGTACCGGGTACCATGCAACGATTCAGAGCTCCACTGTCGGCCCTCTTGCCGGCGGTTCTCCTGTGTATCATGAGCCTCCCCGATCCGCTGCTGGCAGCACGTCTGGAACTGCGTGTGCAAGGCACGGAATCATCGGCGGCGACGGCGCTGGTGGGCGACATCATCGACATCGACCTGTGGGTGGACTCCGAAAACGTCACCCTGTCGGGCGCCGCCGTATTCCTCAGCTTCGACGGAGAGGTCTTCGAACTGGTCGACCAGGACCAGAACCCTCGCCAGGAGGGTTTCCAGCCCTTTGCTCCCGGCGGCTTTCTGAGCGACGGCGAGACCTTTCGTAATGCCCTTCTGGACGCCGATGATCCAGCTGCTTCCCCGATTGGCGAACAGCTTGATTACAGCGTCGTCCGGGCAGCCGATTCCGGCTCCGGCCCGGCAGCCACCTTCCACCTGCGGGCCCTCGCTCCCGCCGCTGGTTCGACGATCCGTATCGACGAGAGCAGCATACGTGAAACCCGCTACTTCATGCCCGACGGGACGCACGAGTTCTTCCGCTTCATCACCCCTCTCAGCGTCGATGTGCGCGGCATTACGATCGAGGGGCTGCCCGAAGAGCTCGTCCTCTCCCGTGGTCAGGTGGACAGCACCACTTTCGTCCTCGACGAACTGCTCTTCGATCCGCTCTTCGGACCACGGGACATCGCCTGGCACGTGGATGCCACCTCGGCGGTGGACGTGCACATCGACACGGCGACCCGCGTTCTCGTCGTACGCGCTCCCAGCGACCGCTCTCTGTGGGAACAGCTGACATTGCGGGCCGTGAACCCTGATGGGCAGACGACCTCGGCCGTCATCGATCTCTTCGTCAACGCCGGCCCCGTTCTCCAATCCGGCCTCGACCGGATCGACCTGCCCGAGGATGGCGATCACCGCCTTTCCCTGGATGCGCTGGCGGAAGACCCGGATGCGCCGGACGCACAGTTGACCTGGACAGTGGCCGGTTCGCCGGAGCTCGGTGCCCGCCTCGAGGGGCCGCCTCACGAACTGATTCTCGAGCCCCGGCCCGACTGGAATGGCAGCGGTAGTGTGATGTTGACGGCGACGGACCGCTTCGGCTTTGCCGATTCCACTCACCTTGACGTGCGCGTGCAGGCTGTCAACGACGCGCCCCGTTCTCTGTTTTCACCCAACGTCCGCATCACGCGCGGTAAGGCCGATTCCTCTCTGGTCGTGGCCGACCTCTTCGCCGATGCCGATGACACGGTACCCTCTCTCGGCATGTCGTGGACGGGGGCTGACCACATCACCATCGCCCGCCGGAATGGCCGTCTCGTGGTCACCGCCCCAGACGACTGGGAGGGCAGCGAGGTGATCGAAATCGCCGTAACGGACGCCGCGGGAGCCGGGGTGTTTGCCCCGCTGACGGTGACCGTCGCGGCCTCCCTGGCGCCGGCCGTCACCGGTGCACCGCAACGACTGGGGGTTGCCGCGGGTGAGGCCAGCGTGCTGGACCTGAAGGACTACATCACGGATCCGGACGACGCGCAGACAGACCTGATCTGGTCGGTCAGCGGCCAGAGGGAGTTGCTGGTCCAGGTAAGTACCTCGGGCGCCGTCCGGGTAGAGGCCCCCACTGGCTTTTCGGGTACCGAGAACGTCCGTTTCCTGGCCTACGATCCGAGCGGCGAATCGGCCTACTTCGACCTTCTGGTGTTTGCCGCCCCCTCAGGCGGCGAGCCCCTCATCGCCCCCTTCCCCGCGATCTCCCTGCCCCCTGGTGGAGTGGATGCCTCCATCGACCTGGACGACTACGTCTTCGATCTGGATCACGCCCCAGGGCAGATATCCTGGACCGTGAGTGGTCCGGAAGGCCTGGAATTGCGCGTGGACGGCGATTCCCATGTGCTCACCGTCATCGCTGCCGACTCGCTGGCAGGTGATTTCAATATCGATCTGGGCGCCGCCGACCCTGACGGCCACGAGACGCTGTCGCCTCTGCGGGTCCGCGTTACATCGAGCTTCCTCGACCCTGTGGACCCGGTGGACCCCGTCGATCCGGTGGATCCGGTAGCCGTCACCGACCTGACCCTGGCCCCACTGCCGACGTTGCGCATGAGTTCGGGGGGCTTCGACCAGTCTCTCATCCTCGATGGCTACGTCGAATCTGGTGATCCGGCGAGTGTGATCTGGGAAGCGGAATCAGCCGAGCATGTGCAGGTTATTGTCGACAACACCGATCGTCGCGTGACGGTCCTGGCCGAGGACGGGTGGACGGGGCCTGCCCTCATCGCCATCCGTGCCCTCGACGGCGCCGGCAACATCATCGCCGAGGCATTCATGGGCGTACAGGTGGATGCCGTCGTGGCGGCTCTCGCCCTGCGCGAGACCGTCGAAATCCCCGTCCTGCAGGGCGACTCGGTGATGACCATCGACCCCGCTTCCCTGCTGGCCACCGGCCCGGATCCCGAAGCACTCACCTGGGAGGCGACCGGAGCGCAGTCCTACGAGCTGACCTTGGAGAACGGCCGACTCGTGCTTCGTGGCGACGGGTTCACCAGTGCCGGTGACGAGACGGTCACCGTCGTCGCCCGCGACGAAGCCGGCAACCAGGCATCGGGCAGCCTGCTGGTGCGGGTGCTGGCCGCGGATGGATCGGCCGGTGAGGAACGGGAAGGCTTCCGCGTGACGGTGATTCCGAACCCGATTCACCCGGAGTTTCTCGACCTCTTTGTGCTGAACGACGTGGGCGCTCGACCACGATTGCGCTCCCACCTGAACGACTGGACCGAGTTGCCCCTCACGTCGGTAACCGACGGCATCTGGCACGCGTCCCATGCCCTCGGCCGAGGTGTGGAGGGAGCCGTGTCCTTCCTCGCACTAAGCCTGGAAGAGGGGCAACTGACCCGCTTCGAGAGACGGATCCACGTGGGCACCGTACCCGTGGCTGCGGGCAAGACGATCGCTGCCGGCGACTTCTCGCTGGAACTGGAGGCGGACGCCTTCGCCCCCACCGGCGGTGAGGCCGTCGTGGCCGTGATCCCCGAATTCAGCCTGGCGACGGCCGGGCTGACACCTGTGGGATCATCCTATCGCCTGCATGCCACCGGCACACTGCAGTCCACGCCGCAGCTGACGCTGCGCACGGCCGACCCGCGGGCCCTCGCCTATCGCTGGGATGGGACTGAGGAGCGCTGGCAGTTCCTCGGTGGCAGTGTCACTCCCGGGGCCGTCAGCATCGAGCTGGATCGCCTCGGACGCTACGCCCTGTTCACCGACACCACCGCGCCTGTGGTCACCGATATCGGCTCTGGCCGGATCCGCGTGGCCGATGCCGGTAGTGGTGTTGCCGATGTCGAGATCCTCGTGGACGGACTCCCCTTGCCGGGTGCTGTCGTGCCCGGAGTCGACGGGGAGTTTCAACTCACGGATCTGATTCCGGCGTCTGCCACCGTGGAGGTGAGGGCCGCCGACCAGGCTGGCAACGTCGCCACCCAGCGCCTCGCTCTGGCGACATCCAGCCTGCTGCCGGTGTCCTTCGAGCTGGGACAGAACTACCCGAATCCCTTCAACCCCGAAACGACCATCCCCTTGCGCGTCGGTGCCGCCGGCGGCCCGCTGCGCCTGGAGATCTTCAACGCCGCCGGCCAGCGCATCCGCACCCTGATGGATGACGTGCTACCGGCCGGCGAACGCTCTGTCTCGTGGGATGGTCGTGACGGCGAGGGCAGGCCCGTGTCCTCCGGCACCTACATCTACCGCGCCATCACCGATGATGGGTTGCACACGCGCAGGATGACGCTGCTGCGCTGACTCGGTGTGTCGAGAACTCGAGAAAGAAACAGGGCCGCCCCGGCGACGGGACGGCCCTGTTGTCGTTGGTGCGAACCGCCGGGACGTCAGCCGTCGAAGGTCTGGTACTCGTCGATCAACTCGGCGATGCGTGAATTGCCCGAGATACCTCGTCCGGGGTGGATGATCAGCCGGAACTTGCTCGTCGCCGTCTCCCCGCCCGGGACCGTCCAGCTGCCGTCGGCGCTGTCGTCCTGCAGAAAGTCGTGCAGGCCGAAGGGATTGGCCGTGAACAGTCCGTAGCCGCGCACGTGCCACGAGGTGGGATGCCAGGGGTTGCTGACGTGATCGACGACGGTGTGCCCCCACTGCTGACCGTCGGCCAGCGGACCGGAGTAGTCGACCCAGGCAGCACGCTTGCCCCATGTGGTTTCCTCGCCCTCGCCACTGTCGTACACATCCCCCTCCGAGTTCTCGATCCGGCCCTTGTCCTTGGCGTCCATCGATGTTGGTACACGGATCGAAAACATGCCGCCCTCCTTCGTGTCACCGAAGGTCACGTCGCCGTGCTTTGCCTCCAGCCGGCTGCTCTGGTCGATCACGCGCAGAGCGCCATCCGCCCGGATCGTCAGGCTGCGATGCTCCTCGAGCAGATGCTGGCCGCCGGGACCGAACCAGTCCACCACTCCGTCGATCCGCGCGGCATCGTCAGCCACACTCACCGTCGGCTCTCCCCGCTGCAGCATGGATCCGTGTCCCAAGCCGCTCACACCCTCGTCCCAGAGATTGAAGCCGTTCACCAGCCCGTGCGCCGTGTAGATACTCCGATGGTGGTAGTGATCCTGGTTCTCCCCATCCACATCCTCGAAGGGATAGGCTCGTGTCAGGCGTTGACCGTCCGGCGTCAGTACGGGATACAGGGAAGGCCGGCAGATGTAGTGGCCGTAGATGTAATCTGTGAACGGCTGGCCGTCGATGGTGACAACAGCTTTGCCGGCGTCGGTGTCCAGCTGGATATCGATCACGATCTGCTTCTTCCTCTCCTGGATTTACGCCGCAGTGACAGAATTGCCACAGCAACGCTTGAACTTGCGTCCACTGCCGCAGGGACAGGGATCGTTGCGGCCGGGTGCTGCTGGCGGCTCCGCTGCCCTGGCTTCGTCTCGCTGGCGGACCCAGTCCATGACCCCAGCCGCCGGTTGCTGCTGACGCAGCAGGTTCGCCATCATCTCCATGTAGGGCGCGATGTGCCCGAAGTACATCTTGTACCCCTTGCACAGATAATTCAAGCCTGATTCTCCGTGCGGCGTGGGCTCGAAGCGATGTTTCGGGCACCCTCCGTTGCAGGCAGCCTTGTACTCACACCCGTGACAGTGACGGGGCAGTGCGTCGGCTTTGTCCTGGCCGAACTTGCGCTGCTCGGGGCTGGCCACCATGTCACGGATCGACAGGTCTCGAACGTTGCCGAGATTGTGCTCGCGGTAGACGAAGTGATCACAGGAGTAGAGATCGCCGTTGTGCTCGATGATGAGCGCCGTGCCGCAGGTTTCGGCGAAGATGCACAGACTGGCATCCCGACCGAGCCAACTGCCCAGGGAGACGTCGAAGATCTGCACGAAGGACGTGCCCACGTCCTGCCGCACCCACTCGTCGAACACGGTACACAGAAAACGTCCGTACTGCGAGGGGGTCACCGACCACCGTGTGACTCTCGCCTTGCCTTCGTATTCGGGGTGAACCAGGAGCAATCCGTCGTCGGGCACGTCTGCTGAAAGGCGTTCGACGATGGGAATAAACTGCATGTACTCGGAGCCGATCTCCTTGAGAAAGCGGTAGACCTCCTGCGGGTGATCGGCGTTGTTGTTCTGCACCACGGTCAGGGTGTTGAACTCGACCTTGTGCTTCTTCAGCATGTCGAGACCGGCGACGACCCGATCGAAAGTGGGCTTCTGGCCCTTGTCGAGGCGGTAGCGGTCGTGCAGCTCGCGCGGGCCGTCGATGGACAGACCGACGAGGAAGTCGTTCTCGGCGAGAAACTCCCCCCACTCGTCGTCGAGCAGAATCCCGTTTGTCTGGAAGGCGTTCGTGATCTCTTTGCCGTTGGCGTATTTCTTCTGCAGTTCGACGGCACGGCGGAAGAAGTCGACACCCATCAGTGTCGGCTCCCCTCCCTGCCAGGCGAAGCTTGCCGCCGGCACGTCCTGCGCTTCGATGTACTGCTGCACGTAGCGCTCGAGGACGTCGTCGCTCATACGCCAGTCACGCCGGGCGTCAGGGTAGAGCTTTTCCTTCTCGAGATAGAAGCAGTACTCGCAGTCGATGTTGCACACCGAGCCCGACGGCTTGGCCATCACGTGGCAGGCGGAGGGAGGCGCGAGGACGGAGTTTCTGCTGGTGTCAGTCATATTCTGGCAGTGTCAATAACCGGTCGCTATGATACATGGTCACCAAAACAGGAGCAACGCTTGCCCCACGAGCGAACCATCTTTATCGGCGACATCCATGGCTGCGCCGCCGAATTCGAGGCCCTTCTCGATGCTGTCGTCTTCCGCAGTGGACGCGATCGACTGCTGCTGACAGGTGACGCCTTCACCCGCGGCCCTGATCCGTTGCGGGTCTGGGAGCTGATTGACGAGACCGGGGCGGACATGGTCCTGGGCAACCACGATGATCGGCAGCTGCGTCAGTTTCGGGCACACGCTTCAGGCGGGGAGCCGCGCTTCAAATACGAGAATCAGCGGCGCACTTTCGACAAGCTGGAACACGTGTCGAGGCAGCTGCTGGCCTGGCTCGAGGCACGACCGCTGTACATCGAAGAGGAGGACTTTCTCCTGGTCCATGCCGGGATTCATCCCGACAATGGCATGGCCGGTACGGCGCGGGACGAGTTTCTGAGAATCCGCACCTGGCCAGCAGCCACCGGCAGCATCGACGGACCCCGCTGGCACGATGTCATCACCCCCCTGGAGGAGCGCACCCTCGTCTTCGGCCACGACGCCCCGGGCGGCCTCGTCGTACATCGCGCCCGCGAGGGTGATCGACCGTGGTTGGTGGGGCTGGATTCGGCGTGTATCTACGGCGGCTCCCTGAGCGCCTGGATACAGGAGGAGGATCGGATCGTCCAGATCGACAGCCGGCAGGGAGATGGCAGTCGCTGGTGGGAGTAGCCGCCGTCAGGGGCCGGCACGACCGACCAGGTTCTCGAAGAGGGGAGCCCACGTTCCACCCATCAACTCCGGGTGAAACTGCACACCTATCAGGTGACCGTCCGGCGTCTCGATGCCCTCGATGAGCCCGTCCGGGCTGCGGGCGCTTACCTCGAGTCCCTCCCCCACCTGGTCCACCGCCTGCAGATGCTGACTGTTCACGCGGCGATCGCCCACAGCCAGGCGGCCCAGCAGCGACCCCGCCGCCACATCGATCTCGTGTATCACTTCCTCGCCGCCGTTTCGTGATCGGGCATGCGGCCCGGTACCGAGTTGTTTCTGGGCATCGGCATAGATACTGCCGCCGAGCCGGGCGTTGATGAACTGCATGCCATAGCAGATCCCGAGGATGGGACGGTGCCTCCGGTGCATCGCCTCCCACGCCCACAGGTCGGCTCTGGCGCGGCGTGGCAGGGTCGGTGGCAGATCTTCAGGAAGGTCGCCGACGAGTCGCTCCGTGATCCCCCGTCCACCGGTGATGACGAGCCCGTCGAGACCGTCCAGCAGCGGTTGCATGGCCTGGTTGGAATCCACCATCGGCACAATGACGGGACTCCCGCCCGCCTCCTCCACGGCCCTCACGTACTCGCCGTCCAGGCTCTGCCGCCACGAGCCATCCTCCCCTTCAGAGAGGGACGTCGTGATCCCGATGAGGGGGGGCCTGTCCCTCACACGCGGGTCCGCAGGCGGGCGAGGAATACATCGTCATCGACCTGGGTCAGGGCCATGAAGGTGTCGATATCGCTCCGTGCCGGGTCGGCCCCCTTGACCCCTGCGATCAGATAACCGCGGACCTCGTCGCTTCCAGGCGTCAGCGCGACGAGAGTCTGGTTGAGAGCTGCCACCTCTGTGTCACGGCCCTGCAGCCGGTCTCCGAGCCACGAGAGCACACCCTCATCGGTGTCATGCTGCGCCAGGGCGGAGGCAAAATCCGCCGAGGACAGATTGAGGAGTTCGAGTATGCGCCGATCGAAACCCGAATCCTCGCCAAACCAGTAGGCGCCGAGATGGGCGGCGTTGTGGGCGCGTCCCTTGTCGATCATGCGCGCCAGGCCATTGACGCCACCCAGACTGGTGTCAAAGGCGCTGCGGGGCGGTCGCCGGTTCAGATCGACGATGCCGAAGGACTGTTCATCGTCGATATCCATCAGCTCGAAGTAGGTGGTCACATCCGGGCGGTCGGGGCAGACTTCGTCGCGGCGCTTGCGAAAGGTCTCCGCCACGTCGGCAGTCGCCAGACCTCGGGGCGTAAGATGAGCATTCAGCACACTGACTCCGGCGGCGGTGAAGCTCGACTGCTCGCGGATCCATTCTCCCAGCTCCGCGTCGTTGGGGTTACGCCAGGCCGCTTCCTCGAAGTCTTGTGGGGACAGACCGAGAAGCTCGAGAATCGTGCGGTCCACGTAAGAGTCATCGCCATACCTGTAGGCGCCGAGCTTTCCGCTTCGCTTGCCGCGCGCCTTGTCGGCCATACGCGCCGCCCCGACGATGCCGGCGACGGTGCGCAGAAAGGCCGTCCGCGGCGGCCGGGCTGTAAGATCCTCGTCGCGGAAGGCCCCCCAGTCGTCGAGCTCAATGGAGGCGTAGACGGTGGTGATGTCGGTGCTGCCCGGCGCGTACGCGTCGATCCGCTCGCGCAGCAGCCGTCGATGCAACTCGTCCAGGGGCTCACGAGCCAGCTGCTCTTGATTGAAAGCGTCGATCTGTTCCTGGCTACAGGTCATGCTCTGCCGCACCCAGGCCTCCAGTTCCACATCCCACAGTCGGTCCACGGCGTCGGCGAAGTCGTCGAAGCCGATGCCGAGAAGTTCCAGCACTTCGCAGTCCAGGCCCGATGTCTCGCCGTACTTGAACTCACCGATCATTTCGGCATTGTGTCCGCGCGCCTTATCCGTCATACGTGCCAGTCCGACGATGCCGGCGATGCCGGCATTCGAGGGACGTCGGGGCGGCTGTCTGGTCAGGTCCATCCGAGGGGTCTCCTTGATGATCTATCTGCTTGAGTCAGAGCGCGAATGTAACGGCGCTCCCCGTCCATCTCAAGGTGGTATGCAACGGCGTTTGCCCCGCCCGGCGGGGGCTTCTACAATTGGCGGACGGACGAGACGAAAGGGACGGGCACGATGGCCCAACGCAGCGAGTACACAGCAGGCACCTTCTGCTGGATCGACCTGGCCACGACGGACCAGGAGGCGGCCAAGTTGTTCTACCAGGACCTGATGGGTTGGAGTTATCTCGATGTTCCCACCGACGTAGGCAATACCTACAGTCTGGCCACGCTCAAGGCCAAACAGGTGGCTGCCATCTATCCCCTGCCTCCCGAGCCGGCAGGGATGCCGCCCCATTGGGTGAGTTACGTATCTGTCGCCAGTGCCGATGATGCCGCAAAGAAAGCTGTCGGCCTCGGCGCCACGCTGCTGATGGAACCTTTCGATGTCATGACGGGGGGACGCATGGCTGTGATCCAGGATCCTGCGGGTGCCGCCTTCGCGGTCTGGGAGGCGAAGGAGCATTTTGGCGCCGAGCTGGTCAACCAGCACGCCACCCTGTGTTGGAACGAGCTGATGACGAAGGATCCGGCCGCTGCCGCCACCTTCTACACGGGAATGTTCGGCTGGTCCGCCGAACCCTTCGGCGACACCTACACGATCTTCATGAATGGCGAACGGCCGGCGGGGGGAATGATCCAGATCGAGGAACAGATGGGTCCGGTACCGCCAAACTGGTCTGTGTATTTCTGTGTCGACGACTGTGACGCCATCCACGACCGGGCCGTGAGCCTCGGCGGTGCCGTTCACATGCCACCCACCGATTTTCCCGAAGTGGGTCGGGGCTGTGTACTGGCAGATCCGCAGGGCGGCGCCTTCGGCGTCATCAAGCTCACCAAAACGCCGGACTGACGCCGACCCACACCCCTTGCCCGAATTACCTGAAGTCGAAACCGTACGCCGGGCCATGGCGACCCACCTGGTGGGTCGTCGGGTCACTGACGCCTGGACGGACGGGCTGCGGCTGCGCGAGCCGTTGTCGCGGGCGGCGGTGCGGTCTCTGGTTGACGAGGGCTTCGAAGATGCCGTACGACGGGCGAAGTTCCTCCTGTTCCCGCTGACCTCCGGGCGCACGTTGCTCGTCCATCTGGGCATGACGGGCAATCTCGTGTTCCGCGCCGGCGACAACGCCGATGCCAGGGCCCATGACCACGTCGTACTCGACCTCGATGAGGGTCCGCCACTGGTCTACACCGATCCACGCCGCTTCGGGCTGTTCCGGGTGCTGACGCCGGCCGGTCTGAAGCGCAATCGGTGGCTGCGAAACCTGGGCGTGGAGCCCCTCTCCTCAGACTTCGACGCCGACTTCCTGCTGGCTGCCTGTCGCGGCCGGACGCGGCCCATCAAAAGTCTGCTGCTGGACGGTCACCTCGTCGTCGGCGTGGGCAACATCTACGCCAGCGAGGCCCTCTTCGCTGCCCGCATCCGCCCCACCACAGCCGCCGGACGCATCTCCCGCCCCCGGATGGAACGCCTGGTAACCGAGATCAAGACCGTCCTGCAACGCTCCATCGACCGCGGCGGCACGACGATCAGCGACTACCTGGGTTCCGGAAAAGGTGGCTTGTTCCAGCAGGAGCTGAGCGTCTACGGCCGCGCCGGCGAAGGCTGCATCGTCTGCGACAAGCCGATCACGAACAAGGTCCTGTCCGGCCGCAGCACCTTCTACTGCACCACCTGCCAGCACTGATCAGAACGAAAAAGCGCCGCTCCCCTGTCGAGGAAGCGGCGAAGTTACCTTGACCTGCCAAGGCGTCTCTCAGGACTCAGGTCCCCGTCTACAGGCGGGACAGCCGTCCTCGAGTATGGAAAAGGGTCACGCTGTTCAGTGACGCTTTTTCATACTCGCAAGGCAGTCACGATAGTCGGTCACGCAGTTTGTGGCCGATTATCGTGACTGCCCGTTGGCAGCCGGCAACGCCGTCGTCGTCAGCACATCGTCGATCAGGCCATACTCCTTGGCCTCCTCGGGAGACATGTAGTAGTCCCGGTCCGTATCCTTGGCGATCTTGTCGATGTCCTGGCCGGTGTGTACCGACAGCAGTCGGTTGATCTCTTCACGGGTGCGCAGCATCTCGCGGGCGTGAATATCGAGATCGGTGGCCCGGCCGGTGATCGTGCCCATGATGAGAGGCTGGTGGATCATGATTCGGGCGTGAGACCAGGTGAAGCGTCGGCCCGCATTGCCACCGGCCAGCAGCACAGCTCCCATGCTGGCCGCCAGGCCCGTGCACACCGTGGACACCGGGGCGCTGATGGCCTGCATGGCGTCATAGATAGCCAGACCGTCACTGACCGAACCGCCGGGACTGTTGATGTAAAGGACGATTTCGGTCTTCTCGTCCTGGGCGTCGAGCGACAACAGTCGCGTGACAACGGCCTTTGCCGAGTCATCATCGACGGGAGACCAGAGGAAGATCTTCCTGGCCTTGAGCAGCGAATGCTCGATATTGCGCTCGGTGAACTCCTTGAGCAGCCCCTCGTCCTTATCCTTGTCCTCATCTGCCATGCTTTGCTCTCTCTGACGTGTTTCGCGTAGTGGATGGGAATGTAACAGGGCCCTCTGAGAGCGTCAATCGACGCACACTCCTGTTGTGTCTTCTCGTCTGGGCCCTGCTCCGCGCCCTGCTCGTGGCCGGCGTCGACTTGAGCAAAGACGAGACGGCCTACTGGTACTGGAGCCGTCAACTCGACGCTTCGTATGCCTGGCTGCCCTTCGCTGCCATCGCCCTGGCCGATGCGCTGCGTCCCGGTGCCGATCTCCTGCTGAGACTGCCCTTCGTCGCCATGGGCACGATCTCCGCTCTGCTGCTCCATCACCTCTGTCGATTGCGCAGCCTGTCACCGACGCGCAGTGTCGTGGCGGTGGCGGCCTTCGCCACGTCCCATTGGATCTGGCACACCTCCTCCTTCCTGCATCCCGACGGGTTCCTCGTACCCGCATGGCTGGCGGTTCTGGTGTGCAGCGAACGCGCCTCTCGGGGCGACGGAGATGGCTGGTGGTGGGCGGTCGGCGCGGCGGCCGGCCTGGCGGCCCTGAGCAAGTACAGCGGATTGGTTCTGAGCGCCGGGTTGTTTGGCTGGTTTCTATTCCTGGCCGTCCGGGGTCAGCGCCGGCCCCTGCTGAGGGCCGGCATCCCCTTCGCCTGTCTCAGTTTGCCGATCCTCTACGATCTTCTGGCCACCGGGTTTGCCCTGCCCGCTTCGCTGAGCACGCTGTCCGCCGTCGCCCCCGAATCGCTGCCTCTGCGACTGGCCCTGTTCGTCGTCGCCCCTCTTCTCTACATCTCTCCCTTTCTGCTCTTTGCCCTGTACCGAGGGGCCTGGACGGTGCGCGAGCAATGGCGACGGGCCCCGCATCTGTGGGCACCCGGGATGGCCCTCGCGATCTGTTTCTGCTTCTTCGCCCTGACCCGTGGACAGGTGAAGGGCAACTGGATTCTCCCCGGATTCCTGGGCTTGTGGCCGCTGGCATTCTCCGCCCGGTGTCTGCACAGCCGGCGATTTGCCGTCCTCCTGCTCGCCACCGGCGTTGTCGGCGCGGCAATCCCGGCGGTGACACTGCGATGGCCCGCCGTCGCCGACGGTCTCTCCCGTACCGTGCTGCGTCCGCTGAATGACAGCTATACCGCCATCGTCTCGCGTCCGGATCTACCGCGGGAGCCGACCTACTCGTGGACCGAGAGGGTCTGCGAGTATCACGGGTGGCCGGGGTTTGGCAGGCGCCTGGACGACGTGATCCGGGATCAGGGGCTAGAGGGTCCCGTCACGATTGCGAGCCCGGAGTACGGACTGGCTTTCGGCGCGGCCCGGTATGCTCGACGGGTGCAGTCGGTGGCGCTCCCGGGGGATCCGCGGTTCGCCCGCCTGACGATGGCGCCGGCACAGGCCGCCCTGCACCTGAAGCGGGAGGGGTTGCACCGGCCGCCAGCCGGACCGCTCGTGGCCGTCATCGAACGCTACAGTCCGGGATGTCAGCCCCTGCGCTATGAGGTCTACGAACCCCCGCCGGCCTCACCGGGCGCGGGTGCTTCTGCCTCCGCAGGACGGGAGAGGGCCGACGCCAGCAGGCGCTGAAACAGGACTCGTACATCGTCGAAGAACGTGTAGAACAGGGGCACGATGACAAGAGTCAGCACCGTCGAGGCCAGCAGGCCACCCATCATCGTGCGCCCCAGCGGCGCATAGGGCATGCCGATCATCTTGGCGTTGCCCACCGCCATGGGCAGCAGACCGACCACCGTCGTGAAGGTGGTCATGAGAATCGGTCGAAAGCGATGTATGCCGGCATCGACAAGGGCGTCAAAGCGTCCCATGCCGTCGGCGCGCAGCCGGTTCGCCATGTCGATGAGGACGATGGCGTTGTTGACGACGACCCCTACCAGGATGATGGTGCCGATGCCGCACAGGATATCGAAGGGCGTGTCCATCAGGTAGAGAGTCCAGTAGACCCCGAGGAACGAAAACGGGATGGCGATGATCACCGACAGGGGCAACACGAAGGATTCGAAGAGCACGCCCATCAGCAGAAAGACGAAGGTCACCGACAACACCAGGGCGAACATCTGCGTCTCGTCCTGACGTTCGATGCGCACGTATCGTGCGCCCTTGTCCCACCGGTACCCACGGGGCATTTCAAAACCGGCCATGGCCAGATCAATCTGTTCGAACAGCTCCTTGGCATCGTCCTTTGTCGCCGTCGCCGTGACGGTGAGGATGGTCTGTCGGTTCTCGCGCCGGATGCCGCCGAGGGCCCGTTCGACGTTGAGCGTCGCCAGTGATTCCAGTGGGATCTCCTCGCCGGTTGCGGTGGGGAACGTGAGGTTGCGCAGTTGCAGGACGCTTTGCCGGTCCACCTCCCGCAGCTGGAAGAAGACGCCCACTTCGCGCCCGTCATTGGTACGGAACTTCGTCAGCTCCTGGCCGCGCAGCGCGTAGGCGATGTTGCCTGAAATCGCCCGCGGATCGACGCCGTAACGCCGCACCTGGTCGCGGTTGAGCTCGATCTGGAGCTCGGTGCTGCCCTTGTCCATGTCGGTTTGTACCGACAGCAGTCCGGGGATCGTTTCCAGGCGTCGTTCCACCTCCCCTGACAGATTGATCAGGGTCCGCGTGTCCTCGCCGTAGAGGTTGATCGACACGGCCGCGTCGTCGCCTCCGCTGCGCCAGTTGACTCGAAGGCTGATCCCCGGGGGTGTCAGGATCCGCTCCTTGATGTCCTCCAGGGTTTCCTTGTAGGTCAAGTGCGGGCTCTGACGCAGGTCGAGTGACGTGAGCAGGTCGTCCCAGGCGACCTCATACCACTCGGCATTCTCCTCCTGGTTGAGGATGATGTGGATGCGGCCCCAGGAATTACGCGACCACGTCTCGAGGACTTTGATGTTGTACGGCTCTTTGTGGTTCATCAAGGTGTCTTCCACACTCGAGATGAACTTGTCCGCCGCCTCCAGCGTCTGGCCGGCGGGCATCTCGAAGGCGAGCCAGATATCCTTGTTGTTGTTGTTCCCTTCGTCGGTCCGCTTCATGGCGTTCATCGGGATCTGGATACTCGCCATGGCCGCCAGCACCATGAGTGTTGTGTCGAGACGATGGGACAGCACCCATCTCAGCATTCGCGTGTACCCGCCGCGCAACTTGCGGATCACCCAGGGTTCAGTGCCCTTGCGCGGTGTTCCCAGGTGCATCGCCGCCAGGGGGATCACGGCCAGAGCGATCACCAGTGATGCCAGCAACCCGACGATGACCGGCCCCCCGAGACGGATCATGATGAAGGAGAACTCCTCCTCGTCGCTCATCAGCATCAGTGGCAGGAACACGACCACCGTCGTCAGCGTCGCCATGGTCACGGCCAACCCCACCTCGCCGGCACCCTGGATCGATGCGTCCCGGGGACTGGCGCCCTCCTCGCGACGGCGATAGATGTTCTCGACAATGACGATGGCGTTGTCGACGACGAGTCCCAGACTGAGCATCAGCCCCATCATCGTGATCAGGTTCAGGGTCCAGCCCATGAAATAGATCGTGGCGATCGTCACCAGCAGCGACAGTGGGATGGCCAGGGTGATGATCATCGTCATGCGCACGGCGCGCAGGAAGAAGAACAGGACCATGGCGGCGAACATCCCGCCCCACAGGCCGGTGGATTTCAGGTTGTCCACCGATTCCACCACGTGTGTTCCCTGATCCCAGAACACCTCGAAATCGATGCCCTCCAGGTGGGGTCGCTCCTTCAGCTCCTCCAGCTTGGCGCGGACACCTCGGGAGATCTGCACGAGATTGCCCGTGGACGCCTTCTTGACCTCGATGCCCAGGGACGGACGCCCGTCGATGCGATTGAACCAGTCCTTCTTCGGCGGTCTCAGGTCGACGTCGGCGATGTCGCGCAGGCGCAGATTGTGCTCGGGATCGACGATGAGATCGCGGATCTCGTCGATCGACTCGAAGCGTCCCATGGAGCGCACGTAGATCTTGCGGCCACCTTCCATCACGTAGCCACCGGAGATCGTGAAATTCTGACTCGCCAGCTGGCTGCCGATCTGGAATGGCTGGATGCCATGACCCTTCAGCCGCGCCTGGTCGAGTTCGATGCGGACCTGTTTGCCCACCTCGCCCCACACCTCGACGGTGCCCACACCCTCGATGCGCTGCAGCTCCGGCCGCACATGAACGTCGAGGACTTGGAAGGGATCGACAAAATCTCCTACCAGGTATGCCCCCATCCACATCACCGGCCAGTCATCCTGGTCCCATTTGCGCAACCGGATGCGCTCCACGTCATCCGGCATTTCCGGCATGAGGCGGTCCATACGATCCCGCAGGGCGGCGTACGCCTCATGCATGTCGGTGTGAGGTTGAAACTCGACCCGCGCCCAGGCTCCACCGCGATACGCGCCGGACTGCACCTTGGCGATGCGCGGCACGGTGGCGATGGCCTCTTCCAGAGGGCGGGTGATCTTCTCTTCCACCTCTTCGGGGCTGGCGTCGGCGTAACTCACGCGGATGTGCAGGCGGTCGCCATCCATGCCGCTGGGAAACAACGCCAGCGGAATCCGCGAGTAGGCAACGTAGCCGACGACGAGCGTGGCGATGACGACCATGATGACCGACACGGGTCGATCGACGCTGAGACGGGGCAGCCAGCTGCCGCGATCTGCCATCCTAGGCCTCCTTCTCCCGCACTGCGAGAGAGTAGACGGTGGGAATCACCACGAGAGTGAGAAAGGTGGAACTGATCAGTCCGGCGATCACGGTAAGGGCCATGGGCGTGCGGATCTCGGCCCCGTCCCCCAGGCCCAGGGCCATCGGCAACAGGCCGAGGACCGTGGTCAACGTCGTCATCAGGATCGGCCTCAGGCGCACGGAACCGGCTTGCACGATGGCTTCCGTGGCTGCCATGCCGGTCTGACGCAGCGTATTGATGTAGTCGACGAGTACGATCGCATTATTGACGACGATCCCCGCGAGCATGATGAAGCCGATGAAGACGACGATACTCAGCGGAATATGTGCCACGTAGAGCACCGCCACGGCGCCGATCGCCGCCAGGGGTACGGTGAACATGATGACGAAGGGATGGATGAGCGACTCGAACTGGCTTGCCATGACGATGTAGACGAGGAAAATCGCCAGCGCGAGGGCAAAGACCATACTGTCCAGAGAGCGTTCCATCTCTTCATTCTGACCACTGATCAGGAAGCTGAACCCGGATGGAAATGCCATCCCTGCCAGGGCCGACTCGATGCCCTGCGACGCCGATCCCAGATCGATGCCCTCGGTATTTGCTGTCACCAGGGCGGCGCGTTGCTGATCGATGCGGCGGATCTCTGAGGGACCCTCGGCGATACGGATGCTGGCCACCGACGCCAGCGTGATCGGCACATCCCCGTCGGGGTTGACGACCAGGCGTTCGAGTTCGTCGACGCCGACGCGATCGTCCTGCCGCAGTCGCACCAGAACGTCAATGTTGCGTTCCTCGCGACGGAAGTCGGTGGCCACACGACCTTGAACCTTGTTGCGCACCAGTTCGGCAACGGTCCTCAGATCGAGCTCATAGTCCGACAGGCGGTCGCGGTTGTAGACGACCTGCAGTTCGGGGTTGCCCACCTGCAGCGTCGAGCGGACGTCGGCCAGGCCCGGCAATGCGGCCACAACCCCGACAGCATCGGCACTGACCCGTCGCAGTGCGTAGAGGTCATCACCGCGAATCTCCAGCTCGATGGGTGTCTTGAAGCTGAACAGTGCCGGAAATGACACTTCGGTGGAAACTTCCGGCAGTGTCGCCAGTCGCTGACGCAGCCCTTCGATGATGCGGTCTTCATCCACCGGCGACGTGTTGTCCTCCAGGTAGATGGTGATACGAGCCGTATGCTCGCCTTCATCGGAGGAGGATGTAGCCGCGCCGTCGGAACCGACCGTGGTGGCCACCCTCTCGACGGTGGCCAGGTCGAGAGCGACACGCTCCGCCGACGCCGCCACGGTGGCGGTTCGGGGCAGGGGCGTACCGACGGGCATGGCCAACTCGAGGTTGAATTCGCCCTGGTGCACGGGGGGAATCAGCTCGGTACCGAGAGCCGGGACGAGATAAGTCCAGCACAGCCAGAAGCTGACCCCAGCGCCGCCCACTACGACCAGTCGCTGCCGGAGCGCCGCTCTCAGTACCATCGGGTAGATGTGCTGGACCAGACCGAGCAGGCCTTGAAAGAGTCCCAGCAACGGCGCCGCGATCGGTACCGCTACGATGGTCGCGATCACCACCGCTGCAGCCAGCAACGCGCCGATGAGGAGGAACACGACCAGCAGCGCCGTGCGCACGAGACTCAAAACCGCGTGCACGACGAAACGCACGATCAGGTAGGGCAGCAGGACGACGGCCAGCAGGCCACGCAGAATGGCCAGCGGCCAACGCAGTCGGCCGCTGGCTTTCGGGGGCACCCAGCCGATGAGTCGTCCGAGATCACGGCCCAGTGCCGCCGGGGCGCCGTTGTCGATCAGCCCTGGCCAGACATTGTCAGGAAACCCGCGCCAGACGGGAGTGTTGTCCGACCACTCGGCGACTCGCACGTGCACAGGACGCTCCGGCTTCCAGCGGAATCGCTCCAGCAGCTTCCACACGGGGAACAGCACTTCGAACAGTATGACCCCGATGCTCTTGATGGCAGCCGCCAGTATGGCTGCCAGGGCCAGGCCGATGCGGCACACCAGATCGAGAAGCAGTTGCGGCAGGACCAGAGCCGCCTGGCGCAGTCGCAGGGACACGGATGTGGGAGTCGCCGGACGCAGAGCATCACCGACCCGCGTGGCCGCCGGTAGACGCAGGAACTGCGAGCGCAGCAGGATCCCCAGACCGTCCCGGCGCGCCTGACGGGAGGCCAGCATGGGAATGAAGTAGAGGGCCACCGCCAGCGACGCCAGCAGGCTGAACACGACGGTGAGGGCCATGTCGCCGAAGACCTGGCCGGCGACCCCTTCAACGAATACGATGGGGAAGAACACGGCGATCGTCGTCAGCGTCGAGGCGAATACGGCCCCGCCGACCTCCCCTGTACCCCGTATGGTGGCCGTCACCAGGTCGTCCCCCTCTTCCCGGCAGCGGAAGATGCTCTCCAGCACGACGATGGAGTTGTCCACCAGCATGCCCACACCCAGCGCCAACCCCCCGAGAGACATGATGTTGAGGGAGACCTCGGACAGGTACATCGGTGCGAAGGTGGCCACCACCGAGACTGGAATCGTCACGGCAACGATCAGCGTATGCAGGAGATTGCGCAGAAACACGAGCAGCACGAGCACGGCCATGGCGCCGCCCAGCAGGGCGCTCTTCTGCACCTCATCGATCGAGTTCTGGATAAAGACGGACTGATCCGACAGAATCTCGAGGTGCGCCCCGGCGGGCAGACGGTTGGTGATGAAATCCGTCATCCGCAGACGTTCCATGGTGCGCCGGGCATCGGCCTGCTTGCGCGCCTTCAGATCCTCCTCGCCGCCGGCTTCCTTCTCGTCGGTTGCTTCCTCGTCCTCGGCGGCTCCCTCCTCGTCCGCGGCTGCACCGTCAGACTCGCCCTCCTCTTCGACTTCCTCCCCACCGGCGACACCCTCAGCCTTGGCTACCGAGTCTGCCTCGGCCGCTTTCAACCCGGCCACGAACGCCTGCTGTTCGGGTGTACCCTCGAGACGATCCCGTACCGCCTGGGCCACGGCGACGATGTTGGCGTCGGCTTCCTTGTAGATCTCGAGCTCGACACTCTCCCGACCGTTCACCCGGGTCAGGATCTTGCGCTCCTTGTGCGAACGCTCGACGTGGGCGACGTCGTGCAGCCGGATATCGGCGCCCCCCTCCTGGGCGACGATCAGCTCGCCGATCTCGTCGAGGCTCTTGAATTCGTTCAGGGTGCGTACGAGGTATTCTGTCTGGCCTTCGCGCAGTTGGCCACCGGGTAGATTCACGTTCGCCTGATCGAGGCGTCGGTTGATGGCAGCCACGTCGAGTCCGAGCAATGAGATCTGCCGCTCCATGAGGGAAACGTGGATCTCCTCCTCCAGACCACCTTTCACCTTGACCGCCGCCACGCCCGCCACAGACTCGAATTCCCGACGGATCTCCTCCTCGGCCAGCTCGCGCAACTGGAAGAGCGCGGCGCCTTCGTCGGCCCTGGTGGAGTCGACGTAGAGCCCAAGGCGAAGGATCGGATCAAGGGACGGATCATAACGCAGCAGTAGCGGCTTCTCGGCCTCTTCGGGCAGCCACGTACGATCCACCTTTTCGCGGATGTCCTGGGACACGTCGTTCATGTCAGTGTCCCACTCGAACTCGAGAATGACGTCCGATTGGCCGGCCTTGCTCACCGAGCTGATCCGGACCAGGTGGGGTATGATGCCCAGCTCGCGCTCGAGGGGGCGGGAGATCAGCGTCTCCACCTCTTCCGGCGCTGTGCCCGGATATTCCGTACGCACCGTCAGCGTCGGATAGGCGATATCCGGCATCAGGTCCAGGGACAGTCGCTGATACGACACCCAGCCGAAGACACAGACCGCCATGACCACCATGAGGATGGCGACGGGCCTGCGGGTCGTGATGGCGAAGCTGTTGGAGGGAGTACGAGTGCTGGCGGCCGGTTCAACCGGTATCGTGCCGGCCGTGTCGGACGGCTCCGGTGCGCTCATCCCTGGGCGGTGGGCGTCACCGCTGAGGTGTCGCTGCCGGCGTTCATGACCTTCACGCGTGCCTGGTCTTTGAGGCCGTTCTGGCCGACGACGATCACGGGCGAATCGGCGGCGATCTCCGACCGTGCTTCGACGAACCGACCGTTCTCATACCCCACATCCAACTGGATGCGCTGTGCCGTGCTGTCGGCCACTATGAAGACGAAACGATCGGTGCCGTCGTAGACGACGGCCTCCTTGGGGATGAGAATCGCGTCCTGATGGGTGTCAATGACGATGCGGACATTGACGAACATGCCGGGCCGCAGGTGCTCCCAGCGGTCACGAAGTCCGACGGTGACCTTGAAGGTGCCGCTCCTCGGATCGACCACCGGGCTGATTCGTTTGACGTAGCCCTCGAACTGTATGTCCTCGACAAAGTCGGACTCGGCTTCGGCAATCTGCCCGTTCTGCACGGTACGCATGTAGCGCCCGGGCACGTGCACGCGGGCAATCATGTCCTCGAGCTTGACCAGGTCGAACAGCTTGCCCCCCGGAGCGACACGCGCGCCCACCTGCACCTCCCGGGAGGTGATCATGCCGGAGAAGGGGGCGCGGATCTCGGTGTGCTTCAGCGTCAGGCGCGCTCTGTCCTGACGCAACCGCGCCTGCTCGAGCTGGTAGAGGGCATCCTCGTATTCCTGAGCACTGATCAGCTTCCGACGGTGCATCTCCTCTGTGCGCCCGAACGAGCCTTCGAGATAGCGCAGATTGGCCGCACTTTCGCGATCTTCCAGTCGCGCCTGGTCGTTCTCGAGCCGCACGAGCAGGTCGCCGGCAGCCACCTGATCTCCCTCTTCGGCCAGGACTTCCTCGACCTGGCCGGCCACCTCGGGGTGAATCTCGATGGCCGCCTCGGTCTCGACGGTGGAACTGAAGACGAGATAGGAAGAAATGTCGCCGCGCACGGCGACGGCAGTCTCTACCGGAACGGCATCCCGCTCCTTGGCTGCCGTCGAATCACCCGAAGCGGAATCAGCGACGGTGGAATCGGTAGCCGTCGAATCCGTGGCCGTCGAGTCAGCGGCGGCCTCCTGGGAAGCATCTGCTCCTTCGCTGTCGGCGGTGCCGCAGGAACCCCATGCCCATGCGAGCAGGCAGAGCACCAGTGTACGCAGTAACGGCCCGATGACCACGCGAGATTGTCTATGTTGTTGGAAACAATACATTAGGCTAGCCTGTAAGGCCGATAGAACCGCAAATCGTGGACTCTGTCAACACCGAATCACTCCAGGGACGTCAACGTGCTGTTCGCCGAGATTGTCGCCCTCGTGTCGCTCACGGCGGCCCTGACCCGGTTTGCCCGGCAGGCGCCACAGACCGAGGCCGCGCGCCACTGGGTGGCGGCACGCTCGCGTCTTCTCGACCAACTGCTCATCTGTCCCCATTGTCTGTCCTTCTGGATTGCCGTGGCTGGCACAGCGGTCCTCTGGTGGCTCGAGACCCGCTCACCCCTCGAGGTGGGGTTGATGGTGCTGCTGGGTTGGCGCGGCGCGTACTACGTCAACAAATCCCTGGATCAGCGACGCGATCAGGCCATCAACCGTGCCTCTCAGTCCTGTCTGGTGTGCGGCGCGGCCTATGAAGATGGCGTGTCCATCGAGCGTCGGGGAATGGCGTTCTGCTCCACAACCTGCTGGTTCGATTACCTTCGTACGCGACCGGCGCCACGAAAGAACCTCGTCAGTCGTTCCGGCGAGATCATCCGACAGGAGATGTACCCGTTGAACTACAAGAACGTGACGAACAAGGAGGCCCACGATCTGCTGCAGGGGGCCGAGAAGTACATCTACATCGACGTACGGTCGATCCCGGAGTTCCAGAACGGCCATCCTTCAGGCGCCGCCAACGTCCCTGTGTTCCACCGCGAACCCATGGGGTTGGTACCCAATCCCGACTTCGTCATCGTCGTTGAAGCCCACTTCCCCCGTGACTCGAAACTGCTCATTGGGTGCCAGAGTGGCAAGCGCTCGGAGCAGGCTGCCGAAGCCCTCGTGGCGGCTGGCTTTCAGGATGTGACCAACGTCAAGGGCGGCTACGGCGGGGTGAAGGACCCTGCGGGACAGGTCGTCGAACCGGGCTGGTTCGAACAGGGGTTGCCCACCGACTATGGCGAGCCCGAGGAGCGCAGCTACGAAGCTCTTGCCGGTCGCCGAAGGGAGGCTGGGCAGTGAGCCACGCCGAGCACCGTGCCGCCGCCCCGGACAGCGTCGGCGTGGCCGTGATCACCGTCAGTGACTCACGAGATGAGGACTCCGACAAGAGCGGCGCCCTGATCCGTGAGAAGCTGGAGAGCGCCGGGCATGACGTCGTGCACTACGCCATCGTCAAGGACACGGCGCGGCAGATCAAGGGCGAACTCGCCATCGCCGTCGAGAAACGCGGCTGCCAGGCCTTGATTCTCAACGGGGGCACGGGCGTGTCGCCGCGGGACAACACGTTCGAGGTAGTCAACGGCCTGCTGGAGAAGCGCCTGCCCGGATTCGGCGAGATCTTCCGTTATCTCAGTTTCAAGGAAATCGGCTCGGCAGCGATCATGTCCAGGACGGTGATGGGCACCTATCGGGGGCGCATCATGGTCTCCCTGCCCGGGTCCACGGGAGCGGTGCGCCTGGCCATGGACGAGCTGCTCCTGCCGGAGTTGGGTCACCTCGTCAACACGGTGTCCCCCCACCGCTGATGGCCCTCAACCCGATGTTCCAGGTCGGCCTCGATGTGCGTGGTCGCATCTGTCTCGTCATCGGCGGCGACGGCGTTGCCCAGGACAAAGTGGAAAGGCTGCTGGATGCCGGCGCCCGGGTGGTCGTCATCAGCCCCGAAGTGACGCCGCGGCTGAGGGACTGCGCGACCGATCCCTGTCGATTGGAATGGCGACAGCGACACTACGAATCAGAGGACCTGGACGGCGCCTTTCTGGTGATGAACACAATTCGTGGGAACAGCGACTTGTGCCGCCGTGTCTTTTCTGAGGCGGGCGCACAGGGCATCCTGGTCAACACCTACGACGACGTCGACCACTCCCACTTCGGCATGGTCGCCCTCGTCAGCGCCGGCCACCTCCGCCTCGGTGTGAGCACAAGCGGGGCCAGTCCGACCCTCGCAGGCAGGTTGCGACAGGATCTGGACGGGATGTTCGACGAAGAGTTCGGTGAGTACCTGGAGGCGCTGGGGTGCGCCCGCGCCAGCCTCCGGGAGGCGGTCCCCGACTTCCCCGCTCGCCGGGAGATTCTCCAGGGCCTGGTGGCCGGCGTCCACGTGGAGGGACGGTGCCATCTGCCAGAGGGCTGGCGCGAGCGGATCACGGCGGCGCTGGCGGCAGCGGGCACAAAAAAAACCGGCTGAGAGCCGGGTCTGTCAGAGATTCAGCGGGTCGTACGACGGCCGTCGTCAGCGATCAATCGTCGTCATCATCGTCGTCGTCATCGTAGTCAGAAACCGAGAAGGCGCTTGCCGCCCTGCCGCTGGCGGTGTCGACAGGTTTGGGATGTCCGGCGTCGTCGGATGTGGTTTCGCCTTCTTCCCGCGTCTGGTGCAGGGCCTCTTTGAGTAGTCTGCCCGGCTTGAAGTGCGTCTTGCGGCGGGCGGGCACGTAGATGATCTCGCCGGTGCGGGGGTTGCGTGCTGCCGGCTTGGGACGGGTGTCCTTGACCTGAAAGACGCCAAAACCCCGAATCTCGATCCGGTTGCCCTCGATCAGACTGTCGCGCATAGCCACGAACAGGCTGTCCACCATCTTCGCCGCCAGATTCTTCTTGCACCCGGTACTCTGGCTGACCAGAAGTGCGAGGTCTTTCTTGGTGATTGTGGACAAAGGAATCTCTCCTATTGTCGGCGACCGGCTTCATCGGCTGACAGGAGTGTCTAAGTGACTTTAGTTATTGGTAAATAACGCGTTGCACAACATACGCCCCACGATTGGGCCGTGTCAAGCAAATAACACGTTGAAGCACTTATTTCTTTGATAGTTAGGGCAAAAAAGGGCCCCCACCTCAGATGAGGCAGAAATCGCCTGAAACCGCCGTTTCCACTCCGACGCCTGAAATCACTCCCATCTTCTGTAAATTCAATACGTTAAGAGAATAATGAGAAATCACCCAGGTGCAGGTCGCCAAGGTCCAGTTCGGAGCTCCGGATTCGTCGCCGCGGTGCAGTTGACGCGCCCGCGGAACTGCCTGCTGACAGCGATCTCGGTGTGGGTCGGCGCCGTGACCTCAGGCGGGCCGCATGCCACGGCTGCCGTCGTTTTCGCGGCTGCCGGAGCCGCCGCGATCGCCGCTGCGGGCAACGGCATGAACGACGTCATCGACCTGCAGACCGATCGCTTGAATCGAGCCACCCGGCCGTTACCCTCTGGCCGGCTGTCCGCCGGCGTGGCTCTGGCCCTGTCTTCCCTGCTCGGTGTCACCGGGCTGGCACTGGCTTTCCTGGCGGGCCTGCTGCCAGGCATGATCGCCTTTGCCGTCGTCGTCGGTCTGGCGCTCTACAACTGGTTTCTGAAGCGCGTCGGGCTGGCGGGGAATCTGCTGGTCAGCCTGATCGCGGCGACCACCTTCCCGTACGGCGCCGCGGCGGCCGGCGGCTGGGGACGCTGGTGGATTCCGGCCCTGTTTGCCGTCGGCTATCACCTGGCGCGCGAGCTGGTCAAGGGCGTGGAGGACACCGAAGGGGACCGTCTGGCCGGAGTGCGGACCGTGGCCCGTATATACGGTGACCACCGAGCCTGCCGGTCCGCGGCTGTTCTGTTGGCCCTTGTCGGTCTGGCCGCTCCTCTGCCGGTCCTGCTCGACATCTATGGTCTGGCGTATCTGGCCCTCGTCGGGCTCCTCGACGTCTTTCTTGCCAGCATCGTTCTGTCGCTGTGGTCCGGGAATCCCGGGGGCCGGCGCCTCAGCCCGCGCCTCCTGTTGGGCATGGCTCTCGGGCTCGTGGCGATTGTACTGGGCGAGATCCTCGCCCGACCCCACTGACCTCGACGAAGGAGAGCCTCGTGAAGATCACCGATATCAGGACCTTTCCCTTGTACGCCGGAGGGCGCAACTACCTCTTCGTGAAGGTGGAGACCGACGAGGGTCTTTACGGGATGGGCGAATTCGGCATCACGTGGAAGGAACAGGCCGGTATCGGCGCCATCGAGCACATGCGACCACACCTGCTGGGCCAGGATCCGATGAACATCGAGTTCCTCTGGCAGCTGATGTTCCGCGGTGATTTCTTCCCCGGGGGTCGAATTGCCGCCGCGGCCATCAGCGCCATCGACATCGCCCTCTGGGACATCAAGGGCAAAGCCCTCGATCAACCCGTTCACATGCTCCTGGGAGGCAGATTGCGGGACCGGATCGTCTGCTACGCCGGCATCGGTGGTCGGACCCCGCAGGACGCGGCACAGGCAGGTCGCGACAGAGTCGACGCCGGGTGGCAGTACCTGCGGCTGTCGGTCAACGATCGCGACGGAATCCTCGATGCCCGCACCGCGGTCCGTGACTCGGTCGAGCAGTTCGCTGCCGTGCGCGATGCCGTGGGCCCCGAGGTGGAGATCTGCATCGACGCCCACACCCGTCTCGACCCCCCGGATGCAATCCGCCTGGGCCGCCTGCTGGAACAGTACGACCCGTTCTTCATCGAGGATCCGTTGCGCTGTGAGAACCCGCAGAGTTACCGCCAGATCCGTCAGCACGTGGCCAGCCCGCTGGCCGTAGGTGAGCACTACGCCACCAAGTGGGAGTTCCGCCAGATGGTGGAGGAAGAGCTGCTGGATTACGCCCGCATCGACCTGTGCATCGTCGGCGGTCTCACCGAAGCCCGCAAGGTCACCAACTGGTGTGAGACCCACTACATCAAGATCGTCCCGCACAATCCCCTGGGTCCGGTCTCCGCCGCCGCCTGCATCCAGCTGGATCTGGCCACCGACAACTTCGCGGTCCAGGAAGGCGGCCGCATCGGCTCCGCCTTCCTCGAAGACGTCTTCCCCGTCCAGGTCCCCTACGAGGCGGGCCACATCCTCCCCCCCGAACTGCCCGGTCTCGGTATCGAATTCAACGAGGAGGCCGCCGGAGAATACGAGTTCAAATGGCTCAACGGCCCCCAGCTGAGAAGATCCGACGGCTCCTTCACCAACTGGTAGCCTGACGCCGACCACGGCCGCGACGCACCCGGATCACCCCTCAACGGCTGACAGTCTTTCCCAAGCTTGGACTTCGACGGAATCTCCATACGACATGACTGGCTCGGGGCACAAGGCACGTTCGTGCAGGGCGGGCGACGCGGGCATGAGGAGTGGGCCCTGGGGCGCAGTCCCGGGCTCCGAGGGCCAGGCCCGAAGGGCCGGCGCCCGGACGGCGCCGGCCGACTGAGCCACAGGGATGTGGCGTTCAGTCGGCCCTCGGAGCGCGGGACGATCAGCGCCCCAGAGCCCACGGAGTCGACACGCGAC
Organism: Candidatus Latescibacterota bacterium; assembly: GCA_036011085.1. GTDB lineage: Bacteria > Latescibacterota > UBA2968 > UBA8231 > UBA8231 > UBA8231. The sequence goes on from DASCMS010000068.1 coordinate 51,897, forward strand.
ACCCGCCCCTACCACTTATCGTCCTTGCCACTATCGCCCCAACTCCCGACTCTCTTCTACCATGAACCTCAACCCACCAAGAGGCACCCGCGACTTCTTCCCGGAAGACATGCGCCTGCGCAACTGGCTCTTCGGTCACTTCCGCGAGGTAGCCCGTCTCTCCGGCTTCGAGGAATACGACGCGCCCGTGGTGGAATCCGCCGACCTCTACGTGCGCAAGGCGGGTGAGGAAATCGTCGATCAGCTGTACACCTTCCAGGACAAGAGCAACCGCGAGCTGGCGTTGCGCCCCGAGATGACACCCTCGCTGGCCCGGATGGTCCTGCAGAAGGGTGGCGCCCTCGCCCTCCCCATCAAGTGGTTCAGCCTGCCCCAGTGCTGGCGTTACGAACGGATGACTCGCGGGCGCCGGCGTGAGCATTTCCAGTGGAACATGGACATCTTCGGCGTCGACGACGTGACGGCGGAAGCGGAGCTGCTGGCAGTGCTGGTCACCCTCTTCAAGCGCCTCGGTCTGAGCGCCGCAGACGTCGTCATTCGACTGTCCAACCGTCGGTTGCTGCAGGCCGTGTTGGCAAGTGCGGGAGTGACCGACGAGCTGTTCGCACCCGTCTGCATCCTGGTGGACAAGCTGGAGAAGATCCCACGTGAGGCCGTGGAGGCCGATCTGCAGGTGCTCGGTGTCGACTCCGGTGTCATCGACCGGGTGCTGGAAATCGCCTCGTGCACATCACTGGAAGCAGCCCGTCAGCTGGCTGGTGACGGCGAAAATGGCCTGGATGAGCTCCAGCGATTGATCGACCTGGGCGCCGCCTACGGCTTCAGCGAGTGGTTGCGCTTCGACCCGAGCCTGGTACGCGGCCTGGCCTACTACACCGGTACCGTCTTCGAGGTTTTTCCCACCGAGGGTGATCTGCGCGCCGTCTGCGGCGGCGGTCGCTACGACCGCCTGCTGTCCACCTTTGGTGGCAAAGATGTGCCCGCTTGCGGTTTCGGCTTCGGCGATCCGGTGATCGTGGAGTTGCTGAAGGACAAGGGATTGCTGCCGGACCTGCCACCCGCCGTCGACGACGTCGTCTTCGCCTTCTCGGAGCAGCTGCGGATTCCCGCCATGGAGGTGGCCACACGCTTGCGCGCCAGCGGTCGATCCGTGGATCTGATCCTCGAGGAGGGCAAGCGGATGAAGTGGGCCTTCCGCCATGCCGATAACGCCGGCGCCGCCCGCCTCGTCCTGCTGGCACCGGACGAATGGGAGCGGGGCGTCGTCAAAGTGCGGGACCTGGTCTCGGGCGAGGAAAGTGAACTGACACCGGAGGAGTTGTCGGCGTGAAGATCGGTCTGTGTGCCTGGAGTTTCAGCGGCAAACATCGAGAAGCGGGACGCGAGCCCGATCCCCATCAGCCGCAGGGCCTGCTGGCCCTGGCGCAGCGCTACGGCCTGGCCAGCATCGAGGGGGCTTCGGGCTGGTTCGAGGGCATGGACCCGGGCCAGATCGACGCCTTTCGCAGCGACCTGGGAGAGACCGGCGTGTTCGTCGACACCGGGGGCCAGGACTATGCTGAGGATCTGACGCCTCTGACATCGGCCGTCGCCTCCGCCTCTCGCGTGGGCTCTCCCGTCGTGCGCACGACCATCAGTGGCCTGCTGGAGGGAGATCGGCGGTCCCTGGGCCGTGATGGCTGGAACGACCATCTGGCCGCCCTCGTGGAGCCTTTGCAGCGCGCCGCCGATGCCGCCCGGGAGGCAGGGATCGTCATCGGCATCGAGAACCATCAGGACATCTGTTCCCATGAGCTGGTGGGGTTGTGCCAGCAGATTGGCGGCGACCACATCGGCGTGACCATGGACGTGGGCAACGCCTACGCCGTGGGTGAGACGCCGGCGACCTTCGCCCGTCGTGTGGGACCGTTTCTCAAGCATGTGCACCTGAAGGACTACACGGTGCATCCCACCGAGTCGGGCTACCGTCTCAAACGCTGCGCCCTCGGCGACGGCATCGTCGACTGGAAGAGCATGCTGCCATGGTTCGACAGTCAGTGTCCTCTGGTTGCCGGGTGCATCGAACTGGGAGCCACATCCGCTCGCCACATCCGCCTGTTCGAGCCGGGCTGGTGGCAGACCTATCCGGAGCGGGACTTCGTTCCCGACGCGATCGAGGCCCTGGGTGACCTGCAGCGGGCGGCACAGCCCTCCGCAACGGACTGGCGCACACCCCATGAAGCCGGGGAGTCCGCGCCTGTCTGTGCTGACTATGAGATCGACCAGATCGAGAGATCGGTGGCCTACCTGAAGGAAATCGGCGCGGTCTAGCGGTTCTCCAAGTCTGCTAGCTGGCCTGTCTCCGGCAGAGGCACGACGGGGTTCTCCAGCGTGCCGATTCCACCCGAAAATGTCAGCCTCACCACGTCGCCGACGAGAAGCCCCGACGCCAGGTCGGCTTCGCCGAACACGATCGGCGTCCCCCAGTAGAGCGCCTGCAGCTGCCCCGGTTCCAGAGGCAGACGCCGGAACAGGGTACGCTCCATGTGCAGCAGCCCGTCGGGCATGTTCAGGTTCTTCTGTCCCGTAGGGCCCACCTTGTAGCCCACGCGCTTGCCGTCACGCAGGATTTCGCAACTCACCGTCACATCGCCATCGTCGTATTCGTCCGCCGTCACCAGGAACGGACCGAGACTGGCGCAACCACCGGACCAGTTCTTCGCCTGCGGCAGGTTCAGCGGGTTCGTCGCCTCGATACCGTTGTCGGTGGCGTCGTTGCCACCGGTGTAGCCGATGCGCTCCACCTGCCCCTTGCGATTGAGAGCGTAGACCGAGACCAGCTCCGTCTCGGGGACGAGTCGTTCCGTGTCGCCGGGACGGGTCAGTGGCTGACCGTGGCCGACCACGGTGTCGGGCTCCCCCTTGGAGAACAGCTCGGGACGACCACCCGCGGCGCATTCGCGATACTTCTGTTCATAGACGTTGACCGCGCCGCCGGTGGCCTGCTTGGCTTCGATCTCGCGCAGCTTGGCGCTGTCCTCGTGCGTGACGCCGGCGAGCCACACACGCAGCTTATACGGGTCTTCGGATGGACCGCTGACGGGTTTGTCCAGATGTGTCACATCGTCACCCCGGGCCGCCAGCAGTTGTGCCAGCGGCAACCGTCTGGCGCCCCTTGCCTTCGTCGCCGCCGCGTCGAGAGCGGCGGCGAAACCGTCCTCGTCGCCACCGTGACTGTAGTAGAGTGCGTAGACCGAGTCGGGTCCCCCACCCTCGGTCAGATCGATGACGTCATCTCCATCGATCAGTCCCAGGTGCGATGGGTGGTCGGAGGCGGGGTCGCGGAACTGGCACAATCTCATGATGTCTCTTTCCCGGAGAACAGGGGCGTGCCGGCAGCGGGTATGATGCCTGCCGCCACGGCTCGCTCCAGCAGGTCGGCGATGGCGGCCTCGCCGTCGCGTCCATAGTCGAGGGTGTACTCGTTGACGTAGAGCTCGATGTGTGCCTCCATCACCTCCCGCTCCATCTCCTGGGCATGGGTGGCAACGTAGTCGCGCACCTCTTCGGGATGTGCATGGGCGAATTCGACACTGTCGCGGAGGGCTGCGTCGATACGGGCGATCCGGTCCTCACCGAGCCGCCGCTGGACGGCGATGCCACCAAGGGGAATCGCATGTCCCGTGGAGGACTCCCACCACTGGCCCAGGTCGATAACCTTCCGCAGGCCGAGCCTGGCATAGGTGAAACGGCTCTCATGGATGATGACACCCGCGTCCACGGCGCCGGTACGAGTCGCTTCGAGAATCTGGTGGAAAGGCATCTCGACGATGTCGGTCAGGTCCGGGGCGAAGAGCCGCAGCAAAAGCGCCGCCGTCGTCATCCGTCCCGGAATCGCCACCCGGCAGTCACCCAGTGTCTCGCTGGTGACATCTCCCCGCGCCACCACCATCGGACCACAGCCACGACCGAGAGCGCCACCGGAGTGGAGCAGGCAGTACTCGGCCAGGAAATGACCGAGGGCATGGAAGGAAACCTTCACTACATCGAGTTCACCGCGTGAGGCCATGCCGTTGAGTGTCTCGATGTCCTCCAGCACTTCGCGTACCGGCGGTGCGCCGTCGAGGCGGCCGTGGACGAGAGCGTAGAAGATGTACGTGTCGTTGGGACAGGGCGAGTAGCCCAGGCTGAGCTCCTCCATCAGACGTGTAACTCCTGGAGCAGACAGAGGGCGGCCTCCTGGGCACGACGGCTGGCCAGGGGCAGGTCCCAGCGGGAAAGGTCACGATCTTCGACGGCATTGCTGATGGCGCGTACCTCGACGAATGGTACGTCGTAGAGGCAGCACACCTGTGCCGCCGCCGCCCCTTCCATGTTCTCGCACAGCGCCCCGGGAACGCGGCTCGCACGCTCGACGCCGAGAGCAGCGGTACCGCTGCAGGCCTGCACGGTGATGAAAGGTCCGCGGCTGACCTGCCCCATTCCCGCCGCCCGCAGGACATCGACCGCCCGGCGTCCGAGCCCCTCATCGGCAGGGTAACGGTTGTACAGCGGGGGGTCCCCCACGTGAACCACGGGGATACCGATCTCATCAGCCGGTCGCCAGCCGTCTGCTGTGACCACACCGAGGTCTCCATGGACCTCTTCGGCGGCGACGGCCAGGTCGCCGACGGCCAGTCCGCTGTCGGCGTACGCGCCCGCCACGCCGGCCTGCAGTACCATGTCCGGCTGCCGTGCCTCGAGATAGCGGGTGACGGCGTGTGCCGTGTTCACGGCACCGATTCCGGTCTCGACCAGATCGACGGTCCTGCCGCCACAGAGGCCGTGACGCCACGTGCGGCCGTGGACATCAAGACACACGGTGTCTGCCAGTTCGCTGGTCAGTCGTGTCTGTTCGAGGGGGGTGGCGGTGAGCAGCAGGACGGTCATGCCGTCGGCGCGTCGGGGCCGGGGTCGTCAGTACTGGAGCACGACTTTGATGGGCCGCTCGGCGGGTGGCCGGTCGACGAACAGCTCGAAGGCACGCTGGATCTGGGCACTGGGCAGGACATGTGTGATCAGGGGCATGACGTCGATCCGTCCCTGCTCGATCCAGTCGAGGGCGGTGGCGTAGTCATCGTAGGGATTGTCGCCGGCGTTGACGGTCATCACCAGGTTGATCTCCTTGCGCTGCATGGTCAGCAGCGGCAGGTCGACGACCCCGTCCGGCACCTCCTTGTCCGGTACACCAAAGCCGATGACGGCGCCGCCACGCCGACTGAGGGCAGCTGCTGTGGCGTAGGTGGCGCCATCGCCGACGGCCTCCACGACGATGTCGGTCATGGCTCCGTCGGTGATCTCACGCACGGCGTCCACCGGGTCGGATGCTCCCGGGTCTATCACCCGGGTCGCTCCCATCTGCCTGGCCATGTCGCGGCGCCAGTCGAGGGGATCGATGCCGATGATATCGCGGGCCCCAAGGTTGCGCAGAACCGCCGTGAACAGCTGTCCTGTCGGCCCCAGGCCGATGACGGCCGCCCGCTGGTTGATGATATTGCCGATGCGGCGGAAAGGTCGGATGACGGTGCCCAGAAGCTGCGTCATCAGGATCCGCTCAGGTTGAGCGTCCGAGGGAAGACGAAGCAGTCCCTCATCCTGAGTCAGGACCACATCCTGGAACAGACCGTGATCACGATCGAAGCCCCACAACAGGACGCGCTCGCCCTCGGCGTAAGTGCCCGACGGGCAACTGACGACGCGACCGATGCCCTCGTGTCCGGTCCCCCCCGTGGACTTGGGAAAACCGGGATGGACTCCGAGGTATTCGGGCACGTCGCTGCCGCAGACGGCGACCTGCTCGAGACGGACGAGCATCTTCCCGGGTTGGGGCTCCGGCTCATCGATATCGACGATTTCCCAGGCGCGCACATCGCGCAGGCGGGCTGCCTTCAACGACGCATCCTCTCGGTGCGTTCCCCCTTGCTCTTGATCTGCTCCATCACCTGGTCGACATCGATCCCGACCTTCTCGGGATCGAGAACCTTCGTGACCTCGCGCCCTTCGGCCTCGGAACGGCGCGACAGGTTGCAGACGAAGGGTGCCGGCCGTGGCTTGCCGTTCGATTGCGTGAGAATCCCGATGGTGGGTTTACGCGAGTTGTCGGGATTCGGCTCGTAGACGACGGCCACTTCCTTGTTGTTGAGTTCGATCACGCTCCCCACCGGATAGACACCCAGGGCGCGCACGAAGAGCTCGACGAAGCGCTCGTCGAATTCGGTGCCGCGGTTCTTGTGCAGCACCATCAACGCCTGGTACATGGGCATTGCCGGCTTGTAGACCCGTTTGGCGGTGAGGGCGTCGTAGACGTCGGCCACGGCTGTCATGCGGGCGTAGGGGTGGATCTCGTCCCCCTTGAGACCGTAGGGATATCCCTTGCCGTTGAGCATCTCGTGATGCTGCTCGGCGATGGCGATCTGCTCGTCGGTGAAGCCGCCCTCTTCACGCATGATATCGCCGCTGAAGACGGCATGCTTGCGCATCACTTCCAGCTCTTCCGGCTCGAAGCGTCCCGGCTTGTTGAGGACCTCGAGGGGAACGCGGGTCTTGCCCACGTCGTGCAGCAGCGTCGCCGCCGTCAGCACCGGCAGATATCCGGAATCGACGCCGTCGGCCTGGGCGACGGCGATGACGAGAGTGCACACATTCATGCAGTGCATGGCGGTATACGGATCGTGCTTCTTGATCCGCGTCAGCGACACCATGGCATCGACGTTGCGCAGGACGGACTCGGTGATCACCTCGCTGGCAGCGTTCACCTTCTCCGAGTCGACGCCCTTACCGGAGGCCACATCCTCCATCGCCTCCTTGAGGGTTTCCGTCGTCTCGTTGCGGATCTCGGTGGCCCGCTCGATCTCTTCATCATAATGAACAAGACGTCCCGGAGGCGGCGGTTTACGCGACGGATCCGTGAGCGGCTTGACGTCGTCCGGCAGGTCGTCGCCCTTGTCGGTGTCGATGGTGATCATCGACAGACCCGTCTCCCGCAGCCGGTCGACGAGGGCATCGGAGGAGACCAGCAACCCGCCGTTCTTCTCGATCCGTTCGTGCATCTTGCCGGTGAGGCGGGCGCGCTTGGCCCCCGATCCGGTGCGAACGGCATTCCGCGGCTCGAGGAAGCGGCCTGGTTCTTCTTCACCCGACTCTTCGACGACGACATCGGCGTCGAGAAACATGCCGGAGGAGAGATGGTCTATGGAGATGAGTTTTTTCATAATTGGGTACGGGGCGCGATTCCCGCCGAACCGTATAAATAGTCCGCCCATGGGTGGGGCTGTCAAGTGGGCGGTGAAATGGCGGGCCGATCCGCTTGACGCTCCGGCCGCCCCCCGATACACTGAGCCCGACGCGCCGATGGCGGCCGAAGCCTGCACGAATTGACCTGAGAGGACGATGCGATGGCTACGCTCTTTGGACGAGACTACACCAGGCGGCAGATTCTCGATCTGGTGGGCGATGTCAGCCAGGTCGCCGGCATCCGCCGGGCGGAGCTGACGGAAGGCAACGAACGGGGTGCCGGGCTGGTGGAGGTTACCAATGCCTCCGGCCTGAGTTTCTCCCTGCTTCCCGGACGGGCCCTGGACATCGCCTCGGCCCAGTACAAAGGGATGTCTCTCTGCTTCCGTTCAAAGACCGGGGATGTGGGGCCCGCCTTCTATGAGCCGACTGGCAACGACTGGATGCGCGGCTCCTTCCTCGGATTGCTGACCACGTGCGGATTGACCTTTGTCGGGCATCCCGAGGTGGACCCCGAGGAGGAGGACACGGAGCTTCCCCTGCACGGCCGCCTCTCCTACATCCCGGCCAAGGATGTCAGCGCCAGGGGCGCCTGGGAAGGTGACGACTACGTGATCCGCGTCGGCGGCCGCATGCGCGAGCACATCATGTTCGGTCACTGCCTGGAGATGACCCGCGAGATCTCCACCGTACTCGGCGAGAAAACGATCCGGATTCACGACCGGGTCGAGAACCTCGGCAGCGATCCTGCCCCGCTGATGGTCGTCTATCACACGAACCCTGGCTGGCCACTGCTCGACCGCGGCGCGCGGATGCTGATCAACTCGAAGAAATCGACGGAGTGGACCGAGGACCGGGAAGTCGGCCCCGAGGAGTATTGCACCGTCGGCGGGCCCCGGGCAAAAGTGCACGATGACGTCTACGTGCACCGTCCCGCTGCCGATCGCCGCGGCATGGTCCGTGTGGGTCTGGTCAACGATCGGCTCGGGCTGGGATTGACGTGGTCCTTTCCTCGCCGCGAGATCCCCATCCTCAATCAGTGGCAGCACTTCCACAAGGGGACCTACGTGACGGGCGTGGAACCGGGCAACTGCAGCGTATTGGGGCGGGCCTGGAATCGCAGAAACGGCACCCTGGAGCACATTGCCCCCGGAGCCGTCCGCGACTTTCACCTGGAGTTCGGCGTACTCGATGGGCAGAAGGAGATCCGTGCGTTCGAGCGCAGCCTGAAGTGACCGGTCGCCGTCTGGCCCCTCAGCCTCCGGGGGCGACGGTGAGGGCCTCGTACACGTCCATCACCCGCTGGGCGGCGCCGGACTCGGTGTAACGCTCCAGGACACGTTGCCGGCCGGCGCTACCCATCCGCCGGCGTCGATCGCCGTCCTGCAGGAGCTCCCGGACTGCAGCCGAAAGGGCCGCCGCATCCCGCACTGGTGTCAGCAGACCCGTGGCAGCCTCGATGACGATTTCCCGACAGCCACGGATGTCACACGCCACCGTGGGCAGCGCCATCGACATCGCCTCCAGCAGGGATTTCGACAGGCCCTCGCGGTGGGAGGCCATGACGAACACATCCATGGTGGCGTAGAGATCGGGCATGTCGTCCCGCCCCAGCAGAATGTGGCAGCGATCTTCGATCTCATGGATCCGTGCCAGCTCGTAGGGATCGACAGCGTCGGACTGCTCCGGCTCGAACAGAGCGGCGACGAGGAATCGCGCTTTGGGAACCACCTTTGCGATACGACCTGCCATCTCGAAGAATTCCAGGAACCCCTTCTCCTCGACGACGCGCCCCGCCGTGCCGACGACGAGATCTTCTGAACTCCACCCGAGGGACTGACGTACCCGGAAGCCGGATTCGTCGTCACGATCGAAATAGTCCTCGTCCACACCGTTGCCCACCAGGTGCAGACGTCCGTCGCTCTTGAACCGTTGCCTGCTGGCAAACTCCAGATCCTCTTCGGACTGAAACAGCAGATGATCGGACCAGCCCGCCGTCCAGCGTTCGGCCGCCAGTGCCGCCAGGCGGTGCAGCCCGGTGATCCGATCGTGGAACAGGAAGCCGTGTACCGTATGCAGCACGTGGGGAACGCCGGCCAGCTGTGCGATCGGTGGACCCAGCAGACCGGCCTTGGGATTGTGCGTGTGGACGATCTCGTACTGGCCGCGGCGCATCTGGGCGTAGAGGGCGGCAGCGCAGCGGGCGTCGGTGACGGGAGCGATCTCTCGCTCGAAAGGCAGATAGTGCAGGTGCAGACCGAGATCGGTCAGTCGGGACTCGTAGTCGACGCCGTCAGCCGCGCCGGAGTCGGGTGCCCGGCCACAGAGCACGTGGATCTCACAGCCGGCGGCGGCGAGGCGGATCAATCGCCGCCGCAGCAGCAGCCAGGTGATTCGGTCGGTGGGCACCACATGGGCGACACGCAGCACGCCTACGCCAGTCCGGCCTGTGCCCATACCTTCGAGAGTGCGGTCCCGGTGGCAGCGCAGGCGGCGTCGGCATCCATGTCGCGTACGGTCTGACTGAAAGGCTCCACCATCACCGGACCGTCGTAGCCGATCTGCTTCAACGACCCGAGGAAGGTGGCGATATCTATCACCCCCGTCTCACCGGGGAGACAGCGGCGATTGTCAAGCTGTTCGTCCACCGCCCCCTCGGGCGCGTCGTTGACGTGCACATCCACCACCTGTTCGGGCGACAGACGCTGCAGATGGGACGCGTCCTCGTGCGCCGTGTACCAATGCCAGGCGTCGAGCAGATAGCCGCAGTTGTCACCCACGGCGGCGCACAGATCGCTCATCTGGTCCATCGTGTGGACGAACTCGTGCTTCTTGCCGTCGCGGCTCGTCTTCGGTCCCACGTATTCCAGACCCAGGCGGATGTCGTGAGCGGCCAGGATCGCGGCCGCCGGCTGCAGGCGACGGGCGTGAAAGGCCAGGTTGTCGGCGAAATTCAACTCGTCAGACGCCGGCGTGATCCAGGTCGCAGTACGCTTCGCGTCAAGTCCGACGGCCGTCTCGGCCAACGCCGGCAGTGCTGCCAGGTCCTGCTCAAAAGCGGCTTCATCAGAGCGGAAGTCGAGGGGGAATCCGAAGGCGGACAGTCTCACTCCTGCCGCCTCCGACAACTCCCGCACTTGCGATACTCCCAGCTCGTGCGCCTCGCCGATGCCGAAGTGGTAGCCGGCGAATCCATGTTTGGCCGCCAGGGAGAGGCCCTGCTGCAAACCGTCGACCTTGACGCCGATGGCGCCTGGGCTCAGTGAAGTGAACATGATATCTCCATGCCGTCAGACGGCGACATTGTTCTGAGGTTTGCCTTCGAGAAAGGCGATGACGTTGTCTACGGCACCGCCATTGAGCAGATCGACCCCCTCGGGAGTCTGGTCTGCCGCGTGCGGCGTGAGGACCGCCTGTTCACAGTGCTTGATCGGATGATCGGCCTCGAAGGGTTCGTCGGCGAACACGTCCAGGCCGGCGCCGCCCAGGTGTCCGCCCTCGAGAGCCACGGCGAGGGCGTCGAGATCGACCACGGGACCCCGCGCGCCATTGAGCAGAACAGCTTCGGGTTTCATAGCCGCCAGTTGCGCCGCGCCGATGAGATGACGCGTGTCCTCGGTGAGAGCCACGTGCAGGCTCACGTAGTCGGACTCGGCCAGCAGATCCTCCAGGTCAACGAAGCGCACACCCAATTGTGCCGCCCGTTCGGAGGATGGATGGAATGTCCAGGCGATCACTTCCATGCCCATCGCCTTGCCCAGGCGCGCCATCTCGGCACCGATATTGCCGGTACCCACGATGCCGAGGACCTTGCCCTGCACACCGAGGTTCATGCGGCGAGTCCACCTGTGGTCACGGATCTCGGCAGTCTGGAAAGCGGCCCGCTTGGCGACGGTGAACAGCAGGCCGAACATATGCTCGGCAACCACGGGCGCCGTCCGACCTGGCTGATTCGACACGACCACACCCAGCTGGCATGCCGCTGCCAGGTCGATCATGTCCGTACCGATGGAACAAGTCGTGATCATGCGCAGGTCGGAAAGGCTGCGCAGCTCCTCTTCTCGCCAGGTGACGGAGCCGCGGGAGTTGATGACCACCTCGAAACCCCTTGCCCGCTCGATCTGCTCGGCCTTGTCGGCGGGACGGGTCGAATGCAAGGTGACGTCGCCGTAAGCCTGCAGGCGCTCGAGTTGCGGCGATCCGGCGATCTGCGGCGGATCGTCACCGGGCACAAGGATGTTGGCACGGTCGGACATCGGTTGGCCGGTTCTCTCTGGTAGACGGACTGTGGCAGGGCTATGTTAGGCGCTGACAGCCCGTTGATAAAGTCGCTCTGCTGGCGAGGCCGAGGCATTTCGGGGGCGCGCAGGCACCGGTCGAAAGGACCGGCCGCAGCCCAGATGGGCTCTATCAACAAGCTGTTAAGGAGCGTAAGGAACGGGCAGCGCTTCAACCTGTCAAAGAGACGAGCCCTCGCCGACATGACTCGACAACTGATCGCCACGGCACCCGGGCAGGTGGCCTTCGACGATGTCTCCCTGCCTGCGCCGACGCCGACACAGGTGCGGGTTCGGAGTTGCTGGGGGGCAGCCAAACACGGGACCGAAATGGCCCTGTTCAAGGGATACGCCGGACCGCGAGGCGGGTACGACGCGGACCTGCAGCTGTTTGATGGCGAACGTGACATGGTCCGCTATCCGTCGCCGCTGGGAAACATGTGTGTCGGCGAGGCCACCGAAGTCGGCGCCCTCGTGTCTGACATCGGTGTCGGCGATATCGTCTTCGCCCACGGTCCCCTGCGGCAGGCACACGTGTGGGAATCAGCGCGGGTTCGGCCCCTGCCTGCAGGCGTACCCTGGCAGGCGGCGGTCTGCCTGGATCCGGCCAACTTCGCTCTCGGAGCGGTTCGTGATGGCCATGTGCGGGTCGGCGATGGCGTCGCCGTCTTCGGCCTGGGCGCCATCGGACTGCTGGCGCTGCAGTTGGCCCGACATGCCGGTGCCCATCCCGTCATCGGCATCGACCCGATCCGGCTTCGACGTGACGCCGCCACCGAATGCGGCGCCCACCTGGTCCTCGACCCCACCGAGTGTGACGCCGGCAGGGAGATTCGCCTGGCCACCGACCGTCGGGGGGCTGATGTCTGCATCGAATACAGTGGTCACCATCTCGCTCTCCAGCATGCTTTGAGAGGCGTCGCCTATCTCGGTACCGTTGTGGCGGGTGCCTGGCCCGGAGCCTACCCTGCAGGGCTCGACTTCGGCGCCGAGGCGCACTTCAACCGGCCCTCGATCGTCTTCTCCCGCGCCTGCTCCGAGCCGAATCCGGAGCATCCGAACTGGAACGAGTCCCGCCTCCTCGAGGTCGCCTGGAGACTGCTGTGCGACAGCACGTTGCGCTGCGAGCCGATCGTACATCCCGTCGTTTCCTTTGATTCGTTGTTGACCGAATACCCGAAAATCGCTGACGAACCCGAGAGCAACGTCAAGCTCGGCGTCCGCTTCGACTGAGAGGAAGCCGTGGACCTGCTGTTCAACACGATCATGCTCGAACCCAACCGCTGGACTCCCGACCACCGCCTCAGCTGGCCTCTGGAGGATCTGCTGGAACCGATCGACGAGGCGGGCTTCAAGCATCTGGAGCTATGGGGGTACCATGTGGATGGCCTGGACGACGAGGCGGTGGCCGCCCTTGCCGAGGGTCTGGCGGCACGGTCGATGCGCGCCCTCGGCGTCGGGGCCTACCCTTGCTTCCACCTGGAGGGCGCCGAGGACATTGCGGAGGCGGCCCGGCTCGAGCGCATGGTCTCGGTAAGCGCCGCGTTGGGGTCAAGGATCTTCAAGATCTTTCCGGGACGCGTCGCCAGCGACAGTGCCGATGCGGCAACGTGGACTCGGACCGTCGATCGCCTGAGGACCCTTGGCCAGCGGGTCACAGCCGAGGACATGATGCTGACCCTCGAGACGCATGGCGGCACGTTGTGCGACAGCCTCGACAGTACCCTCCGACTCCTGGACGATCTGGCGGACTGCGCTGATGTCGGGGTCTGTCTGCAGCCCTACACCGATGACGACACCGATCAGACCATCGCCACCTTCGATGCCCTGGGGGATCGGGTCCGCCACCTGCACCTGCAGAACCGTGACACCCACAGGACCATGACGTTGCTGGCGGAGGGAGATTGGACCGACTACCGCCGTTATCTGCCGCACGTGGTCTCCGCCGGGTTCGACGGCGCTCTCTGTATCGAGTTCACCGCGGGTATCGTGCCGCAGGAAGGCGCCACCTTCGATCTCACGACGGTCCTCGGGAACGCCATGCTCGACCGCCGCTTCGTCGAATCTCAGTGGCACGGGTCCGAGCGCTGAACTGACTCTCGGCCGGTCGGGAATTGCTCCATCTGCTTGATTCCGATAGATTTACAGGCGCAGGAAGCCTGTCGGACAGGCTCCTGAGGACCCTCGGGTCGTCGCGTGATCTCCCCCCATGCCGACGCACTCGCTCCCCGAACTCGTCGTGAGTATGTGCAGTGAGCGTCGATCTCTCCCGCCCCGAATACTACATCAACCGCGAGCTCTCCTGGCTCGACTTCAACCGGCGCGTCCTCGAGGAGGCCCGTGACAGGGACAACCCACTGCTTGAGCGTGTGCGCTTCCTGGGCATCGTCGCCAGTATCCTCGACGAGTTCTTCGAGGTCCGCGTCGCCGGCCTTCTGCAGGTCAGCGAGAGCGGCGTCGCCAGTACCGGTGCGGACCGCCTGACGCCTGACGAACAGCTTGTGGCCATCGCCCGGACGACGCATGACCTGGTGGATGCCCAGTACCGCTGCTGGAACGAGGAGCTGCTGCCGGCGCTGGCGGCGGAGCGGATCCACCTGCTCGAGGTAGATGATCTGCAGGGCGAACACCTGGCGTTCATCCGTCGGTACTGGCGTGGTGAGCTCGAACCGATCCTCACGCCGATGGTCATCGATCCGGCCCATCCCTTCCCGAGAGTGCTCAACAAGGCGCTGTGCATCGGCGTCCTGCTGCAGCAAGACGGGCATACCGTTCTGGGAGTGGTGACGGTTCCCCGGGTTCTGCCCCGAATCCTGCGCCTGCCCGACGCCGAGGATGGCTCGGTGCGGATGGTCACCCTCTCCGGCATCGTCGCGCAGTTCCTGAGCGAGCTGTTCGAAGGCTACGAGGTTACCGGACACGCGGCGTTCCGCGTGACGCGCAACTCCGAGCTTTACGTCAACGAGGAAGAGGCGGACAACCTCCTGGAGGAGATCGCCGAGTCCTTGGAAAACCGCCGCAAAGGGGACGTGGTCCGACTCGAAATCGAGGACCGCGCGCCGCCGCGCCTCGTGCGGTTCCTGACCACCCAGTTCGAAGTGGATGAGGATCGGCTCTACCGCGCCGATGGGCCGGTCAACCTGAACCGCATCAGCACGATCTACGACCTGGTGCAGCGACCCGAACTGAAAGATCGCCCCTTCTCACCGGCCGAAGTGAATCTTCCTTCCGAGCCGGATGCCTTCTTCGAGTCGTTGCGCGAGGGTGATGTCATGCTGCATCACCCGTACGAGTCCTTCAGCACCGTCATCGACTTCATCCGCATGGCGGTGCTCGATCCGCGGGTGCTGGCCATCAAGCAGACCCTCTACCGCACGGGAGAGGACTCGCAGGTGGTGGAGGCGCTGATCGACGCGGCTGACCAGGGCAAGGAAGTCACAGTCCTGGTGGAGTTGAAGGCTCGCTTCGATGAGGCCTCCAACATCGAGTGGGCCAAGCAACTCGAAGAGAGTGGCGTGCACGTCGTCTACGGGCTGGTGGGTATGAAAACCCACTGCAAGCTGTCCATGCTCGTACGCCGGGACGAGGATCGTCTGCGGCGCTATGTCCACCTGGGAACGGGAAACTACAACCATCAGACGGCGCGATTCTATACCGACATAGGAGTTCTCACGTCTCGCGATGACATGACTCGCGAGGTGGCCGAAGTCTTCAACCTGCTCACGGCTCGTTCCGCTGAAACCTTCGGTACGCTGCTGGTGGCGCCGACGACTCTGATGTCGGGTATGCTGCAGCGCATCGATGGCGAAATCGAACATGCCCGCGCCGGCCGCCCGGCAGCTATCGTGGCCAAGATGAACGGCTTGGTGGATCCCAAGATCATCCGGGCTCTGTATCGGGCGTCCATGGCCGGCGTCGAAATCGATCTCATCGTGCGCGGCATCTGTAGTCTGCGTCCGGGGCTTCTCGGTATCTCCGAGAGGATCCGCGTGACGAGCATCATCGGCTGCTATCTGGAGCACAGTCGGGTATTCTACTTCGCCAACGGGGGCGACCCGGAGATCTGGTGTAGCAGCGCCGACTGGATGAACCGGAATCTGCGCAACCGCGTCGAAGTCGCGTTCCCTGTCCAAGACGACAGGATCAAGGCACGAATCCACCATTTCCTGCAGTTGTGCCTGGCCGACCGTGTGAAGGCCCGCATCTGCCAGTCTGACGGGAGCTACGTCCGCCTCGAGCCATCGGGCGGCGAACCCGCGATTTCGTTGCAGAACGTGCTGATGGAAATCGCTATGGGGAATCCACCGGAATTGCAGTTGGCCCCTCTCCCCGGCTGGAATGGCACCGGCAGCAACGACGTTCCCGCTGTGACCATGGATTCGCTGCGGCGGGCATGACAGTGCCACCGAAGGGTGACAGTATCCGCGCCCAGCTGAGCAGCCTCGACTCTCCCCTGTACGACGACGTGCCGCGGATCGGTATCGTGCTGGCCGCCGGCCACGGTACCCGGATCCGCTCCGACACCTCCAAGATGCTGCACGAGATCTGGGGACGCCCCACGGTCGAGCGTGTCGCCGATGCCCTCTGCGACGGTCTCGACAGTACCAATCAGATTCTCGTCGTCGGCATCAAGGCTGAGCAGGTTGCGGCCACGGTGGGGGCCCGTCCCGGACGCCGCTTCGCCTATCAGGAGAATCCCGTCCTCGGACTGCCGGCAGGCACGGGCGACGCGGTGCATGTTGCTCTCGAGCAGTTCGACCCCCTGCCTGATGGTAGGGATCGGCACATATACATCGTCCCAGGCGATATGGGGCTTCTTACCGAGCTCGTGGTCGCCGAGTTCCGTCGTGCCTTCGAGGTCCGGCCATGTGACATGATGGTTCTCACCGGCGGCTACGAGGGCCCCACCGAGCAGAACTACTATGGCCGGATCGTGCGCGTTCCCGAAGCGGACGTTGCCGGCGCCTCCACGGGAGACGACGCGGGGTTCGTGATCGCTATCAAGGAGCACAAGGACATCCTTGGTCTGGGCGATGACGACGCCGTCGAGACACTGACCTACAAGGCCGCCCGGTTCGCCTTCACCCGCCGTCAGTTGCTGGAAACCCAGGAGATCAACACCCTCGTCGTCGCCTTTCGTGAGTCCGCACTGCGCGCCCACATCGGTGCTATGAATACCGACAACGTGCAGGGCGAGCTGATGCTCACAGACCTCGTGGAGATCTTCAACGGCAACGGCCTCGACGTTCGTGCCGTCGCCGCCGCCGACGAGGAGGAGATCCTCGGTTTCAACGTCAAGAGTGTGTGGCGACAGATGGAGTCCATCGCCAGGCGGCGAGCCTATCATCGGCTGATGGATATCGTCACCATCGTCGACGAGGAAGACTTCTACCTGGCTGACGAGGTGATCGACCAGATCATCGCCCTGGACAAGGACCGTGGCCCCCTCGACATCGTCGTCGGCAAGGGGGTCCACCTCGGCCCCGGGGTAAGCCTGGACCGCCGCGTTCAGCTCCATGATCGATGTGAACTGCGGGGCACGATCGCTCTTGGAGAGGGAGTGGACATCGGCCCGGGTGCCCGATTGAGTACCCACCGGGGCCAGCAGATGGTCCTCGAACCCGGCGTCGAAGTGCTGGCACGCAGCGTCCTGAAGGGAAATCTGCGAATCGGCGTGGACAGCCGTATCGAGTCCGGGGTGATCATGACGGGCAGCGACGAACACCCCATGCGCGTCGGCCGGGACGTTACCGTGAAAGGCACTACGTACGTCTACGGCTGCCGCATCGACGATGGCGTCATGATCGAGCACAGCGTCATAAAATGCCGACACGTGCAATGCCGCACGCGGATCGATGGTGGCGTTCAGCCGGTGCGCTACGTTATCCCTCAGCCTGAAGGTCTCGACTCCATCGCCCCCTTGGGCGAGTAGCCTTTGGTTGGCTATGGCCGGCGCTGGGTCTGATGCGCACATTATGTAGTCTGCTTTCGCCTGGACTGCTCTACAGCGCCCCGACACTACGACCATCGAACTGATTGCACTTGCCCAACCGACCTGTGGATCCGGCCGTCTCCGGGTATCATCTGACCCACCTCAAGCAACTGGAAGCCGAGAGCATCCACATCATGCGCGAGGTGGCGTCCGAGTTCCACAACCCGGTCATGCTCTACTCGGTAGGCAAGGACTCGTCGGTGATGGTGCGCCTGGCGCAGAAGGCGTTTTACCCTGCCAGGCCCCCCTTCCCGCTGATGCACGTGGATACCACCTGGAAATTCAGCGAGATGATCGACTTCCGTGAGAATTATGCACGGAAGGAGCTGGGTCTGGATGTGATCGTCTACATCAACGAGGAGGGTCAGAAGCACGACATCCACCCTCTCGACGACAGCGAGAAGCACACCGAATTGATGAAGACGGACGCCCTGAAGCAGGCCCTCGACAAGTATGGCTTCGACGCCGCCTTCGGCGGGGCCAGACGCGACGAAGAAAAATCCCGCGCCAAGGAGCGCGTCTTCTCCTTCCGTGACCAGCATCATCGCTGGGATCCGAAGAACCAGCGTCCCGAACTGTGGAACATCTACAACACTCGAGCCAACAAAGGTGAGAGCATCCGGGTTTTTCCCCTGTCGAACTGGACCGAGCTCGACGTCTGGCAGTACATCCACCTTGAGCAGATCCCCATCGTGCCCCTCTACTTCGCCGCCGAGCGCCCGGTTGTCCATCGCCACGGGGAGAAGATCCTCGTCGATGACGATCGCCTGCAGCTCGAGCCGGGGGAAGAACCCGAGATGCGCCGTGTCCGCTTCCGCACGCTGGGGTGCTACCCGTTGTCCGGTGCCGTCGACTCGTCTGCCACAACCTTGCCGCTGATCATCCAGGAGATGCTGCTGTCCACCACCTCCGAACGTCAGGGCCGGGTCATCGACCAGGATGAGGGTGGTGCCGGCATGGAAGAGAAGAAGAAACGCGGGTACTTTTGACACACCAGTCCGACCTCATCGCCGACGACATCGACGCGTACCTGGCGCAACATGAGCAGAAGGAGTTGCTGCGGTTCCTCACATGTGGCAGCGTCGATGATGGCAAGAGCACCCTCATCGGCCGCCTGTTCTACGACGCCAAGCTGATCTACGAAGACACACTGAAGACGCTGGAGCAGGATTCTGCCGCCATTGGTACAACGGGCGGCGATTTCGATCCTGCCCTGTTCACCGATGGCCTCAAGGCCGAACGGGAACAGGGCATCACCATCGATGTCGCCTACCGCTACTTTTCGACGACACGGCGGAAGTTCATCATCGCCGACACGCCTGGCCACGAACAGTACACGCGAAACATGGCCACAGGTGCTTCGACGTCGGACCTGGCCATCATCCTCATCGATGCACGGCACGGTGTGGTCACCCAGACCCGACGACACAGCTTTATCGTCTCCCTGCTGGGCATCAAGCACGTCCTCGTCGCGGTCAACAAGATGGATCTGGTCAACTTCGATGAGCAGGTCTTCGACCGGATCCGGGCCGACTACCGCGATTTCGCCGCCCGCCTCGAACTGCCCGATCTGCACTTCATGCCGATCTCGGCGCTGCTGGGCGACAACATCGTCGATCCCAGCACGAATATGCCGTGGTTCGAAGGTCCGACGCTGATGCGATTCCTCGATACGATCTACATCGGCTCCGACCGCAACCTCGAAGACTTCCGCTTCCCGGTGCAGTTCGTCAACCGGCCCAACCTCGACTTCCGTGGTTTCTGCGGCACCATCGCTTCGGGGATCGTCCGGCAAGGGGACGAGGTGATGGCCCTGCCCTCTCGCCGGACGAGCCGGATCAAGTCGATCGTCACCTTTGACGGCGAACTGGAGGAGGCCTGCTCGCAGCAGTCGGTCACTCTCACTCTCGACGACGAGATCGACGTCAGCCGCGGCGACATGATCGTCCGCCCTGGTAATGTGCCGCGGCTGGAGCAGAGATTCGACGCCATGGTCGTGTGGATGCACGACGAGCAGATGGTTCCGGGCAAGACCTATCTGTTCAAGCAGGCCGCCAAGAGCGTCACCGGGACCATCAGCACGCTGCGTTACCAGGTCGACGTGAACAGCCTGCACCGACAGGACACGCCGACTCTCAGCCTGAACGAGATCGGCCGCTGCAACGTCTCCTTGAGCGAGCCGGTCTGTTTTGACAGTTACCGGCGCAACCGGACATCCGGCGCCTTCATCATCGTCGATCGCATCACCAATGCCACGCTGGCGGCTGGTATGATCGTCGATCGCACCACGGGCGACGATCGCCGCGACCACTGGGACGACGAACCGCTGTCGGAGAGTCTGCAGACCGAGTCGAGCCATGTTACGGCGGATGAGCGCCAGGCGCGGTACGGGCAACGGGGGGCGACGATCCTGCTGACGGGACTGACGGGATCGGGCAAGACCACGATTGCCTACGCGCTGGAACGCCGGTTGTTCGAGATGGGTCGGGCGGCCACGGTGCTGGATGGCCAGAACATGCGGCAGGGGATCAGCAGGGATCTGGGCTTCACCGCTGAGGACCGCTCGGAGAATCTTCGCCGCAGCGCTGAAGTGGCGCGGTTGATCAATGAGGCGGGGCTGATCTGCATTGGCGCTTTCGTCGCCCCCAGCGAGCAGGTGCGAAGAAAGGCAGCACAGGTCATCGGCGAGGACCGCTTCCTCGTCGTGCATCTGGCGGCACCGGTCCCGGTATGCCGGGAACGCGACACCGAGGGCTGGTATGAACGTGCCGACAGTGGCGAGATCGCCAACTTCCCCGGTGTCTCCTCAGCCTATGAGGAACCGTCAGCCCCCGATCTCAGTCTGCCCACCCACGAGTGGCCCGTGTCCAGATGTGTGGAGGCCATCTTGAAAATGCTCGAAGACAGGGACATCGCCTCGTAGCCAGGAGGCGACCGCTACCGAAGTGCCTGGACGTGCTCTTTGCGAATCTTGCAGACCATCGTGTACGCAGGGTCGAAGATGTTCCCCAGGTCGTAGGCCACCGTCTGTCCCAACAGCTGGTGTGCTGCCCGTGCGCTGAGACCGTGGTCCGACTGCAGCCAGCCCAGCATCTCCGTGGTGGCATGCTGCACGCACTGGTCCAGGGGTCGAGCGTTACCCACCGTCATGAGCCAGTCGGCATCTTCGGCGCGAGGCCAGCGGGCGGATGAATCCTTCACCACATCCACGGTAAAGCGGACGCTGAAGGAGATCTCTACACCCGTGCCGACGATCTCACCGTCGCCCTGCACGGCGTGGCCGTCGCCGATGTGGAACAGAGCCCCGGGGGCGGACACGGGGAAATACACCTTGGTGCCCTGGCGAAAGCCACGGTAGTCCATGTTGCCGCCGTGGGTTGAGGAGGTGGCGGTAGAGATCGCCTGCCGACCCGGGGGGGCCACGCCGAAACAGCCCACCATCGGGTCCAGCGTCAGCTGGAGTCCTGACAGGGGTCCTTCCGGTTCGGCCAGATGGACCGTGCCCGCCTCGACGTCCACAGCCCAGCGGAAGAAGGGCGCGCCGTCGAAGGTCGGACAGTTTGCCAGATCATCATCGAAGGTCGGCCGATACCCGGGGTCCAGCACGTTCGGCGCCACTTCGCAGCCGGTAAAACCCCAGGACCGGTTCGGCGTCAACTCGTCGAGGGTCACCACCAGCGCGTCTCCGGGTTCAGCTCCCCTCACGTAGAACGGCCCGGTCTGCGGATTGCCCCGCTGCGCGACGCGCTCCCCGGCGTGATCCTGTCCCCGTGCGTCTACCGTGGTGGTCACCACCGTGTCGCCGGGATCGATCTCCAGCACCGGATCGTGCCAGCCCAGTGTATTGTGGTAGTGGGTCGGCGTGAACTCGTGATGCGCCATTGGCTAGGCTTTGCCGGAAATCGTCACTTCGCGGCCACTGCGACCGGACTCGAAAACGGCGTTGATGATCTCTACGGCGTGCCGGGCGCTGTCCAGCGTGATCATCGGCTCGCGGTCCTGCTGGACCGCTTCCACCATGTCGATGACGATCTGCGTGTGGCCATCGAAGCTGACCGCCATGGGATCGGCCGCGCCGCTGGCCTTCGCCGCTTTCTTCTCGCCGAAGCGTGCCAGCATGTCCGCCTCCTGGCCGCCGTCTTCGTCGGCCAGCAGCTTCCAACTCTCCAACGTTCCCTCCCGCTTTACGAAGGAGCCCTCGCTGCCATAGATGGTGATACGCTGGTCGTGTCCGGGATACGCACAGGTCGTGGTGTAGAGCGTGCCCAGCGCCCCCGACTCGAAGCGGAGCAAGGCGACGGACTGATCCTCGGCCTCGATCTCGTGGTTGAAGACACCGAACATGCCCATCACCGAATGCACTCGGCCGGCAAGCCACTGGAGCAGGTCCACGGTGTGCACGCCCTGGTTCATCAGCGATCCCCCACCATCCATGCCCCAGGTTCCCTTCCACGCCCCGTGCGCACCGTCATAATAGGATTGCTTGCGGTACCAGGGCAGATGTCCGTGAACGCCGATGAGCCGTCCGAGTCGTCCGGCCTGCACGGCCTCGCGGATCTCGATGTTGAGGGGGTCCAGTCGCGACTGAAAGACACCCGCCGCCTTGACCCCGGCCTGGTCGATGGCCGCGATCAGCTCGTCGACCCGCGGGGCCGTGATATCGGCTGGCTTCTCGACGATCATGTGCTTGCCGGCGGCGGCGACCTGCAGCCCGACCTCCGTGTGGGAGCCGGAGGGCGTGGCCACATTGACGACGTCGATGTCATCGTTGGCCAGCAGGTCGGAAAGATCTGTGTACGACGTGCAGCCGTATTCCTCGGCCACAGGGTTCAACCGCTCCTCGTCGACGTCACAGACGGCGACAAGAGTCGCCTTCGGAGCGCGCTGGATCGCCTTGCAGTGATGCTTGCCCATTCCCAGGCCGACGACAGCGAATCCAGTTTCACCAGACATACAGAAATGCCTCTCCTTCGGATCAGAATGCGTCGAAAATCTTCGTCTCACCGTCGTCGCCACGGAAACAGCCGTTGATGACCGGCGCCGGCGACTCGCCGAAGAGCTTGTTGGCACGCCCGACTGTAGCCAGGTACTTGCGCCCCGTCTGCAGCGCCTCCGTGTCCTCTTCCTCGGACTTCTTCCTTGCGGCCGACGCCAGCCGTTGTGGTTTGTACTCGATCAGCTGAAACAGGTCGACCCAGGTGCCATCCTCGAAGTCTGCCACATAATGCAGTTGGCCGGCGTCGTCGACTCGCACATAGAGGTCCTTCAGGTTGGCGTTGCCCGCCACCTTGTCGAGACTGATCACGGTCAGGGCCAGGCGGGGATTGTCCTGGTGACGTCGGCGCTCAGGTTGAAACTTGAAGCAACTCACCATCAACTCGCGCAGATTGTTGATAATCTCCGGAACCACCTTCTCGGGGCCGTGCGCCGCCTCCATCACCGCCCACGCCTGGTTGCACACGTACTTGGCGGCGGCGTCGAAAATATCACCCAGCTCGCCTGATTTGAGCAGGTCCGGGGGGACTTCGGTACTTTCACTGCTGGCTTCCACGTCGTCGAATGCCAGTGGCTGTTCGGAGAAATAGGCCTTGAGGGTATCGACCGATCCGGCGTGGCCACCATCGACCAGCCCTTTGACATACTCGCGGCTGCGTTCGTGGATGTGCTCAACCAGAGAGGCAGCCTCGAAGGAGCCCAACATGGCCACCGTGTCGACGTCGGCCTTCTCTCGCGCCTGATTCAGGATGTCACGGTCTGTCAGATCCGTGACCTGCCGTAGCGCCCCTTCGTAATAGACCGTGGTGGCCTCACGCGAGTATTGCTCGCCGTGGTCCTCGCCCATCTTCGTGTTGACCCGCAGGGCTTCCAGACGCACGAGGGCCCCGGCCGCGTGATCGAGAACCTTCGCCAGCGGCGCCATGGGCCGGGCGTCGGGCTGCAACTCCCGGTTGGAGTTGTTCACCGTATTGAGCAGCCCCGTCGCCTCGAGCATGAAGTTGCGCTCTTTCTGCAGGGCCTTGTCGGGAACCGACAGGAGATTCTTCAACGGCAGGTACTGTGCCGCCATACGGATGGCGTTGTACGCTTTGAAAGTGTCTGTGTTCTCTTTTGCCAGGGTCCGCGCCAGTAGCTGTACATCGATAGTGGCGGAGGGGTCGACAAACAGACTCCACACGCTCTGATCGAGCTTCTCCACCGTCGCCAACTGGGCACAGACCTGCTTGGCTCGTTCGCTGAACTCTGGAAAGCTGACCTCGGCGACATCGACGAAGTCGGTGGGCTCGATCTCGACGTCCCCCGCCTTGGCCATGTCGACACGGGCTGATTCACCGCCGTCTTTACGTGGCCCCGGCGAAGAGGTAGGGCCCGTGGCTGGCGCACCCTCACCGCCAGCGGCAGCACCGCCCCCCTTGATGACGGTGGCTCCGCCGCCATTCTTGGCCCCACCACCACCACCACCACCACCACCGCCTCCACTCTTGGCCCCGCCACCGCCTCCACCGCCTCCGGCAGCCGGCGCCGCCGGAGCGGCTCTGGCCGCCAGAGTGGGGCGATTCTTGCCGGCGTTCCGGGCCGCCTCCAGGCGCCGGGCGATATTCTGTGCCTCTTCCATCGATGGAATGGCCGCACGCATAGGATCGAAGACGGCGGCCACCTTGAGCCGCTCTTGCAGCGCTTCGTCCCCCCCATCCTCGTCCTCGTCTGACGCCTCCTCGCCCTCCTCGCCGTTGTCGGCGGAAGTCGGAGCCCCAGCCTCGGCTTCATAGATGGCGTGCAGTGCCGTCTTGAACTTCAGCAGGGAGACGTCGATGGGATTGTCATCGTCGTCGTCATCATCATCGTCGTCGTCGTCGATACCGTTCCCGGCCTCCAGGGGAGTGGCCGTCGGATCGATGAACGGATCGTGCAGGAATTGGCGAACAGCAGTGGCATAGTCCTCGTCTCCGAGGGCCTTCAACGCCAGTCTTGCCACCTGAGAGATGGTGGCCTTGCCATCGACGACGGGCTTGAGCACGCCAGTGAGGGAGATGCTCTCGCCCTTTACGACCTTGGCTATGATGACCAGGGCACAGACATCGGCCAGATAGCGCTCGATGTGTGCGCTCTGCCTTGTCGTTGCGGGCAGCCGGGTGGCGACGCCCTTGTACAGCTTGAGCAACGCGCTCTTGATTTTCCCCTTGGTCAGGCGCTCGTCTTCGAGGTTGAACAGGAAAGTGATGAAGTGAAGGACCTTGGCGCACTCGTCCTTGAACTCATAGATGTCGAGCTCCGGACGACCGGACCGCAACTGCAGGATGTAGGGAATCTCCGGCACTTTGCGGTTGGCGATCATGATGGGGTGGCAGATCTCCTCCCACACATCGATCGCGTCATCGGGGTGCATTTCGAGCAGATTGCACCACTGCCGCCAGGTGGTGGCCGGAATGCGGCTCTCGTTCTGGAGCCGCGCCAGTCCGTCGCTGAGGGATTTTCCCATGAGTTTTTTTGGACGCGTGCCGGAGGTAAGCGGATGGGTAAGAAGCTATAGAATATAGGCTTAGCCGCTACCCCGGAACAGCGGGAGAACCGGCTACTCCACGGGATATCTCAGGAAAGACAGATAGGCGAGCATGAAGAAGGCGACGTTCCACAGCCCCAGCAGCAGGAGGTCGCCGTAGACCTCAGACAGCCGCTCACCCACGGGCATGGGGGCAAAACCGAAGCGCGGTGCGTCGCTCAGATCGAGATTATTGAACTGCGCCATGTCCCCTGAGTTGATGGAGACACTCCCGTCACCGGATCGCTGACGCTCCAGAAACTCGCGCCACGCTTTCTGCTTCTCCTCACTGTATTCCTGCCAGGAGCCGCTGAATGCTTTCAACGCCTCAATGTAGGCCTCTTCCTGGGCGATGCCGGCGCCGGCCAGATCAAAGGCGGCCATGTTGAAGGACGTCAGCGGCGAAACTCGCGCAACGATGCCGGACAGTCGAGTCTGCGCGTTGACCTGGGTCAGGAAACTGTCTTCGATCTTCTGGACCTCCGCCTCGAAGTCCTCGCGCATCTCGCGCTGAAGCTCCTGAAACCCTTCGTCCTGCCAGATGTCCTCGGTACCCAGGCGTTCCTGTTCCTGCTTGACGATCTGCTGGAACCTGTCGCTCAGTTCCCGCTGCATGGCCTGCTTCTCCCGGTCCACCTCGTCCCGCGAAGGAATCGAAACGAACTGGCCGACGGCGTACGGGGCCATGTTCGGAATGGCGAGGATCAGGGCCACCCACACGAGCACCAGAACGGTGATCGACGTGGAGGCCAGACGGGTCCGGCAGGAGACAAACAGACCCAGGCTGTAGATGGCGGCGAGGTACATCAGAGCGAGGACGAGAAGGGCGACGATGGCCAGTAAACTGTCGGTGTTGGGCTGCACTTCGGGAAACAGCAGCGAGAGGATGAGGGCCAGAACGAAGGAGACAACGAAGGGGGCGATCAGCGCCAGGTAGCCGCCGATCCACTTGCCCAGAAGAACCACATCGCGCGGCGCGGAGTACGACATCAGCAGTTTCAACACACCTGTCTCGGCTTCACCTGAGACCGCATCGTAGCTGAAGGCCAGGGCCAGCAGGCTCATGATGATGCCGACGATGAAGACGAAGTCCACCGCCGGAAACAGGGGCAACACCGGGTTCTGCTCCCACCCCTCGGGAAAGTCGAGTCGATTTCCGGGCTGCACCCGCACGCTCTCCGTCAGCTCCTTCGAGAGACCGCGAACGAGGGTGTTCATCAGGTTCAACGGCCGGTCGACGGTGACTCCCTGAGACAGGCTCCAGATTTGCGTCCGTTGCTGCAGTTCGTTGCGGTGCATGACCTTGTTCATGTTGTAGGTCGACATCGCCTCGCGGTAGTCCCGGGTAAGGACGATGGAACTCAACAGAAACACGAGCAGGCATACCCCGCAGGCGATGGCAAAGCGCAGGGAGAGCAGCTGGTCGAGCAGTTCTTTGCGGACGATGTGCAGCAGCATATCTGGGTTTTGTGCCCTGAGGCTCTAGGTGACGTCGAAGCGGGCGCTCCGGCGAGATCCCGCTTCCGTGCACAGAACTGAGAGAACGGCAGGCATTGTGTGTCTCTCCGCGGTCACGTGACGTCGTAGCGCAGGAAGAACACGTACGACAGCATAAAAAACAGGACGTTGAAAACAGTGAGCAGGAGGATGTCGAAAAGGGCGGCATCGAAGGCTTCGGTGGCACCCTCGCGGAAGACCTGCAGACGCGGCACGGCATCGGCGTCGAACCAGCCTTCCGGGACTTGCGGTCCCTCCCGCGTGAAGGTGATCGAGCCATCCCGGTAGGCTCTCATCTCGAGCTCTCGGTGACCCTCCTGGAAGCGCTCGACAGCGGCCGAAAAATGCGCAAACAGGGAGGGGCCTGTGCCGGACAGACGGGTCACGGCGAACAGATAGCTGGCTGAGGGTGACAGGCGCGCCAGATTCTGACTGAGGGAGATCTGACTCGACATACGATCCTTGTAGAAATCCTCCAGCTTCCGCTTGCGCTGCTCCGCCTCCTGCTGGATACGTTCACTCTCCTCGGCGTCGCCGTAGACCTTGCGTTTGCGGATTGCCTCCTGCAACAGTTGCGCCTCGCGCTCGATGGCGCGTTGCTCGGAATCGATCACCTGTCGGGGTGGCACCGGCGCTGTCAGCCGGGCGACGATGGGCGCCAGGTTGGGCACGACGAGGATCCAGCCGATCCACACCAGCAGGGACACCAGCAGCGCCGTGGCCGCCCTGTGCGTGATGGTGGAGATCATCAGTCCGAGGCTGAAGAACGCCGAGATGTAGAGGAACGACACACCGAGAATCACGGCGAAACGGGTGGCGTCGTCGCCGTCCAGCTCGATGGCCCCCGACATCGACAGGTACAGGTATCCGGCGACGACGGCGACGGCAAAGGGTGCTGCAATGGACAGATACCCACCCACCCACTTGGCCAGCAGGACGGTGTCACGCGGAACCGAATTCGACATCAGCA
>DASCMS010000069.1:0-25169 GCA_036011085.1 Candidatus Latescibacterota bacterium
GGCTCAACTCTTTCGACTCGCTGCCATCTGGTGCTCGAGCTTGAAGACACATGGTGGCAACCTCCTGAAGAAATCACCATATGTCACCATGGTACCACGACTTACGAAAAAGTACAACCTTCAATTCTTAACAGAGCAATATACTCGCCAACAAGAGGGATCCTGGCGGCATGACAGGGCAGCTCGTCCCACCTGACTGGATACGGGATGGCAGATCGACAATGGATCTGTCGAGAAGCCAACTTGGGCCCCATCTCACGGTAGCCTATGAAGACGAGGACTTCGTACTCTGGCGTGTCAGGCAGCAGTCCCGGGACTCGCAGGGACACGTCGGTCCGTAGTCGAGAGTCAGGCCGACGAGCTGGTCGGCTCGGTACCTCTCCCCAGCACGCCTGCCAGGGCCAGCAGATTCTCGTCGGACACCAGGTTTTCCGTCGATGCCGCGATCACCACGCGCCCGTTGTCACCGGCCTGCCGCACCAGCTGCCGCGCGTACTGCCTCGTGGCTTCCGGCCCGTCATCGTACGTGGCCGACGGAAATCCGACCCAGATGCTCTTGCCGGGCCAGATACGCAGGGCTTCGTCCAGGGGCAGATCACCCATAGGGGGCGGATGCAGGGCCTCGACGATGTCGATGTCGGTGCGGCCCACCAGTTCCTTGATGGCGTTCAGCCGGCCGTCCATGTGTACCGCCATGAGCTTGCCGTGCTCGTGCAGGACCTGGGCCTGCTGCGCGTACACCGGCATGAAGTACCGCTCGAACAGCCGCGGGCTGACAAGGAAATCGTCCATGTTGTCGCCGCACAGGGCGATGGGCGCCGGTGACCGGGCGGCGATCTCGTGCAATGCCTCGCGACTCTTGCACAGAGCCTGGAACAGACCCTCGACGAGGTCGGGGTGATCGGCCAGGTGGTAGTAGAACCGTCCCCCCTCGCTGCCTACCCAGTCGATCATCAGCGTCTGCATGGGCGAGTGCGGCAGGGCGCAGAGCACGACGCCGTCGTCGCCCAGCCAGTCCATGGCCTGCTCGATGGGGAAGGAATCGGCGGCGTACTCCGTGTGCTCCACCATGTACTGCACCACGGCATAGTCGGATGGCTCCTTGATCAGGCGCTCCACGTGCCAGGGTGTCACGTCCCGCCAGCTCCGCTGACCGTGCCACTGGCCGACGCCCGGCTCGCGCAGCTCCGTGGACCACACCTCGCCAACGGGGGTGGTATACGTGCGCCGCCAGGCGGTCTGGCCGGACCAGGTCACCTGCCGCTCCACCACCTCGACGTCGTGGAGGCGCTCCACGTGTCCGGGCCGGGTCCAGCACATCCCCATGCCCCGGTTGCGACACTCCCGCTCCGCCGCCCCGATCTGGCTGTGACGCCAGTAGTGAAAGAACGGAGGGAGATCCGGACCCTCACCTCTGCTGGCCGCCAGGATGCACTGGCGTCGCGTCATCTGCCTCATCACCACGTTCCGTAGGTTACGGCTTCGTCAATCCAGGCATAGTAGTTGGCGATCATCTCTCGACTCATGCGGCTCGTCGGCCCGGCCGATGCGGTCAGCACGAGCCGCCCTTTGCCCGTGTCGATGATCTCCCGGACCCGTGCCCGGATGTGATCTTCCGGCCAGCGTTCGAGCTCCTCGAACTGCAGGTTGCCGCACAGCGTGAGGCGGTTGCCGACGAGCTCTCTCGCCCGCGCCATGGACAGATCGCCATCGCCCCCGTACTCCGGCGCTTCCGTAGGGTCCGTGGCGTCGAACCCCGCCTCGATCATCAGCGGCAGGGCGTGGGTGATGCGCCCGTGGCAGTGACAGTTCACCGGAACACCCTTGTTTCTCAGGAAGGACACGATGCGCGACTCGTACGGCGTCACGAACTCGGCGTAGGCCTCGGGCCGCATCATCGACGGCGTGCACTGCTCGGATCCGCCGATGTTGACGACCGTGTCGAGGGGGCGGGAGAAGACGGCCTCCAGGCAGGCAAGGATGCGTGTCGTGATCTCGTCGAGCACTTCATGCACCATGTCGCGGTGTGTGATCGACCAGATCAGGGCCTGCTCGAAACACGTCACCGTCGAGAACACGACCCAGGGACAGGACACGCTGAGACAGGCCACGCCACGGTCGCCCAGAGCATCGGTGAGGCGCTCGTAGCCCTCATATCGGACTGGCGCCACGTCGAAGGGGACGCGGCGCAGTGCGTCCAGATCCGCTGTCGTGCCGACGGGATACCCGATGCTCCAGGATGTCGCCGCACCACGTCGTCTCTCGCTGACCCCCACCAGATTACCGGCAGGTGTGTGGACCGTGGTGTGGACTCTCTCGATGTCGTCACTGACGGTCTCGGTGCGGCTCTCGAAAGCGGCCGGATCGATTCCGAGAACGCGGTTGAAGTGGCCGCCTGGTGACCAGCTGGATCGCAGGTCACAGTACTCCCCGGCGTAGCCCCAAAGCTCTCGGTACTCCGCTTCGGCGCGCCAGCCGAGGGAAAAATCATCGGCGTCGGGCAGCCCGAGATGGAAATCGAATCCCTCCCGCAGCCAGATGGGGACCCGATCGACGGGTTCACCCAGCAGGGCAGCCCGCATCCGTTCCTTGCCCGTCATCGTCCCTTTGATGGTGTCAGTCATCCGAAGTCACGGGCCGCCGCGAACATGGCCTCCACGTTTTCCACCGGCACATCCTGCTGAATGTTGTGCACCTGGGTGAAGACGTAACCGCCATCGCCGCCGCCGAAGATCTCCATGTTGTGGCGTACGTGTTCCCTGACCTCGTCGGGCGTACCCAATGGCAGCACACTCTGCGTGTCGCAGCCACCACCCCAGAAGACGATCCGCCCGCCGAAATCCGCCATCAAACGCTCGGGCTCCATGTTGGCCGCAGAGATCTGCACCGGATTGAGGATGTCGATGCCGGCGTCGATCCACTCGGGGATGTAGTGATAGATGGATCCGCACGAGTGCAGGTAGGTCTTCCATTCCGTGTTGGTGTGCACCCAGTCGCACAGACGTCTGTAGTGCGGCTTGATCATCTCGGCGAAGAGATCCGGGGCGATCAGCTCTCCCCGCTGGGTGCCGGCGTCATCCGAGCCGACGCCCCAGGCGAAGCAGTAGTCGCCCACGGCCTGGTGATAGAGCTCGAGCTGATCGATCACCGCGTCCACCCAACGTCCCATCATGTCGTGGGCCGTCTCCTTCTCGGCCAGAAGCATGCACAGCCATTGGTCGAGGGAGCCCTGTGTGATGTTCTCACCCATCAGCGCGCTCAGTCCCAGCACCGACAGACAGGACCCCCACCCGAGGATGGCCTTATCCGTCTCTTCGTAGAGGAGCCTGCCCCGCTGGGCCATGATGTCGAGTCGTGCTTCCGGCACGGTGTGGGCGGGACGGAAGGAATCGGGGTCGATCTGCGCATCGGCCATGGTGGGGCGAGTGAAGTCGAAGTAGAGGCCGTCCCTGGGCATGCGGGCAAAAACGCGGTCCTGAGCGTCACGCAGGACCCAGCTGCCGGCCTCTTCCACGGCGATGCGCGTGTCCGGCGGGAAGTGCACGTCCATGCCGCAGAACAGGCGCTTCTCGATACCACTGGTGGCATCCTGCTCGGGCCAGGCAGCATCCGCCGCGTCCAGGGGGATGATGTCGGCCCCCAGCTGATCCAGGACCTGCAACTCGACCTCGGCCAGAATCTGCATGGTGTCGTGGATCTTGGTCGGCGTCGTGATCCCCAGGCGGCGTTTCAGCTCGTCGTAGACCACAGCATTCACCCCCGAGGCTCGAATCGCCCCCAGATCGATGGGCACGCGATCGGGCTTCTGGAAGTTGACTGCCTTGAGGACCCGCTCTCTGGAGTTCATTCAGGTCGTGTGCTCGGTCCGCTCCAGCAGCGTCTGCTTGAGCTCGGGGGACAGGCGGTTGAAGTACTCCGAGTACCCGCCGATGCGGACGATGAGATCCCGGTGCCGGTCGGGGTGGGCGATGGCGTCCTCGAGCACGGCCTGATCGATGACGTTGATCTGTAGCTGCATGCCGCCCAGATCGAAGTAGGTGCGCACCAGGCTGCGCAGTTTCAGGCTCTGATCGGCCCCGTCGAAGAGCTCGCCGCCAAAGCGGGCGTTCACGACCAGCGTCCCTGGGGCCAGATGGTGCGGGATCGAGGCGACACTCTTGAGCATGGCCGTGGGTCCGGAGCGATCCCGGCCCTGGTGCGGACCCGCGGAATCAGCGATGGGTTCACCCGCGCGGCGTCCATCCGGCGTGGCCCCCACGGGTTTCCCCGCCTGGGCGTACGTCGTGAACATCAGGCAGGAGGGCAGAAACCTGCCGCCGCGCCACGGAGTCCGGGCGAGAAACTGTCGGAAGACGAACTCGGACAGCTCAGCGGCCAGCTCGTCAGCAGCGGCCTCGTCGTTGCCGAACCTGGGGCAGCGAGCCAGGCGCAGGCGGAGGGGTTCCTGACCGTCGAAATTGTCCCTGAGGGCCTCGAGAAGTTGTGCGCCGCCGATTTCCTGTTTCTCGAACACGACCTCGCGCACGGCGGCAAGCGAGTCGACGACGGTGGCCAGACCGGCGACGTTGATGACACTCCAGTTGTAGCGGGCGCCACCGGCGTTGAACTCCCGTCCGGCGGCGATACAGTCGTCGACGAGGAGGCTGCGCATGGGCTGTGGGCGCAGGCGGGCCTTGACCTGCTGCTCGGCGCTTACCTGGGAGGTGATGTCGTCGATGACGGCGGCGATGTCCTGTTGGTAGGCGTCGAGGAATCCGGTGAAACCATCGGCAGTCGCCAACCGGGTCGCCAGGGTCTCGCTCAGCAGCAGAGGAAGGTTGATACCGGCGTCGAGGGAGCCCACGTTGGACAGGCCGTGTACCATCGTCTCCGTACAGCCGCCGCCATTGTACAGGGCCAGATCCGACTCCCGGATGCCGAGATCAGCGTTCCTGAGGGAGCTGATGAACGCCTCTTCGTTATACAGTGCTGGCAGACCGCAGCCGCTGCCGATGGTCTCCAGGGCCGCCTCCCATACGGCGGCCGGCATGTCGCGCCGAACGTGGAGCTGCAGGTTGGGACGGCGCATGCCATGGGCCGCTTCGAGGCAGGCCACGGTCAGGTCCTCGTCGATGGTCTCCCCATCGGGTGGGGTGCCGCCGATGCCGGCGCTCCAGCCGTTGTTGAGATCGCAGTTCTCCCAGAGACAGCAGAGCAGATCACGGGCCTCCTCGTGTGTCGTGTGCCCGGCGGTCAGATCCCGGGTATAGAAGGAAGACAGCTCGAGATCCACGCGCCCCGGATTGTCGCAGTCATCGAGGTAGTAGGTGAAGTTGTAGGCCACGACAGCCTCGAAGAAGCTTCGGGCCGGGCGGCACGGGACGTGCTCGAGAGCGTCGATCAGTCGCCGGCGGTGCCGGTCGTGTGCCGGGTCAGTACACGTTGTCTGGCGCAGATGGTCGAGCACCCGGGCGTGCCAGCGACGGATCCCGGCCACGACCTGCTGCAGCCCGAGGCAGAGATCAGTGCCCTCGCCCTCGGCGAGGCGCTCGGCATACCCGTCCAGTCCCTGGCGCAGCATGCGACCGTAGTTCGGTACGCTGTGCGTGTAGCCCCGGCCACCCACGGTGTGCACGGTGGTGATGACCCTGAGCTGTGCCGTCAGGCTGTCGAGATCCTCGCGCAGGGCCGTGAGCGCCTGCCCCTGCTCCCAATCAGCGGCGGTGAGACGATCTTCCAGGGCGCCCACATCGTAGCCCCACGTGTAGGAGTAACTCGGCGAGAGGATGCGATCCTCGTCACCGCAGTGGATGGCCCCCGCCGGATACAGCAGCTGTCCCTCATAGGCAGGCAGCGATCGATGCTCGAACCGGCGGCGAACCGCCCGTGACCACCGCCACATGGGAGATCGGTGCGGCTCTTCCATGTAACCGGCAGCGAAGTGCTCTCCCAACCCGTGGAGCGCCGGGGCGTGGCCAACTGCGTCCTGGCTGATCGCTGTCATCTGGACCTCGTCATCGTCAGGGCGGCAGAGGCCGCCTCGCAGAATCCTGCCCGATCGTGTCTCCGGCGCTGCCGGTTGACCCGAATCGCGCTCTGGTCTACCGTCGGCGCGAACAGGGCACCCCGGGGACGGCGCAAAGTAAGCGTCTTTGCACGTACGGGGGAAGAGCGTCGAGACATCCGCGTCGAAGGGAGCATGGGATGACCTACCGAGAGATGGTCCTGGAACAGATCCATCACCGCGAGACCCGACCCGTCCCGTACACGTTGTCTTTCGAACCCGACGTCGAGGACCGGCTCGACCAGCACTACGGCGACGGTTCGTGGCGCGACCGCCTGGAGCCGTACATCGTCAGGTGCGGTGGCATCGACAGACGAAAGTCTGAAGCCGTCAGTGAGACGTTGAACCGCGATCTGTTCGGCACGACGTGGCGAACCGACCAGCGCCCCTTCCATCTGGAGGAGCCCGGCATGGCGACGCCGTCCTTCGAGGGCTACGACTTTCCCTCGGCCCACGACTTTGCCAATCCCCGTCTGGAGGAGGAAGCGGCGGCAGCCATGGCGGACCACCCCGACAGTTTCACCATCATCAGCCTGGGTTGGGGACTGTGGGAGAGTTACTGGGGGATCAGGGGGTTTGAGAACGCCATGTCGGACTGTGTCGTCGAGCCCGACTTCTTCGGCGAACTCCTCGATCGCCTGACCGACCTCTACCTGGCCCAGGTGGAGCAGTGTGTGGACATCCCGGCCGATGCCATCATGTTCGGCGACGACTGGGGCGAGCAACGGGGTGTCATGATCGGGCCGGATCGCTGGCGCACGTACTTTAAGTCGCGCTATGAGGAGATCTATGAGGCCGCTCACGCCCAGGGGAAACTCACCATCAGCCATTGCTGTGGCAGCGTCGCCGAGATCATGCCCGACATCATCGATATCGGTCTGGATGTGCTGGAGAGTGTGCAGCCGGAAGCAGCGGGTATGAACCCCTACGAGCTGAAGGAGCGCTGGGGTGACCGCATCACCTTCTGGGGGTCGCTTGGGAGCCAGTCCACGATTCCTTTCGGCACGCCGCAGGAGATCCACGATGAGGTGAACAGACTGCGGACCGAGATGGGCTGCGGTGGGGGATACCTTCTGGCGCCGGCCAAGACGCTTCAGCCCGAGACACCGACGCAGAATGCCGTGGCCGTCCTCGAAGCCTTCACCGAACAGGAACACCAGTCATGACGCCCCGGGAGATCGTCCTGCGGCAGATCGCCCATCAAGAGACCAAAGAGGTGCCATACACGCTGAGCTTCGAAGACGAGGTGGGCACACGGCTCGACCGGCACTTTGGCGGCAAGGCCTGGCGTGACCGGAAGGTTCCGTACGTGGTCTCCTGCGGCAGCATCGGCAGACCCCCGAAGCAGGAACTGGACGCCACCCACCACCGCGATGCCTTCGGCACGGTCTGGCGCACCGACGAGTTGCCAGGAGTGGTGGTCGAAGCCGGGCTCAAGGCTCCGTCTTTCCAGGGCTACGCCTTCCCCACGGCTGACCAGTATCTCGTCCCCGAGGCCAAGGCCTCGGTGGAGAAACGCATCGGCGAATCGTCGGACTCCTTCACCATCGTGTCGACGGACTTCTGTCTGTGGCAGAGCTGGTACGTGCGCGGCTTCGAGACGACACTGATGGACGTCGTGCTCGAGGAGGATTTCTATACGGAGTTGCTGGATCGCCTTACCGAGATCACCCTCGAGATCATCGCGGCGTGCGGCGATGTCGAGGCCGACGCCATCATGATGGGAGATGACTGGGGAGACCAGCGGGGTGTGATGATCGGACCCGAGCGGTGGCGGCGACTGTTCAAGCCGCGCTACAAGTGCATCTTCGATGCCGTACACGACCAGGGCAAGATCGCCATCATGCACTGCTGCGGCAGTACGGCCGACATCCAGGCTGACATCATCGAGACCGGTCTGGATGTCCTCGAGAGCGTGCAGCCGGAAGCCGGCGGGATGAATCCGTACGGACTGAAGAGCGCCTGGGGTGACCGTATCACGTACTGGGGCTGCCTCGGAAGCCAGTCCACGATTCCCTTTGCCACGCCGACCGAGGTGCGCCAGGAGATTCGGCGCCTGCGCTGCGAGATGAGCCGAGGCGGCGGTTACATCCTGGCGCCGGCCAAGCCCCTGCGGACGGAGACGCCGACGGCGAACGCGGTGGCGGTGGTGGAGGAGTTCCTCGACGGCTGACCGGCTGCGTCTGAGACATGCACAGAGTCGACATCAATGGCCAGGTAGCCGAGCCCGAGAACGGTCTGATCGTCGGCAACGGGGATCTGTCCGTCAGCATCTACCAGACCGCCGACACTCTCGTGTGGAGGTTCGGCAAGAACGACGTCTGGGATCGCCGTCTCGACCTCAGCGACTGTCCCGAGGCGGCGCACATAGACGAGATCACCCGCGGCATCGTCGACGAGAAGTGGGCCAGCCACGGTTATGTCGATGGCGGGGCCTCCGCCGAAGGCCACGTACAGGACGTGCAGCGGATGAACGAGTTGTGCGACGGCTGGCCTGCGTACGCTCGCCGACCCTATCCCTGTCCGAAGCCAGTCGGTGAACTCGCCCTCCACCTGCCCATCGACCAGCGCGGGTTGCAGATCCGGCAGCGGTTGACCATCGAACGAGGCGTGGTGGACATCGAGATGCGCTGGCAATCGGGTGCCGGCATCGATCTACATTGCTTTGTGTCGCCCGATCCCAACGCCCTCGTGGTCCGGTGGAAGGTGATCGACTGGACCGATGAGACGGCAACCGATTCCCGGCCGCCGGTGTGGTTCACCCTGTACCGCTGGCCGGATCCGTCCATCGACGAATTCGCCGCGCAGCTGATGATGCGGGCCATGAATGCCCACAACTTCCGGGCCTGTGTCGAATCCGGGAAGGCGACGCCCCTGCCGCCCCCCGCGGTGAAGGACATCTGCCACAGAGCCGCCATCGAGCAGGCCTTTTACCCGGATCTCGAATTCGTGCGGGGTTTCCGATACGCCCTGGTGCCGTTCACGGATGAGCTGAGAATCGAGCCTTGTGCCACCTACGGTTCCGGCTGGGCGGCCCTGCAGCTGCTTCCTGTCAGCGATGAAATCGCCGAGGGTGCGCTCGCCGTTGCCGTGCCCACCAGCACCGATGAGGGGGATGTGGAAGGGGAGCTGAGCCGGATTCTCAGCCTGGAGACGGGCCTCGGCGACTGCACCAGGATGACGGCTGCCTGGGAGGACGAGAACCGCCGCTCGGCGCAGGACTTCTGGAGCCGGTCCGCCATGGCGACGGCGGATCCCCTGATCGAGAACACCTGGTACGAACAGCTGCACTTCCGCCGCTGCGCCTACCGCGACGATGTCATCGCTCCCGGGTTGGCCTTGCCGAGTACTGTGCAGGACTACTCCCTGTGGCACGGCGATTACCACACCAACTACAACTATCAGCAGCCGTTCTGGGGTGACTATGCCGCCAACCATGTGGAGCTGGGGGATGCCTTCTTCCCCGGGATGCAGCACATGGTCGACCTGGGACGCAGGCTGGCGGCGAAATACTGGAACTGCCGCGGTACGTTCATCCAGCTGACGGGCTATCCCTTCCCGGTGGAGGACGACCCGTACGGGACAGGCCCGCTGGCGCGCATGGCGTACATGACCGGATGGGTGGCCAACCACTACTGGCGGCGGTACCTCTACCTGCAGGATGCCACATGGCTGCGCCAGACCGGCTATCCGGTGATGCGCGACGCGGCCCTGTTCTACACGGATTTTCTCGAGGCGCGGGACGACGGCAAGTACCACGCGTTTCCCTCACTGCAGGGGGAAGCGTTCTACGGTGGTGACCTGGCGCGCTTCACCGACCAGCCTCAGGTAGTGCGCCAGGCCCGCTACTGTCTGATGACAGCCATCGAGGCAGCGGAGCTGCTCGACGCGGACCCGGGCCTGCGATCGGAGTGGCGCGAGCGGCATGACAACCTCGTCGTGGTCGACGACCTGGAAGCCCTCGGGCTCACCGAAGAGGAGAAGCGACGCTACCTGGCGAATCCGCCGGAGTTCCAGGGCTGGGACGTGGGTCCGGGATTCCCCAGGCCAGGGGACCAGTCACAATGCCTCCAGGCCGAGCCAGGCGGCCGGTGGGGGTATGCCGGATCCGCCCAGGTCCCCTGGCAGCTGCTCATCTACCTGCACAACCGGGCCTATGATCCGGAGCGGGACCATGCCTGCCTCCGGGACCTGATTCTGAGACTGCGCCAGCCCAACGGGTCGTTGCCGGCCATGTCGCAGCAGTCCCACGGCTACATCGGGCTGTACGGGGAGTCCCTCGGCATGATCGCGCCGCTGCAGGAGATGATGCTGCAGAGCTGGGATGGCGTCATCCGGTTGTTTCCGGCATGGCCAGCGGCCATCGACGCCGAGTTCCAGACCTTTCGGGCCGAAGGTGCCTTTCTGGTCAGCGCCGCCTGGAAGGACGGTCAGGTTCTCTCTGCCACGATTGCCAGCGAGGCGGGAAGACGGTGTTGCGTCGAGCGGCCGTGGGATGCCGCCTGCTGTGTCACCGACGCTGGCGGCACACCGGTGACAACCACGATCGAACCAGGGGATCGCATCTGCTTCGCTACGATCCCGGGCGGTGTGTACGAGGTCAGGCGGGATTCCTGAGCGCCGCCCGCGTGTGCTCGACATTCAGCGACACCTGGTCGAGGTGTTCCTGATACATGCCCACCACGATGGCGTCTCCGGGCTTGATGTTGTCGAAGGCGTAGCGGAAGGCGTCGGCCACCTCCTGCTGTGACCCGCACCGGCGTGATGCGGCCAGGATCTTGAAAGCCAGGCACGTCTTCTCCGTGCCCTGGATCACCTGCATCATTCGCGGCGGGTCCTGTGCAGCGAACTTCTCCCGGGCGGCGGCGGCCTGGTCGCCACCGACCAGGGCACTTTCCCGATCTTCACGGCTCAGGTTGTAGAGACAGGTCATGTAGAAGTCGACATCCCAGCCGTGGTCTTCGACATACTCGAAGACCTCCGGCATGTGGCTGCCCAGACCGACCTGCACACCGCAGTCACGGGCACACTTGAGGTCTTCCAGCACCGTGTCGATCTGTCCCGCCTTCCAGAGACGATCCGTGCGGCTGCCGTGATAGTAGATGCCCACCGCACCGGCGGCAGCCAGGATGCGGATGTTCTGGGGGATGTCGTGCATTTCCGAGGCGGTCTGAGCGATCCAGTGCAGCTGCCCGCCCTCTCGCCGGAACAACTCCATCCAGTGCAGGACCCTGTGGTAGTCACCCCGCGCCTGCACCGCGTTGATGCCGGCGGCCTGACACGCCTGCAGTGTGGCGACTACGTTCTCGGCGGTATGGTACTCCCGCATCTGGCGGCTCATGGTCTCATCGAAGTGAGAGTTGCCGCACAGCGGATTGCCGCCGATGATGAGTCGCGTCACATCAACGGGCCCGAAGGGGACGGTCGGTAGTGTCGTCATCGTGCGGGCAACCACGCAAAGTGGCGGTGCTGACGCAAGCTCCACGAATGGCACCCTGCG
This sequence comes from Candidatus Latescibacterota bacterium, assembly GCA_036011085.1. Lineage (GTDB taxonomy): Bacteria > Latescibacterota > UBA2968 > UBA8231 > UBA8231 > UBA8231. Next base: position 11,544 of record DASCMS010000069.1, read on the forward strand.
AACTCCGGTCACACGGACAGACCGCCTCAAGCCTCCCGTACCGTGGGCAGGAATACGCGGAACGTCGACCCGGCACCCGGGACGCTCTCGCACTCGATCCGCCCGCCGTGATTGATGACGATCGCGTTCGAGATGGATAATCCCAGGCCCGTACCGCGCTCGGCACCCTTCGTCGTGAAGAAGGGCTCAAAGATCCTCTCTGCCTGCGATGCGTCCATGCCCGGGCCGTTGTCCTCGACCTCCAGTACCGCAGTGGACCGGTCACCCGAATGACACCCGGTGCGGACCCGGACACACCTGTCAGCATCCAGGGTGTCGGCGTGTCGCTCATCGACGGCATCGCGAGCGTTCGCCAGAAGGTTCAGCAGCACCTGCTCAACCTGATGGGGATGCCCAAGCAACTGCGGTACGTCCTCGGCCAGATCAAGGTCGAGTCGCACTCCGTGGCCGTCCAACTGCGCCCCGATCACCTTCAGGCTGGCATGCACTACAGTGTTGAGGTCAAACCGTTGCTCAGGCTCCTCAGATGCGTCCCGTGAGAAGGCTCGCAGATGGCCTATGATCCCCGTCATGCGCTGCACGAAGCCCAACATATCTGCCATCATCGCCTTGATATGGCTGGGGCCAGGATCCTCACCCTCCAACAGCCGCCCGTGGATGTCCTGGGCGACCAGAGAGATCGCGGTGAGAGGCTGATTCAATTCATGGGCGACACCTGCAGCCGTCTGACCAAGGGATACGAGTCGAGCTGAATGCAGGAGCTGGGAGATCAGCTCCTGAGACTCCAGGGCGCGCGTGATCTGTGCAGTTGTCTCGTCCACCAGCGCCCGTTGCTGGGATTCTCTCAGGGCGACGCCCGCGTACAGGCGGAAGTGGCCCCGCTCGCGTTCACCCCAGACCAACGGGCGGTCGTACCGATGCTGGTCTGCCCCCAGCGTGCCGAACTGCCACGTCTGGCCGCCGCACTGAATCTCCACTCCCCCGGATGTCGATGTTGCCAGGATCTCGACCAGGACCTTGCCCGCCTGCTCGATGATTTCGTCTGTGGTGCGCCTGCCGCCAATGGCATCGCGCAGCCTGTCCAGGTATCGGAGTTCCTCGAGCAACTGGTCCAACCGGGCGCGCTCTTCCTCGGCTCGCCGACGCTCTTCGATCTCCCGGTTGAGCCCGTGGTTGGCAGCGGTCAGTGCCGTATTGCGCCGGACGACGCGGACACTCTGCAGGACCGCGGTCCCGAGCAACAGGCCGACCATGGCGACGAACCAGGGCTGGCGCCACACCGGTGGCAGTACGGTGAACTGCATCAGGGCAGGGGTGGGGTCCTCGTTGCCGTCCCTGTCTCTGGCCTTCACTTCAAAGGTGTGCTGGCCATGGGGCAGGGAGAGGAATTGGTGGCTCGTTCCTCTGGAGGAACCAGACCAGGGGTCGTCGTCGACACGCCAGACGTATTCCAGATCCTCTGTCGATGTGTCCTGCCACGGATCGGAGCCAGACCACGTGATATTCGTATTGCTAGCCGCGGAAACCTCTCTCAGTGAGAACGTGACCCTCGTCTGTGGCGGATCGCCGTCGGGCACGTAGCGTAAGGTGCGTCCCCGGAGATTGATCCACAGCGAACCGTCGCTGCTCTGACTCAGACTTCCCCGACGATGAGAGACCCCCACATCGGACGGCAGGGCGTACGGCACCCAAGTGTGACCGTCGAAGCCGCGGATGCCGGCAGATGTGGTGACCAGAACTCTGCCGCTGTCGAGTTGATGAATGCCACTGACGAGGTTGTCTCGCAGGCCGTCGGCCTCGCCGTAGTGAGCCCATCGCTGTCCGTCGAAGACATAGGCACCGTAAGAACGAGTGCCGACCCACAGGTGCCCCTCCCTGGTGACAAGCAGGTCATGAATCCACGAACCCAGGCCTTTCGGCTCGTCGACCAGTGTCCAGCGATCACCGTCGAAGCGTCGTAGCCACGGCCCGCCAAACCACAATAGACCATCCGGCGTCTGGGCAGACGCGTAGACCGAGAGCAGTGCCTCGGCGCCGGAATAATGACGCCATTGGGCGCCGTCATATCGAAGGAGACCTCCCAGCTGACCGGGGGCCACGTCGGTCGCGCCAAACCAGAGGTCTCCTTCGGCGTCTTGGAGAGCGGAGTTATTGTCAATGTCTCCGGAAACATGTGGGTGGAGCTCCAGAGACCATCGACTCCGGTCCGGCTCGAGTCGTCCAGTGGCTGCGAGTCCACCTTGACTCCCACCGACCCAGAGGTCGCCCATCCCGGTGGCCAGAAGCGCATTGGGTCGCTCCATGAGTCCATCTTCAGGACCGTACCGAAGCCATCGACTACCGTCGAAGCTGACGACCTCGTCATCTGCCGAAACGAACCACAGCGACCCGTCCTGTGTCTCGCAACGGAAGCTCAGGCCCTCGTAGGACTCCCAGCGCTCGGTCGCGTAGTCGAGACGAACGGCTTCGCTCCCCAGTCCCGCGATCCACAGATAGCCATCGGAGGTCACCTGGAGGATGTTCCGGGTCCTGGGGATCACCGCTCCGAGCGCGGCGTACGAGACCCACTGACCGCCCCTGAAGGAGTACAGGCCATCACAGGGGGGCATCCCGGAATTCAGCAGAGGGGAGGAGGGACAGAGAGTTAACGTCGTGCAACGTCTGTACGTCAAACCACGTATCATCAGTCCGAGAACTCACCCATGCTTCCGTTCACGCGTGCCGATACACCATCGTAATGTGAGAACTGCAGCTCACCTGAGAAGCCCGAACCGAAGGAGCATGCCCCATGTCCGATACCCACTGCGTGCGGCGCTGCTTTGAGCAACCGGCGGAGAACCACGGCCATCCCGGCAGTATTTCCCGCGTCGTCATGGGGCCCGGCGCGTCCCGTGAGAATCGGCCGGCAGCGCTGGATACCAAGCGTCTCATGATCCACACCAACGAGTACGAGGTCGGTGGCGAATCAGGCGACGGCCACGCGCACAGCGACCAGGAGCAGGCCTTTTATCTTCTGGAGGGCGAGATGGAGGCCACTGTGGGCGAGGAGACGTACCGGCTGGGACCCGGCGACTGTGTGCTCCTGCCGCGCGGTGTTTTGCACAAGCACCGCAATATCGGCGGCCGTCCCCTGAAGTTTCTCTTTATCAGTGCCAGGTTGGCACAATGACCGAATCGGTCTACCCGGGTTTCGGAAAGTCGAGGATTGTGTCGGTGGTATAGCGCTTCTCACACTGGTCGATATCCGACTTGACCAGTGAATGCTTGAAGGCACCGTCTATACGAATCCACCGGTCTGCCAGCGCCTCTGGAACGCCGCACTCGAGGATACATCTTCGCAGGATCTGGGATCTCAACTCGAACAGCTCCGCGGTGATGTTCAAGAAGTTCTTCAGCCAGGGATGGGCGTAGAGTTCGTCATAGAACACCTTGTGGACTTTTTCGAGAACCGCCCTGCCTCCGATCTCCGCGAACAGCGTGTTATCTTCCATCCTCTCGCTTCCCATATGCAGGCTTGCGCCTGTCTTTCTTGGGGCCGTCGCCGTGGACCACGGCCAGAGCGTCCATCAGGTATTCATCATTCGGCTCGATCAGGCGGAGCACTACATTGCTCATCCCGGAACCTGCGCCATCCGACGGGTCGCCGCAGCGCAGTACCTCAGCCTGCACCTGGTTCTTCTTCAGCACTTCCCCGTGCTCCAGCTCGATGGTGACAGGCGTACCGTCCGGCAGTCCCTGTGCCAGTTCCAGCGAGATCCCTTCGACGGAGAGGTCGAGAACCCGACACTCCTGCCACTGATCGTCGATCAGGATACGTGCCGCCGGTGCAACTGCGGAACGTGGGAATTCTCTCTGGTCTTCTCCCATGAAACGTCTCTCCTTGTGACTGACCTTTGTGCTCTGTTAAGGAGCGAACCTTGTATTCGGCCACCGATGAATCCCGGCTCGCGGCGTTGCGCTCACTCGCCGGGTCCACTGACCCGACTCGATCGCGCGCCTTGCGACCCGGGTTCCTCGGCGCCCTCATTTCACAAGGTCTACTCCTTAACAGAGCACCATTGCATACAATGGGGATAATCCACTACGGGTCAAGCGGGGAACCATCGCTCGGTATATTCTCTCCGCATGAACCCGCCCTGCGCCGAACCCGCCCTGCGGGGACTGACCGTACTCGATGCCTCCCGCGTTCTGGCGGGGCCGTACTGCAGCATGCTGCTGGCCGATCTGGGGGCTACCGTCATCAAGGTGGAACGTCCCCCTCTGGGGGATGACACGCGTGCGTGGGGGCCGCCCTACCTGGGAGACCCCGATCAGGGACTCAGCGCCTACTTCCTGTCCGTCAACCGCGGCAAGCAGTCGGTCTGTGTGGATCTGCAGAACCCGGACGGGTGCGATCTCCTGCTCGACATGGTCCGCCAGGCGGACGTGCTGATCGAGAATTTCGCACCTGGGGTCGCCCCACGTCTCGGTCTGGGTCCCGAGACGATCGAGGCAGCCAATCCGAAGATCGTGCACGCTTCGATCACCGCTTTCGGCGATCAGCCCGGACCGGGGTACGACCTGGCCATCCAGGGCATGAGCGGCCTGATGGCGATCACCGGTGAGGAGGACGGCCCGCCCATGAAGGTCGGCGTGGCCATCACGGACGTCATCGCGGGGCTGCAGGCCGCCCACGCGATCCTGGCCGCCATCGTCGCCCGCCAGCGCACCGGTCGCGGTGATCACATCTCAATCAGCCTGTTGGGATCGGCCGTAGCTTCCCTGGTGAATGTCGGCCAGGCCCACCTCATCAGTGGTGCCCCTGCCCGCCGCTGGGGGAATGCACATCCCCAGATCGTACCATATCAGGTGTTCGCCGCAGCCGATGGGCATCTGACCGTCGCCGCCGGCAACGACAAGCTCTACGCCAGCCTGTGCCAGGTGATCGGCCGGCAGGACCTGGTGACGGATGTCCGCTACAGGACGAATCCGGACCGGGTCACCAACCGGGGTTCGCTGATCCCGGTCCTGGAGGAGATCTTCGCGCAGAAGAGCACGAGCGAATGGCTCGAGGAGCTGAATGCAGCGCAGGTGCCGTGTGGTCCGGTGGCCGGTCTGCAGGAGCTGTTCGGTGGACCCGAGGCGCCGACCGGTGTCGAGATGCAGACGTTGGCGACGGGCGCCGGCACCACGTACGAGACGGTTGGACCACCGGTACGAATGGCGGGCAGAAGTGGTCAGGTGACCGGGGCACCGGTGGTGGGCGAACATACCGATCAGGTGCTTGAAAACCTGCTGGGGCTGGACCCCGAGCGGCTGGCGCAGCTGCGCGCAGCCGGCATCATACAGTGAAGGAACGGTGGGAGAGACATGGAGCGAAGTGACAGTGAGGGGGTACTTGCCGATGTGGAAGCGTTCTGCCAGGAGCTCAGACCTTTGGAGGAGCTCTGCTACGTGGAAGGGCGCTACAATGACGATACGATCCCCCTCGCCAGAAAGCACGATCTGCTGGGGATCCACGTGCCGGCGGAGTACGGCGGACGCGGCGGCGATCTACGGACCTACATGCAGGCCCTGGTCCGGATCGGACGCGAGGGGACCGGTGTGCGCACCCTGTTCTCCGGTCATTGTTCCATCGGGCAGACACCGATCGCCGACTGGGGTACAGACGCGCAGAAACAGCAGTACCTGCCCGGGTCGGCACGCGGCGAGGCGATCCTCGCCTTCGGCCTGACCGAACCGGAGGCAGGGTCCAACCCGCGACAGATGCAGATGACCTATCGCCGGGAGGGAGACCGGTATCTGCTCAACGGCGTCAAGTATCTGATCTCCAACGGCAGCATCGCCGATACGATCGTGACCTTCGCGCACGCCGAGAACCAGGCTGATTGCATCAGCGCCTTCATCGTCGACACCGACGGGCCGGGAATCGAGCGTGAAGAGCTGGCCTCCAAGATCGGCCTGCCAACCTCGGATACAGCCATGTTCGAGTTGGTGGACTATGCAGTGCCTGTGGCCAACCTGCTGGGCGACGAGGGGGATGGCTGGCGTATCGCCATGGCGACTCTGTGCAGCGGCCGGTTGAGCGTCGCTGCCGGCTGCCTCGGCGTGATTGAGGATTGCCTCCAGGAGGCGGTCGACTATGCCCGCCAACGCTCTCAGCACGGCAAGCCGATCGCCAGACACCAGCTCGTGCAGGACCACATCGCCCACATTGAGGTCTCACGCCAGGCCACACAGAGTCTGCTGTTCGATGCCGTGAAGGCCAAGATGGTCAACGACGAGGACCCCGTCGATCGCGAGGCCCGTCAGCGGGCCGATCTGCTGGCGGCGGAGGCCAAGTTCTTTGCCAGCAACGCCGCCTGTGACGCGGCGGACCGTGCGGTCCAGGTCCTGGGAGGCAGGGGGTATTCAGAACTGTACAGGCCCGGCCGGCACTGGAAGGACGTGCGTGTCTGCCGCATCTACGAGGGCACCGACGAGATTCTCAAACTCAAGATTGCCGCCGGCATCCTGGGCCAGGGATACGAAGCCTTTTCGTAGCGTACTAGAGCTTCTGCTGGAAGCTCACCCAGCCCTCGGCGATCACTTTGCTGGCAGCCGCGTCGATGAGGCTGCGACCGATCGGTTTGAGCAAGCCCCCCAGCTCAATGATGTCGGCGGTCCACACCAGCCGGGTACCGGTGTCCAGGGCGGTGAGGCAGACCGTTGTCTCGACGGTGGCCGTCGAGCCGATTCCCTTGCTGTCGACCCGGATTCGCAGCGACGCAGGTGGCTGTCGGTCGTAGAGGCTGAGGGTCACCCTGATCGTCCCCTTGAGGAAGGCCAGCGTGGGGCGCACGCGACAGACAAGGAAGGCCGAGTCGTCGGCCTCGACACTCTCCAGTTGCGGCATACACGTGGCCAGGAAGGCCGGATCGATCAGCCTGTCCCAGATCTGCGCCGGCGACTGCGGCAGGTTCAGCTCACCGCAGAGCTGTGCCATCCTGGCCTCCGGTTGCGCACGGGATCAACGGGCGTCTCGGCCCAGGGCCCGACCGTGCTCCACGGGCTGGCGGTCAATGGTTCGTTCGACGGACGTCATCTGCTGCACTACTTCGGTCCCGTCCAATGAGACACTGCATCGATCACGGCACGGGCCGTGTCGTCGTCGGTGATGCCGGAGACGGCGAGCCAGGCGCCTTCGGGGCGCAGGGCGGAAAAAACCTGGTCGAGCTCCGCAACGGGTGGATAGAGAATGAAGGACTTGCCGGTGGCCTGCACGCGGCGGTAGACGTCGATCCAGTCCGACCAGCGGTCCTGACCGGCGCCAGGCACCCACTGAATCGCGTCGATCTCCGGGACGTCCAGGAGCAGATCGAGGAAGCGCAACGCCTCCGGGCCGTCGAGATGGTAGATGCAGCGATCCATGTGCCGGCATTCCTGGACGATGCCGGGGACGAACAGATCCTCGAACAGCTCCTGCGAGATCATGCAGGAGAAGTCGTTGGATGGCACGTGCATGCGCCCGCGGCAGGTGGCCGGCAACCAGGTGATGGAGTGCTGTCCTTCGGCCTGCAGCCTGTCGTGGTAGACGTCGTAGGTGCGGAGAAAATCGACCGTCACACGCTCTGTGAGAGCCCGCACATCGTCGGCCCGCTCGAGCATGTCGATGCACAGTCGCTGCGGTTCACGCAGGGCCGCCACGGCGTCGGCGCCGCCGTGCAGGTCGGTGTAACCGACGAGGAAGCGATCCCGGCCGGCCTCGAGGAGGGCGTCGGTGATCTGCAGGATCCGCTGGTAATACTCGTTGCCAGCGTCCAGGGCCAACGTGCTGGCGCTGTCCCAGTCTTCCAGGATGGGTTCACTCCAGGATGTGGTCTCGGTGAACACCAGCGGGCAGCCGTAGAAGGCCGAGAACACCTCGGGGCCAAGGTTCGGATAGGCCACCGGCAGGGCGTCGCCGCCGAACATCGTGTTGGTCAGGCGGGAGGTGGCCGAGTCGACGGCGAAGTCGACATCCAGCCAGCGATCGTGCAGGCTGGCGTGGGTCGACACCGGCGCTGGCACACGCTGCTCCGGGGGCCTGGCGTAGCTGAAGCTGACCAGGGGCCGGTCGAGGACCTCGCCCTGCCACCAGGCTTCGAATCGGTCCAGGACCTGCTCGAAGTCCGGCTTCAACTCATACACGGGCCAGATCGCGGGCTTCGGTGTCGACGCGTTCCCATTCTTCGAAGATGGCCACGGCCGTGGCCGGCTCGGCGGCGGCGCCGAACTCGAACTGCGCGATCACACCACCCCGCGGATCGTAGAGCTGTTCGGCCACCTTGCGCACGGCACGCCGTCCCTCTTCCGGGTCCGGGCTGGTCAACACGTGCTGGCGGTCGATTTCGCCCCAGAAGGTGATCTGCCCCTTGGCCCGACGGGCAAGATCGGCCATGTCCATACAGAACAACTGCGAGTTCAGGGCGTCGACACCGACCTCGATCAGACCTTCGTAGATCTCGGTAATGTGGCCGTCGGAGTGCATGAAGGCGGCCTTGCCGTGGGTGTGGGCCAGGTCGCAGTAGTCGCGATACAGGGGTTGGAACATGTCGCGCCAGACCACGGGTGGGATCAGCAACTGATGCTGCGCCCCCCAATCATCCATGAACATGATGGCGTCCACATCGGTGCTGGCCCAGAACTCAAGTTCTGTCAGATAGTACTGATGAATCGTGTTGAGCAGATCGGTGACGTCGCCCTCGGGCTGCATGATGTCCATCATGGCGTTCATCGTGCCGCGCAGGAACTGGTACCGCTCCCACGGTCGGGCGCAGCAGCCGGCACGTACATAGTGGTCGCTGTCAGCGCAGAAGCGGTTGATGGTATCGCGGGCCGCGTCGAGGTCCTCCGGCAGGGTCTCATACGGCGGCGCGACCATGGAGAGTTCGGCGATGTCGGTGACGAGGGGATCGCGGACCTCGCCGATAACGCCTGCCTGAATGTTGACGAAGGTGCAGCCCCAGTCATCGACGAAGAGACCCGGCGTGTGGGCCTCGCCCTGGACGCGCGACGAGGGGCGGTAGACACCGGGGGGACCGGCGAAATCGGAGGGAAAACGTCGGTGCATCTCGGCCACCGTCTCCGGGTGGTGCTGGTTTGCCCAGGGCAGGGTCCACAGGTCCCTGGGCAGGCGCTCCGGGACCTCGAAGCGCAGGGCGGCAGTGACGATCTCACGGGGTGTCTGTGCCATCTCTACAGGTCTCCACTCAGAACGGTATCGGCGCGGACAGGTGGCCGGGGCTCTCCGGCGTGCACAACGTCAGAGGAGAGAAGGTACGGCTGATGCCTCGCCCCCGACATGCCGGGCGACACCGCGTCCATCAGTCCGCCGCCTCAATGGAGGCGATGACTCCGCGCATCCAGCCCAGGGCATAGGCCATACCCGCATGCCAGGGGGCGGCGCAGGTCATCTCCGGGCTGTGATCAGGAATGATGACGCCCTCGAAACCGTGTCTGTGGTACAGCCGCAGGGCGCGCACCATGTCGACATCGCCGTCGTCGATGAAGGTCTCGAAGTAGTCGGGCACCTTGCCCGCCACGTTGCGCAGATGCACATAGGCGATCTTGCCCTGGCCGGCATAGGTCTCGATGGCCTCGTAGACATCCATGTCACCATCCATCTCGGCGATCGTCCCCTGGCAGAATTCCGCCGCGTTGCAGTGGCTGGGGACCAGGTCGAGCAGTCGCTGGTAGTGTTCGGGCTTCGTGATGAGCCGGTGGGTGCCGTTGATGGTCTCCAGGGGTGGATCGGCAGGGTGCATGGCGAGGCGCACGCCGGACTCTTCAGCGACCGGCACGAGCTCGCGCAGGAAGCGCTCGAAGCGGTCCCAGATCATCTCCTCGGTTACCGGGCCGATCGTGCCTCTGGGGGCCTGCGGGTTGTAGACCGTGTTCCAGACCATGCCGTGGGGGATCTCGGCCTGGGCGGGGGCCAGCTCGTGGCTGTACCCGGGCGAGCTGGCGCCGCCCCTCGCACGCGTCACGGGAACGCGGCCCCAGACGTTGGCAAGACTGAAGTTATAGCCCATGACGCCGATGCCGAGGCTGCCCATGGTGCGCAGCAGCTGCTTGAGCCCCGCCATCTGCTCATCCCGCCTGGGACCGTCGAGCAGCACGTCATGCCAGTGCTCGACCTCGAAGTTCTCGATGGCAGCGAACTCGAGGCCCTCGGCGTTCATGTCCTGCTTCAACCCGGCCAGCTCGTCACAGGTCCACATCTGCTCCGGCGGCAGACCACGGCCCTCGCGCCGGGCGAAACCGGGCAGGTGGGCTACCACATGGCTGGCGCCGGCCTGGCGGGCGAAGCGGTAGTTGTCGGCTGTCAGCAGGTGGGGATACATCCCCAGGCCGAGCTTCATCCGCGTCGCCATCAGCCGAGCTCCTCGTCCATGGCGTAGGCGGCGGCGATGGCCGAGCCGGGCTCGAACATCTGCTCGATGGGACCGAGCTCCTGCTCCAGCTCGCAGGCGGGCTCGAAGGTGTCCAGGTCCTCGCCGTCGCAGAAGCCTCGGGACAGCTCCAGGAAGTAGAGGAAATTGCGCAGCGGGATATCGGGCGGTACGCCGTGGTCGACGTGGGGTATAAAACCGCCCAGGCGACGGGCGGTGTCATAGCGCTTGACCACCTCGGCCCGCAGCTGTTCCCGCGAGAAGCGCAGCTCCCGTTTGTCGATGCCGCCATGGATGTGGATCCCCGGGTACCGGGTCAGGATCTCTTCGGGGTCATTGCCGGCGGCGATCTCGATGGGCTGAATGCCGTCGAGGGCTTCGGGGTAGAGGACGTCGAGGATCTGGTTGTTGTAGCCGTCGCTGTCCATGATCAGCGTGCCCACACCCTTGTCCCTGAAGAAGGCGTAGAGCTTGCGATAGTTGGGCAGCAGGAACTCGCGCATCAGGGGCGGCGACATCATGGCCTGTTTCTTGAAAGCCATGTCCTCGTTGAGCATGACGATGTCGACCTGGGTGTGGCTGAGGGCCTCGTCGAGGAGCTCCATCAGGAACCAGGCCCAGTAGTCGAACATCTCGCGCACCAGATCAGGCTGTTCGTAGAACATGACGGACAGGTTTTCCATGCCCACCAGGTCGCGGATGCCCCAGTAGATGCCCGTCGTCACCAGCCGGACCGGCACGTCGGCCCGGTTGCAGGTCTCGACGCTGTCGCGCCAGTGGTTGCCGCCAGGGGCATGCCAGCCGTAGCTGTCGGGGCCCATGGTGGGGGTGATCTCGTCTTCTGTCAGGGGCCGGGTGCGCTGCGGCGCGTGCGGGTCGAGGCGGTCACGGACGCGTTTCCAGTCGTCCGGGTTTCTGACAGCGAATTCGAGCCAGCGCCGCGTGGCGAAGCCGGCCGTCGGCTGCACGATGGCATCCTGGCGCGTCGAACCCCAGCCGTCGACCCAGGTGCGCAGGTTGCCGCGCTCCTCGATGACGCGCTCCTCGAACAGAGGCCACACGCCGGTGTTGAATTTGCCGACGCCCATCATGCCGTCCTCGCGGGAGAAGCGCGACCAGTTTTTCTGCTGTTCTTCGCTGAGCCCCTGCAGGCGCCAGGCGGCGAAGGTGGAGGCCCGGGGTCCACCGAACTGGTAGGGCAGTCGGTCGATGGGCTCACGACGGATGAGGGCACGCATGCGCTCCCGTGGGGTCATCTGGTCCTCCGGAGATGGTGTCGAGGCATCCGTATATGTAAGCGCAAACGGGCCGTGTCGTGCCACTTGCCGACGTGGCCGCAGTCGCGCCGCACCGTGAAATGCAGTTACGTGAAAAGAGTTGAGCCACGTTTCGCCCTCAAACGCCGGTCCCCGTGGAGACCCCGATGACACCCCGCCAGCGACTCCTCGCCGCCCTCAGCCACACCGAGCCCGATCGTATCCCCTTCGACCTGTCATCGACGCCGGTCACCGGGATTCACCGGGTGGCCTACCAGAACCTGCGGACCGCCCTGGACCTGCCGCAGCGTGAGGTCGAGATCTTCCATCTCATGCAGCAGCTGGCCGTGGTGCACGACGACGTCCACGAGAGACTGCGCACCGACGTGCGGGGCTCCCGGCCGTTGCCGCCGCCGGCATGGCGTCTCGAGTTTCGCGTGGAGGGTGAGTACGAGTACTACACCGATGACTGGGGAATCACCCGCCGACGAATCGCCGACGACGGCCACTACTTTGATCTCTGCAGCTCGCCCCTGGCCGATGCCCGCACGCCGGAGGACATCGCCGCCTATGCCTGGCCCGAGGCGGCTGCCGAACCCCGCTTCGAGGGGTTACGGGATCGCGCCCAGGCGATCCGCGACGCGGGGTATCCCTTCGTCCTCGGCGGCATCTGTCCGGGAATGATGGAAATGGGGCAGTGGCTGCGGGGCTTCGACAACTTCTACTGCGACCTGGCGGCCGACCGGCCCATGGCCGATGCCCTCTGCGACAAGATCATCCGGCTCAAGCTCGAGTACTGGTCCCGCGCCCTGCGCGAGGTGGGAGATCTCGTCGATGTCATCCAGGAGGGCGACGACTACGGGGCCCAGCACGCCCTGCAGGTGCGTCCGGAGCTCTGGCGGCAGGTGTTCAAGCCGCGTCTGCGGCAGTTGCTGGACGGCATCAAGGCCGACGCACCACACGCCGCGTTGTTTTTCCACTCGTGCGGTGCCGTGCGCGATATCATCCCCGACCTGATCGAGGTCGGCGTGGACATCCTCAATCCGGTCCAGGTCGCCGCCACCGGCATGGACTCGGGCCAGCTCAAGAGCGAGTTCGGCGACGATCTCGTGTTCTGGGGGGGCGGCGTCGACACCCAGCACGTGCTGCCCACGGCGACGCCGGCTCAGGTCGCCGACGAGGTTCGACGACGGGTCGACGACTTTGCTCCCGGGGGCGGTTTCGTCTTCAACGCCGTGCACAACATCCAGTCGGATGTGCCGGCGGCCAACATCCTCGCCATGCGCGAGGCACTCGATCAGTGCGGCACCGGCACGGCATGACACTCTCGCACAGGGACCGTTTGCTGGCAGCGATGCGCGGCGAGGCCGTCGACGTCTTGCCATGGGCACCGCGCATGGACCTGTGGCAGATCGCCCTCGAGGCCCGCGGCGCTCTGCCCGAGCGCTTCGCCGGAATGAACATGGCGCAGGTGGCCGATGAGCTGGATGTGGCCTGCCACGCCGTGCGGGCCGACTACACGCTGCCGCGGGATCCGGCGGATCTGACCTTGCGTGGCCTTGGTCTCGACAACCACCCGGACTACCCATTTCGCGTCGAGCTGCGCGGTCTCGACGTCGATCTGGACGTGGGTCCGGAGCATGTCCGCTCGGTGATTCACACCCCGGACGGGGATGTTGAGACCCATCTCGAACTGACCCAGGCGATGAAGGCAGAGGGGATCTCGCTGCCCTTCATACACCGATATCCTATCGAGTCGGAAGATGACTTCGCAGCCGTGGGCCGGATCTTCGATCACTGCGAGGTTGTACAGACCCCGGCGGCATACGGTTCATTCCACGAGCGCGTCGGGGAGCGTGGTGTCGCTGTGGCGAGCGGCCCGATCGCGGCCTCACCCATGCACATGGTGCTGCACGAGCTGGCGGCGATGGACCGGTTCTACTACCTGTTCGCCGATTCTTTCGACGCCTTGCTCGATC
>DASCMS010000070.1:0-7239 GCA_036011085.1 Candidatus Latescibacterota bacterium
CTGGTTGACGACGGCTGACTCGATGGACGTTTCGTAGAGCCGCTCAACGAGCGTGACATCGCCTTCAGGGAACAGCAGCCCCACCGGGTCGATCTTGCCCAGAAGCACGTCCTTCAGGCCGGCGCCGCAACGGTTGAGGACGGCCGCCTCTGCCGCAACTTCATCCACTTGGCAAACCTGCGGTTGAGGTGCCTGGTGAGGAAGGTCGAGCAGGAGTTCGAAACCATCGTTGTGAACACGGGCTAATCCTTCATCTACTAGTACTCGCACCATTGAGCGGAGGATCGGCAGGCGTTCGGCAGAGATGCCCGCGCGCGCCACGGCTTCATCGAGGCGCAGACCCTCGCCCTTGTGGCCAGGCAGGTCCAACTGTTGCCACGCGGTCAGGACAAACCTCACACAGACCGGGTCCAACGAACGATAGAGACCTCGGATCCGGTCGACCCCCATCTCTTGTGAGCGGGCCCTCAGATCGGGACGAAGACGCTCGTGAAGGGCGCCCGGCGCGGGCAGGTGAGATGGTTCGATCCGATCGAGGTGGCGCAACTCAGACCACTGTCTCGTTTAGAGGCAGTCCTGCGTCGTCTTCGCCTCAACCGGGGCAGACTCGTGGACCGATGCCATCGGCTTTGGCGTCGATGCCGCTGTCGCCAGCCAGAAGCGTCGACGCTGGAAGGGATATGTGGGAAGACGACACCGTCCGGCGGCGTAGGCCTCGTCAACAGCTGCAAAGTCGATGGCGGCGTTGCGAACGTATAGCTCACCCACCGATCGCAGCAGCTGTTCCCAGTCGCCGACGCCCGGACGGAGGCTGGGGAGCCACCCAATCTGAGGATCGTCGAGGACGTTCCGGCCCATGCCGGACAGAACGGGGGCGGGGCCGATCTCGAGGAAGAGATCACATCCTGCCGCCGACAGCTGCTCAAGGCCCTCTCGGAAGCGCACGGGCCGGCGGGTGTGCTGCGACCAGTATGCAGGGTTCATCTCGCCCGGATTGATTGGGCGCCCCGTCAAGTTCGAGATCATCAGAAGCGTTGGATCGCTCAAGCCAATCCCGGCGACGACCTTTTCCAGGTCACCAAGCATGCCATCCATGTGAGACGAATGGAACCCGTGTGATACACTCAGCGGCCGACAGGTGAGTCCTGCTGATTCCAGCTGGTCGCTGGCCCGTCGCAGGATCGTTTCGTCCCCGGACAGTACGAGATGATCGGGGCCGTTCAAGGCGGCGATCTCGACTGCTGTCCCAAACTGCGGCAGGATCTCGCGAACCCGCTCTTCGGCTCCCAGGACGGCGATCATTGTTCCATGTTGGGGCATTGTCTGCATCAGACGCGCCCTCTCGGCAACGAGGCCTAACCCCTGCTCCAGATCGAAGACGCCTGCCGCCCAAGCCGCTGCAAGCTCACCGAGACTGTGCCCCATCACGGCGTGGGGGTGAATGCCCCAGGATTCCCAGAGCCTGAAGAGGCTGCACTGCAGCGCGAACAGGACCGGCTGGGTGTATTGGGTCTGATCCAACAGGCCGGTCTCGTCATCGATCAGCGATCGAATCGATCTGCCCAGGTAGGGCTGCAGGATCCTGTCGCACTGATCGAGGGTGTCGCCGAAGACCGGTTGAGTTTCGTACAGCTGGCGCCCCATCCCACGGTACTGGGAGCCCTGACCGGTGAACAGGAAACCGATGCGTGGGATCGGAGCAACGGGTGACGGGGCAGATATCAGGTGGCCGCCCGCCTGGGCGAGTTCTTCTGATCCAAGTGGACGCACGTGAGCCTGGAGGGCCCCGAGAAGTCCATTGTGAGACGAGGCCACGAAGGCTGCTCGTTTCTCGAGGTGAATCCGTCCGGTGTTGGCAGCACAGCACAGATCCGCAAGGGGCGGCGGCTCCGGACCACGCAGCAACTCGACGTAGTTGGTGGCAACAGCAGCCAACGCGGCCTCAGACTGGGCGGACAGGGACAGAACGTGACACGGTCGTTGGGCAGGCTTCCTGGTCTCAGCATCGTCGCTGTACTCTTCGAGGATTACGTGGGCATTCGTACCACTCATCCCGAAGGCGCTGACGGCCGCTCGGCGGCCCTCCCCTGAGGCGGGAGGCTCCCAAGCTTCGGACTGGCCTGGCACCTCGACGGGCAGCCGTGCCCAGTCGATGAATGGGTTGGGTTGTGTGAAGTGGAGGTGTGGTACCATCTGACGGTGTTGCAGCAACAGGACGGTCTTGATGAATGCCGCAATCCCTGCAGCCGCTTCCAAGTGTCCGATGTTGGTCTTGACCGAACCCATGCGCAGGGGGCGGTCTCTGGTATGACCGGGGCCGTAGACATTCCCGAGGGCATGGACCTCGATCGGGTCACCGAGAGATGTGCCCGTGCCGTGGGCCTCGATGTAGTCGATCTGGTTCGGTTCGAGCCCACTGTCTTTGAGCGCTTGCTGCAGCAGACGCTCCTGGGCCTGACCATTGGGTGCTGTCAAGCCGTTGCTCTGCCCGTCGTGATTGGTCGCGGTACCGCGGACGACGGCGAGAATCGTGTCGCCATCCTTCCGGGCCTGCTCCAGCCGCTTCAGTATCACGATGCCGCAGCCTTCTCCCCGGACATAGCCGTTGGCCCCTGCGTCGAAGGTTCGGCACAGACCGTCCGGTGACAGCGCCCGCAGCCGGCATAGGGTTATCGTCGAACGGGGGTCAAGGATCAGGTTGACGCCTCCCACGATCGCCGCCGACACGGAGTCGTTGCGCAGATCGCGACATGCCTGATGCAGGGCCGTCAGAGAGGAAGAACAGGAGGTGTCCGAGGTCAGTGCGGGGCCGTGGAGGCCGAAGGTGTAGGCGATTCGGCCCGCTGCCACGCTGCGCATGGTGCCCAGACCGTTCCATGCATCGATTGACTCGTGCAACGCGGAAGTCAACTCGCCGTAGTCGTCCGTGCTCATGCCGATGTAGACGCCCGTGTCACTGCCCTTCAGAGCGGACGAAGACATCCCGGCCCGTTCCAGGGCCTCCCACGAGACCTCCAGCAGCAGCCGCTGCTGTGGGTCGAGACCCTTCGCCTCTCGAGGCGAAATGCCGAAGACATCGGGATCGAACTGCTCGACATCACACAGGTATCCGGCTCGTTGTGTATATAGCTTGCCGGGGGCATCAGGATCCGGATCGAACCAGGCTTCAGGATCCCATCGGTCCTGAGGCAGATCCGTGATGGCGCAGTGGCCTTCCTGCAGCAGTTGCCAATAAGACTCGGGAGTGTCGGCCCCACCAGGGAAGCGGCACGCCATGCCGACGACGGCAATCGGTTCTGTCTTGGGCCGGGCCAGATCCAGCGCGGAACGCAGTCGCCGGATCTCACGCAGGGCATCTCGCAGCGCGCCCGCACTATCGGGCACGGCAGCGCCTGATGGCGTCTTATCCGCCGGGCTCATCTGTCTGGATCTCTTCGTACAGGAGTCCGACGAGTTCTTCCTCGCTCAACTGATCCAGGTTGTCATCCTGCTGGCGGGCCGAGATCTCCTCATCTCGTACCTGAGGTGGCGGCGCAGCCGCATCGTCATCCCGCACCACAAACTGAGCCAGGTCCCAGATCGTCGGGTAGTTCCACAGGGTGGTCTCATCGATCGACTTGCCCGTCCAGCCACTCAGATCGTGCACGAGGTCGACGGCGGACAGCGAATCCATGCCAAAAGCGTCAAAGGGGTCGTGGGGACGGATGTGCAGAGGATCGCGCTCAAGTCTTGCGGCGATCCATTTCACGATCCAGTCCTGGATGTTGGGTGCCATCACGGCAGGCATCGCACCCGGCGATGACGTGCTGGCACCCGCAGCACTGTCAAGACGCCAGGATGCGATCGTCGGGAAGCCGTCATCCAGAAAGAGATCGCGGCACGCCCGTCGCTGGATCTTTCCACTGCTGGTTTTCAGAATCGACGCCGTGCGAACCAGAACGATCGCATGCGCGGCCAGTTCATGCTCCTCGAACAATGCTCGACGAAGGGCGGTCAGAATCTCGTCAGTGTTGGCCTTCTTCAGGTAGGTCCGCCGAATCTCCTGAACGACAACGAGTCGTTCTTCGTCTCCCACGTCGACTGAGAACGCGGCACCGCAGTCGGGACGCAGGGCCGGATGTGATCGCTGAACGGTCAGCTCAATGTCGTGTGGATAGTGGTTGGTGCCGCGGATGATGACGATGTCCTTGAGGCGACCGGTGACATAACACTCACCGTCGAGGACGAACCCCAGGTCGCCCGTTCGGAGGAAGGGGCCTTCGCCGGTATCTGAGAGATGCGCCTGGAAGGTCTCCTGTGTTTTCTCGGGTCGATTCCAGTATCCCTGAGCGACGATTGGTCCCCCGACCCAGATCTCGCCTACCTCTCCGTCCGGACAGGCCTGGCAGGTCGCCGGATCGACGATTACCAGTCGCGTAGTCCCCAGCGTATGTCCCGAGCTGACCAGTGTCTGGGTGCGCGGCGGCGAGTCAATCGTCTCCCGTTCCATGTGACCTGCATCAGAGGGGCTCACGGCACGGTTTCGTCTCAGATCTTCGGTGCAGACCTCGGTGAAGACACTGTCTTCATGACGGCACGTCGTGGTGATCTTCAGGGTGCTCTCCGCCATGCCGTACCCCGGGGTGAACGCGTTGAACCGAAAACCCGCGGGGGCGAAGAAATCCACGAAACGCTGCATGGTTCCGGCTCGAATGGGCTCGGCGGCAATCGTTGCGACCTGCCAGCAGGACAGATCCAGCTCTGCTCGCTGCTGTGGGTCGATCTTGTCGACACACAGGTCGTAGGCAAAGTTGGGGGCCGGTGAGTGGGTTGCCTTGAAGGTTGAGATCGCCTGCAGCCAGTTGATGGGCTGCTGCATGAAGGTCAGGGGCGCCATGAAATAGCCGGGGATCCCGCTGTAGGCGGACTGCAGGATTCCGTAGATGAGCCCCATATCGTGAAAGATCGGCAGCCAGGAAATCATCTTGTGGCCGGGTAGCAGATTCCAGCTCAGATCCCCTTCATGCATGACCCTCAAGAGATTGCCGTGGGAAACCATCACCCCCTTGGGATCAGAAGTGGACCCCGAGGTATACTGCAGGAAGGCGAGGGAATTGAGGCCGACATCCGGTGCCTGCCAGGTCGCTCCATCGCATGGTTCGAGTGTGTCTGTCGTCAGCCATTGCGTCTTCTCCAGGACGGGAAGGCGATCGCGAACCGCCGCCATGGCGTTTCGTGTCATTTCGTCGCAAAGCGAGATCGCTACATTCGCATCACGGGCGATGCTTTCCAGCCGTGGATCGGGCTTGTTGCGCCTCGGAGGATAGGCGGGCACGGGGATCAATCCGGCGTACACACAGCCGACGAAGGCGACGACGTATTCGAGGGACGATGGATACAGGAGCAGGGCGCGGTCGCCCGGCGCGGCCGATCGAAGGAGCCGAACGGCCAAGGTTCGGGCCCTGGCGTCGAGTTGTGAGAACGTCAGACTCTCTCCCGCCTGGGTCCCGCTGACCAGGAAGGTGTAGGCCAGATCGTCCGGCTGCGTTCGTGCCCGGTAGCGCAGCACCTCCACAAGACTCGACATGGAGTATTCGGGTTTTGGCGGGCCTTCAGGCTGGGGTATGTGCATTGCCATCCTGCATTAAGGTTGGGAATCGCCGTTCACCGGAGCAGAGCCCTTCGGGCTACCCCAAAAAAATGGCTCTATCCGGGATTCCCAACGTCGAAATGTTGAGTACATGACAGGGTCATAGGCCGTTCCCTAGGCTTGGTGTTAGCCGACATCAAGCACGCCCCGCAAGGGGAAGGGAGAGCGACCTATGACCGCCGTGAGGTTAGTTTCGAAGCTGTTGAAGTTCAAGGGGTTTCGGGCCGTGAGTTTTTGGTTCGAGAATCGAGGGCGCGACCTCGTGATCGCGGTGAAGCCCCACAAGAATGGCTGCCTCTGTCCGGAGTGTGGTCGTCGAGGTAAGATCGTCCACGCTCGGCCTCCTCGGCGTTGGCGTGACGTGAGGGTATGTGGCCGCAGTGTTTGGTTGCTGTACCGGCCGCGAGAGATCCGCTGTCCGACCCATGGGCGCCGCGTCGAGCAGATCCCGTGGGCGGCGCCGTCGGCCCGCGTCAGCTGCCGCTTCGAATATGTCATGCTCAGATACTGTCGGGCCATGCCACAGGCCGTCGCCGCACAGCTGCTGGGCGTTTCCCCCTCAACGCTGTCGGACCTCCTGCACCGCGTTATCCAGCGGCAGCGCCAGGGGCACAAGATCCGTGGACTCATCACCATCGGCATCGACGAGATCTCCTACGCCAAGCGACACAAGTACGCTACCGTGGTCTACGACCTGGAGCGCTCCTGCGTCGTCTGGGTGGGCCGGGGTCGAGCGCGAAAGACGATCGACAGATTCTTCCGCTTCCTCAGCCCGTACCAGAAAGCCAAGGTCAAGTGGGCCTGCTGCGATATGAGCGAAGCCTTCATCGGCGCCATCGAGCAGCACTGTGCCAACGCCCAACTGGTCCTCGATCGATTCCACATCGTCAAGGCCATCAACGACGCCGTCGACGAGGTGCGTAAGGAGCAATGGCGTGAGTCCTCGACGACGGCGCGCAAAGCGCTCAAGGGTTTGCGCTGGTTGCTCTATCGCCATTCCACCACGCGATCCCGGCAGGACACCAAAACGTTGAAGGCGCTGGAGAAAGCCAATCGACGCATCTACCGAGCCTGGCGACTCAAAGACGAGTTCGAACAGCTCTGGGAATACAAGGCCCGTTGGGCCGCCGAAGCCTTCCTCAAGCGCTGGACCACGACGGCACTCAAGAGCCGCCTAGCACCGCTGCGCAAGTTCGTCCGGACCGTGCGCAAACATGCCAAGGGTATCCTCGCTTTCGTCGACACGCGCCTCACCAACGCCGTCGCCGAAGGCATCAACCGCATCATCCGCTTGGTCAAGAATCGCGCCAGTGGATTCGGCTCCCTCGACGCCTTTGCCGACATGATCTTCCTATGCGTCGGAGACCTCGATATCCCTGCGCAGATCCCTGCCAGGTTTCGAACACTCTGAAGGCTCAGATTTCCCCCTCTGTCAACGAGGACTATCACCCCTTGGGAATCCCGGACATAGCCTAAAAAAAACGCATCAACCGACTCTACAAGAGGGCACCGAAAGACACCGTCGTAGTCTGCTTCGACGAACTTGGACCGGTGCAGATCAAGCCGCATGCCGGCTCTTCCTGGGCACCACAGAAGCGTCCGGTCCGGCA
>DASCMS010000071.1:0-16065 GCA_036011085.1 Candidatus Latescibacterota bacterium
CATCAGGGCGTGACCAAGGCCTACCCCATCAAGTTCCACAACGGCCACGAGTTGGTGAATGATCGGCTGGGCAAGGACCCCGTCGCCGTCGCCTGGTGTCCGATCGTGGAACGCAGCATCATCTACCAGGCAACGATCCGGCCCGACATCCTTCGTGAGAGAGCGAACAGGATCGACTCGGTGCTCACCTTCGGCATCACGGGAATCTTGCGCAACAGCGCGCTCGTCATGTACGATCGGTCGACGATCAGCCTGTGGACTCTTGAGGGAGTGGCCATCTCGGGGCCCCTGCGAGGCCTGCGTCTGCGATCCTACCCGTCGGAACGGACCAGCTGGCGCTCGTGGCTCGACCGCCATCCGGAGACGGTGGTCATGGGGCCGCCGGCACCCGCCGTCCGCCGCCAAGCAGACCACTGAAACAGGCGCTACCGGTAGACACGCTGAACACGAAGGACACGGATGAAACTCGGCTTCGGCCTATACCGCCACGACCTGAAGGTGCAAAACTACCGCTTCGCCCGGCAGTGCGGAGCCACCCACATGGTCGTGCACCTGGCCGACTACTTCAGAAAGCCGGGAAGCATCGAAGCCGGGCAGCCGGTAGACGACCTGAACGGCTGGGGCGTGGCTGATGACAGGACGTTGTGGAGTTATGACATGCTCTGCGGCATCAAGAAGGACATCGAGGCCGCTGGACTGACCTGGGAGGCCATCGAGAACTTCGATCCCGCCCACTGGCATGATGTGCTGCTGGATGGTCCGCGCCGGGAACAGCAGATGGAGGATCTCAAGCGGACGATCCAGAACATCGGCAGGGCAGGCATCCCCATCATGGGGTACAACTTCTCCATCGCCGGCGTCGCCGGTCGCCTGTCCCGCCCCCTTGCCCGCGGCGACACGGAGACCCCGGGAATGGCCGGTGCCGACCACCCCCTCGTCACGACACCGATGAAGCGAGGCATGGCCTGGAACATGGTGTATGACGAGGAGGCCCCGGACGAAGACGAACCCACGATCACGCACGACGAGCTGTGGGAGCGGTTGGCCTGGTTCCTGGAGCGAATCATTCCCGTCGCCGAGGAGTGCGGCGTCCAGATGGCCCTGCATCCGGACGATCCGCCGCTGCCCGTGGTCCGCAACCAGCCCCGCCTCGTCTACCAGCACGAGATGTATCAGCGACTACTCGAAATCCATCCCAGCTCTCACAACGGGCTGGAATTCTGCATCGGAACACTGGCCGAGATGAGTGCAGGTGACATCTACGAGTGCATCGACAACTACACTCGCAAGGGTGTGGTCAAGTACATCCACCTGCGCAATGTCCGCGGCAGGGTACCCCACTATCACGAGACCTTCATCGACGAGGGCGACCTGGACGTGGAGCGCATCTTCAGGATCCTGCACCGGAATCAGTACGACGGCCTCGTGATCCCGGATCATGCCCCACAGATGGACTGTGCGGCCCCGTGGAACGCGGGTATGGCTTTCGCGATGGGCTATCTCAAGGCGATGCTCACCTCGACGACACCCGCATGAACTGCTGGAGCCGCGAGGCTCCAGTCACCGGGCCTGGCTCTTCTTCTCCTCGACGCGGAAACAGCAGTACTGGTTGTCCCGCATCAGGCTGGAGGCGACGCTGATGGCCTGGCTTTCCGAGAGCAGGCCGTCGTCGACTTCCCCCTGCAACGCGCGGGTCAGCCAGCGTCGCGCCTGGATGGCGTAGGCTGCGGCGCTGGTGGGCCAGCTGGTGTCACCGCCGAAAGCGAAGAGTTTGTTTGACGGCGCTGCGTGCAGGAAGCGACGCACGAAGTCCAGGCTCGAATACGGGTCGATGGACCAGGCCCAGCAGAGGTCGGCGTAGACGTTGCGGTAGTGCTTGGTCAGGGCCACCAGCTCCTGGGAATACGGATAGGCGATGTGCATCAGGACGAAGCGGCAGTCGAGGTATTTCCCCAGCAGTGAACAGAGATTGCCCGCGGCGATGCGACTCACCGGCATGCGATCGGTGCCGGCGTAGTATCCCGTATGCAGCTTGAAGGGCAGGTCGTGCTCGATGGCCAGTTCGATGCCGCGGGCCCAGCACCAGTCACCCAGGGCCAGACGGGAGTCCTCGGCGACGTCGTCACCGCGCAGCGTCTGCTGCAGGACCGCCTCCGCTTCGGCGTCCGTCCGCTCGTGCCATTGCAGTGTCCGGTTGTAGGCGTGTTGGGCTTTGACAGCGATGGCGTGGCTCGCGTGACGGGTGAAGATGGCCGCCATGGCCTGACGCAGGCTTGCCAGGTCGGTGACGGTAACGCCGGTCTCAGTTGCCAGTTCTTCAGCGTTGATCTGACCGTTGCAGAATCCGGCCCAGCTGATGTCATAGAAGAAGAAATCCGGCCCGGATGCATCCGACAGGCAGGGCCAGCAGAAATCATCCGTCTGGCAGTGATCGATCCCGCCCACCTGCTGCAGCAACCGGAGACGACCGCCGGGTTGCCGCCACTCGGCCAACTGAGACCCGGCGCCCTCGACCTCTGAGACACCCCAATCGGATCCCATGCCGTAGACCTCGCTGGCGAGAATGTGGACGGCCTCGCCGTACCCCGTGTGGCGGATGGCCTGCCAGGCCGGTTCGATGGCGGCGAAGCGCTCGGCGACGCTGCCGGCGGCGGGATCCGTGAGCTGCCTGACGGCTTCTTCGGAGGCGCCGGCACTGAAGAGATCGGCAGGTACATAGTTCGTGAACAGGTCACACAACACGTCTGCCGGCCCTTCCTGGACCCACTCGTCCTCCTTGCGCAGGTGTTCATGGGTGTCGGCCAGCGGCAGGTTCTGAATGTGGTGGTAGACATCGGATGCCATGGTGGGGGCCTCGGCGAGAGGAAGAGGGAGCCAGTGCAGTCGTCACAGGTCAGCCACAGTAGCCGCCCCGGCGGCAGCGGTCAACTTGCCGGCGCCTGGGTTCGCGGCTACTCTCAGAACTCGATGCCCTGGCACCCGATCTTCATCCATTTCCCCATCGCTCTGCTCAGCGCGGCGGTCGTCACCGATGCCGCCGCCCTGCTCCTGCATCGGCAGGCATGGCACCGCATCGCCTATGCCCTGCTCGCGGCCGGCACGGCAGGTGCCGCCGCATCGGTGGTCAGCGGCAACGCCGACGCCGCCGGCTACCGTGAGTCTGGTGTGGCTGCCGCCATCCAGGAGCACGAGGATCTGGGCACAGCGACGTTTCTGCTGTTCCTCATCGCCCTGCTGGGACGGCTGCCACGTCTGTTGCGACCCCGGGTGGCGACGGGATCCATGTGGATCTGGGTGACTGTGGGGGGGGTGGGACTGGTACTGTTGGCCCTGACCAGCTTCCATGGCGGCGAGCTGGTCTACGACGAGGCAGTCGGCGTTCAGCTGGCTCCTAGCGAGGCCGTTCCATAACGCGGCACTGGCCATCGTCGAGGCCGACGACGACGATGTCGGTCAGATTCACGAACAGGCCGTTCTCAACGACACCGGGGATCTCATCGATGGCTCGATCGAGGCTCGCAGCGTCGTCGATGCCGTCCGGAAAGTGGCAATCGAGGATGAAATTGCCGTTGTCAGTGGTATATTCCTCGCCATCATCACCGCGGCGTAGCTCGGCGCGCCGGGCAACGTCCATCAGCCGCATCTTTGCCAGGCCCCAGGCGAAGGGGATCACTTCCACCGGAAGAGGCGAGCGCGTACCGAGCCGCTCGACGAGTTTTCCTGGATCGACGATGATGATCTCCCGGGTGCTGGCAGCGGCGACGATCTTCTCCCGTAGCAAGGCGCCACCCAGACCCTTGATGAGATTGAGCTCCGGGTCGACCTCGTCGGCCCCATCGATGGTCAGGTCGACGACGGGATTGTCCTCAAAGTTCTGGACGTCGAGCCCCAACTGCTCACCGAGAGCGGCCGAGGCCTCAGAGGTGGGGACACACTGGATCTCGAGACCTTCTTCCTGGACCCGCTCACCCAGGGCCCGGATGGCGAACTCGGCCGTGGAGCCGGTGCCCAGACCGACCACCATGCCGTCCTGGATGTACTCGACAGCCTTGCGGGCTGCCAGTTCCTTGTGTCGATCCGACATTCGGTGCTTTTCCTTCCTCTACAGGCGCATCAGGTAATGGATCTGTCGACCCACATCTTCGAAGCCGACATCCGGATAGAACCGGGAGCCCACCGCATTCTGCTCGAGCGTCTCGATCTTGGCCGCTTCCATGCCTTCGGTGCGCATGAACTCGAGAGCGTATTCCATCAGTTGTCGGCCGAGGCCCCGTCCCTGGCAGTCCGGATCGACGGCCATGTTCGGAATCCAGCCGATGCGGCTGTCCGCGTCGAGCCGCGTCGTGATATACCCGAGGATCGTGCCATCTTCCTCGAAAACGAAGACACCCCGGGCGTGGTCACCCGCCACATCGGCGTCGATATGGCGCAGCTTGCGGAAGCGCCAGTCATGGTCGCCGATGGGGCCGAATTTCTCCTCGATGTTGCGGTCGATGGAGACCCCGTCAAAGCAGATCGAGGTGATTTCCTTCAGGCGGTCGATGTCTGCTGGACGGAAGGGGCGGATCATAGGGCCGAGAATAGCCGGGGGCCTGATTCGTGTCAAAGGCAGGGGTCTGGAGGCTGGTGATGGCAGCCGACGCAGAGAAGCCTGTCGTAGCCCATTGTGCCACGCCCTTCCTGTGGGATGGCGGCGGTTCCTGGATCTACAACCAGATCGCCTGGCTCGAGCGCTGGCGTCCCGTGGTTCTGACCCAGGAAGCCCGCAATCTCGACCAGTATCCCGTGGCCGACCTGTGGTCGTCTGAAGGGCTGGATGTGCCTCGACGACTGATCAACCGGATCGTACGCCGCTGGACGGGACAATATCCGTTCTATGGTGGGATTCTCCGCCGTGCCGGCGCCCGGGTCGTTCACGCCCACTTCGGCTACCAGGGCTGCCGGTGTCTGCGGGCGATCAGGAGTACCGGTCTGCCCCTGCTGACGACGTTCTACGGCGCCGATGCGACCAGCTTCGCCCGCCTGCCGCAATGGCGCCGGCGGTATGTCGAGCTCTTCGAGCGGGGCCGGCTGTTCCTGGCCGAAGGCGCGACGATGGCAGGGCATGTGGCGGCAGCTGGCGCCCCTCCCGAGAAGATCCGCGTCCACCACCTCGGTGTCGACACCCGGCAGATCCCGTTCCGTGAACGGGGTGCCGGAGACAGACCGGTGCACATTCTGATGTGCGGTCACTTCCGACAGAAGAAGGGATTCCCGGACGGACTGCGAGCCCTGGGGCAGGCCTTGCAGGGGGTTGCCAACATCGAAGTCAGAGTCACCATGATCGGTGACGGACCCGAACGTGACCTGATTGGGCAGGCCATCGTCGATTCCGGGCTCGGGGACCGGGTAGAACTGTCTGGAGTCATGACGTATAAGCAAGTCCTACAAGCACTTGACTCTTGTGATATGATACTGGCGCCGAGCCGAACCGCCGACGACGGGGACTCCGAAGGGGGGGCACCGGTGATTCTACTCGACGCCCAGGCTGCCGGTGTCCCCGTGGTGGCGACAGCCCACGCCGACATCCCTGAGTACGTCGTCGATGGCGGGTCAGGGTTGCTGGCGCCAGAGGGAGACATCGACGCCCTTGTGGATGTCCTGCGGCAGATGCTGAGAGCACCGGAGAACTGGGCTGAAATGGGGCGAAGAGGCAGAGCCCACGTGGAGGCCGAATACGACGCTCTACGGCAGGCGCAACGTCTAGAGGATATCTACGACGAACTGGCCGCTGACTCCTGATGGGGCTGCCGCAGAAGCTGTTACGCGGCGAACCGTAACCGCCAGCCAGCCCGCTGAGCCCGGGCACGGCCGGCGAGATCCTCGTGCAGCAGCAGGGCCTCGTCCGCCCCGGCCAGTCCTTCCAGGGGACCTGGTTCGCGGTGATGGACGGCCCCGGGATCCAGCCAGTCGAGAGCGGCTCTCATGGCGCCTTCATCGCCCGGAAGACCGAGATAGTCCCGGCATCGGGCCAACTCATCCCGGGCCGAACCGGCGTCCAGATACCACTCGTGCAGGCTGACGAAGCAGCCGGTCTCGTCCACGATATCCAGCAGGATATGGCTGTACGCCGTCCACATGTGCAGAGCCAGGTCTTCTACCGAACATCCCAGGGCGGGGGCCAGGGCCCCGAGGTCGGTGCGACGCGCGAGGGAACTGACGACGCTGGCCGGATGCCGAGTGATCACCGTGGGCCGAACTCTGCGGAAGCCCAACTCGACGAGGCTACTGAGCCAGAAAGGGAACAGCAGGACGCTGCGCGGATCCTTCCATCCCCAGAACGGGCGGCCCTCGAACTGGTCCGCCAGGTAGTTCTCGACGACGGTCAGATTCTCATCCGAGCGCTCCACCAGACCGCAGAGCCCAGGTACCTTCAACAGCTGGTCCCGGGTTCCATAGCCGCTCACGTGGCACCCCATAGCCTGTAGGAGACGCAGATCTACTTCATAGAAGAACTCGTTCTCCCAGAACCCTTTAGGATTATCTGCTTGAGGTTTCATGAGAGGTTCACCCAGGCTGACTCCCAGAAGATCGAGGGCCCGTGTGAACATCGAGGTGCCGCTTCGGTGCATGCCGAGGACGGGCACGACCACGGCGCCACTTCTGGGCACGGGGTGGGTCAGGTCCGGGGATAGGGAGCTCATAGCAGAAAGTCCTTCTTGTTTCTAACGAGCGGGGAGTCGGCGGATGATCTTCTCGATGGCAGTTCGGCGCTGCGGCTTCAGCGTGCGCAGGATCGCGCCGCGCCGCGCCGCCCCCAGGTAGCCAAGGGTCAGGGCGGCGGTCTCGTCGTCCAGGGCTGAGAGCTCCGCCGACGCTTCCGCCACAGACATGGCGGCGAGTTGGCCGGCGAACTCTACGAGCATCTCGTCTCGGCTTTGCTTCAGTGCCTTGACCTGCCGAGTCAGAGCTCGTTCGACGCCCTGCAGGCGCCGCTCGGTGACACGGGCGAGGGCATCGATCTCGGCCTTCCTGGCAGCCGGCGGCGGCAGGGGGCCAGGTATGTCGGAGAGCGGCGAGGGGGTATCGGGAACATCAGGAATACCCCGCAGACGACGATCCGCCTCCTCGTCGTAGAGCTCTTCTGCTTCAGGTGGACGTCGCAGCTGCGGTCCCGGGGGAGCCACCGCCACGCGGTCACTTGTCCTGGCCTGGCGGGTCCGTGCCCCTGACAGCACATCCGGTCCCAGGGCATAGCCCAGGACGGCGAGAATTGTCGTAAAAGACCCGGACATGGCCAACAGGACGATGAGGATCGACTTGGATGTCATGGCATGTGGCAACACGCCAGACGGGCACATGGCGTCCTCGAAGAGGCAGAATCAGCCGTCCTGTCGCCTGGTCTATACGTAAGGAATGTACTCATGAAAAACTCATAATAAGCTGCGGAACAGGCAATTAGGGCGAGGCAGTCTCTACGTGGTGGAGCACGCACGAAACGTGCAGGTTCTGTTTCAGCAAAAGACGATCCTAGTCCGCCCTGGCCCCCGACTCGCCGGAACGGCAACAGCGAAAGCCGATGAGGTCGAGGCTGTAGTCGTGTGTCAGGTGGCGTCCGTAGCGGCCATCGGCGCGCGAGTAGTTGACGCTGTGGAACCAGGATCCTCCGCGGACGACCCGCCAGCCCGAGGCGCGGTCGTACCAGCCATCCGTCCACTCCCAGACGTTGCCGATCATGTCATGGACACCGTCCGGCGTGCTGCAGCCTTCATAGTCGCCACTGGCAGCCGGCCCCCCGGAACGGACCCAGCGGTCGCCGTCCTGCCAGGGAGTGTTGCAGCGGCGTGGTTCGAATTCGCCGCCGTACCCAAACTCCAGATTGCCTTGTCCACGGCAGGCCTGTTCCCATTCGGCCTCCGAGCACAGGCGGTGGCCGCGGTCCGCACAGAGCTGACGGGCCTCCTCCCAGGTGACGTCGACCCTCGGCGTCTGACCGGCGATGTTCGGATACTCGTAGCGGTCGATCCAGAACTGCCCGACACGGACCTGACCGGCATCCTCCTCGAGCCGCTCCTGGCCACCCCCGGTTGCCGGCAACAGGGAGATGAGGACCAGGAGCAACAGCTGGTGGTGACCGGCTCGGCTCACGGGGTAAACTCGATGACGCCGAAGCGACCGGGGTGGTGGAAACCGCGCTGGAAGGTGGGACTCCAGGCCGTGTACTCGGTCTGGTCTTCGTAGGCCTCGTCCTGGGGAGCCCTCTCAGCTTGTATCTGCTCGAGTTGCTGCTCCAGGCGGGTCCGCTCAAGAGACTCTTTCTCGCCGAGTTCCTCGAGACGACGGCGCAGGGGGCGGCTGCGGGCTTCGAGTTCTCGCAGGGCGGCACGGACGCCGGCACCGGCGCCACGTTCGATCCGGTAGAGATTGAGCCGCCAGCGGTCACCGACGGACGGTCGACCGCCGCCGACAATCGTCGGCGAGTACGCCGACCAGGGAATCGCCATCTCCACCGTCCAGCCGACATCCAGGTCGGTGCTGTCATTTACGGTCCCGTGGACCTCGACGGCGGTTCTGAGTCCGGCGATGTCCCAGTCGATGGCCGAAACCCAGGCCGGTTGCACCGAGCTGATATGCAGATCGACGATGGCATTGAGGGGATTAACCTCGACCTCGAGGTAGTCGAGGCCGTCGCCGTCGGGATCGATGAAGGCCTCCACGACTTCCTCCGACCACATGGGATCGTCTTCCTCTGTATATAGGGCCCACATGTCCGGGTCACGGCAGGCGAAGGCGATGTAGAGGGCATCGTCGTCCCATACCATGCGAGCCCGCGTCGCATGCAGGACATGGCCGTAGTCGTTGAGGATTCGCTCCAGACCATTGATCTGCGGCGCCGCCGCCCAGTCGAATTCGTCGAGTCGACCGTCGACCACGATCGGCTCTGTGGCATGGCGGACAAGGTAGTGAGGAAGGGGCGCCTCGGAGAACGATGAGGAGGGTGGATCTGGCGTCGGCCCTCCGATGACGGGCGCAGTGGTCGCACAGGCTGTGATCGCTGCCGTCAGGGCGAGACACCGGCCCAGGCTGGTAGGTGACTGGCTCTTGGTCCTCGCCACGAGTTTTTCTCCTGTCCGATGGAGGGGGTAGGCGGGAAAGCTCGCAACCCACCCCGTCGGTGGCAACCGTGATGCCGGATTGGCATCGGCCCGGTCTGTCCGGGTCGGAATCGGTTCGTGCCGGGTCTGGAAAGTCTTTCCTGAGACAGCCCTTCCCGGCACGGCTCTCGAAAGGCCGTAACTGAAGTGTATGTAGAGAGTTACGGGAATCAGTCGAAACCCTGTAGAAGTGGCACATCCCTTGCTCAAAGAGCACAGGGGACAGATTTCACCGGACCAGACCACGGGATCGAGAATGATCGAAGGCATATACATCTCCGCGTCGGGCATGCTGCCCAAGTCCAGTCGCCATGAGGCGATCGCCAACAACCTGGCCAATGCCGAGGTTCCCGGCTTCAAACGCGACGCCATGTTTCTGCGCGAAATGCAGGAGTCCAAGAAGCGTCTCTCCGGCGACTATCCGGATTGGCGCATCAACCGTGTCGAGGGTGTTTGGACCGACTTCGATCAGGGACCTCTGCGACGCACCGGCGGCATGTTCGATGTGGCCATCAAGGGCAAAGGGTTCTTCGCTGTAGAGACGCCGGACGGCGTCCAGTACACCCGCAACGGCACGTTCGCCCGTAACAACGAGGGGGTCCTCGTCAACATGATGGGACATACCGTCCTCGACGTGAATGGCGAGCAGATCGCCGTCCCCAACGCCTTCTCGCAGCCCTTGATCGACGCCGATGGCATGATCAAAGGTCGCGATCCCATCCTCGGCATCGATACGGTTCTGGGCCAGTTGCAGGCGGGACAGGATGCCGAGGTCACCATCAACGGGATCACCCTGCGGCGCTCGACGAACACGATCACCGATGCTGTACAAGGCGTGACGATGACGTTACGGGAGCCAACCGAAGAAGGCACGCCGATCGAAATCAGCGTCAGCAAGGATGATACGTCACAGCTGCGTGCTCAACTCGAGGATTTCGTCGGTGAATACAACAATGCGATGAACCTGATCTCCGAACAGTTCCGTTTCGACGATGCCACCGAGACGGCGGGCCCGCTGGCCGGCGATTCTACCCTGCTTGGTGTGCAGTCGCGCCTGCGTTCGGCGGTCAACGGCAGTATCGCCGTCGAAGGAGAATTCAATGCCCTGGTCTTCATGGGCATCACCTTCGATCGCGAGGGGCAGTTGACGATCGACGACGAACGTCTCACAGACGCCCTCGACAACAACCTGGCAAGCGTCAAGAAGCTGTTCGTCGCTGAGGGCTCGACGACGGACAACAAGATCGAGTTCGTGCGCAGCAACGAGCGCACCACCGCCGGTGACTATGATGTCGACATCTCCACAGCTGCGGCGCGCGCCGAAGTGCTGGGCAGCCTCGACCTGAGTGCTGGTATCGCCGCTGATCAGACGGTGACGATCACCGAGGCGGGGGGGGACAGCAAACTCGCCGAAGTGCAGTTGCAGGCCGGGGATGACACCGACGACATCGTCGCCAAGATCAACGCCGCCTTCAACAGTCAGGTGGCTGAGGTCCGGCGGGCGACACTGGCCAACACGACGGATGGCACGACGGCGATCACCGAATCCACCACCTTCGGACAGATCAACGGCGCCGGTGCCGTCAATGGCGACACGATCCGCATCCAGGGCACTACCCATGACGGCACGGCAGTGCAGCGCGAGTTCACCATCGCCGATGTCGATACCGCTACGGTGGGTGACCTGCTGGCCGACGTGCGTGCTGCTTTTGGCAACAATGTCAGTGCCAATATCGACTCCGAGGGACGTCTGCTCATCACCGACAATCAGGTGGGTCCGAGCAATCTGACCCTCGCTCTGGTCGAGAAGAACGAAGGTGATGGCACACTGGATTTCGGCTCCGTGGAGGTCGAAGACGAAGGCCGCTTCCAGATGGAGATCACGGCCGAGAACAAGGACGGCTTCCTGATGTTGCGGCACGATTCGTTCGGCGAACGGGCGGGTTTCACTGTGACTCAGTCCGTCGAGCAGCTCGGAATCGACACCGACGAACACATCGGTGTCGACGTGCAGGGCACGATCAACGGCGAGACAGCCGACGGCTTCGGCCGCATTCTGACCGGTGTCAGAGACAATGACAAGACCGATGGTCTGGCGCTGCGCGTAACTGCCACCGCGGAGGAGGTCACAGGCACCAGTGACTTCGGCACGATCAACCTGGTGTACGGCGTCGGCCGCATCCTGGATGATACGCTGTCCTTCATCACAGACAGCTTCGACGGCACTCTCAAGACCCGCGAAGACGCCATCGACGACACCATCGACAATATGCAGGACCAGATTGCGGCCATGGAACGGCGAGTCGAGCAGAAGCGGCTGAACCTCGTCGGCAAGTTCGCTTCTCTCGAGGGAACGCTGGCGACCTTGCAGTCCCAGGGCGATTTCCTTACCTCACAGCTGGCCGGCCTGTCCAGAGGCTGATAAAGAAGGCGTGGGCGAATTCCTCAGGGAGCCGATAGATACCATATGAACCGACCCGCACACAGGCAGTACAGCGAAGTCCAGATCAAGACCGCCAACAAGGGCAAGCTCATCGTCCTGCTCTACCAGGGTGCGGTGCGTTTCATGCGCCGGTCCCTGATGCAGCTCGACGAGAAGGATATGGAGGGCAAAGGCAACAGCCTGATCCGTTCCCAGGATACCATCCTGGAGCTCATGTATGCCCTCGACCAGCAGCTGCTCGATGACGGCAATGAACTGGCTCAGAACCTGCAGCGGCTGTACCTGTACTGCTATCGTCGACTGGTGCACGCCAACACCCACCTCGATCGTGCCGCCATCGAGGAAGTGATCGAATTGTTCAACAATTTGCTCGAAGCCTGGGAAAAAGTCTCGGCGCAGGGCCCTGAGGGCCCACCGGTGAGCCATCGCCCAACGGTGGCACTGACCGGATGACACCGATGGCGCCTGACAAGCTGCAGCAGCTGCTGGAGATCCTCGACGAGCAGTGTGAGGACTACCAGTCCATGTACCGCGAAGGCGTCGCCCAACGCGACTGCTTGCGTGATGACGATCTGCGGGGTCTCAACGCCTCCACGGGCCGCATGAGGGCCCTGATGGACTCCGTCCGCGCGCGTCACACTCGCCTGCCGGTAGAGTTGATACGGCTCGAACGTGAGCAGCCGGAGGTGGCAGAGCGCACCGAGTGTCTCCGGCACACGATCCAGTCGGTCCTCGACCTGCGGGATCAGAGTGAGCGGGCCGCCCGCGGCTTGCTGGGCGAGACGCGGCGCCAACTCAGGCAAGTCCGCACCGGTCGACGTGCATCTCGTGGCTACGGACGCCCGCCCGCCGCGCAGGAATCCCGGTTTGTGGACAATCTGCGCTGACCGAGCCCTTCTCCCCGATCCTACAGCAGAACTCTCCCCGGGACGACTCCATATCCTGGTTGTCCGTTTCTGAGGCCCTGGGTATATTGGGCTAAAGTTTCCCGGCGAACCGCCGATAAGTAGAGATAGAGGCGGTAGGGCGACAGCATCCTGCACCAGCGGGTTTGCTCTCGCAACTCAGAGCGAAGGAACAGAATCATGCGCATCGACGGGTTACCGAACCTGCAGAAGGTTTCCCAGCCCAATCAGCGCACCGATGCCGCTCGACCCCGCAACAAGGTGGGGCAGGGCGACGACTCCGTCGAGATTTCGCGTCCGGCACAGGACGCGGCGGAACTGACGGAAACGCTGAAGGCGACACCAGAGACAGTCAACCCGCGGATCGGTGAGATCCGGGAGCGGGTGCAGTCAGGCTTCTACAACTCAGAGGATGTTCGCCGTGAAATCGCCGGCGCCATGCTCGACACGGATGGCATACGCCCCGTCGTCAATGAGGTAGCGGAAGTGCGTACCGCACAGCGGCAGATGGCGGACGTTCCCGACGTCCGGGAGGATCGCGTCGCCGAGTCGCGTGAGCGGGCGGCGAACGGTTTCTACGATCAGGCTGACGTGCGCACGCAGACGGCGCAGTCCATCATCGACGAATCCGCCTGAACCTGACCCACCAACCCACGGTGGCGTGATCGGCAGGCACGATCCTGCAGCATGCCGTCGCATATCTTCGGGGGGATCGACCATACGGTCGATCCCCCTCTTTCTGTTGAGGAAACCGCCTTGACCCTATACGTCGGTGTCGACGCATCCGGCGGTGCTGTGTGCCGGTGTTGCGGGAGCCGGGCGGCTGGCGGAGCAGGTCGCTCTGAAGGGGGAGCTGGAGAGCAGGGTCCTGGCTGAGAGTATTCTCGTGGTGACAGACGCGCGAACGGCTCTGGAGGGCGCTCATTGCGGCTCTCCGGGGATCGTCTGCATTGCCGGCACCGGATCCATGGTACTGGGCCGCAACGCATCCGGGGAAGAGGCACGCGCTGGAGGGTGGGATCCCGTGCTGGGGGATGAGGGGAGCGCCTACTGGCTCGTGCTCGAGAGTGTCCGCCGGGCCTGCGAGCCCTGGACGGCAGCGGTCCGACCACACAGCTGCGGAAAGATCTGCTCGAAGTACTCGATTTGAGTGAGTGGGACGAGATCATCGCCGGTGTGTACGGCGGCGGCTTGAGCCGTGAACGAATCGCCGAAGCGTGTCCCGCCGTGTTCGCCGCCGCACGATCGGGAGATCAGGTCGCAGTCGAGGTCATCGATTCCGGTGCGCGCCCTGGGTGCCCAGGTGGCTGCCGTCGCGGGGCGTCTCTGTATGCCGGCGCCCGTCGCAGTCGCCTGCACGGGCGGAGTGTTCGCCGAACTCGACGCTCTCCGTCGTCCACTGATGGCAGGAGCGGGGCATACTGCCCTGGACCTGAGGGTGCCACAGGTCTCGGCTCTCCTCGGGGCGCTGCTGCTGGCAATGCACGTGGTCGGGACCCGCGTCCCCGATGCAGCAGTCGCCGCCTGGTCTCTGTCTGACAAGCCTTGACATGCTCGTCCGTCGCGTTACTTTCGGCAGTCTGGCCTCGAGGTGCAGCACCCGATGGCCAACCCCCTTATTTTGAACTGGTTAGGCACGATTCCCCGACGAGGCAGGGCCCCACAGGTCAGGTCTCCAGGATGCAGACCCTTCAGGATGCGACCCGTGGTTCGTGAGGTCCTGAGCGATCGAGAAGAGCAGGTACTGGCCGCTCTCGTACGCGCTCATGTCGATTTCGGTGCGCCCGTGGGCTCCGCCAGTCTGTTGGAACGGGAGCGTCTGGATGTCAGTCCGGCGACGGTTCGCAAGACGCTTGTCAGTCTCGAGGACAAGGGCTTCGTGCACCAGCCGCACACCTCGGCAGGGCGCATGCCGACCAACAAGGCGTACAGATTCTACGCCACTCACGCTCTCGGCAACGAGCCCGTGGGGGGCAGTAGAGAGCTCGGCAGCCTGCGGTATCAGATCGAAGCCAGACTGCAGCAGGTCTCCGCCGACGAGATCCACGGGCAGCTGGCGGAGATCATCGGCGGCGTGTCGATGCAACTCGGACTGGTGCTGGCGCCCCGCTTCGAGCAGGTGCGTATCGACCATCTCGAACTGGTACGGCTGGCCGAGAGCCGCATGCTCCTGGTTGTCTCGCTCGAGACGGGGCCGGTTCGCAGCCTCGTAATAGAAGTGGGGACCACGGCCGACCCCCGCGAGGTCGCCGGGGTTTCGGTCCGCCTCAACGAGCGACTGGCGGGGCTGACCGTTTGGGAGGTGCGGGCCACGGTCCGCGAGCGCATCCGTGAACTGGGCACTGGCTTCGAACCGGCGCTGCTGCGGGCTGTCGTCGAAGAGATCGAGACGATGGCAGCACCCTCGAAGGATCTGCTGCACGTGGCCGGAGCGCGGAATATCTGCGTCCAACCCGAATTCCGTGATGCCTCGGACGTGGCCGACCTGTTCGATCTGGTGGAGCATCGTGAGGCGCTCGCCGGTCTGCTCTCGGATCGCCAGGGCGTCGTCGTCACGATCGGTGACGAAAATGAGTTGCACGAGTTGCACCTGTGCAGTCTGGTGACGGCCAGTTACCAGGTCCATGGGGCCATTGGAGTCATCGGTGTCATGGGCCCCACCCGGATGCCATATGACCGCGTCGTCGCTCTGGTGAATTACGCTGCCTCCCGTGCCCCCGATCTGGTCGCCTGACCAGCCAGCAATCGGCTGTACGCGTCCCACACCGCATGCGTCCACACACATTGCATCAACAATTCTGCTAGAAGACTGACAAGAGATGAGTGAAGAGGACATCGACAAGGGCACCGAGGTCGAAGCCGACACACCGGATGTCGAAGAGGCGGGCGGAGCAGAAGAGGAATCCCCGGCAGCAGCCGAGGAACCGACCGAGCTCGAGTCGGCGCGCACCGAGGCTGCCGCAAGCCAGGACCGGTATCTGCGCGCGGCGGCAGAACTCGATAATTTCCGCAAGCGGACCGTGAAGATGCGTTCCGAGACGCGGGATGACACGCTG
This sequence comes from Candidatus Latescibacterota bacterium, assembly GCA_036011085.1. Taxonomy (GTDB): domain Bacteria; phylum Latescibacterota; class UBA2968; order UBA8231; family UBA8231; genus UBA8231. The sequence goes on from DASCMS010000071.1 coordinate 15,539, forward strand.
CGCGATGTGTTGCTCCAGGTGGGACCCATGCTCGACAACTTCAGGCGGGCTCTCGGTCAGGAGACCGAGGACGTCGGTTCCTTCCGGCAAGGCATGGAGATCATCTTCAAGCAGTTCACCGACATCCTCGGTGGCTATGGCCTGATCGAGATCGAGGCGGAGGGCCAGCCCTTCGATCCAAACCTTCACGAGGCGCTTGTCCAGGTGCCGAGCGATGAGCATCCCCCGGGAACGGTCATTCAGGAGATGGAAAAGGGATACAGGCTCAACGACCGGGTCGTACGTCCCTCACGGGTCGTCGTCAGTGCGGCGAAGGCTGACTCCGATCAACAAGTTGATTCCGATCAACAAGCTGACTCCGATGGAAAGGCGTAGGTAGAAGAGACGAATGGGCAAGGTAATCGGCATCGATCTGGGTACGACGAATTCGTGCGTGGCGGTGATGGAGGGCGGCGAGCCAGAGGTGATCAGCAACTCGGAGGGGGGTCGTACGACGCCTTCGATGGTGGGCTTCGCCAAGGACGGTG